>NZ_VUMY01000014.1 GCF_009695935.1 Mobiluncus porci
TGTTTCGCAGTCCACCCAAGCTCTAACAACTCCAACGCATACTCACGCACAGCCGAACCAGACCACCTACCACCCAAGAGCGCAACTCCCTTCCAAAAAAACGTTGCACTCATCATCTGACACCGCAATAATGGCAGTGCGAGCCGTTTTCTCCTGGGTTAGGACTCTGACTTCCCGGACGCGGCAAAACACAAGCCATATTTTCGCGAAAGCGCGGGCGTGAAGTAAGATTGGAAAGCTGTAATCAACCGCGGAAAAGCCGCGGGCGCAAGCCGCGAGGACTAATGCGTGTGCGGGCGCAAGAGACTATTAAACGGAGAAACTGTGAAGAGCACTGTTGAAAACCTGAACCCGACCAAAGTGAAGTTGGCAATTGAGGTCCCCTACGAAGAGTTCAAGCCCGAGATGGACAAGGTTTTCAAGGAATACGCGGGACAAATCAACATCCCCGGGTTCCGTCGTGGACACGCCCCGGCGCGCGTAATCGAGTCCTACATCGGACGCGGCGCTGTTATTGAAGACGCCGTGAACCACGCCCTGCCAGAGTATTACGGCCAGGCTATTGAGGAAAACAAACTCGCCCCGATGGGTAAGCCCGAAGTCGATGTCACCGACACCCCGAATGTGGAAGGTCCCGCGGGTGGGGATCTCAAGTTCACCGTGGAGGTCGAGGTTCGCCCCGAAGTGAAGCTTCCCGATTTCTCCAAGCTGGAACTCGAAGTGGAGGCGGTTGACGTTGACGCCAAGGACGTCGAGGAGGAACTCAACAATCTGCGTCGCCGTTTTGCCACCTTGAAGTCTGTGGAACGCGCCGCCAAGAAAGATGACTTCGTGACGATTGACTTGGTCACCAAGGTTGACGGCGAGGAAATCGACAATCTGGCTCAGGTCTCCTACCACATCGGAGCCGGCGGGCTGGTAGAAGGGCTTGATGACGCCCTCAAAGGCATGAAAGCCGGAGCCTCCAAGGACTTCGAAACTCAGTTGAAGTCGGGCCCGCACGGCGGGGAGACCGCTACCGTGACCGTCACCCTTGACCAGGTCAAAGTCCAGGAACTTCCCGAAGCTGATGATGAGTTTGCGATGATGGTTTCCGACCACGACACCATCGGGGAGTTGAAGCAGGAACTAGAAGAAAACGCCGCGCGTCAAAAGCGTTCGGAACAGGCCATTGACGCTCGCGACAAGCTTGTGGAGAAACTCCGCGACGAGTTGGATTTCCCGCTCCCGGAAGGACTTTTGGAAGAGTCGATTGCGGCCCAGACCGCTGAGGACGCCAGTGACGAGGATAAGGCACGGGTACGCGAGTTGGTCGAGAAAGACCTCAAGGTCCAGATTATTCTCGACACGGTGGCCGAGCAGCGCCAGATGAATGTCACTCAGCAAGAGCTCCTCGAGTTCGTTTTGCAAACCGCTCAGGCTTACGGCATGGACCCGTCGATGCTGTTGCAGTCAGCGGAACAGAACAACCGCATTCCGGCTTTCATCCAGGAGATTGCCCGCAACAAGGCGATTGCTAACGCCTTGGGCGAGGTGAAGGTGAAGGACTCCCAGGGCAAGGCCGTGGACTTGAGCGACTTCGTTGGTGCTGATGATGAGGATGACGACGAGGAAGCTGAAGTCGAGAAGAAACCTGCTAAGAAGGCTGCTAAGAAGAAGGCTGAGTAAAGCGTAGCCGGTGGGTCAGACCTCTCCGACGTAATGAACGAAGTGAATGTAGTCGGAAGGGTCTGACCCTAGGGCGTAGCGAAAGCAAAGCCTTAAACCGGCTGCGCCGCCGGGGTCGCACCCTTCTGGCTACGTTGCTAGCGCAACTACGCCAGAGAGGTTCGACCCGCGTCGGCTACGCCTATGGACTCGACCCGCGTCGGCTACGCTCAGGTGACTCCGATTAGCCGATAGCGAAAAAAGCGAGGCCGGAGCGCCACTGGCGAGAGCAATCCACTAAGGTTAGAGTGACAACTTAGGAGGAAAAGTGCCCCAAAACGCGAAAGACGACGCTATCAGCGCGCCGATGAATGATTTCATCTACAAGCGCTTGTTGAAAGAACGCATTATCTGGCTCGGAACCCAGGTCGCCGAGGACAACGCCAACGCGATTTGTGCCCAGCTACTTTTACTGGCTGCCGAGGATCCCGATTCAGATATCTACCTTTACATCAATTCCCCTGGCGGTTCCGTTACCGCGGGTATGGCGATTTACGACACGATGCAATACATCAAGCCCGATGTCGTGACCGTGGCGATGGGGATGGCTGCTTCTATGGGGCAGTTCTTGCTGACCGCCGGGGCGAAGGGCAAACGATTCGCGACCCCGCACGCGCGCATTTTGATGCACCAGCCGCTTGGCGGCGTGTCAGGGACCGCCTCGGAGGTGCGGATTAATGCTGACCTCATTTTGGCGATGAAGAAGGAACTCGCGGAGATTACGGCCGAGCGTACGGGTCACACTTTGGAAGAAATCACCAAGGATGCTGACCGTGACCACTGGTACACAGCCCAGGAGGCTTTGGAATATGGTTTCATCGATGCGGTCGTGGAGAATGCTGATGCGGTTGGTGAGGCTCGTGACGCCGCGGAGAAGGGGGAATAACCAGTGAACTACCAAGGTGATTTTGCCGCCGCGGGCGGCTTGACTATGCCGGGAAACAGTGGACTCATGATGCCGATGAGCCGCTACGTTTTGCCGAGTTTTGAAGAGCGTACCGCTTACGGGTACAAGCGTCAAGACCCTTATGCGAAGCTGTTTGAAGATCGCATTGTTTTCCTCGGGGTCCAGGTTGATGATTCCTCGGCTGATGACGTGATGGCTCAGCTCTTGGTGCTGGAAAGCCAGGATCCCGATTCGCTTATCACGATGTACATCAACTCTCCCGGCGGATCTTTTACTGCGATGACAGCGATTTACGACACGATGCAGTACATCAAGCCAGAGATTCAGACTGTCTGTTTGGGTCAAGCGGCCTCCGCGGCGGCAGTTTTGCTTGCAGGTGGTGCCCCCGGGAAGCGTCTGGCGCTCCCGAACGCCCGAGTTCTGATTCACCAACCGGCCATCCAAGGCGCACAGGGACAGGCAACCGATTTGGCGATTATTGCCGAGGAAATCGACCGGATGCGTACTTGGCTCGAAGAGACTTTGTCGAAGCATTCCAACCGGACTCCGGAACAGATGCATGCAGACATCGACCGCGACAAGATTTTGACCGCCTCGCAGGCCAAGGAATACGGCCTTATTGACCAGGTTTTGAGCCCCCGCAAGGGCGTGACGTCGAATAACTAGCCTAGCCAACGGGTCAGACTCTCCGGCGTAATGAACGAAGTGAATGTAGTCGGAAGGGTCTGACCCAATGCTTGCAATTTTGCTTCGCAAAATTGCGCACCGCTTCCTTGGTCTCGGCAATGCTCGAGCGAACTCGGCATTGCTCTCGACCTGCATCGCGTTGGCGTAGCGAAAGCAAAGCCTTAAACCGGCTTCGCCGTCGGGGTCGCACCCTTCTGGCTACGTTGCTAGCGCAACTACGCGAGAGAGGTTCGACCCGCTCCGGCTCCGCCTTCCAATTCAGCCAAAAGGCCCGTTTCAACGCGAGTTTTCGCTCTTTTACCCTTAGAATCATTAGGTAACCGTTTCCAACCGAGGGGTGTTCATGTCTCGCCCAGCCGAGTCTGTTGATTTACTAAAATGTTCTTTCTGCGGGAAGTCACAGCGTCAGGTTCGCAAGTTGATTGCTGGACCCGGTGTCTATATCTGTGACGAATGTATCGAACTGTGCAATGAGATTATTGCCGAGGAACTCGAGGGAGATAATTCCCCTGGTCTGGAGGTTCTTCCCACCCCGCACGAAATCTTTGACTTCTTGGAGCAATACGTTATCGGCCAGGAAAACGCCAAGCGAGCCCTTTCTGTGGCGGTTTACAACCACTACAAGCGGGTTCGCGCCATGCGTCGTAATGAAGACACCGGTATGGAGATGACGAAGTCGAATATTCTCTTGCTCGGTCCGACCGGAACCGGAAAAACCCACCTGGCTCGTACGCTCGCACGCTTGCTGAAAGTCCCGTTCTGTATTGTTGACGCGACGGCCTTGACCGAAGCCGGATACGTGGGCGAGGATGTAGAAAACATCTTGCTGCGCCTTATCCAGGAGGCAGACGGCGACATCAAGAAGGCCGAACGCGGGATTATCTACATTGATGAAATCGACAAGATTTCCCGCAAGGGCGAAAACGCTTCGATTACTCGCGACGTCTCAGGCGAGGGGGTTCAGCAAGCTCTGTTGAAGATTATTGAGGGCACCACCGCCTCGGTGCCGCCCCAGGGGGGACGCAAGCATCCCCACCAGGACTTCATTGAAATCAACACCTCTTCGATTCTCTTTATCGCTGCCGGTGCTTTCGCGGGGCTGGACGAGATTGTAAAGGCTCGTCTCGGACAGCGTTCCACCGGTTTTGGCTCGGATTTGAAGTCAGTCAAAGAACACGGGGATTTGTTCGCGAAGGTAACGCCGGACGACCTGCACAAGTTTGGGTTAATTCCCGAGTTCATCGGGCGGCTTCCCGTGATTACGAACGTGTCGGCGCTGGATGTGGACGATTTGGCTCGCGTCCTGACCGAACCGAAGAACGCGATTTTGAAGCAATACCAGCACCTGTTCGAGCTCGACGGAGTGAAGCTGACCTTTACTGACGAGGCGATTCACGCAGTGGCGGAACTTGCGGAGAAACGCGGAACCGGAGCGCGGTCGCTGTCGACTTTGATGGAGCGGACCCTGGCGAGAACCATGTTTGACCTGCCGTCTCGAGATGACGTTGCCGAAGTCATTATCGAGCCCGAATGCGTTCTCGAGGGCGAGGCTCCCACCATTGTCCTGCGTGACCTGCGTGCCGAGGCGAAGTCGGCGTAGTGAAACGATGTGGGCGTGTTTTGTCGTTCCAGCGGAGAGGAAAAAATGGAAGCCGAAGGTATCTTGAGTAACCCGCCGCAGACGCCCGACGAGTTGAAAGAATATCGCGCCACCATCGATAACATTGATGCCGCCTTGGTGCATCTTCTGGCGGAACGGTTTCGCTGCACTCAAAAGGTGGGTGAGTTGAAAGCCCGACTCGATCTTCCCCCAGCGGATCCTAAACGTGAGGAACGCCAGGTGGAGCGCCTCCAGGCGTTAGCCGAAGAATCAGGACTTGACCCCGATTTCGCGAAAAAATTCCTTCGGTTTATCGTCGATGAGGTTATTCGGCATCACGTGGCTTTAAGGGGGTAGGCGTAGCGGGCGGGTCAGACCCTTCCGGCTACGTTCCCTGCGGTTACTACGCACAGTCGAAACCGTCCCTACAAGCCGCGTAACGAAAAAGACGAAACCGTCTCCCCTGCTGCGCTAATCCCCGGAATCCTCGCGATGCGGGAAGGTAAGCATATTCTTGAAATAGCCCGTAACCTTAGATAAGTCGGGCATAGAAGCTATTCCTGCCATCACGCCGGACTTTTCTTCGAGCTCGGGGGACTCTACGTCCTTATAGATGTCGGCGATCTCCGTAACGCATTTTTCTAGGACAACCGAACGGCGTATCTTCATCGAAGGAGTTAACATTCCATTGGCCTCAGTGAAATCGAACGGCAGGATACGGAATTCGCGAATAGATTCGGCGCGAGACACGCCGGCATTCGCCTTGTCAATCGCACGGGAAATCGAGGCTTGAACTGCGGGATGGTGGGAGGCAGAGGTGACATCCATCGGCTCGAGACCCTTCTTCTTGAGCCATCCCGGCAGCATTTCCGCGTCGAGTGTCACCAAAGCGCCGACGAAAGGTTTGCCTTCCCCGACAACCATGATCTGAGAAATCAAGGGGTGGGACTGCAACGGTTCCTCCAAAGTCGCCGGCACTACGTTCTTTCCGCCCGCGGTCACCAATATTTCTTTCGCGCGTCCGGTTATGGTAAGTAATCCTGACTTATCCATAGTCCCGAGATCTCCGGAATTCAACCAGCCATCGGCTTTGAAAACTCCATCATTCTTATCAGAGCGCAGGTATCCCGGACTCACCGTGGGGCCTTTGAGCCAAATCTCTGACTGGGGGGTAACTCGAACTGTTGCGGAACAAACCGGTGCCCCGACAGTACCGATACGGTTCAAATGTGTTGTGTTTACCGTAATCGGTCCGCAAGATTCAGTCATACCGTAGCCTTCAAGAACGCTTAGACCAATTCCACGATAGAAATGCCCCAGACGTTCCCCCAGCGCGCCTCCTCCGGAAATAACAAAGCTGCATTTCCCGCCCAGAAGCCCCATAATTGTGCGGTAAACCAGTTGCTCATAAAACGCGTGGCGCAGGCGAAGCCGCCGTGAGGGACCCTCCGGAGTATCGAGCGCCCTCGAATAGGCAATGGCGGTGTTAACAGCGCGTTTGAAAACCATATGCTTCGGTTTTGAAATGCCTGCCTGAGCGTCTGCAGAATTGTATATTTTTTCAAGCACGCGGGGGACAACTAAGAGGTAGGTCGGCTTGAACGAGCCAATGTCCGGAAGCAGGTTCTTAATATTTGGGGCATGTCCGAGAACTCCCTCCCCACTAAGCATGAAAACTTCCAGGAGTCGGGCATACACGTGAGCCAAAGGCAAAAACAACAGCAGCCTCGCCCGCGGATCCCTAGAAAATTCAGGCATCCACTCCATATTCGACCACACCAAAGTCGTGAAATTCCCGTGAGTGAGGACGGTTCCTTTCGGATCCCCAGACGTTCCCGAAGTGTAGATAATCGTGGCCGGTGAGTCCATGTTGAGCCCCTTGCGGGCTTCGTCGACCCGGACCTGCGCTACGGTTCGCCCCGCTTCGTGTAGGGCCGCAATTGCCCCGAGATCCAAAGATAAGACCTTGACCTGGCGGTTTACTTTGGCAGCGGCGGCTTCGATGGCTTCGGCGAGGCGCGCGTTTTCAGCAAAGGCTATCTTGATGTCAGCCTCCTTGATGACCACCCCGATCTGGTGGATTGAAGAAGTCTCGTACAGCGGCACATTGACCGCCCCCGCGCTCCAGCAGGCGTAATCGAGCAAAGTCCATTCATAAGAAGTGTGAGCCATAATCGCCATGTGCGACCCTGGTTCGAGACCGAGAGCAATGAGCCCGCGGGAGACGGAATCGACCTCATCAAGGAACTGCTTCGCGGAGATCTTTTGCCACTCGTGGCCGAGCCCGGCCTTGCGTTCAATAAGTGTCCCTTCGGGGTTGCGCTTTACCCGGTTCAACAAGAGCTTCACAATATTCCAGCTTCGCGGGATATCAACGGGGGAGGGGTTGTGAGCCTCCATCGTGCCGTCCGGCAGGGTCTTCACTTTGAGGGGAGAAATAAAGTCCTGGGCTTCCGCCATTTATGCTCCTTGCTAGAGTTTTTATCCCTTCTACTTTACCTTTGGTGGGCTGTCAGGTGGGAATCCTCATGGATTGGGGGTCTGTCTACGTCACTGGCGTGCCAAAAAACTACGATTTTTGAATTTATTGTCATATTAGGCAATAAATTCAAAAAAAGGAAGAGCTAGGTACGGGTCTCCGGTTATTTGGCCGGCTCCGCGATGTTACGTGGCGGCGACGGCGAAGCCGACACATCCGCCACGTAACATCGCGAAAACGTTAAGGGACGGCAATGATTTCTCGTCATAGGCGGAGCAGCGCAGGTTGTTACTTGACAGGTTTCGCGGGAGGCTCTCCGAGTTCAGACACTGCAACCTGCGGGCCTTCGACGGATGCGCCCACGAACTCAAGCGAGCCCTCAACGTGGTTGGCCGCGACAAGGTCTTCCCGTGATGCCTCCGCCAAAGCCGCATCCGCCTCGGGGAACTCCACGGTTGCCGAAACAAACGGCGTGCGCTGGGAGACCTTGGCATCGGACTTCACCTTGCGAAGCACTGACAGGGCTCCGCCGGCAACCCGCAGAATCTCGGGATTGCCCGCGGCTGCTTCGAGTGCGTCGGTGGTCGGCCAGGAGGCTAGATGTACGGATCCCTCGCGGTACCAAGACCAGACCTCTTCGCACGTAAACGGCAAGAACGGGGCGAGCAACCGAACAACGGCATCAATCGCCAAGGCCAGAGTCGCCCGCGCCGAAGTCACGCCCGCCTCATCGGCCCAGGAATCAACCCCGTAAGCGCGGTCTTTCACGAGCTCCAAATAGTCATCACACAGCGTCCAGAAGAAGCTTTCGGTCGTCTCGAGCGCCCTGGCGTGATCCATTGCGTCAAAAGCCTTGGTGGCACTTTTAATGACCTCCACCAGCGAGGCAATTAACGCTCGATCAACCTCAACGGTCACAAGCGAAGGATCAAGAGTCAGCTCACCGTCCCCGACCATCGACAACGCAAACTTCGAGGCGTTCAAAAGCTTAATCGCAAGCCGCCGCCCAACCTTCATCTGAGCCTCGTCAAAGGCCGCGTCCGTCCCGAGCCTTGCCGAAGCCGCCCAGTAACGCACCGCATCCGAGGAGTGCTTCTCGAGCAGCCCCATCGGGGTGACGACGTTGCCCTTGGATTTGGACATCTTCTTGTGGTCCGGGTCGAGAATCCAACCCGACAAGGCGGCTTGCCGCCACGGCAGCTCATCAAACTCGAGATGAGAGCGCACCACGGTCGAGAACAGCCAGGTTCGAATGATGTCTTGACCTTGGGGACGGAGATCCATCGGGAAAGTCGCGGCAAACAAAGCATCGTCAAAGAGGCAACCTGAATAAATCTCGGGCGTTAACGAAGAAGTCGCCCAGGTATCCATAATGTCAACCTCGGCCTCAAAACCGCCGGGTTTGCCCCGCTGGGATTCGTCAAAACCGGCGGGTACGTCAGTGGTGGGATCAATCGGCAAGACAGCTTCGGAAGGTATCAGCGGGTGGTTATAATCGGTTTCTCCCGATTCATCAATGGGATACCACAATGGCAGAGGCACCCCGAAGAAGCGTTGGCGAGAAATCAACCAATCGGAGTTCAACCCGTTCACCCAGTTCTCATAGCGAACCCGCATGAAGTCCGGCACAAAATCCAGTTCCCGCCCGCGAGCCAAAAACTCCTCGCGAAGTGTCCCGGACTTGCCCGGACGGGTGAAATCCGCGCCACCATTACGGATATACCACTGGCGAGAAGCCACAATCTCCAAGGGCTTGTCTCCCTTTTCATAGAAGTTCGTCATACGCTGGGTCGGTTTCGGCTCTCCCAGCATTTCCCCGGAAGCTTGGAGCGCCTCCACCACAGCCTTGCGGGCTGAGAACGTTGTCTTTCCGCAAGCCGACTCGAACAAAGCCCGGCCCCGCTCGGAAGTCACCCAGTCGGGAACCTCGGCGGTAATCCTCCCGTCTTTGCGGATAATGACGCGAGTCGGGAGCTGTAAATCCCTCCACCACTGCACGTCGACGAGGTCACCAAAGGTACAGCACATGGCAATACCCGATCCCTTGTCGATTTCCGCCATGGGGTGGGCCAAAACCGGCACGCGCACGTCAAATCCCGGCGAAGTCACAAAAGACCCGAAAACATCTTGGTAACGCTCATCATCGGGATGAGCCACCAAGGCACAACAGGCCCCCAGAAGCTCCGGACGGGTGGTCTCGATAACAATGTCGCCCTTCCCGTCTTCGCGGTGGAAAGCCAAGGAATGATAAGCCCCGGGATAGTCGCGAGCCTCGAGTTCCGCTTGGGCGACGGCCGTCTGGAACGTGACGTCCCAAAGTCCTGGGGCATCCGCTTGATAAGCCTCGCCGCGCGCGAGATTGCGCAAGAAGAAAGTCTGGGCAACCTTCTGGGCGCGGGCTCCAATGGTTTGCATCGTGTAGGACCAGTCGATGGAAAGCCCCAGGGTACGCCACAGTTCCTCAAACTGCTTCTCGTCCTCGGCGGTCAACTTCTCGCACAGTTCCACAAAATTCTTGCGGGAGATGGGAACCTGGTCGGCGTTCTTGATGGACTTGCCTTCCCCGCCCTCGTACGGCGGCTTGAAGTTGGGAACGTAGGGCAGCGACGGGTCGCAGCGCACCCCAAAATAGTTCTGGACCCGCCGCTCGGTTGGGAGCCCGTTATCGTCCCAGCCCATCGGGTAAAACACGTTCTTCCCGCGCATCCGCTGGTAGCGGGCTACGAGATCCGTGTGGGTATAAGAGAAAACGTGTCCGACGTGGAGCGACCCGGAAACTGTGGGCGGGGGAGTGTCAATAGAATAGACCGCCTCGCGGGTCGTTTCCGGATTGAAAGCGTAGGTCTTGTCCTCAGTCCAGCGAGCGCGCCACTTGTCTTCAATGCCGTCAAGAGTAGTTTTTGCCGGAACTTTCGGAGCCGGCAAAGTCGCCGGATAAGCAATCGTTTGCGTCATCGTTTTCTTTCTATCAGTGGGTTACCGTCACTAGTTTACCCGTTTGGGTCGGGTTCCTTTAGTCAGCAAGCTGACTCTCCCGACGTTAGCTTTTTGCCGCCTTGGCATCTTGAGCCATCGCGCCTTCAACCATGCGGACAACCGCCGCGGAGAAACCCGCGTCTTCGCCCGCGAGCAAGCCAGCGATGGTCGAGCCACCTGGTGAAGATACCGCGTCAACGAGCTGGCCAGGGTGCTGGCCCTTGCTGAGTCCGTCTTGAAGCATCAAGGCCGAGCCCAGGAGCATTTGCGTCGCTGACTCGACTGCCTGGGTCTTGGTGAGGCCCGCCGCCACTCCGGCCTTGGCCAGGGCTTCAACAAAGGTGAAGGCCCAGGCGGGGGCGCAACCCGCTAGGGCAGTGAAGGCGCCAAAAAGCGTTTCTTCAAGTTCAATCGCGTGCCCGACCGAGTTGAACAGGTCAAGAACAAACTCCTTGTCGGCTTCAATGGCGTTTTCTCCCGCACAAACCGCGCTCATGGAGGCTCCCACCAGGGCGTTGATATTGGGCATCACTCGAATCACTCGCGCACCTGATTTGAGGTCGCCCTCAAGGCTGGCCAGCGGCACCCCACCGGCAATCGAGATGAGGAGCTTGTTCCCGAGAAGCGGCTTAACCTCGGCGAGAACCGAGCCGATGTGTTTCGGTTTCACGGCGATAAGAACCGCGTCGACTTTTTCGAGGAGTTGTTCGTTGTCAGCGAGCTGCGTGGCGCCGAATTCGGTAGCGAGACGGTTTTTCCCCGGCGCGCCGTCCGTAAAGAACAGGTCGGCAGCCTTGATGAACCCTGCCTGCAACGCTCCCGAAGCAATCGCCGAGCCCATTGCCCCCATGCCAATAAATCCCAGCTTCATATTTTCGCCTTCCTAAAATGCTTACGTCGCCGCAGTCGGTACGTTTCTCAGTCGCGCAAGTGGGGTCCCGCTCTGTTTTTCTAAGGAACAAGTTCCTAAGAAAAACTACGAGCACCCACAGGCTCCTTCGAAACTGCCCTCTCTGCGGCTCAGCGGAAGTGTATTCTCTCTATAGGGTAAGTTTATTAGGGAAGGTAAAAACCCTGAAATTCGAAAGGCGAAAGATGATGAAACCTGGACCGGTTCAACCCGCGAAAGCACCTGCGGACACGCAAAGTTTTGGAATCAACTATCCCCAAGCGGCCAACCCGCGAAAGCCCGGGAGGGCGCTCGTGACCGGTGCCTCTACCGGAATCGGCTGGGAGACTGTGAAACAGCTTACTGAGGCAGGCTGGAAAGTGCTCGCCACCGCGAGGCGCGAGGATCGCTTGGCTGCGCTTGCCTACGAGACCGGCTGCGAGGCTTTCGCGGCTGACCTCTCCGAGCCGACCCACGTCGAGGCCTTGCGCGAGTGGGCTCTTGCTGACGGGGGCAAAGTAGATGCCGTGGTAAATAACGCCGGCGGGGCTCTCGGGATGGATAGCGTTCTCGACGCCGATCCGGAGCGCTGGCAGACCATGTACGACGTGAACGTTCTCGGAGCCTTGCGCGTCACCAAGGCGTTTTTGCCAGCTATGCTCGCAAACGGCGGAGGGGATGTCCTGTTCGTGACCTCGATTGCGGGACACGGCACCTATCCTGGGGGAGCCGGCTACACCGCGGCGAAACACGCGGAAGTGATGCTTCCCGAGACTCTGCGCCTCGAGCTTGTCGGCAAGCCGGTTCGGATTATCGAGATTGCTCCCGGTCTCGTCCAAACCCCAGAATTTTCGCTGAACCGCTTGGGCGACAAGAGCAAGGCCGAGGCAGTTTATGAAGGGGTGGATCACCCGCTCATCGGCGCAGATATCGCCCGCGCCATCGTCTGGGCGCTTTCGGTTCCGCCGCACATGAATATCGATTCGATGACCATCAAGCCCGTTGAGCAAGCGTCCTCGACTTTGAAGAAACGTCTTGAGCATTGATTTAAGGTTTTGTTTTAGTCAGTTGAACTTTCGGTTTATCAAAAGCAGCGAGCCGTCGCCGCAAAGCGGAGCGCACAACCGAGGAATCGGCGACCTCCCCCCATTAACGCAACCAGCCTAACCCACTGGTCGCCGCCCGGAGGTTGCAGCGTGCAGCGCAAGGCGACGGCGTTTACCAGATAAGGTTTAACACATGTCGAGGATTGTTGTTATTGGCGCCGGCATGGCTGGCCATGCCACTGCGCTCGGCCTCAAACACCGCCTCGGGGCAGACCACGAGGTCATCGTCGTGAGCCCGGGAGCGCAGTGGATTAACCCCGACTCCCTGCCGCATATTGCTACCGGTCTCCAGTCTCCCGAACACGAAACGGTGGCTCTGGGTTCGCTTTATCGCCACAAAGGGATTATTTATCATCAAGGGCTTGCCCGCACCGTCTACCCCCGAGGGTACCGTGATGACCCCCGTCCTCAAGTTGAGATCACCTTCACCGGTTCCCCGCTCGCGAGAGAAACTGCTCGAGTTCCCTACGATTTTCTCGTGGTGGCCACCGGCCACGATATTGACCGCGTCGCGGGAATCCCGAGCGAAGGCACAACCATAGCCACCTGCGTTATTGACCGACTCGACTCCGCAGTAGCCGGTGAATCTGAACTGCGCCGACTCATCTCTGAACTCCAAGATTCCCCGCCGGGCGACAAGCCACGCGTTATCGCCGTCGGGCGGTCGGCGCGAGGAATGGGCGGCTATTACGGGGCGTTGGAATACGCCCTCGCAGTTGATGGGGTGCTTCGCTCCGAGGGGCTGCGCAGCCGGGTTCAGCTACATTTCTTCGATGCGGGACGACCCTGGCTCTACCTCACCAGCGCGAATCCCGAAATGGAGGAGGCTACTCGCGAGGCAGTAGAGCGTTTAATGGAACGCTTCGGCATCTTGTTGCATCGTGGAAAACGTTTGACGAGCATTAACGGGACCCGCTTGAGATACGTATCCGCGCAGGGGGATGACGCCCCCGAAGAAATCGCCTGTGACCTGCTGGCGATTGAGGCCTCGCGGGTTTTGACTCCACTGGCGGTGAAGAGTCCGGCGGGGGAAGATTTGAGCGCTGAACTGTATGACGGGTGGGGACGATTTCGGGTGGACGCGACTCGGGAGGATCGCGCCGGCGGAGAAAGTATCTCCGGTCTTCCCCAAACATTTAGAAACCCGACTTTTCCGAAAATTTTCGGTATCGGCTCCGCCATCGCCCTGGATGCGAAGGCGGTGGGGGAGACGGACTCCCGCCAGGAAGTGCCGGAACCGAGCCAGACCCGAGATATGGCTCATCTAATGAGTCGCGAGGTCACCGCACAAATTGTTAGTGAACTGACCGAGGAACCGCGCTCCGACACCCCCGAGAATCTCGCGGAGATGGAGAATGTTTTGAGCCTGGAATGGGATTATTCCCTGTTTTCGCTGCGGGGTTTCTATGCCGAAATCGGTTTGACCAAGTCAAAGGAACCGAAACAAACCCTAATTGTCCACCAGGGCCTGTTTGCCTATTGGTCGGTTCGGATTGAGCGTTTCTTGGAGCGGTATCGCGCCAAAGGGCATCCGCTGTGGTGGCTATTGCCGAGCTGACGCGCGCGGCTACGCCTCGTCGTCCGCAACGGCCTTCGGGAACTTTTCGGCCAAGTGCTCAAAAAAATCCTCCGAAGCCTCGAGGGCACAACGCACGTGCTCGTCGAGTTGCGCGTCCGTGAGCCCGCTGCGGTAACTGATGGGGAGCTCGGTATGCACCATCAATTCGCGCTCATCAGTAACGCGGGCGTAGGTTTTCGGCCAGTAGTACTCCATATTCCAACGGTTGCAAAGGGAATTCACCAAGATGAAGTCATCCAGTTCTGGATTGGCTCTCCAGGTTCCGCGCACGCAAAGCACCGAGTCGTTCTCGCCGGTGACCTGGAAGTAATAGACGCCGTTTTGCCAAGCTCCGCCAATGTCTCCGTCGTGGTTAACCTGGTAGGACCAGCCGTGTTTTTCGAGAATCTTCTTGATACGGTCGCGGCTTAAAGGGGCTAGAGTGTTTCGCTCGACGCTGCGGAAAAAATCATTAAAATCAGTCAACCTGGCCCCTCCTTTCCCAGTTTCCTCCGATTTTACCTTTTCCAGGCGAAACATGCGAAATGTTTGTAAAGTGGTTTTGTGGGAAAAAGCCGTGTGGAACTCGTCTGGGCCGGTAAAACGTCCCCGACTTTCCCGCCCTCTGACCCGCCCGTTTATCGTGTGGCTGAATTTTATCGCGGTGCAAGTAAAGAGTCGGTGTCCCACAAGGATGATGCGGAAAATCCCGAGAAGTCCTTGGTGAAGCCGACTGGCTGTGAACCCGATTACGGGGTCGCCAATCGAATCTACGCCGGAGAAAACCTCGCAGTTTTGGGCGGACTTCACGCCGAGTTCGCGGGGAAAATCGATTGTGTTTACATTGATCCGCCCTTCAACTCCCAGGCCGATTACTCCCAAAAGATTTTCCTTCACGGGCGGGCGCGAAAAAGTATCACCTTGAAGCAATACGGCGATCGGTGGGACGACGCAGACTACCTCCAGAACATGTTCGAACGACTCACGGCCTTGCGGGAGATGTTGGCGAATACCGGATCGATTTTTGTCCATTGCGACTGGCATGCGGCCCCGGCGCTACGTCTCGTGTGTGACGAGGTTTTCGGGGCGGGCAACTTGTTGAACGAAATCGTGTGGGTTTACGGCTCCGGAGGGGGCTCGCGGCGGCGGTTCGGGAGGAAACACGACACGATTTTGTTCTATGCGCGAGACTCTCGTCACCATTACTTTGACCCCGATGCGGTAAGAGTGCCGTATCGGGCCACGATTGCCGCGAAACGTCGCGATTTATTTAATCCCGCGGGAATGGTGGCTCCGGATGTGTGGGAGATCTCTCGGCCCCCGAATCATTCCTCGTCTTGGGTGGGGTATCCGACCCAGAAGCCGCTTGCGGTCGTTGAGCGAGCCTTGAAAGCGGCGTGTCCGCCGGGGGGATTGGTGCTGGATTGTTTTTCCGGTTCGGGCTCGACTTTGGTCGCGGCCGCGGGACTGGGGATGCGGTTTATCGGGGTGGAGGAGAATCCTCTCGGAATACATCTAACTCGCAAGCGCTTGGTCTCGGGCGGCGTTCCCTTCGGGGTGTGGCGCGAAGAACCGATGGGGAAGGGTTTGGCCGCTTCATCTGCTGAAACGCTAAAGCACGACCCCATCGTTTCAGGGGAGATGATTGACTGGGTGGCGGTGGATCCGGACTATTTCAAGCGCGGAGACGGAGTTTTTGCCCCGACCTCGTTTGAGATCCCCCAGCGTGAAGACCTTGCTGCCATCCCTCCCACAGGTAGGGGACTCGCGATGATTACAGAAGTGACTGGTACGGACCATTTCGTTAGGCTGGAACCATGAGCAATAACGCGAAAGATCCTAGTGGTAATGAGCAAAGGGAAAACCTTGAGCCGGAAACCCCGCGGGTAAACCCCTACGAGGGCTGGCTTGGCTTCGGGAAAGACCGCGTCCAAACCGGACGCAGTGTGGCTCTCGTGATTTTCGCGGTCGTGATGATTATCGGCGTGGCACAGAGCCTGTTGGGAGACAAATTTCCGCTCGCTAATTTCCTCGGATCGTTTTCGGAGGGGAAATCCTCCGCCCAGCCCGCCCCCGACAAAACCGCTAAGGTAGGCACCGCGAAGACGGCGAATCCGACCGGAACTGCCCTGTCTGCTCTTGAGGACTTGAAGGTGAAAGACAAGGATCCTTTTAATGACTTCAACCGCAATCGGCTGTTTGGGGAAGGCTGGCTCGATCTTGATGGGGACGACTGCAACACGCGCAATGAGGTTCTCGCCCGCGACCTTAAAGACGTGGAATACCGCCAAGTGAATCCGCGAAATTGTGTCGTCCAGTCTGGAACTCTAGAAGATGATTACACCGGAAAAACCATCCAATTCCTGAGAGAAAAAGGCAGTTCTGACAAGGTTCAGATAGACCACGTGGTCGCGCTCGGAAACGTGTGGCGCACGGGAGGTCAGCACCTTGACCAGGAAACTCGGAAGAAAATCGCCAATGACCCGCTGAACCTGATAGCGGTGGACGGGGAAACAAACCAGGACAAGGAGTCCCAGGACGCCTCCGACTGGCTCCCCCCGAATGAGGCTTTTCACTGTGAATATGTCGCCCGCCAAATCGCGGTGAAGACGAAATACGGGCTGTGGGTGACTCCCGAGGAAAAGAAGGCGATGAGCGAAGTCCTTGCGGGTTGCCCGGATGAACCCCTCCCGGGGGAGTAAGCGACCAGCCGGCTATGCTCGACCCGCCGGATACGCTGGCGATTTTGAACACCTGTTGACAAGGTGGAGTTTGTATCAACACAACGATTGTATTGGTACAAACGTCAGCGAGTCTGGCAGTAGGTAGGACCTACATTGTTCCGTTGGGGAGGGGGGACCGGTCGGCTCGTTGGAGGGTGATTCAGTAAGTGCAGCGGTGTTAGCTCTTGAATTTGTAAAGGCGGATCGCGCCGAAAAGCTCAGCAAAACCGAAGCGCTCAATCTTGTGAAGAAAACCTGGCGCGGTTGAACGTGTGGCTACACCTCGATGACTTTGAGGGTGGAGACTTCAGCAATGGGGCTAAAGTCGGCGTCCTGGGTGAACAGAGGGAGATTGTTGGCCAGTGCGGTGGCGGCAATCCAGAGGTCGTTGACGTTGATGCGTCGACGTGACTCTCGGAGTTTTACCCGCAACTCCGCCCATAATTCCGCCACACGTCGATTCACTGGCAGCAGTTCCACATCTGCGAGAACTTGGAGGGTCCCCATGCGTCGCGCCCGCGTGTCCACGTCCAAGGCTGCCAAAACTCCGGCATAGAGCTCCGAATAGGTGATGGCGCTTACAAAAATTTCCTCGGGGAGGCGCTCTACATTGAGTGCGCGACCCGATTCGCTGGCGATAAAAACAGAGGTGTCCAACAGGCCGTGAGTCATCAGTCGATACCGCCCAGCTCGTCGAGGTCCTGGTCAAATTCATCGAGTTGGGCACGCAAGCCCGAATCGGCGGGTTGGAATCGGCGCAGGAATTCGGCGCGTGTGAGGTAAGCTCGTCCGCTCGTGGGGATGGGTCCAAGCATTGCCACGGGATGCCCGTTTACCGTTACCGCGAGACTTTCCCCATTTTCGGCGCGTTTGAGCGACTCGGAGGTGTGGTTGCGCAGATCTCGAGAAGCCAAAACTGCGGGTGTAGCATTCATGTCACAAGTGTAGCACTAATGTGATAGTCTTGGTCGCTACACCACTCTGGGTCGCTACGCCGTGGGGTCAGACCCTTTCGGCTACATTCGCTTCGCTCATTACGCCGAAGAGGTCTGACCCGCCGGCTGCGCCTTGCACCACGAGGGCTGACCCGCTCCGAAGAGATCTGACCCGCTCCGAGGAGGGCTGACCCGCCGGCTACGCGATGCGGACGCCCTTCGGGAGGCGCTTGACCGGCACGCGAAGGCGCGCCCAAGCCAGCCAAATCGCGCTGGCGGCCAAGACCGCGTGGAAAATCATGCCCCAATACCACGACTGTCCCAGGAACTTAGAGTAATTAGCGCCGAAAACCTCGTTATCTAGCTGGGCGGCTTCACGAATTGGAACCAATTCTATTTTTCCGTCTGGCCCGACATAGCAGTCGTCATAGACTGATAGTTGGGGCGGTTTCACGTCTTGAGCCCGGGCGAGGAATTCGGACCCGCTGGGAGATTCTAAACGCTGGCTGGCAATCCTGCCGGCTAAAAAACCGAGCATGGTATTTCCGCCAGGAACCCCGTATAGGGGGCCTTCTATAGAAGAATTGTGAGGTCCGGTGCCGATTGCGGCGTCGGAGAGAATCGCGACTGGCGAGCTTAGCAACAGCCACCAGGTGCGATTCGTGTGAGATAAGTATTTTTCGCTTTTTTCAACTTCGCACTTCCACCCAGGGTCTTTATTCAGCCCGGGATAGCGAGAGTCTTGATTGTAATCAGGATTAGACCACGGGTCGCTCGGCCCGTCATAGTTCATAGAGTGGAAATCAAATTCAACCCGTTCGGTCATCGCATTTGCGGTGAAGATGAAAGTGAGCGGCCCCCCAATCATGAGCAGTCCGACCAGGAGGTAAGTCGCCAAAACCGAGGCTACCGGACGGGAGTTTAGCGCGGAGGCCCCGATACCAATCGCACAAACGATAAACACTTCTGCGAGCATCACGGCTACGGCCTTGACAAACATGACCCACCCGAGTTGATTCGTCCCCACCAGAATCGCGAGCGGCACGGCTCCAACAAGGACGAACACCGCTCCAGAAATCCAGGCTGCCAGGAGCTTCCCCCACAAAAGTGCGCTCGGGGTTATCGGCGTGGCCTGGAGAATCGCCAGATTCGCGGTCTCGCGGTCCCCGTTAATGGTTGTGGAGGCTAGCGCGGGGGCAATCGCTAGGGACACACCCAAGGTAAACAGCAGCATTAACGCGAAACTCCACTGTTTCGCCTGGTATAGGGCGGTAGCCAAATCGGCGGGACTCATCCCGTTATGGCTCCCAAAGTTGGCGTAAACCGCCAACATGCCAATCCACATGAGCGTCAGGAGAATAACCCACACGACCATCGCTGCAATCCACTTCTTTGAGCGCGCCCGCCCAAGCAGCTCAAGTTTCATCACGGTCTCAACGGCGTTAAATGCGCCGGGGAGCCGGTGGGGCGCGGGTTCTCTTGGCCCGGTGGATGAGGTGGTCTGATTCAACAAGGAGTCTTCAACCATGTTCCCGCTCATTTGCGTTCCCCCATATCGACTTGGAGATAAATCTCTTCGAGGCTGGGTTTGCCTGGCGCCGCCCCGAAACCACTCACCTTCACCCCAGCCGCGACTATCCGCGCCAAAATATCGGCGGCCTCTTCGGGACCCGCGGCGTTGAACTCGTAATCGAGACAGCCCGCGGGGGTGAAAACGGTGAAATCTTCGGCCTCAATAAAAGCCCTAAACGCCGCCGAATCCAGCACCGAAAGGCGGTACCGCGACCCGACAGCTTGACCCTCGATGAGCTCAGACAAAGCAGAAGTGTCCACCACCCGACCTGCTTTCACGAACACGGCATCATCAATGGTGCCCTCGAGTTCGCTCAAAACATGGGAGGAAATCAGAACCGCCACTCCGTCATCGGCTTGCTCACGCAACAACTCTCGCAACTCGATGCGAGAACGCGGATCCATTCCCGCGGCGGGTTCGTCAAGCAGCAGCACACGGGGGTGGTTCAGTAAGGTTCTCGCCACCCCGAGACGCTGTTTTTGGCCGCGGGACAACACGTGGGCGAAACGATCCGACATATCTTCGAGGTGTACCTGCTCCAACAGCTCGGCCGAACGCTGTTTTGCCGTCGCCTTGTCGAGCCCGTAAAGCTGCCCGAAATAAGTCATGATTTCCTCGACGCGTAACTCGCCCCAAGAACCGAAGGTATCGGGGAGCCAACCAATCAGGGAGCGCGCTTCGCGGGCTTTAGTCCCAATGTCCAGCCCGGCCACGGAGACGGTGCCAGCATCTGGAGCCAGCATCCCTGAGAGCATCAGCATCAAAGTGGTTTTGCCAGCGCCATTGGGTCCGATCAGGCCGGTGATGGTGCCGGGACGCAAATGAATATCGATGCCATCAACCGCTCGGAAAGCCCCAAAATTTCGCACGAGTCCTTGCCCGCTTAATAATGCTTCCATGTATTCAGTATCCCCTAAGCCGCTTTGCGAGTTTAGTGTCATGATACTGGATTTGTTGAGCAAACAGTGACGGCAGCCAAGTTTGTTGAATGGAATCATTTTAGGCCGTACCTATCGACAAACCGTGTATCTATGGGTATGCCCGCGAATGCTAAAATAATTCTTGCGGAAATGACATGAATAAACCGTTTTCTGTTCCCGCGTTAGCGATTGAGGATCCGAACCTGGGTACAACCTGAAATCACAATGATTAAGGCTTTGTTGAATTATACTAGTAATGATTATCTATCTGGCAGAGATTTCTACACCAGGTAATCTGCTACTGCCGGAAAAGGGGGAGAAATATGAGATTTTCTTCTATGGTGAAGATGACCATGGCGGCGGTTATTGTCTTGGTCGTGCTGAGTCTAGCGGCTCAACTGAGCTCTATCATTGCCACTAACCAAGTCAGTCAAGCTCAATCAGAAGCCGCGCAGCGCCAGACTGCTATCAATGCGCTTAAGACCGCGAATACTACCCTGACAGGCAATGCTCGGGTTTATGTGGTTTCCGGTTTGACTGAATCCTTGAGTAATTATTTCAATGAACTCTACGTGGTGAGAAATCGGGACTTTGGAGAGAAACTTATCAAGGAGCACGGCGGCACTAAGGAACAAAACGATCTGGTGGCGGCGATGAAAGAAAGCGCCGAGGGAACCACCGAAATGGAAATCCACGCAATGGCTTTAGCAGCGCTCTCCCGCGGTGAAGATCGGGCACTACTTCCCTTAGATTTGCAAAACTATGCTTTCACTGCGGAAGAACAGGCGATGACCCCAGAAGTGGCGGGCGCGGCGGCTAGAAATATTGTCTTCGGTCAAACCTATATGAATGCAACGAAATCGGTGGAATCCCCCATAAATTCTTTGACCTTGGCAGAATCCAATACCGCCAGCGGCAACAACCAGATCGCGCGTGCTACCACCATACAAAAAATCGCCGTCTTTGCCCTGATTGGTCTGTCATTCCTGTTGGCGGTGGAAGTAATTGTCTTCCTCATTATTGTGTTGCGGACGGTAAATAGGCCTCTTTCCGGACACACCTTGGCTCTTCGCGAACACGACGCCTACGATCTTGGGTTCCGTCTGCGTGAAGATCGTGGGGTTCCGGAGATGCGCGAACTGGCTCAGGCTCTGAATTCTCAAAACGCGCGGGTGGCGAGCCTGATTGACTCGGTCGGTAGCACTGCCGGTGACTTGAACGACAATGCTGGTTCGTTGAATACCACCTCAACCGAACTCGATAAGACCGCCGAAGATACGCGTGAACGTGCGGCACAAGCGGCTAGGCAAGCCGGGGAGCTCGCTACCAACATGGATACTTTGAGCGCGGCCATGGAACAGATGCAGACAGCGATTCGCCAAATTTCCGAGTCCGCCACTTCAGCCTCCGAGGTGGCTCACGAGGCAGTAGAATCGGTGGCCTCCGCGACTAAGGTGATTGACACCTTGAGCGAGTCTTCTGCCGGCATTGGGGAAATCACCCAATCCATCACCTCCATTGCGGAACAGACCAATCTTTTGGCGTTGAATGCGACCATTGAAGCGGCCCGCGCGGGAGACGCTGGTAAAGGCTTTGCCGTTGTAGCCGGTGAAGTGAAGGATCTTGCCTCCCAAACGGGACAAGCCACTGCGGATATCTCCGAGCGGGTGGCCTCCATTCAGGAGGACTCCGCTAAGGCCGCTGAAGCTGTGGCGCAAATCTCGGAGATTATCCAGCGGATTAATGACTCTCAGGCAACCATAGCCTCGGCGGTGGAAGAACAAACCGCTACCACAAACGAGATGTTTGGGGTGGTGCGCGGGGCCGCGACCACGACCCAAGAAATCGTCGGCTCCATCGAGACTGTTTCTCAAACGGCGGAGAAATCTGCGCAAGCCTCCCGAGCCACCTTGGAGTCAAGTCAAGCAGTGGCGGCTTCTTCGGAGAGTCTTCACGAACTAGTCGGCAAGTACCATCAATAAGTTAAGGGCGGTGTAAATCATGAAGAAACTGGTCAACAATCCCTCGAACTCGAAGGCTTTCTTAAAGAAATCGAAACTGCTCTACCTGGGGCTAGCAACGTGTCTGGCGGTGTCACTAACGGCTTGCGGGGGAGGATCTAAGACTGGCACAGTGGTTTCCTATGACATTTCGAAGCTGAAAGCTGACCCCACCGTGGCGGCAATGGTTCCTGCCGAGAATAAGGACACGCTGAAGGTGGGAATGAATATTCCCTATACTCCAGCGGAGTTCTTTGATGAAAACAACAAACCTGTAGGCTACGAGGTGGATGCTTTAAACGCTTTGGCGAGGGTCATGGGAGTGAAGCAACTGGAGATTATACAAGAAGATGACTTTGATGCCCTCCTTCCCGAGGTTAATGCTGGAACCTACGATATGGTTGTGTCTGCTATGACCCTGACTAAAGAACGCATGAGGAGCACTAACATGGTTTCTTACGCGAACGCCGGTTATGTCTATGGAGCCAAAAGGGGTAATCCGAAACAATTCGACTACGCGAACCCCTGTGGCTTCAAGGTGGGAGCCCAGGCTGGCACCTCTCAAGCAGAAATGCTCCAGACCTCTAGCGATGCCTGCGTCACCGACGGTAAACAACCGCTGACGATTGTGACTGATGCGGATCAGGACAAACTGGTAGCACAGGTTGTCGATGGTAGCTTAGATGCTGTAATTGGGGAAAGCCCCATCATGAAATACGAGGAAGTGAACAACGAACAATTCTCTACAGTAGGCGAGATTCTTGGGGTTGCTCCGCAAGGAGTGATCACTGCGAAAAACAACGAAGCGCTCGCTAAAGCGGTACAGGCCGGTCTGCAAAAGATGATGGATGACGGGACTTTGAAGGAAGTCTTCAAACCCTGGGGTCAAGACAGCATTGTCCTGAATTTCGCCACTTTGAACCCGCCTATCATGTGAACGCTGAGGGCGTGTTTCACTGATCCACTTTTTGAGTAAGCCGTCCGCTGACAAGCGGATATTTAGAGGATCCCGACGAAGGTTCCACAAAGAATCTTCGTGATCATTGCGACCGGATACGCCATTGCGTAGCCGAGGGATACACGGGGATCATTATTGGTCTGGTCATTAGCGAAACCGAGAACCGCGGGCTGAGTTTGGGCTCCTCCCAAGAATCCGGCTAGTTTCGTTCCGCCCATCTTGGTCACGAAACGCATGGTAATAAAGAGAAGCAATCCGAATACGGTCGTGATGACAATGCCGAGAAGAAGGATCTTCCACCAGTCTCCTCCAGTGAAAGCGGTTTGGATGGAGCCTCCAGCATTAACTCCTGCTTGCGCTAAGAAGAGCAGCAGGCCGATTTCCCCGATAACCTGGCCGGTCGTGTAGGGCAAGGTGGTGACAAATGGTCCGATTCGTCCAATTCGTCCCATGATCAAACCCACAATGAGAATTCCTGCGGCGTAACCGACGCTGAAAGTCCCCCCAGCAGGGTTCGGAATTGGAATCTGGCCAACGAGGAACCCTAAGGTCATGCCAATCCCGAGAGCTACTGGATTTAGAGAAGTCAGACCGCGGGTGGAATCGCCAAGATATTTTGTGACTTCGGTTATGTTCGAGATGGGGGAAACTACCCGTAGACGGTCGCCAAGCTGTAAAACCAAATCGGGATACGCCACCATGTCCACGTCCCCGCGACGAACCCGCGATACGGTTGCTCCGAAACGATCTCCCATATTAAGCTCGGAGATGGTTTTACCCGCTTTAGAGACATCGGAAAGCGTAATGCGTCGGTAGTCAAGATAGGTACGATCAGTTTGCAAAGAGTGGGAAGAAGAATGACCGAGGTCGTTAATGATAGTCTGAACGGAAATGGCTTCCCCCACGATAGTCAAAAGATCCCCCTTGTTGAGAGTATCTGACATATTGGGTCGGGTGATGGGTCCGGTTTCGCCACGGCGTAGACGGGAAAAAGCCAGCTTCTCGTTAAACCGTTCGTAAATATCTCCCAGGCGTGGGCGGGAATCTGTTTCCACCCGAATGGTTTTTGACACTAATGGAGAGGGGGCATCTTTGTCGTTTTTCCCGCTCTTTAGAGCGAAGATGGAGAAAAGCAACATGCCAAGAACGCCGTAGAGATAGGAAATGGAATAGCCTACAGTAGCGGCGACCGAATCTCCTGATTTTTCTCCGACGGCTTCGAGCATAGGTGTGTTTGTGAGCGCTCCGGCCAGTGTGCCGCCGATTTGACTTATCGACATTCCAAGCAAGGAGCCTAACCCTACTGCCAGAGCGCTAACCGCTATATAAGCCGCTACTAGGACTAGAATTGATTTCCAGGCGGTTCGCATGGTGGCGAAGAAGCTAGTGCCGGAGCTGCAACCGATTGAAAAAGCGAACAGGGACAGTCCCAGCACGGCGATTTCTTTTGGGATAGAAAGCTCATATCCTTGGGATTTTCCCCAAGCTGAAATCGCGATTGCTAGGAAGAGCACAGCGGCGGCACCTAAAGAGACACCTTTAATTTTGATGTGGCCAATTGCCATCCCAATTCCGAGCAAAACTACGAGAAGCACAACGGGCTGTACCGCAAAATATGCAAACAAAAGCATCCTCCTGTAACTCTGTTGTCCTCCTGAACCGGCGGCGATTTGCTGCCAAGAGTCACTAATAGTCTAGCGGTTTTATCGCATGGTGAAGTCAGACTCGTCATTGTCTTTCAAAGCAGGGTGAGTTTCTACCAAGTCTCGATTTTCCAGCCAGTTCCGGTCGGTGAGCATTCTGGCCGCGGACAGGCCAATTCCGATTGCGAGTATCACTACAGAGACCTCTATCAGGGAGGAAGTCGCTTTGGTAAAATCACCTTGGTTCAAGTGAGTTAAAGCAGCGTAGAGTGGCACCCCAGGAATCATCAAGACAGCGGCGGGCACGGAAAGAGACACCCGGGAGTACGTGAAGTTTGACAAACGAGACACTAAATCTGCTGCCAAACCAATTGCCAGAGCCTCTAGGCCGACAGCAAACTGCCAGTCCATGCCGTTTTCCACCAGCAGAAACCGAAGAGGGTTGAATACTGCGCAAATCAGACCCGCATAAAAACATAGTGGTCTGGTGGAATTAAACAGCATGGCGAAACCTGCAGAGGCGACGAAAGAACACAATGTGCGCATGAGGTAAAGCCATTTACCCTCCAGAGGAGGAACGTTTGGGGGATCTACTGTCCAGTTAAATGCCAGAGAAACCAGCCAAACCGCCGCACCAGCGGATATGACCAGCATTACGGTGTAAACCATCCTGGATATTCCCGCAGAGAGATCCATTCGCAGTAAATCCAGCATGGAAGTTATGAGAGGAAAACCCGGAACCAGGAATAAAACTGCGGAAACGATTCCAGCGCGAAAACCGATGGTATCTCCGGAGATCCAAGGCGGCAAAGCGATAATTTCGTAACTATTCATGAATAGAAGTAAAAAGTGGTTTAGTGCTGTTGCGAGTCCTACGTAGACAGTGGCGCCAACGAATCCGGCTGCAAGCCAGACCCCGAAATGGTTCATCTGACGGTGCAGCATGACGCGGCGTAATAATTGACCAGAGGCTGCGGCGAAGCCGGCAATGAGACATTCGGCCAGACCTCCACGGTTGAGGAAACAGAAGCAAGCACAAGCGATTCCGGATGCTAATATATTTTCGAGGGATCCGTATTCAGGGGGATAGGCATCAATTCGATCCAGGATTCGATTTGCCTCTTGCGGTGTAGTCCCCGGTTCTAGGTTCTGCGTGAAAGAGCGTAGGCGGTCAAGTTTGGCGGCGTTAGTCCCAAAAATGCGTTGCTCAGAGATTTCGGTGCGGGAGAAAGGCCGAAGATAGACTGTGGAACTGATTTCGCCAAAGGTTACTAAAACGTGATGCTCTTCAGCACCCATAGCGGCAGCAAGCCGAGCCATGGATACTTTAATCCGATAGGCCGAAGCGCCGCAGGTCTGTAAAACGTGGCCGAGCCTCATGAGGACTTTAGACTGCTCAGTGAGCTGGATCCGGACGCGCTCGTATTCCACCAGGCGTTCAGAGTCTAAACCTAGAATCGGGTCGGCAGTGTAGGGAGTGGGTGCGAATGCTTGGTCTTTTTCGTGAGGGAAAAGGACGTTCAGCGTGCCTTGGATTCTGCGATTTATGGAGTTGAAAGTCGTTTCAATGCTACGTAGTCGTCTAAACATCATGTAACTAGTTAACCCTCTTGGAGGGGTTTTAAATAAGGACTTATGACCCCGGTGGCTCACTATTATGACAGCTATAGCGTCTCAAATAATGGCTCGTTATCCACTATGTGAGATTTTTCGATTTTTTTTTGGGTTCCTCCATGGAGGTCGTTACAGTTAACCCCATGAGTGCGAACCATCAAAAAACCCCCGGAGCCGCAGCCCCGGGAAGCAACTTTACGGAGAACCCGGAAAGCGGGGAAGTCATGACGGGCGCCCAAGCCGTCATCCGAACACTCGAAGAACTCGGGGTGGTCGATGTGTTTGGCATCCCCGGCGGTGCCATCCTCTCGACCTTTGACCCGCTGTACGACTCTAAAAAGTTGAACTTTATCCTCACCCGCCACGAGCAGGGAGCCGCCCACGCCGCGGAGGGCTACGCGAAATCAACCGGTAAAGTCGGAGTCGCTTTGGTGACCTCCGGACCAGCGGCGACGAACCTGCTGACGGGACTCGCCGATGCGATGATGGACTCGGTGCCTCTGGTGGCCATTACCGGCCAGGTCGGGAAGGAATCCATCGGCACGGACGCCTTCCAAGAGTCCGACATCGTGGGGGCCTCCATGCCGCTAACCAAGCACGGTTTCTTGGTGATGGATCCCCAGGAGGTTCCCGAGAAAATTGCTGAAGCCTTCCATATTGCCTCTACTGGACGCCCCGGGCCGGTTCTGGTGGATGTGTCGAAAACGGCTCAAGTCGGCAAGATGACTTTCAACTGGCCGCCAAAACTCAACCTTCCCGGCTACAAGGTTCCCGGCAAGCCCTCTCGTCAACAGATTTCCGCGGCAGCGGCAGAGATTGCGGCCGCGCGCCGTCCGGTGCTCTATGTGGGCGGTGGGATATTTTCGGCAAATGCTACCGATGAGCTCGCCCAACTCGCGGAAATGACCGGCGCGGCGGTGGTCACCACCTTGACCGCCCGCGGCGCTTATCCCGATGAGGACCCGAAACACATGGGAATGCCGGGGATGCATGGTTCGGTTTCCGCGGTACTGTCGATGCAACAAGCCGACCTCTTGGTGGCACTCGGCACCCGCTTTGATGACCGCGTCACCGGAGACACCTCGACCTTCGCCTCTCACGCGAAAGTCATCCACGTCGATATTGATGCCGCTGAAATCGGGAAGATTCGCGAAGCGGACGTCCCGATTGTGGGGGACTTGAAAGAGGTTCTCGGTGCGCTGTTGCGCGAACTCCCCGGAGCCTACAAACAGTACGGGAAACCGGATTTGTCCCCGTGGATTGCGAGCCTCACAAAGCTCAAGGATAAATACCCGCTGTATTTTGATGACGTACAAGACGGTCTCGTCACCCCGCAAAAGGCCATCAAGGTGCTGGGGGACATTGCTGACGAGGACACCATCTATGTCACCGGCGTCGGCCAGCACCAAATGTGGGCTTCCCAGTTCATCACCTACCGTCATCCTCGAACCTATATTTCCTCTTGTGGACTCGGCACGATGGGCTTCGGAGTGCCGGCCGCGATGGGCGCGAAAGTGGCCAACCCCGACCGGGAAGTGTGGCTGATTGACGGGGAT
This sequence comes from Mobiluncus porci, assembly GCF_009695935.1. Classification (GTDB taxonomy): domain Bacteria; phylum Actinomycetota; class Actinomycetes; order Actinomycetales; family Actinomycetaceae; genus Mobiluncus; species Mobiluncus porci. The sequence continues at coordinate 27,832 of NZ_VUMY01000014.1, forward strand.
GGTTCCTTCCAGATGACCAACCAGGAGCTCGCCACCTGCACTCAGTCGCACATTCCCATCAAGGTCATGATTATCAACAACTCCTCGCTCGGCATGGTGCGCCAGTGGCAAACCCTGTTCTACAACGAGAGATATTCCCAGACTGACCTCCACGACGGGGCGCGCGACGCCTCCGAATGCGGGAGAGTGGGGATTCCGGATTTCATGATGCTCGCGAAGGCCTACGGAGCCGAGGGGATTCGGATCACGAAGCCCGAAGAGCTGGAGGAGGGTCTGAAGAAGGCTCATGAAATCAACGACCGGCCGGTAGTGGTGGAGGTTCTGGTGAGCCCCGACGCCATGGTTTTCCCGATGGTTCCCGCCGGCCAGACTAATGACAAAGTTTTCTATACGGCTAACAAAGTCGTGACGTGGGAGGACTAAGAGAGATGAGTAACACACACACTTTGAGCGTGCTGGTAGAAAACAAACCCGGCGTTTTGACCCGCGTGGCGGCCCTGTTTGCGAGGCGCGCCTTCAACATCACCTCGCTCGCCGTGGGAGAGACCGAAAAGCCCGAGATTTCGCGGATCACGATTGTGGTCGATGTTTCCGAGGTTCCTTTGGAGCAGGTCACCAAGCAGTTGAACAAGCTCGTGAACGTTTTGAAGATTGTTGAACTCGAGCCGGAACGGGCGGTAGAGCGCGAGCTCATGCTTATCAAGGTGGCAGCCGACGATTCGAACCGCACCGCGGTTTTGCAGGTTGTGGAACTGTTCCGCGCCCACGTGGTTGATGTCGCCCGCGAGACCCTGGTTATCGAGTCTATCGGCTCGCCGTCCAAACACGCTGCCTTGCTGAGGGAACTCGGGCCTTACGGGGTACGCGAGATTGTTCAGTCCGGTAACGTGGCGATTGGGCGCGGCTCGCGTTCGATTACCGACCAGATTTGAGCGAGTCCTGAAAATGGGTTTTTGAGAGCAAGAAAAAACTCACCTAGAATTTGACAGTCGCCAACTATTAAAAGGAGAAAACCATGGCGGAAATTTATTACGAAGATGACGCGGATCTCTCGGTCATCCAGTCCAAGAAGGTTGCGGTTATCGGCTACGGCTCCCAGGGTCACGCCCACGCGCTGAACCTGCGCGATTCCGGGGTTGACGTGGTGGTCGGCTTGCGGGAGGGCTCGAGCTCGCGGGCGAAGGCCGAGGAGCAGGGCCTCACCGTGAAAAGCGTGGCTGATGCGGTCAAAGAGGCCGACGTCATCATGATTCTGTTGCCTGACCAGGTGCAGGGCGCGGTTTACCAGGCTGAAATCGAGCCGAACTTGAAGAGTGATGCCGCGCTGTTCTTCGCACACGGTTTCAACATTCGCTTCGGCTACATCAAGCCGGGTGCGGGCCACGACGTCTGCATGGTCGCCCCGAAGGGCCCCGGCCACGTGGTGCGCCGTACTTTCGTTGCTGGCCAGGGCGTTCCTGACGTTATTGCCGTGGAACAAGATGCCTCCGGTAACGCTTGGGAACTGACCAAGGCTTACGCCAAGGGTATCGGCGGAACCCGCGCCGGTGTCATCAAGACAACCTTCACCGAAGAGACTGAAACCGACCTGTTTGGCGAACAGGACGTCTTATGTGGCGGCGTGTCGAAACTGATTGAATACGGTTTCGAGACTTTGGTGGAGGCCGGCTACCAGCCGGAGATTGCCTACTTCGAGGTCTGCCACGAGTTGAAGCTCATCGTTGACCTCATCAATGAGGGCGGTCTTTCCAAGATGCGCTGGTCGATTTCCGACACCGCCGAATACGGCGATTACGTCTCCGGTCCGCGCGTGATTACCCCGGACGTGAAGACCCACATGAAGGAAGTTTTGTCCGACATTCAGGACGGGTCCTTTGCCAAGCGCTTCATGGACGACCAGGCTGCCGGAGCGCCGGAGTTCAAGAAGCTGCGCGCCGAGCACGAATCACACCAGATCGAGAAGGTCGGCGGGGAGCTTCGCAAGATGTTCACCTGGAACACGAACAAAGACACCGATTACGTCGAAGGACATGCCAGTCGCTGAGCGGTTAGGTGTGGCCGGCGCGGGTCTGACCCCAGCGGCTCTGACCCCAGCGGCGTAGTGTTTCAACAGCCCGTTCTGTCGGGCTCGCGTCGCTCGACCGGCTCGCGCGGGACGAAAGGGGAGGTTTCCCCTCGCGATGTGCGATTTTATTATCGCACATCGCTCACCCCTCAGTCCCGCGCCGAGTCCGGTCTTCCGCTCCGCGTTGCCCTGGTTGGGTGCAAACGTTGCGTTTGAGCGTAGCCAGAAGGGGCTGACCCCGACGGCGTAGCGACAGGCGAGCAGATGGAACGTAATCGGTGGTTTGAATAAAGGACGAGAGATGAAAAAGTTGATCCCCATTTTGGCGTTGACCTTGGTCACCGCCATGTGGGGTTCGACCTTTTTTATGATTCGCACGGATGCGCTAAGCGAGCTCTCTGCCTCCGATTTGCTCACCGTCAGGTTCTTCATGGCGGCGATTTTGGCCACTGTCATTTGGGGACGCGACCTCCTCAGAGCCGATCGAAAAACCCTGGCGCTCGGTTTTGGCTTGGGCCTCCTCTACGGGATTGCCCAACTCGTGCAAACCATCGGTCTCTACACCACTGATGCCTCGGTATCCGGTTTCATCACCGCGATGTATATCGTCATAGTTCCGGTGGTGGCTCTCGTGGTGTTTCGGGAACAGTTCAAGCCGATTACCTGGCTATGGGTAGCCTTGGCGGGGGTGGGGCTTGCTGCCTTGTCATTAAAAGGATGGAGTTTCGGAACCGGCGAGTTCCTGACTTTCGTAGGGGCAATATTTTTTGCAATCCAAGTTGCTGGTCTTTCCGTGGTGGCACCGGGCCGTTCCGCGGGGGCACTCACGACGCTGCAAATGTGGGGAACTGGCGCGGTGTCTTTCTTCCCGGCGGTATCTGACGGGATTCAACTTCCCCAAAGTGGTCTCGTCTGGGCGGAGCTCATCTACATGGCGACGGTCTGTTCGGTAGGGGCCATCTTCTTGGAGACCTGGGCCCAAGCGCGAATGTCATCCACGGAAGCCGCGCTGATAATGGCGACAGAGCCCCTGTTCGCGACCCTTTTCGCAGTCACGTTTGGCGGGGAAATCCTGACCTTACGCTTGGCTATCGGCGCCGCCTTCATCATGACCGCCATTGTTTCCGCCCAACTCACCGGCGTTAGACCCGACGGAATACTTGAAGATTCAACAAAAGATAAAGTAAGGATAGAAGTATGACAACGATTGATTTGGCGCTGATTCCGGGTGACGGCATCGGCCACGAGGTCGTCCCCGAAGCCGTGAAGGTCTTGAAAAAGGTCCTCGACGGGGCGGGGATCGAACTCAAAACCACCCAGTATGACCTCGGCGCGGCGCGCTATCACCGCGACGGCGTGGTCTTGGACGATGAAACCGAAGAGGCCCTGAAGCATCACGACGCGATTTTGCTTGGTGCGGTGGGCGACCCCTCGGTGCAATCCGGAGTGCTCGAGCGCGGGCTCTTGTTGAAACTCCGTTTTGACTTCGACCACTACGTGAACCTCCGGCCTTCCAAGTACTACCCCGGCGTCCCGACGCCTTTGGCGAACCCCGGCGACATCGACTTCGTGGTCGTGCGCGAGGGCACCGAAGGGCTCTATGCCGGCAACGGCGGCGTGGTTCGTGAAGGCACCCCGCACGAGATCGCGACCGAGGTTTCGGTAAACACCCGCTTCGGGGTGGAGCGCGTGGTCCGTTACGCTTTCGCCGAGGCGATGGCGCGGCACAAGCACCTCACCTACGTACACAAGCACAATGTCTTGGTAAACGCCGGTCACATGTGGCGGCGCACCGTCGAGGAAGTGGGCAAGGAGTTTCCTGAGGTCTCGGTGGATTACCTCCACGTCGATGCCGCCACGATTTTCTTGGTCACGAACCCGAGTCGCTTCGATGTGATTGTGACTGATAACTTGTTTGGTGACATTTTGACTGACGAAGCCGGTGCGATCACCGGTGGTATCGGGCTCGCAGCTTCGGGCAATATCAACCCGGACAAGACTTTCCCCTCCATGTTCGAGCCGGTTCACGGTTCCGCTCCGGATATTGCGGGTCAGGGTAAGGCCGACCCGACCGCGACGATTTCCTCGCTAGTTTTGATGCTGAACCACCTTGACCAGTCCGACCTCGCCGCCAAGGTGCAGGCCGCGGTCGACAAGGACATGGCCGCTCGCGCCCAGGCCGCCGAGACTGGAAGTCCGCTCGTTCGCTCGACTTCCGAGATTGGCGACGCGATCGCGGCTAATCTATAAGCAACCCTCAACTCGAAAGAAGAACAAAATGAGTAACCTCGAAGAACTCGCTACACAACCCCTGCCGCCAGCGGACGAACTCGCCGGACGCTGGGCCGCCCAAGCTCACGACCACAAAGCGAGCGACGGAGAATACCAGCGCATCATGAGCGATCTCGCCTTTGGCAAGGATTTTTCTGACTACATGGCTCACGCGATTTGGACCAAGGACGGCGGTTGGGGAGAGAAAACCCTGCAACCCTACGGGCCGCTGCCGGTGACGCCGGGAACTTCCGTCCTCCACTACGGTCAGGAAGTTTTTGAGGGCCTGAAAGCCTACCGCCGCGCGGATAACTCGCTGTGGCTGTTCCGTCCGGCTTTCAACGCGAACCGTTTCAACCAGTCGGCCCGCCGTCTGGCGTTGCCGGAACTTCCGGTAGAAGACTTTGTCGGTTCCTGCGTTGACCTGGTGCGCCAAGATGAACGCTGGGTTCCCTCTGAGGACGGGGCGACGTTGTACTTGCGTCCCTTCATGTATGCTTCCGAAGCGTTCCTCGGGGTACATCCGGCCGCGGAGGTCACCTACCTCAATATTGGTTCGCCTTCCGGCTCCTACTTCCAGGGCGGTTTCTCACCGGTGAGCATCTATGTTTCCGAGGACTATCACCGCGCGGGTCCCGGCGGCACCGGCGAGGCCAAGACTTCCGGCAACTACGCCGCGTCGCTTCAACCCCAGGAAATCGCTTACGAAAAAGGCTATGAGCAGGTCTGTTTCTTGGACGGTGAAACCAACACCTATATCGACGAGCTCGGGGGCATGAATGTCTTTGTGGTCTATAAAGACGGCCACGTTGCTACACCCGCCTTGACCGGCTGCATCCTCGAAGGCGGCACCCGCGGAGCCATCAAGCAACTGCTCGCTGAGGAAGGCGTGGACGTCCGTGAAGAGCGCATTGCGTTGCAAGAGCTTCTTGATGACATCAAGTCCGGTAAGATTTCGGAATTTTTTGCCTGCGGGACTGCCGCGGTCGTCACCCCGATCGGTAAGCTCGGCGGGGAGGGCTTCGTTGTCGACGTCCCGACCGGGCCGCTCACCAAGCATATCCACGACCGCATCACTGACATCCAGTGGGGGAGAGCTGAGGATACCCACGGCTGGTGCTACCGCGTGAAATAACACCGGTTATCGGAAAGATAGGCGCGATGGTAGCGCCTAGAACAGGCGATTTTTGAATTTATTGCCTAATAAGGCAATAAATTCAAAAATCGTAAGAGTTATGCGCGGCAATATCGGAATATAGTCCTCGCGCGGTTTGAAAAACCGCGCGAACTTGCCATATTCTAAATAAAGGGCAAAGTCGCCCAAGAACAGAAAGAAGTGAGGGTCTCAAGTGTTGGTAAATCTTTCCTCTTGCGGAATTCTTCCGGAACTAACCGCGCGATATGCGCCAGGAAGCGCCGAAACCACCGGAATAACCTACCAACCCTGGTCGATTATCCCCTTCGTCCTGATGTTGTTGGCCATCGCGATTTTCCCGCTGTGGCCGAAAGCCGCGAAATATTGGGAGCGCCACGCTTTCCAATTCGCCTGGTCTCTCATTCTCGGCGTTCCGGTCGCTATCTGGCTTGTAGCCGGTGGCGAAGGCGGTTTTGTCATTGAAAAAATGTGGGAATACGTCCAGTTCATCATCCTGTTGTTCTCGCTCTTTGTGGTCTCGGGTGGTATCTTCCTTGCTGGCGATATTCGCGCCACCCCGCGCAACAATACGATTTTCCTCGGTGTCGGCTCGGTTCTCGCCTCCTTTGTCGGTACGACCGGTGCAGCGATGCTCTTAATCCGACCGGTTTTGAACACCAACAAGGAGCGCACTCACAAGGCGCATACGGTGTTGTTCCTGATTTTCATCGTGGCAAACTGTGGCGGACTACTGACCCCTCTCGGTGACCCGCCGCTGTTCCTAGGTTTCTTGAACGGGGTACCCTTCGTTTGGACTTTCGGGCTGTGGAAAGAATGGTTGTTTGTCAACGGACTCTTGTTGTTGAGTTTCTGGGCTATCGACACGAAGTTCTACGCCATGGAGCCGAAAAAAGCCATTGTTGCCGACGAAACCGAGCGTCAGCCGCTTTCCGTCCGTGGAGGGCTGAACTTTCTGTGGCTCGCGGTCATCGTCGCGGCTGTGGCCGCAGCGCCTTCCATCGATCTCGCGGCCATTGAACAAGGCGCGGCCAGCGGTCTCGACTTCGTGCCGCTAAGAGAAATCCTCATGCTCGCCGCCGCGGGAGCGTCCTATGCTCTGACCAAGAAATCAGTGCGTTTCGGGGACAACGAGTTCGAGTGGGGGCCGATTATCGAGGTCGCCGCGCTCTTTATCGGGATCTTCTTAACCATGATGCCGGCGCTGCGCTACCTCGCCCAAGTCGCCCCGCATCTGCCACTAAACCGCGTGACGTTCTTCGCGTTCTCCGGTTCGCTTTCCTCTGTCCTCGACAACACCCCGACCTACCTGACGTTCTTCGAGATGGCGCGCACCTTGGAAATTCCGGGCGCGCCGGTCGTGGCGGGGGTTCCCGAACCGTACCTGGTGGCCATCTCTCTCGGGTCAGTTTTCTGCGGGGCCATGACCTATATCGGCAACGGGCCGAACTTCATGGTGAAATCGGTGGCGGATTCCCGCGGAGTCAAGATGCCGAGTTTCGGAGGTTACATCTTGAAATCTCTCGAACATCTGCTTCCGATTCTTCTCGCCATGTGCCTCCTGTTCATTGCTGAGGGCCTAGTGGCGAAACTCTTCGGTGTGCTCTGCATCGTCTTCGTTCTCGGGATTGCAGCGAAGGACCTCGTCAAGGCGCGGCAAGTGAAATCTGCTGCTGCCTAAGTAAAACACAGCGTCGCGCTACCCGCGGGTTCACGCGTCAGAAAGCTGCTGGGTTTTAGCGACTGGTGAAATTCCACGTAATATAGGGACATGGCAAACACGCTTGATAATCCGGTGGAAATCTACGACACGACCCTGCGCGACGGGGCCCAAATGGAGGGAATTTCCCTGTCCATTAAGGACAAGCTCCAGATTGCGGGGGCCCTTGATGACCTCGGGGTTTGGTTCATCGAAGGCGGCTGGCCGGGCGCTATCCCGAAAGACACGGAGTTTTTTGCGATGGCTCAAACCCAGCTCAGCTTGAAGAACGCCACCTTGGCGGCTTTCGGGTCCACCCGCAAGGTCGGGACGAAAGCAGACGCGGACCCCCAGGTCAAAGCGCTTTTGGATTCGGGGGCTCCCGTCGTGACCCTTGTGGCGAAGTCAGACCTGCGCCACGTGGAGCAGGCACTCAAAACTACCGCGGAAGAAAACCTCCAGATGGTTAGCGACACGGTGGAGTTCCTCACGAAACAAGGACGGCGCGTCTTCCTCGATCCGGAACACTACTTTGACGGCATCAACTTTGACCCGAAATATGGCCTCGAAGTCTTGAAAGCCGCGGGCGAGGCCGGAGCCGAAACCGTGGTTCTTTGCGACACGAACGGCGGCAGCCTCCCGCACTCCATCCATGAACGCGTCTTGGAAGCCCGCGCTTTCCTTGACGAGGCCGGGTTAAAAGGTCTCAAAATCGGGATCCACACCCACAATGACACGGGTTGCGCGGTCGCAAACGCGCTTGCCGCGGTCCGGGCCGGTGCCGTCCAGGTGCAAGGGTGTGTCAATGGATATGGCGAAAGAACCGGTAACGCCGACTTGCTGACCCTGATTGGGAATATCGAGATTAAGCTCGGACGGAAATCCCTCCTTGGTGAAAACGGTCTGGCGGAGCTCACCCGCACGTCCCACCGCGTCGCGGAGATCACGAATTTGAAGCCGAGCCGGCGCCTGCCCTATGTCGGCGACTCCTCCTTTGCTCACAAGGCGGGTTTGCACGCCTCGGCGATTCGCGTCGACCCGAACCTCTACCAGCACATTGACCCAAGCATTGTAGGCAACGACATCCGGATGCTCGTCTCCGAGATGGCCGGTCGCGCGAGTGTGGAATTGAAGGCCAAAGAGATGGGAATCGACCTTTCCGGCACGCCGTTCCTCACGGGACGGGTCGTGGAAGCAGTGAAAGAGAAAGAAGCCCACGGCTATGTTTTCGACGCGGCTGATGCTTCTTTCGAGTTGCTGGTGCGTTCCCAAGGTGGGGACCTGCCGAGTTATTTCGAAGTCGAAACCTGGCGAACCCTGGTTCAAGCGGGAGGGACTTGCGAAACCAGCAAGGGCCAAGCCCTGGCAGAAGCCACCGTGAAACTCCACACCGCCGCGGGACGTAGGGTCGTGACCGGAGAAGGTAACGGCCCGGTTAATGCCCTGGACCATGCGCTTCGCGGGGCGCTGATGGATGTGTATCCGGCGCTGGCAGACTTCCAACTGACTGACTACAAGGTCCGGATTCTCGACACAACTTCCGGAACGGACGCGGTCACCCGCGTCTTAATCACCACGACGAACGGGGAGCGCGAGTGGACTACGGTCGGGGTCGGGGAGGACATCATTGAGGCCTCCTGGGAGGCGATGGTGGAATCCGTGACGTGGGGGCTCATGAAACTCGGGGTGCGACCGGTAGCCTAATTTCTGTAACATTTTGTTGAAATACCAATCACAAGCAAATTTGCCAGACAATCCTTCCAAAAATCAGGACTAAAGTCCCAGACAATTGCGGGGGAAATGCCGATAATCTCTAGGGATAACATGCACACGTATAGCTACTGTTCAGGGCCTTAGACTCGAGTGGAACTGCCATCGGGGTCACTCGACCCCCTCGGGTTTCGAAAGGCTCAGGGTAGCAAGCGATAACAAAGGAAGTGGGCTATGGCAGAGAAAACGGCACCCGCAGAGGTGACAACTGCAAAAGCAGACAAAAAATTTCCCCTAGCGAAGAAGATTCTTCTAATTAATTTGTCCTCTGTCCTGGCGCTGGTCATAATTACGTCAGTTTTTTGGGGAAGTGTTGCTGTTACAAGCGGATACACCGATCAAAAACTGGCATCCGCTGGAACCTCAGATTCCATCACCACCTTGGAACGCGACTGGCAACAAGTCGGTTATTTGAAGACTGGCGGTCTCTATGCAGTGCATCGTCAAGATCCTTCAACTCCGGCAATATTCGAAAAGTACACCAAGGCAATGGCCGTTTTCAAGGAAAAGCTCCAAAATCTTGACACCAGCGCTATGAACCAAAATCAACTAGTGAAACTGGAGGAGGTTAAAGCTGCCTTCAGCGAACTTCAGACCCTTAGTGATGAAGTTTCTTCGGCATCCGCTGCTTCCCCCACTGGTCTTTACGAGGCTGCGCTTGCTAACGAAGAACAGATTAATGCCACTTCCAAAAAAATCAACGAAGCAGTGCTGGATATACGCACGGATTTGCGTAAGCAAAATGAAGCGATGACTTCCCAAACGAGAGCTATTGAACCTATGGTTTATGCCTTCCTTGTGGTGTTTACCAGCTTGTTTATAGCCATCTTGTTAGTTCTGTATGTGACATTCTCGAAAGGGGTTTCTCGCGCTGCAGGAGAGTCTTCCCAAGCTCTTCACCGGTTTAGTGAAAAAGATTTGACTCCCACTCCAAAACGCTATACTAACGACGAAGTTGGTCGACTAGCAGACAAACTCAGACATGCCTCCACGAGCCTGAGTTCTGTTTTCAGCGAAGTAGCCGCTACAGCCCAAGAAGTGAATGCTACCACAGCTAAAATGTCCCAAGATGGCCAGATGATTGTAGACGAGATCACTAACGCAGGGGATATGGCTCAGTCCGTGGCTGCCGCCGCAGAACAAGTCTCTTCCAATATCGCTACTGTCGCCGCTGGAGCTGAAGAAATGGGAGCCTCCATCCGCGAAATCGCCTCGAATGCCAACGAGGCGGCTCGGGTCGCTGCTGAAGCCACGGAAGTGGCGCAGCGGACAAATGAAACCGTGGTTAAACTTGGTGAATCCTCTCAGGAAATCGGAGAAGTTATCGAGACGATTACCGCGGTGGCAGAACAGACCAACCTGTTGGCCTTGAATGCGACTATCGAAGCGGCCCGCGCCGGAGATGCCGGTAAAGGCTTCGCCGTGGTTGCCTCCGAAGTGAAGGATCTTGCGGCAGAAACCCAAAGTGCGACTTCGAAAGTTGCCGAACAAATCCAACAGATTCAAGCCGACACCGGTCATGCTGTGGAGGCAATCAGCCAGATTAGTGACATCATCTCCCAGATCAACGACTTCCAGTCCACCATTGCGGCCGCGGTAGAAGAACAAACCGCGACGACTAACGAGATGAGCAAATCGGTCCAGGAAGCCTCCCAAGGATCCACCGAAATCGCCGCCAACATCAGCGAAATCGCAGATAATACAACCAAGGCTTCTGACAACCTACGTGACGCCGTGGAACGCGCTTCTGGGCTCACCGCCCAGACTAACCACCTCAATAGCCAGCTTGGCGAGTTCACATACTAAGGGGTAAGACCATGACTGACGGAAGAAAAACATTGAACAAGACTGAAAACAGCACTACTCAAAAACCTGCCAAAGAACATCGTCGCACCACCCTACTAAAACGTATGCTACTAGGTTCTTTGCCAATAATTATTGGCGTCGTGTCTTTATCCGTGCTGATGATCCTATCGGGTCGAATCATTTTTTCCCAGGTTAATAGCTTTCTGAATGCTGCCACCTCAGTAGAAAGAATGTCAGTCATCGAATCTGAAACCTACCAGGTCGGAAAGTACCAGTATGCGTATGCGCAGTCAGTTTTAATGGGGCAAGCTAACGATAATTATGCGCAGCTCCGCGACGAGAATCTCAAATTGATAGAAGAATCTCTTCAGCTGGTGGGTTCTTTCACTACCAATCCTGACGACCAAGCAATGCTTGATGATCTTATGGCTTCGACTGAGAAACTGGGAGAACTCATCGAGACCTCCAATACAGAGTTAAACTCTTCGAAAGGCTCCAACTCCGACACTTTGAACAACGTTCTGACTAAAGAAATTAGCGCTCTTGTTGCGAAGTTGGACGAATTCAAACCGTCTTTGCTCGCCGCTCGGGAGGAAGCGAAAAGCACCTTGGATGCCGCCATCATCCGAAACATTATTATCCAGGTTATTGCCATCTTGGTGCAAGGAGGAATCGCTGTCGTCCTGATGGGACGAATCCGACGCAGTATTGTGAGGTCTGTGACCTCGGTGGAGGATTCTGTGAGAGCCTTATCACAAGGTGATTTGACTCATGACGCGGAAGTGCTGTCAAACGATGAAGTCGGGGATATGTCTAGAGCTATGAATCTGACAGGTGCGACCCTGCGAGAAGCTTTCAGAGCGTCGGCTGAAGCATCCCAAAACGTCAGTAGCCAATCTGCTGAGGTGACGGAGTTGACTGCGGACACGGAAGGTTTGGCGAGAGAAGCGACGGAACAAGCTGCAGTCGTAGCGGGAGCCGCGGAGCAAGTTTCTCAAAGTATTCAGACTATAGCGGCAGGTTCTGAACAAATGGGTGCATCCATTCGGGAAATCTCGTCAAACGCCAACGAGGCGGCTCGAGTTTCCCAAGAGGCTACCGCCGTGGCTGCTTCCACGACAGAAACGGTGGATAAACTCGGAAAGTCCTCGAAAGCAATTGATGAAGTTGTCCATACGATTACCGGCATTGCTGAACAAACGAATCTGTTGGCTCTTAACGCCACCATCGAGGCCGCTCGCGCGGGAGATGCCGGTAAAGGCTTCGCGGTTGTGGCCGGCGAGGTGAAGGATCTGGCCTCGGAAACCGCGAAAGCAACTGAAGAAATCACGGTGAAGATTGCGAAAATTCAGGAAGACACCGAGGGTGCTATCGCGGCGATGAAGCGGATTAGTGAAATCATTTCCCAGATTAATGATTTCCAGACCACTATCGCTGCCGCTGTGGAGGAACAAACTGCGACAACTCAAGAAATGTCGCGTTCCGTCTCGGAAGCAGCAGCGGGTTCCGCAAACGTAGCAGCAAATATAACCACCTATGCGGAAAGTTCTGCGGGAGCAATTGAGCCGCTCAAGATGCTGGGTGCTACAGCAACCGAGTTGAAGACTAAGGCCGAGGCGCTGACGGGGAAGATCAACCAGTTCAAATATGAGTAGGGGTTGGTCTATAGCCCTGCCTGAGACTTAGGTCTTAGGCGAGGAATCTCGAAACGGCGAGTTTGAGCAAGTTGCTGAACTCGCCGTTTCGCGTTTTTAGGGTTTGACCGGCAACTCACTCAGCGTAGCAGAGCCAAAATTTCCCCTGGTGCACTAAACTAAATAACAGGTCGAGTTTCGGAAAGGAGGCGCTCGTGATTGGTTCGGTGCAAGAATTCGCCGATTTGATTGCTTCGGAGAATGAAGACGATTTTCTCCGCGCCACCACCGATATCGCGCCGACTTTCGTGTGGGAAGAAATTATCCGGAAACGCCCGGATCTGGCCGAATTTGTCACTCAATCCGCGACGATTCCCGACTCTGTTTTGGAAACCGTCGCCTTAGCCGCGCCGTGGCGGGCGCGCTACCTGGTGGCTACCCAAGAACGAACCCCGCCGAGTATTCTCGCGAAACTGGCTCATGATGGGGATTCGCGGGTGCAAAGAGCCGCCTTGGCCAATGACGCAACCCCGCTGAAGGTTGTGGCGCAGCTGCGCGATGACCGCCACGAGGAGATTGCCAAACTGGCGAAGCTAATTTGGGAGGATCGTGCTGAAAAACGGGCTGGTAAACATTCCTCCAAGGGAGACCGCCTGTGGGACGTTCCTCACGATGAGGCCGGAAAGAACCAAGCCACAGCGGTGGCCTACCGAACTTATTTTGATGAACTAGTGGCTGCTAAAGGAATGACGTCTGCGGACGTGGTGCGCGGCTTTGACCCGCGCGACCCCGAGCTGCCACTTGCTCCCGAAGATCCGTGGGTGGTGGCGCCGTGGGGAGACGAAGAGTATGTAGTCGGCTCTCAACGAGGCAGCGAATTTGCAATCTACGATATGGTTGATTCCCTCGAAGAAGCGGTTGACCTCGTATATCGACTTTGTACAGAAGTTCTTCCGGTGGGGGAGCTGCCCGCGGATGCACCCCAGCGGGGCCAGAAAACCGGAATCGGGATTGACGCGCGGACAATTTCTCGCGGTGGAAAGCCAGGATCGAATGAGCTCCACACCGGGGATTTGCTCGACTGCTTTGATGATGACAAGGCTCAGTTTTTGTTTGCCCTCGGAACGCCGCTCGCAGCGCGGGGAATGAAACTTGACCAAGCCAAACCTTACCGAGTTTTTGAAGTGCGAGCGCCCCTGCCGATGGCGGTGTTGGAAGGACTCACCGCTGAGACTAACGGCAACCCAGGTGGAGGGGCAATTGTAGTCCTCGATCGGCCACTGCGATGGTATTTGGATCAAGGCTTTCTCCTGGAATTAAAATAGGCAGATATGTATGTCTTAACATATAGAGCTATCTGTATTTACGGTATTTATCCAGGCTGTAAGGTGTAAATTATTTTTCGACTGACTGTACTAATTCAAGAAAGGAAGCTGAGTCATGTCGGAAAAAGAGAAAGTTGCCCTAGCTGATGGACAGCAGTTTCGCCCCGGATTGGGTTTGCGAATCAAGATTATAGCAACAATTGTTTTGGTGGCATTGGGTGCTATTATAGTTTCGTCCGCCGCTACCATCGGGATTAGCTCATATCGAGCCAATTCCACGGCACTGACGGAAACCACCTTGCGTGGGACCGATTTTGAGGACAAATTGCGTTTCTCCCAAGAGTGGGCGAGAATTCTCTTCTCCATGGTGGGAACCGTGCATGACCAGGAAACCCTTGACAATTTGGTGGGTCAGTTGGAACAGGCCAGGGCAGATCGCGTCAAACTCATCGAAGAGGCTGAAGCTCGCGGGGTGCCCCAGCAGCTTCCTACCTGGAACAAGTACAAAGAAGACTATGACAAGTGGATGGATCATGTGATGAATACCATGATTCCGGCGGCTAATCCGAATGACATGACCGCTTATTCCAATATGCTGTGGGATACTTCCCCGACTGGTTCCAGAACTTTGATTAAAAACTTCGTTGCGGATTACGAACAAATTCGCGTCGAATTCAACGACATGATTAAAGCTAAAAATGCTGAAATTGCAGCTCAAGGTATGACGATTATCATAATCTGCATCGTGGTTACCGTCTTAGTTTTCGCGCTGGGATTGATCATTGCTTTCGTCTTTGCGGGACGAATCGAAAAGAGCGTCAAGAATATTCAAAATGCGTTGCAGATTGTGGCGGAAGGGGACTTGACCCAAGAGGACAAGATCTTGAGCAGCGACGAGCTGGGCGCAGCCACAGTAGAGCTCCAGCGGGCAAAAGAATCATTGCGTCACCTCATCAGCGCCGCCGATGAAGCGGCTGCGGGAGTAGTGGGACAAGCCGAGCAAGTGTCTAAGCAGTCCGCTGATGTTACCGAGGCTGCGAGTGCTTCGGCAGAACAATCCATCACGGTTGCCGCCGCCGCGGAGCAGGTCTCGAACTCGATTGACTCGGTGGCTGCCGGCGCTGAAGAGATGGGTGCCTCCATTCGCGAGATTTCTTCCAACGCCAACGAGGCGGCCCGTGTTTCTCAGCAGGCCACCGAGGCAGCCGCGCGGACTAACGAAGTCGTGTCTCGCCTCGGGACTTCTTCTCAGGAAATTGGGGAAGTCATTAAGTCCATTACTTCCATTGCGGAGCAAACTAACCTTTTGGCCTTGAACGCTACCATTGAGGCGGCTCGCGCTGGAGAAGCCGGCAAGGGCTTCGCCGTGGTCGCTGGGGAAGTGAAGGACCTGGCTGCGGAGACGGGAACCGCTACGGAGGAGATTTCCAAGCGGATTGAAACCATCCAGTCCGATGTGGCTGATGCCGTAAGTGCCATTGATGAAATCAGCAATATCATCTCCCAGATTAACGACTTCCAGACCACAATTGCCGCCGCGGTAGAGGAACAAACCGCTACCACGAACGAAATGTCGCGGTCGGTGTCGGAAGCTGCCGAAGGTGCGCAATCCATCGCTGGCTCGATCCACACGATTGCTGGCGGCGCACAAAAAGCCGGTGAAATGATTGTTGACATGTCTTCACGCATTCAAGACATCAACAGTGGTGCCTCCAACCTGCTCAGCCGTATCGAGTCCTTCAAGTACTAGGTCTCGACCCGCGACTCGGGTTACTCGCCAGGAGTCGCGCAGGGGACGATCGCTCGGAGCCGCCTGGGGGTTGGCCCGTAAGGTACTCACTAGGGCGACGCGGAGACGCGATGGGGGAGGGTGCTCCCTCGTAGCTGCGAGAGCCTTCCCGAGCGACGACGTGAAGTCACGCCCACCTCAAGAGTAGATACGGATTACCGCTGGGCGCGGTTGATGGCGGAGATGACGGCCTTGTAGGCGGCGCGAATCGTTGAGGGGTCGATTCCCACGCCCCACAGCACCTCCCCATCCACAACCGCCTCCACATACGCGGCGGCGCTCGCGTCGCGTCCGGCGCTCATGGCGTGCTCTACATAGTCCAGAATCCGCACCTCCAGACCCATCTTCTCGAAGGCATGGACGAAAGCATCGACCGGCCCGTTGCCGACCGATTCCATCTGGACTTTCGCGCCGCGATCATTTAAGGAGATAGAGACCTCAGTGTCGCCGCCTTCTGCGGTGGGAACGCTCGACACGTGCGCGCCGTCGAGGAAGAAACGACCCCAGTGTTTCCCATCGATGCCGGCCTCCGAGGCGGGGAGGTATTCGTCTGCGAAAATCTTCCACAGGTTGTCCGCGGTGAGTTCCCCGCCGAACTTGTCGGTGGTCTTTTGGACGATCCTGGAAAACTCGATCTGGAGTCGACGCGGCAGGTCGAGGTGGTGCTTTTCTTTCATCAAGTAGGCGACCCCGCCCTTGCCGGACTGGGAATTGACGCGCACGACCGCCTCGTAGTTGCGCCCCACATCGTGGGGGTCAATCGGGAGATAGGGGAGTTCCCAGATGACCGCGTTTTCGTCTCCACCAGCGGCCTTGACCTTTTCTTCGCGGGCGGCGAAGCCTTTCTTGATGGCATCTTGATGAGATCCGGAGAACGAGGTATAGACGAGTTCGCCGACATAGGGCAAGCGCTGCGGGGTTGACATCCGGGTGCAGTGTTCCACCGTATCGCGGACCTCGTCGAGGTTCGAGAGGTCAAGTTGTGGGTCAATACCTTGACTAAACAGGTTAAGCGCGAGAGTGACTAGGTCAACGTTTCCGGTGCGTTCGCCCTGCCCGAGCAAGCAGCCCTCGACGCGGTCCGCGCCCGCCATCTGGGCAAGCTCCGCGGTGGCGATGCCGGTGCCGCGGTCGTTGTGGTTGTGGGCGGAGATACAAACGAATTCGCGTCGGGAGATGTTTCTCGAGAAGTATTCGATCTGGTCGGCGTAAATATTCGGCGTGCAGCGTTCCACGGTTGTGGGAAGGTTCAAGATGATTTCGCGCTCAGAGCTCGGCTGCCAGACATCCATGACGGCTTCGCAAACTTCGAGGGCGAAATCGAGTTCGGTGTCAACAAAGATTTCCGGAGAATATTCGAGGCCGAAAATCGTCTCGTCATCAAGGATTTTTTCCGCCTGGGCCACGACCTCGCGGGTGCCTGCTACCGCCAACTCCACGGTCTGCGGCTTGTCATTGTGGAAGACAATGTCGCGGAAAACCGGCGCGGTCGCGTTATAGATATGTACGGTAGCGCGCGGGAAGCCCTTGATGGCCTCGATGGTTTTCCCAATCAAGTCTGAGCGGGACTGGGTGAGAACCGAAACCGTCACATCCTCTGGGACCGCGTCGTCTTCAATTAGGGAACGCACGAAGTCAAAGTCCGTTTGGGACGCTGAGGGGAAGCCAATCTCAATTTCCTTGAAGCCAATCTTTACGAGGAGGTCGAACATGGCGCGTTTCCGGGCGGGATCCATGGGCTCGATGAGGGCCTGATTGCCGTCGCGAAGGTCGGTCGACAGCCAACGCGGCGCTTTCGTGATGCGGTTTCCTGGCCAAGTCCGGTCGGGGAGAGACACGGGATTGGTTTCCAGGAAGGGGCGGTATTTCCCAAAAGGCATACCGGAAGTTTGTTGACGGTTGGAAAATCCAGAGGTGCGCATTTATATATCCTTTTCTACTGTTGCAAGACCTTTTTCCTGCCGAGCATAGGTTTTAGCCGCGCAGGTGGTCTCGGCATTAGAGCCCTACGCGGCAAAGCAACAGCAGCAGGTTTTGCGACATGCTTGCATAGTATCACGAAAACTGGGGACACTGTTTCTTGGAGAAACTATGGGGTCGGGCCTCGGCGCCGCGGGTGCAGGCGTAGCCGACGGGTCAGACCTCGGTGGCGTAACGAAGTGTAGCCAGCAGGGTCTGACCCCGGCGTAGCGTCGTAAATGTGGCGCGGACTAAGCGGCTAAGATAGAGGGCAAAAAAAGGGGTAAAAATGTTTGTTCCTGATGTTGAGTCGGTGGGTAGCCTCTTGTGGCTCACCGCACTTGTCGCAACCCTGCCAATTGTGGGGTTCTTCGCCCTGGTGGGGGCGATGCGGATGCGCTCCCACCTAGCCGGCTTGATCGCCTTGGTACTTGGGATTTTGCTGGCGATTGTGGCCTTCCGGATGCCGGTGGACATGGCCCTTTCCGCCGCCGCGCTTGGCGCCTTGAACGGTCTTATCCCCATCGTGATCATCGTGATTGCCGCGGTGTGGCTCCACAAGTTGATGGAAGCCACGGGGCGGGAAGTGGACTTACAGAAAGTTTTTTCCGCGGTAGGAAGCGGGGATCTTCGCCTCCAAGCGATGCTGATTGCGCTGTGTTTCGGGGGACTCCTCGAGGGGCTCGCGGGCTTCGGAGTGCCGGTCGCGATTGTGGCGGCGCTGTTGATGGGGCTCGGTTTTGAGCCGAAAAAAGCCGCGGTGATTGCCCTCGTCGCAAATACTTCCCCCGTGGCTTACGCGGCTTTCGGAGTGCCGATAACGACCGCTGCCTCCTTAATGACCAGCGGAACCCCGACTGAGAATGCCGCGGATATTGCGACCTATGTTTCCGTGCTGGAGCCCGGGATTGCCTTCGTGATGCCTTTCATGCTGACGTTGCTGATTGATAAAAACCACTTCAGCCAGATGTTTCCCCTCGCTTTCATTATGGGGGTAACCGAAGGCGCGGGACAGTTCCTGACCTTGCGTTTTATCTCTTTTGAGCTCGGGGGAGTCCTCCCGCCGATTGTGACTTTCCTCGTGATTGCGCTGTTGGTGAGGCTCTATCAGCCGGACACTCCAGAGGAATTCCTCACCGCGCGCCCCGGCGATCTGCGCCTCGACAGAGTCGCTTTGGCGGTTATGCCTTACGCGCTCGTTATCCTTGTTTTGTCCGTGGGGAGGCTTGTGCCGGTGGTGGCGGGTGCCCTGTCTGCAACAGACCTGCGGGTGGCGTGGCCGGGACTGGCCGGGAGGGTGGCTTCCGCCGTCGAACCGGAAACCGCCACCAACACCGGCAACGTGGTGATTCCGATTCTTTCCCAGCCGGGTGTCTTGATTGCTGTGGCCGCCATCGTTACCGGCATTGTGTTCACTTTTGCCAACGAAGGCGGGAAATATGCGCTGGGGTGGCGGCGAGTGCTGGGGGAACTCGGAGCGGCGATTTACTCCATGCGTTTTTCCGCGGCCACGATTGTTGAAGTCATCGCCTTGGCCTATGTCATGAATATTTCGGGTATGGTCTTGACGATTGGGACCTTACTGGCCCGCACGGGCATTGCCTTCTTGGTCTTGTCCCCAATGATTGGCTACCTCGGAACCGCTGTCTCCGGCTCCGCGACTTCCGCCAACGCGCTGTTCGCAGCCCTCCAAGAAACCACCGCTTTACAAATCGGCTTGCCCGGGGCCTTCGCAGTCGCGGTCAACACGGCCGGGGGAGTTATCGGGAAACTCATCGCGCCGCAGTCGCTCGCGATTGCGGCCGCGGCCATGGGGGAGCCGGAAAAAGAAGGCGAACTCTTGGGTGAGGTTATCGGCTGGTCGCTTTATCTTCTGCTTTTCGCCGTGTTCTTCTGTGTCGTCTTCGGGCTGCTTTTACTCGGGTGATACACCCCGGATAATCTTTACTTATTGCTACAAGTAACCTATTATAAAGTAAAGATTGGGGGTGGGGGATGTACGATTACAGCGGACTGGAAAAGCAACTGCGGGGGCTCGACCTAAACCGGTCTGGCCTGGGGAAACGCCTCGGGATTTCCTCTCGCACCATTGCAAAGATTGCCAAAGGAGAGAAACTTTCTCGAAAGGTGTTGGAACGAATCGCTGGGTTCTTGGGGGTCGCTCCCGGGGATCTGTACGAAGAGAAATCCGATAACCCACTGCTCCAGGTGTTGCGTGAGGAAAAGTCGGCAGGAATTTCCGGAGGCATATATCACGAGCTCCAGGTGAGGCTCACCTATAACTCCAACCACATCGAGGGGAGTCAGCTTACCGAGAGTCAAACCCGACTGATTTTTGAAACCAACACAGTTGGTCTGGACGAGGCGATTTCGGTTGATGACATTTTGGAGACAGTGCACCATTTCCGCGCGATCGATTACTGCATTGACCACGCGGAAGAGCCCCTGACCGCGGATTTCATCAAGGAGTTGCACCGCATTTTGAAGCATGACACCACGGCGTCTCGACTCGGCTGGTTTGCGGTGGGCGATTACAAGACTCGACCGAATGTGGTTGGCGGGAGGGAAACCACCCCTCCACGGGATGTCGCTGGCGAGATGCGGAAGTTGCTCGAGTGGTATGGCACGCTCCCATCGGCGAATATTCACGACATCATCGCTTTTCACGGCCGTTTTGAGCGGATTCATCCCTTCCAAGACGGAAACGGGAGGGTCGGGCGGCTGATTGCTTTTTGGCAGTGCCTCGCCGAGGGTATTGTGCCATTTCTGATAGATGATTCAAAAAAGAGGTTCTATTACCGCGGCCTCGCGAACTGGGACGAAGAAACAGTATGGCTCACTGACACCTGTCTCGATGGGCAGGACACCATGCGTGCCATCCTTGAGGCCTTCGACATTCCGATGGGGGATGAGTAGTCGACGGAGTCGGCGCAGAAAGTGCAGTTATGCTCAGAGCGCCGGCGTATTTGGCAGTGCGCTGAGCATAGCTACGTTTTAGGTTTCTATTTATAGAAATTCGTGAAGGTGGTGTGTTTGAAAACTTCGCCGCTGACGCAGTCGAGGCAACCGAGAACGAAGCGCATCTGATGCCTGGATTGATATGGCTATTAGCTGTATAATAGCAATATGGGGACTCTGCGGTTTTCCTGAGATGAGGACAAAGCAAAGACGAACATTGCCAAGCACGGTGTGAGTTTCGATGAGGCTTGAAGCGTTTTTTGGGATGTTTTCGCCTTGGTCATACCTGATCCGGACCAATCCATTATCGAGGAAAGGTTTGTAATCCTGGGTTTGAGTGAGAAGACACGGCTCCTGGTTGTTTATCGTTGTTACCTTGAGAATAATGGGGTGATTCGCGTTATTTCGGCGCGGAAAGCCACCAAGTGTGAATCGAAACAGTATGAAAGGCGAGAAAAATGCGTAAAGAATATGATTTTTCCAAAGCCAAGGCGAATCCTTATGCGAAGCAGTTGCGCAAGTCGATAACCATGCAGGTCAGCGTGGAGGCGATTGATTATTTCAAGGAGCTGGCTGCGAAAACTGGCGTGCCTTACCAGAATCTCATCAACCTTTACCTCACTCAATGTGCTCATGAGCGCAAGGTCCCCGAATTCGTTTAGGAAGCGTCGATGTATCTCGGATCCTGTTTCTAGAAATTTACCATTGGGGACGGGCAAGAATGGTAAATTTTTTTACCATTCTTGCCCGTCCTCAATGGAAAATGAGTCAAAATGCACGTCCCCATGACTCATTTATAGAAGCTCGAGAAACTGGTCATTGCAGCATAAGACGGGCAAACGGCCAATGGTTGATGAGCCAGGTGTCGTGGCTGGCAAGGATTAGCGTGCCGTTCCAGGAGGTTAGAGCGTTTTCCAGGACTTGCACGAAATCCAGGTCGAGATAGTTTGTGGGTTCATCCACAATCAGCGCGGCGTTTTGTGAGGCAATCCTCGATAGCGCCAGCGCGAACTGGGCGCGTCGCAGGTTACCCGCGGATAACTTCCCCAGGGGGATATTCCAAAACTTCGGATGCAAGATACCTTTACCCGCCACGCCAACGCCTTTCTCCCAACAGTCTGCAGGGATGGCTGTGTCAGTCCGTTCGGGAAGGTCTTGCCCGATCAACACCGTCTTGCAGTTGCAGTTCACCAGCCCCGATGCGTCATCTGTGGGCGGCGCACCCGCTGCTATCCAGTCCAACAGGGTCGTTTTCCCGCTCCCGTTGGGTCCAGTGACAAGGAGTTTCTCGCCAGAGGCGAGTTCCAGGTTCACAACGGCAAGACGTCCCGGGACACTCGCCTCGCGGACACTCAAAGCAATTCCGGCGCCGAGGTGAACCGGGGGAATCTCAATCCCGAAGTGTGCGAACCTGGGCTTCATTACCTCGCGTCTCGACAGTTGCTCCAGCCGGGTGCGGTCATCGTTTTTGCGCCGAGTTGAGACCTTGGTAGCTCGGTCGGCAAAGAAGTTTTGGGCTGCTCCAATCTCGGTGCGCGGCTTGAACTTTATGTGCCCGACCACCTCGGAAGCCTCTCGGTGTGCGCTTAGTTTGCGTTTTTCTTCTTGCTGGGACTCGTAAATGCGCTGGTAGCTCTGCCGCGCCCTCTCCTTTTCTCGCAGGTAGTCGCTGTAACCACCGCGAGTCTCCCAGACGCCTTGCTGATTCTCACCCCGAGCCAGAGCCAGCCCTTGCCAAACCGCTGAATCAAGATCAATCACGGAAGTGGCGACCTGTTCAATAAAATCCCGGTCGTGACTGACGAAAAGCACCTCGGCGGGCCACTTGACCAGAGTCTCGATAAGCGTCTCGCGGCTGACGGCGTCAAGGTGGTTGGTGGGTTCATCGAGAACCAGCGCGGCGTCGTGGTCATTGAGGATTCCAGTCAATGCCAGGCGAGCGAGCGTACCCGGGCTCAAGGTTCGCATTGGGCACGAGGTGTCCAAATCGGCAAGTCCGAACTGTCCCAACAATTCGCGTTGGGTGCTTTCGTAATCCCAAGCGTTCAAGGCGGTTAGCTCCTCGAGTAAGAGGGAATATTCCTCGGGGATTTTCGCGCCTGGGTTGTCTGCAAGCTGGCCAGAAAGTTCCTCGAAACGCTTGAGTTTCGCACTTATTGAACCGGATTGTTGGTCAAGATAATTCGCCACAGAAGCATCAGACTCTGGAAGTTTGAAGAGACACCGCGCCCGGCTTGGTTGCGTCACCGAACCGGCTTGCGGTTCCAAGTCACCAGCTGCGAGGCGCAGCAAAGTGGTCTTCCCACACCCATTCGGCCCCACAACCGCCAGGCGCTGACCCGGTGAACAGCGCAAAGACACACGGCTCAACAGGGGAGTGGCGGTAAAAGAAAAGGAAATGTTATCAAGTAAAAAGGGCACAGTAACTCCAATCGCAAAGTCTGACTTCGATAAAGAGTTACTTTGTCATGGGGCTATTTTACCGGATAATGCCAGGACCGGTGGCTAATTAATCAAGTCCAAGCTCGGAGTGGGATCCAGTGCGGCTGAGTGTCAAGACAAGAACATCTTCATAGATGCGGTAAATCAGCACCCAGTCCGGCTCGATGTGGCAGTCACGGAAGCCTTTCCAATTTCCGGTGAGCGCATGGTCGAGGTATTTCCTGTCGAGTGCTTTGCCCTGTATTTCCTGTCGAGTACTTTGCCCTGGGCGAGTGTGTCGACAACGACTTCCAACGCGGCAAGGCTCTTACCTTGTTTCTTCAGTCGCTTCAGGTCGCGTTTGAAAGCTCCTGTCGGTTTGATGATGTATCTACTCATCAGCCTCGTCATCGTCCAAGTTGAGGTCAGTGAGCATTTCTTTGAAGCTTCCGTAGCCCTTCACGCTCTCGTCGTGGGCAATGCGCTCGGATTCTTCCAGGGCTTCGCGGGTCTCGGGATTGGTCAGCCGCACCGAGAAGGGGATACCGCCGACTTGGATAATCTTGGCGAAATACATGCGGATGGCGGTCGGCACGTCAAGTCCGTTGCCTTCAAGGATTGACTCCACGTTGGATTTTACCTGCGGATCGATTCGCGCCTGCACCAAAGATGTATTCATTTCAACCACCTCCACGTACGTATGTATTAATTATACATCGATTTAGGTGTGGTGGTGTGGTGAATTAAGGGATAAGGAGGGTCATTGTTTGAGTCTTGCCGCCGAAAACGTAGTTATGCTCAGAGCACCGGCAGAAAAAACGGTGCTCTGAGCATAACTACGTTTTCGGTTCCTACTTGTAGGAGTTCGCGCAAAAATGAGTCAAAAAGCACGTCCCCATGACTCATTTGTAGAAGTTCGCGAAGGTGGTGTGTTTGAAGATCTCGCCAATCACGCAGCCGAGGCGCCCCAAAGCAATCCGCGAAGCGTGGAGGTCGATAATCTCAATCAGGTTCCCGTCAGGGTCGCGGAAGAACGCCCAGTCTGCCCCGGAAGAGTGAACTGGCTCGTTCATGAACTCCACGCCCTCCCGCTTCAAACGCGACACCCAGCCGGGAACGTTAGTCACATTGAAAGCGATGTGGGTATATCCCGGACGGTTCCAATCCTCGCGATAGGCTCCTGGCAGTTCCGGGTCGAACTCGAAAGGATTGGGCTTGTCCGAGCCCGGCAAGGGCGGATCAAACTCGAAAACTTCCAAGACATTCCCGGACCGCGAAGCCATGAATCCCAGCCGAACGAGCCGCAAGCCCTCGGTATGATAGAGCCTCTCCACGGGCTTCAAATCGTCTCCGGTAATCTCGAGGTAGTTCATCAACTTCATCCCGAACACGCGGTTATACCACTGCACCGACTTCTCAAAGTCTGTCACGGTAACCCCGCAGTGTCCCAGGCCCCAGTTGATGCCCCGACCTTCCCACAGGGCTCGCAACTCGCGCTCTTTGCGGACAAGCCACTCTTCCTTGCCGACTTCACGCAGTTCGCCCACGTTCTTGACGGCCTCGGAAATAGCCCAGCCGGTTCCAGCCAGAACCGCGACTTTTGCGCCGGTTTTGACGCCAAAACGCAACAGTTTACTTAGCATAATCACCCACCGCCATCATTAGTGCGCCGAGCTCCGCGCCGTATTCGGGGGAGCCCTCCATCGTGAGCCGACCTGCGGCGGTCGCCTCCAACATGTCATCAGTTTGCAACAGCGTCCCGAGAGCGGAGAGAACCGAGTCGAAACGCATCGTGAAGAACGCCGCCGCGCGGGTGTATTCTCCGCGGAAAGCCTTGGATTTACCGGCTTTGATGCGGATATAGGCCCCGAGTTCCGGATGTCCGTCCACCGAGTAGGCGTAAACGCGATCGGGGGAGGGCTCAGTCCACTTGCGGACGTCGGGATGTCCGGCCTTGTTGAGCTGGCTAATGCCGGTCGTCAACAGGTAGAACATACATTTCGTCAGCAAGTCTCTTTCGGCCACGGTTGCGGGAGCCGAGGTTGAACCGAGCAAGCTCGACATCGCCAACAGCGCTTTCACTGTCGCGACCAGCAGCTTGCCGTTCGAAAGCGCCCCGCGCATCTTCGGGAGATTGACCTTGCCCTTGAAGAAGTCGTTGAACTTCTCGGGGCTCGGGAACTCAATCTCGAGATTCGGAGCGGGATGCGCGCCCAAGTGCGGCTGCAGGTCAGCGCCATCCACCACGAGGTGAGTGGCGTACCGTTTCGGCCGCCCATCAATGCTCGACCCCGCCTCGGTCAGGCAAGAAATCTGAACCACCCCGCGCTTTCCCGCGAAAGCCCGTCGTAGCTCCGGTTTCTCGGCCACAATAGGCTTCAGCAAGGGGACAACGGCGTTGAGGAACACGACACTGGTGTAGCGAACCTCGTCATCAATCGCCGGATTCGGTCCCATCGGGAAAGGCTTCTTCGCAGGTTTCTTCTCCGAATCCTTTACCTGATTCTTCGTCTGTCCCGCTCGCGCCTTGGCCCCAGCCTTGGGCTCAGCTTTCGCCTCGTCTTTAGCGGAGGACTTCTTCTCAGACTTAGGGCTAGCGGGCGCAGGCTTCTCAGCAGGCGCCTTGGGAGCCGTAGCCTTGGTCTCGGCCTCCTGCTCCTGGCTCGCCTTACCGTCTTTGGCCTTCTCCGGTGGGGTTTCTTTTGTCTTAGTTTCCGACATTGTTCCCCCTTAGAACTCGTCTTCCCAGTCGTCGTCCTCCTCGAAGTCCATGTGCATGACTTCGCGAGCCGCGGCGACACAGCCGTTTTCGTCCCAGCCGTAGTAGGAATACAAATCCTCGGGCTGGCCGATAACGGAGAACTCGTCGGGGATACCCAGCTTCTTCAAGACGTATCCCTTGCGGGTGGTGGCGCCCACATCAGCCACGGCCGTCCCGAGACCGCCGATGATGTTGTGGTCCTCAACCGTGATGATGCGCCGGGTTTCGGTAATCGCCTTGGTGATGGCCTCTTCATCAATGGGTTTCAAGGTGTGAATGTCCAAGACGCGAACCGAAAGGCCGTCCTCTTTAGCCAAGATGTCGGCGGCCTGGAGCGCACGCCACACGCCCGAACCGGTCGCAATAAAGGTCAAGTCTGTGCCTTCGCGCAAGGTGTTGGCCTTCCCGAACTCGAAAGTCGGGATTTCGTCGCGGTAAACTACCTGGTCAAAGCCGCGGTTCAAGCGAATATAGACCGGACCCTCATGTTCGTAAGCGGCCTGGACACAGTAGGCCGCTTCGAGGCCGTCCGCCGGACACATCAAGACGAGGTTCGCAAAGGACCGCAAGATAGCGATATCCTCCGTGACGTGGTGGGTGGTTCCGGCCGCGCCGAAAGACAGCCCTGAGTGGGTCCCGATAATCTTCACATTCAGGTTCTGGTAACAGATATCGGTACGCACCTGTTCACAAGCACGCATCGAAGCAAAAGCCCCGAAAGTGGAGACGAAAGGAATCAATCCTGCCTTCGCCAGCCCCGCGGAAACCCCGAAGAGGTTTTGTTCCGCGATTCCCACGTTATAGAAACGATCGGGGAATTCCTTGGCGAAAACCGCAATCTTCGTGGATTTCGCGAGGTCTCCGGAAAGCCCCACAATCTTCGGGTCTTGTCTCCCGAGTTCGACCATGGTTTGACCGTAGACTTCCGCCGTCGTCAAGTTCACGGCATCAATAGAGGTGTATGTCAGTCCGCCTGCCATTGTTTTCTCCTTTCCCCTTATTTCCCAGCCTGGACCATCGCGAGACGTTTCTCGTGATGTCTCTTCAGAGAATCTTGGGCTCGCTGGTATTTGTCGTCATCAAAAGCGCCGTAGTGCCAGGTGTAGTCGCCTTCCATATAGTCAATGCCTTCGCCTTTGACCGTATCGAGAAGGAGCATTGTCGGTTTGCCCTTGATGGTTCGGGCCTTATCAAAGGCATCCACGATGTCTGGCATGGAAGAGCCCTTGACGTTGATGACTTCCCAGTTGAAGGCCCGCCACTTGTCTTCGAAAGGCTCGAGTCCCATAACATCGGCGGTCATGCCGTCAATCATGGCGTGGTTGACATCAACCATGCCGACGAGATTATCGAGCTCCCAGTTACCGGCGCTCATCGCGGCTTCCCACACGGAGCCCTCATTGCATTCCCCGTCGCCCATCAGGCAGTAGGTGCGCCAGTCTTGGCCGAGTTGGCGCGCCCCCAGAGCCATCCCGACGGCGATGGCGAGGCCGTGGCCGAGGGAACCGGTCGAGGCTTCGAGGCCCGGAACTTTCTTTGCATCAAGGTGCATCCCGAGGTGGGATTGGATATGGGAATAGGTTTCCAGCCATTCCTTCGGGAAACAACCCAGGTCAGCCAGGACCGGCGCCATGCCGACCCCGATATGGCCCTTGGACAGCACGAAGCGATCGCGAGCGGGATCGTCCATCTTTTCGGCCGAGAAATTCATCTCGTGGTGGTACAGGGCAATCAGGGCATCCATTGCTGACATGGAACCGCCGATGTGGCCGCCTCCGGCCCAGCGCACGGTGTCTAGGGTCAGCATCCTGACGCGATAGGCATCGTCTTCAAGTTGCTTCCATTCATCTTTGCTCAGTGGCATTTTTCACTCCTCTTTGAGTCTTAGTAGTTTCTGGGGCGCAGCCGACGGATCGGACCTCTTTGGTGTAGTGACCAAAGGAAACGGAACCAAAAGTGATCCGGCCCAGACGGCGTAGCCTTTTTAGGCCTGGGCGAGAATCTCGCGGGACTTGTTGCGAACCACGCCCATCGCCTCGTCAGCAACCTCACCGATGAAGTCCACATCGGCATCGGTTAAGGCTGTGTTGGTGAAGTGGTTATGGTGGTTGGTCATAAACACGCCCCGTTTCACACACTCTCCCACAAAAGCTTGGTGGAGCAGGAAGTTCGGATCTTCCTTGCCGTCCAAACCGGCAATGCGGTGGTAGAACAGGGAAGGTTCACCGCTGAAACGATAGTCGAAACCGTGTTTCTTTGCGACTTCCGTGAGGCGGTCAATGATCTTCACCCCGTAATCGTGGCAAATCTTGGGCGCATCAATGGTTTTCATCTTGTTGATGCAGGCAATAGCCGCGGCCATCTGCGGGGCACTCATCCAGTAGGAACCGGTGCACATGACCGAAGCGGCTGCATCCTTCAAGGATTCGACACCGCAAAGGGCAGAAATGTTGTGGCCGTTGGCGAGTGCCTTACAGAAGCACTCCAAGTCGGCTTTGAAACCGAAGTGGTAGTCGGAGCCTTTGACGTCCAACCGCCAGCCGCAACGTACGTCGTCCACAATCAACACGATGCCTTCGCGGTCGCAAATCCGGCGGATCTTCTCCCAGTAGCCAGCGGGCGGCAGGACGTTGTCCTCAAACACCGGATGGTGGTAGGGAGTGGCGATGAAGGCTGCAATCTCGCCTTTGTATTCGCTAGCGAGTTTCTCTACCGCCGCCACGTCGCCCCAGTTCACCATGAGTTTGGGTAAGACTTCGGCCTTGGCGACGCCAGGGGCGCCGTAGCCTTGGGTCCAGCCGATTACCCCGTGGTATCCGCCGTTGACCGCAATAAACTTGTCGCGACCCGTTGCCGCGCGGGCGACCATCAAGGCGAAGTTGGTCACGTCGCCGCCGTTCTTGGCGAAGAAGGCCCAATCGGCCATCTCGACGGTGTCAACCAGGAGTTCCGCCAGGTCAACCATCAAAGTGCCCGGTTGAACCGCGCAGTTGAGCGTTTTCATCTGTTCGATGGCCGCGTTGTCGACGTCGGGGTCGTTGTACCCGAGAATCATCGGGCCGTAGGCGCACATCAAGTCGATGTAGCGGTTGCCGTCCACGTCCCAGAAGTACGCCCCGTCTGCCTTGGAGGCAAACAGCGGGTAGGCGCTCATCGGCATGAAACAGCCCTCGGCGGGTCCGAGGTGTCCGTAAACGCCACCGGGAATCACCTCCACGGCTTTCTCGTACCATTCGTGGCTCTTAGTGTGTTCATAAATTGGCATCATTTGTGTATTCCTTCCCCTAGCTCAAGTAGAACGGCACCAGGCCGAGCAGTTTGTTCATGTTGTCGAGCAGCGGGACGAAACCGCCGAGTTTGATGAGTTCGCGGCCGATTGCCGGATAGGACGCGAGTTCCCCGCGTAGAACCTGGCCGGTAGTGTCGAGGTCGGCGAAGCTCATGAAAGCGTGGCGTCCGTCTGGGCCAGCGGCCTTGGGGTGATCTCCATCGAGAACATGGGTCTTATGGTCTTTGATGACCAGGGTCAAAACCGGACCGTTTTCGATCTTTAACGCCACCGTTCCGTCGCGCATTCCTTTCGCGACGCTCTTGCCTTTCGGGTCGAAGTTCGCGATTTCCGCCAAGGCATAACCCGCGACGTGGAGGGTCAACAGCGAGTTGACGCGCTTGAAGTCCTCGTCAGCCAGGAGGGCAGGAGTGGGACGCAAGTAGTAGGACAAGCGATCTGTGAGTTTAGTAAAGGTGCCGGTCAAGTACTTCAACTTGGTGAAGCCTTTCATCGGCACGGGAATCCCAGAACCGGCAAACATCTTGTTGACCATCACTGGAACGGGGAAACCCAAAGTCATATCGGAAGGACCACCTCCTTCGAAGAACTCGACCTTCCCGTCACCAAGCTTCAGGCGAACCGAGCCAACCCCGGTGGCCTTGAATTGGATGGTGAGCGGGGCGTGATTGAGCAGCGCCCGAGACTTTTCGTCCAGTTCAGGCAGCTTCCCAAGCGTGCGTAATACGGCGCGTAGATTGACGCTAGCCAGTGCTGTTTGATTCATAAACCCACCTCGTCGTGTGTTTGTAAGTGAACTTTCGAATCAATTATACGTTCAACTCGTGACGAAGAAAGGTACTTTGGTCCCGATTTTTTTAAGATTTCTTTGCCGAGGATGTTCATTCGTGATGTTTGAGCCGTTTTTGGAAGCAGGGGCGGAGGAGCGGAGGAAATTCATTTCGGGCGCGCCGGAAGTTAGAATGGAGATTCAGCGGCTCTGATTCCGGTTAGTGAATCCATTAGCAGCCAGTTAATGAACACGAAGAAAGAGGAGAAACCCCAGTGGCATCACAACTCGAACAAGTCATCTCTTTGGCGAAACGGCGCGGATTCGTCTATCCCTGTGGCGAGATTTACGGCGGGACGCGCGCCGCTTGGGATTACGGCCCGCTCGGGGTAGAGCTGAAGGAAAACATAAAAAAGGCCTGGTGGACGTACATGGTTCGTTCCCGCGAAGACGTGGTTGGGCTCGATTCTTCGGTGATCTTGCCGCCGAAGGTGTGGGAGGCCTCCGGACACTTGAAGGCCTTTACTGACCCCCTGATTGAATGCCTTAGCTGCCACAAGCGCCTGCGCCAAGATGAGCTCCAGGAACAATACGCGGCGAAACACGGCATCGAGAACCCCGACGAGGTGGACATGGCAGAGGTGCCCTGCCCGAACTGTGGGGTGAAAGGCAAGTGGACCGAGCCGCGGGCGTTTTCGGGCTTGTTGAAAACCTACCTCGGACCAGTTGATGACGAGTCGGGGTTGCACTTCTTGCGCCCCGAGACTGCGCAAGGCATTTTCATCAACTTTGCCAACGTGATGACCACTGCGCGGATGCGTCCGCCTTTCGGGATTGGCCAGATTGGAAAGTCTTTCCGAAACGAAATCACCCCGGGGAACTTCATCTTCCGGACTCGCGAGTTTGAACAGATGGAGCTCGAGTTCTTTGTCGAGCCCGGGACAGACGAGGAATGGCACCAGTACTGGATTGACCACCGTTTTGCCTGGTACACGGATTTGGGGATTGCGGCGGAGAACTTGCGGTTCTATGAACACCCGAAAGAGAAGCTTTCGCATTACTCCAAGCGCACCGTGGACATCGAGTATGCTTTTGGTTTTGAGAACTCGAAGTGGGGCGAGCTCGAGGGAATCGCGAACCGTACCGACTATGACCTCGGGGTTCACATGAAGGCTAGCGGCCAGAAACTCGACTATTACGATCAGGCCAAGGACGAGCGGTGGGTCCCGTATGTGATTGAGCCTTCGGCGGGGCTGACCAGGTCTTTGATGGCGTTCCTGGTGGAAGCCTACACCGAGGACGAGGCGCCGAACACTAAAGGCGGGGTGGATAAGCGCACGGTTTTGCGCCTAGACCCGCGCTTGGCTCCGGTGAAGGTCGCGGTTTTCCCCTTGTCGCGCAAGGACACCTTGCCGGATGTGGCGCGCTCGATTGCTGCGGATTTGCGTAAGTTCTGGAACGTGGAGTACGACGATGCCGGAGCGGTGGGGCGGCGTTATCGTCGCCAAGATGAGATCGGGACGCCATACTGTGTCACGGTGGATTTCGATTCCTTGGAGGACCACGCCGTCACCGTGCGCGAGCGTGACACCATGACCCAGGAGCGCATCCCGATGGAAGGTTTGACGGCTTATCTGCGAGACCGGCTTCCGCTTTGCTAGTTTGGGACGACAAAGCACGCCCCCATCGTCCCACTTAGGGGTTTATGTGGCCGTTTGTAAAGTTCCACAGCTGCGAATCGGCGGGTTGACGTTTGCTACCCCAGTGGCTTTGGCGCCGATGGCGGATGTGACGAATGCGCCGTTTCGGGATTTGTGCCTAAAGTTTTCCCGCGAAGGATTACCGGTTGATTTTGCTCAGGCGAGCCACGAGAGGGTGGACTCGGATTCGGCTGGCTCCTTTAATCAGGACGTCCCCAGCCCGCTGACACAGCTCGAAGGTATGTTTGTCGGCGAAATGGTCACGGCCAAAGCCCTGCGTATGGGATCGGCGCGATCCTGGGTGATGGTGAAATCAGGGCCTCTGCAGGCGATTCGGTCAATTCAGTTATATGGGGTTGTCGCTGCGGATTTGGCTTGGGCGGCTAGAGAGCTGGTGCGCCGCAATTTCGCCGATCATATCGACCTGAATTTCGGATGTCCCGTTCCGAAGGTAACCCGAAAAGGCGGAGGCTCGGCTCTGCCATGGAAAACCTCGTATTTCGGGGAGATTGTGGCTGCAGTTGTTGAAGCCACTTCGCGAACTGCGGAGGAATCAGGGCGGACGAGGGCGGTTCCGGTGACAGTCAAAATCCGCACCGGCATCGACGCGGAGCACCTCACTTACCTCGATGCGGCGCGCACCGCCGAGGACAATGGTGCGGCCGCGGTGACACTTCACGCCCGAACGACCTCGGAATATTATGGTGGCCACTCACACTGGGAGGCGATTGCTCGGCTGGTTGAGGCTGTGGATATTCCAGTTCTCGGTAACGGCGACGTATTTAGCGCGGCGGACGCGGTTGAGATGTTCGAGCAAACCGGATGTGCGGGAATCCAAGTGGGTCGTGCGGTCCAGGGTAGGCCCTGGATTTTTCGTGAAATTACCGCCGCTCTGTGGGGCGAGCCGGTACCTCCCGGCCCCACCCTTGGTGAAATCGTTGCGGTGGCTCAAGAACACGCCGCGGGGCTGGTGGAACATTACGGCAACGAACTGGCTGCTTTGCGGGATATGCGAAAACACTTGGGGTGGTATTTTCGTGGTTTCGGGCTCGGCGGAGAGACCAGGTCTCGGCTGGCGAAAGTGGAGACGTTGGGCGACCTCGAGATGGCACTTACTGAACTCGTGGATCGGCTCTCCCCGGACACTCCCTATCCACAAGCGGCTACCGGGACTCACGGGAGATCACGCACCCAGCGCAAAGTCCGGCTCCCCGAAGGGTGGCTGGATTCTCGGGAAATCGACGATGCTGCCCGGGAGATACTGCATCTGGATGACGGCTCGGATCCGTATGCGAGCTAGCTGCCTGCCGACATAAAAGTATTCCCGCAGGTAAACTAGTTTTCCCTATTTTGGTTCAGAGGTTCTTCACGAAGTTGTAGTCGACCTTGCTGATGTAACTCGGGTGATTTTGGCAATCGCTGCCATATATGGCAGCGATGCCCGAATTTTCCCGACTTACGTCGTCGCCCCGAGTTAGACGGGCTCTTTATAGCGAGGAAAAGGTAAAGTTGAGACGTGAGTGAGACCGGCATTTATCCCCCCGAGGTGCATGAGCGTTTTGTGACGGAGACCCACAAACGCGGTAATCGCACCGATTTCGAACGAGATCGGGCGCGGATTCTCCATTCTTCGGCGCTTAGAAGGCTGGGTGAAAAAACCCAGGTTCTCGGACCTATCCAAAACGATTTTTCCCGGACTCGTCTCACCCACTCCCTCGAAGTCGCCCAGGTCGGTCGCGAACTCGGTAAAGGACTCGGGTGCGATCCGGATGTGGTGGACGCGGCGTGTTTGGCTCATGACCTGGGGCATCCCCCCTTCGGTCACTCGGGGGAGCGCGTACTGGACGGGCTAGCAAAAGACATCGGGGGCTTCGAGGGTAACGCCCAGACCCTGCGGTTGGTGACGAGGCTGGAACCGAAAGTGGTGACTGACGCAGGCGAACCGGCGGGCTTGAATCTTACTAGGGCCACCTTGGACGCGATTGCGAAATACCCGTGGTGTCGCGGGGAAGGACCGAGCGGCACAGCGAGCCCCAAATTCGGGGTATACAGCGAAGACACAACAGTTTTCGAGTGGCTACGCGCCGGCGCTCCGGAAGGGTGGCGCTGCCTGGAGGCTCAGGTAATGGATCTTTCCGATGACATTGCTTACTCGGTCCACGACGTGGAGGACGCGGTTGCGCTCGGAACCGCGAGCCTGGGTGACCTAGAGAAAGACCCTGTTCTCGGCGCGGTAGTGGAGGCCACTGAGCAATGGTATACCGTGGCTTTCGATCCGGCTCGTTCTGGGGCGTTCACGACTGACGACATTGCGGCGGCCTACCAGCGGCTGCGCCAGATGCCGTTTTGGCTTGAAGATCCCGTCACGGACTACCGCTCCCAGGCAGCCTTGAAAGACATGACCTCCCAGCTCATCGGCCGTTTTTGCTGGGCGACCCACGAGGCGACCCGCGAGCAATACGGGGAAGACCCGCTAAGTCGCTACGAAGCAAATCTCGTCGTGCCGCGAGACACCCGCGCGGAAATCCTCTTGCTCAAAGGGATCGCGGTCTTCTATGTGATGGCACCTAGGGAAACCACCCACGACCATCTGTCCCAAAAACAGCTCCTGTCTGATTTGGTGTGGGCTTTGTTGGAGCGTCAGGAAAATGCGGGCAGTGGGGAAGGTGTGTTGCAAGAGCCATTTTTGTCCGCGTGGCGCCGCGCCGAAGACCACCCGCGGGGTCGAGATGCCGGCAGGCTGCGGGCAGTGATTGACCAGGTGGCGAGCCTGACTGATGTTTCGGCGAGTGCTTGGCATGCGCGACTGGTCGGGATGTTCACCGAACCGGTCTAGATTGTCCCTCGCGCACCGGCTCTGACGAGTTTTCGCGGCGTGTCGCGCGGGTCATCAAAATTCAATAAAATGCCCCTATGGCTTCCCTCTTTGATCGCAACGACATTCAGAAAGTGCGCGAAGCTAACCCTATTGAACAAATTGTGGGCGATTACGTGACTTTGCAACGCGCCGGCGTGAATTCCAT
Source organism: Mobiluncus porci (assembly GCF_009695935.1). Taxonomy (GTDB): domain Bacteria; phylum Actinomycetota; class Actinomycetes; order Actinomycetales; family Actinomycetaceae; genus Mobiluncus; species Mobiluncus porci. The sequence goes on from NZ_VUMY01000014.1 coordinate 62,224, forward strand.
GAAGGGGCTCTGTCCTTTCCATGACGAGAAAACCCCGTCTTTCAACGTCACCCTGGGATCTAACCTCTGGCATTGCTTCGGTTGTGGTCTCGGTGGGGATGTCATTGATTTCGTGATGCGGATAGAGGGCTTGACTTTCCCAGAAGCAGTCGAGTTCCTGGCGCATAAATCTGGCGTCACCTTGCACTACGTGGAGGGAGCTCAGGCCAGCCGGCCCCGCGTCGAGCCCGGAACCCGCCAGCGTTTGCTGGAATGCAATCGGATCGCTCAAGAGTTCTTCACCTCCCAGCTGTTGACCCCGGGCGCCGAGGCGGCGCGGGCTTTCGTGGAGGGGCGCGCGTTTACTTCCCAGGATGCCATGAGCTTTGGGATGGGATATGCGCCTGCCGGATGGGATAATATCCTGCGCCACCTGCGCGGACGCGGGTTTACCGATGAGGAAATCCGGACCGTGGGACTTGCGAAATACGGCCAGCACGGGTTCTACGACGTGTTTCGAGACCGCGTGACCTGGCCCATTAAGGACACTACCGGGGCGGTGCTGGGTTTTGGGGCGCGGCGCCTTGATGACTCCAACAAGGAGAATCCGAAATATATCAACACGCCGGAATCCCCGATTTACCACAAATCTCAGGTTCTGTACGGTCTGGATTTGGCGCGGAAGGCGATTGGTGAACAGCGGCGCTGTGTCATCGTGGAGGGCTACACCGATGTTATGGCCGCGCATTTATCGGGAGTGACCTGCGCAGTGGCGACTTGCGGGACCGCGTTTACGGACGAGCACGCCCGAATCGTGAGGCGCCTGATTGGGGCGGCCGCGGACGGAGCCTCTTCTTTGAAGATGCCCGACGGTTCGGCTCCTCGCGGGGGGGAGGTTATTTTCACTTTTGATGGGGACGCCGCGGGGCAAAAGGCGGCCTTGAAGGCTTTCCGAACCGACCAGGATTTCGCCGCCCAGGCTTTTGTGGCCGTGGCCGCAGGGGGTCTTGACCCCTGTGACCTGCGGATTCAACGCGGACCCGGTGCGGTGCGAGAGCTCGTGGCGGGACGTAAACCGTTGTTCGAGTTCGTTTTGAAAACCATTATTGGTGGTTTTGACCTTGATAATCCCGCCGGACGGGTGGAGGCCTTACGGGCTGCGGCGCCGATTGTGGCGGAGATTCGCGATGTGGCGCTGCGTCGCGAATATGTGACGCGACTCGCGGGTTGGCTTGGAATCGGGAATCGGGAGGCTTGGGAGACCGTGAAGGCTGCCGGCAATTGGCTGCGTTCTCAAGGAAGGGATAGCTTCGCTGGTGAGTCAGTGACCGCCGCGGCCTCGGGTCAGCTTCCGGCGCGGCTGGACGCTCGAGTCGAAACCGATCCGGTGTGTCGGGCAGAGCGAGATGTGTTGGTGGCGGCCTTGCATTTTCCAGGACTCGCGGTTTCGACCCATTTTGATTCGCTTCCACCCGAGAGTTTTACCCAGCCAACTTTGCGGGAGATTTTTGCGGTTCTGTTGGCGGTCGGTGGGGTAGGGGAGTATGCGCGACTGTTGGAAGCCTCCGCGGCGGAGGGAGTCGCGAATCCGCCACGGGTAGCGCTAAACCGCTGGGCCGCGGCAGTAAAAACCCAGGCCGGAAGGCTTTTAGGTGGGGTGTTGACCGAGTTGGCGACGCGTCCGGTGCCGGTTCGCTCCGAGGAAGAGGCCGCGCCGTGGGTTACGAGCGCGGTGGAGTCCCTAGAGCGCATGTATTTGAATCGGGAAATGGCGGGATTACGGGCCAAACTCAATCGCCTCGACAAGGGTGATCCGGGGAAGGCTGCGGTTTTTGCCGAGTTGATGGAACTGGAGAATCGGGTTCGGGCCTTGGATCCGGAGTATTGAAGACTGGGTTTGCGGGCCTGTGGCGGGGATTCGTGTCGGGTTTTCCCCTGATGCTTTTTGCCTAACAATTACGATTTTTGAATTTATTGCCTAATAAGGCAATAAATTCAAAAATCGTAAGCTGTAGGCGCGATACTTGGAATAGGAGACCCTATCCTACGCTCGGATAACGAAGTTCCAACTCTGCCAGGGGGAGCTGACCTGGCGCAGAGGCAGGTCCGCCTACGGTCACGAAAGTGCCCCAGTTCCCGGCCTGCGGTCCGGCAAGGCGCGTGGGCTTGCCGAGCGCACCCATGCCAATCAGGATCGTGGGAATATGGACGAGCTCATAGGCAAGGCGACCGGCTTGCTGGAGGGTGGCGAGCTCCGCGGGTGTCGTCGGGGTGTAAGCCGCTTTCGCCACATCGGCACCGAGCGCGGCGTGGAGTTTGAGGAGATCAACAACCGCTTCGACCGACTCCGGAGAAGGCTCCCAGAAGTGGCGCGAAAGAATCACCTTGGCACCCCCACGGTGGAGCTCAGCCACAAGCTTCGAAACCCGCTTCGCGTTGTCTTCCTGGATTTGGGGGTTGGCTGCTACCTGGACAAGAGTCTCCGCTGTGGCGCCAATCAAGGGATAGTTAGATTCCACGTCAACAAAATCGCTGACTGTTCCGAGGTGTTTCAAGAGATTCTCATAGGCATCTTGGGAAATCGGAACCTGACCGCCCTCGGTTCGGAACGTCGCCAGGACCGGGCGGTGCGCCAAAGAGCGGGCATGTTTCATTATCGCCTCGGCGCGGGCAAAATCCTCTTTTTTGCCCATAAACGCACCATTCGCGGCCCAGGCGCCGTCAAGCCGAATCTCGACGAGTTCGATGCGGGGGTGCAGGTCAGCAAGAAGCCGGTCATAGCCCAGCAACCCCGGGTTCAACGAGGTGATAAACGTGGGCCTTCGCCAATCGGCAAACAGTTCGGACATATCTCAAGTTTAACCGCGCCCGTGTCGGTTCAAGGGATTTCTGACCCAGCGTGTGGATTCGTCTAAATTTAGTTTTCAAAAAGTTCCTTGGGAATCTCGGTCAAAGGCTTCCCCCAATTCTGCTCTCCAGCGCGCGAACTCCAGGATCTTGCAAAGTAGAGAGATTCGTGGGGGTTATCGGAAAGACGGTAGCACTGGTGTCTTTTGAGGTGCTCCTTAAGATTGTCAATGGCTGTCTTGGCGTTTTTTTTGATATTTTTCCCTTTTACATTTTTTACATTTCCCCAACAACACACAACAGGAGCTGATTCATATTTTTTATCATCTAAAATTTCGACTGCAATTTTGTGGGCTGAGTCTTCCATCAACTCTTCGTCACCGAGCCTAGTACTGTTCCCCTCCACCGTTAAGAAAAGGTTGCAAATCAGAATGTGTTGATGCTCGGTCGGAGTAAATCCTTTAAAATCATCCTTGAATTTCCCTGTTACAAAATCGATAAATTTATCAATTGTTCGATCTGAAGGCTTCTCGGTGCCACCTTTACTTGGGTTGAGACCAATAAAAATAATTGGCTTAGATTCTTGATTTTTTATCAGGTCGTATCGATAACGAAATCTTCCATCTGAGAATGGAATACACTTAAAACCTCGGTGTTCCATAATTACTCTCCTATTGTTGTTTCTTCTTCAAAGTCATCTTCGGGGACAATTTCCTGCCACCAGTTTTTCCCAAACGGAACAAGGCCGCTTACACGAAACCGTTCGGAGAGGCTAGAGACGGAACCTGACGTGAAAGACGGGTCGGCCAGTTCATAGACATAGCCGTGATATTCCTCGAGCATGGTAGCAAGCTCCTGGAAAGCTAACAGTTTCCAGGGCGCCTCTCCGATCCGTCCAAAACCGAGCACCACCAGTGGGTTTAGCCACGCAAGTTTCGTGAGCAGCCCGTGGAGGAACAGCATGTTATAGGCGAGGGCCTCCCTCTCGAATCGTGCGTTGACCAGGTCGGTTCGTTCCTGTGCCAGGGGTAGAGGTTGACGCGAATCACCCGCCGTACCGGAATAGGCCAATAGGTGTCTTTGAGCCGAAGCCGCAGGGCTGTCCGTCCTTTGCTGCTGATCATCTTGAGGCGGTTCATTTCAAAATCGGGGATGAGGAAGTCTTCCAGCTCTATCTCGTCGGTAAACCATTTGTTGTGGTTGGCCTCGCCTTGGTGTGGCTCAACATACACGAGGTCCAGTGCCCCGGCAGGTGCTCCGGCAAGACGCTCGCTTTGCACGAGGCAATAATGCTCGTCGGCCCGGTTGAAGCGCAGGTCGGTGTGTTTTTGATAGGCTTCCATATCCTCGATTTCGGTTACGAGCGTGCCCGAGGTGCGACTTCCGTAGAGCCAGGCATCGACAGCCTGGAGCACCTCGGCGCCAAGTCGGGTGTTTTCTATGTTCACCTCTTTCAAAATATGTGGCTTTGCGAGCTCGAAAGAGTACGCAGCGGGGTTGGGATAGTTACGTGGAAAATCTTTAAAATATTTCATGCTTTCTAGTGTTAGCCCCAGGTGCGTGAGAGTTCAACTGACATACCCCGCGATTTTTCCCACCGGATCCGTGAGCGTTTTTCCAGGTTAGGTTCACCTTACCGGGCTCTTCCGAATGGGGTTTCCCTGGATCGAAAAAAATCCCGCCCTTTTCCGTGTGTGTCTTATGGGTGGCAATTGACAGAGTAAAAGCGTGCAGCCTGTTAAGCTGTGCGCGAACAGAAGGCTACGCTGAGACGTGTTGGACTCGTCGTAATCGTTATCAAACCAGCGGGTGCGGAGGCTGCGAAACGGATAGAATAAAGAAAAAACACCAAGCAAAGGGGCAATTGTGGCCGAATTTTTTTACACTGATATGCTCGCCCACGGCGAGGACACCTATACCTACCGCAAACTGACCAGTGACGGCGTTGAGGAGGTGGAAGGCCCTGACGGTCGTAAGTTCCTCAAGGTGGCTCCCGAAGCCTTGACACTGCTCGCTGAAACCGCCTTCCACGACATCTCCCACTACCTGCGCACCGCCCACCTCGAGCAACTCCAAAAGATCCTGAACGACCCGGAGGCCTCCGGAAACGACAAGTTCGTGGCGATGGACTTGCTCCGTAACGCGAATATCGCCGCGGCAGGCGTGCTGCCGATGTGCCAGGACACCGGCACAGCTATTATTAAAGGCGAGCGTGGCCAGCACGTTCTCACTCCGGGACCTGACGAGGAGGCGCTGTCGCGCGGCGTCTACAACGCCTACACCAAGCTGAACCTGCGTTATTCCCAAAATGCGCCCTTGTCTATGTACGAGGAAAAGAACACCGGCTGCAACCTCCCGGCGCAAGTTGAGCTGTATTCCGAAACTGAGCAAGACCGCGCCAATGAGTACCGTTTCTTGTTCATGGCGAAGGGCGGCGGTTCGGCGAATAAGTCTTACCTTTACCAGATGACCAAGGCGATTCTCGATCCGGAGCACATGATGCAGTTCCTGGAGGAAAAAATCCGCTCACTTGGGACCGCAGCCTGCCCGCCGTATCACCTGGCGATTGTGATTGGTGGCACTTCGGCGGAATTCACCTTGAAAACCGCGAAATACGCTTCGGCGCACTACCTCGACGGGCTGCCCACGACTGGCGGGGAAGATGCCCACGGTTTCCGCGATCTCGAGATGGAAGAAGAAGTCCTCGAACTCACCCGCAAGATGGGGATCGGCGCCCAGTTTGGCGGCAAATACTTCTGTCACGACGTGCGCGTGGTGCGCTTGCCGCGCCACGGCGCGTCCCTGCCGGTCGCGATTGCAGTGTCCTGTTCGGCTGACCGCCAGTGTGTCGCGAAAATCAACAAGGATGGCGTCTTTATTGAGCAACTTGACATGGACCCGGGTCGCTTCTTGCCGGAACCGAGCGAGGCTGAGGTCGGGGCTGCGGATGAGGCCGTGAAGATCGACCTAAACCGCCCGATGAAGGATGTCCTTGCTGAACTCAGCAAGTACCCCATCAAGACCCGCCTGTCCTTGACCGGCACGCTTGTTGTCGCGCGCGACCTAGCACACGCGAAGTTGCGGGAACGCCTGGAAGCGGGCGAGGAACTTCCCGATTACTTCAAGAACCATCCGGTCTATTACGCCGGTCCTGCTAAGACCCCGGAAGGAATGCCTTCGGGATCTTTCGGGCCGACGACCGCCTCGCGCATGGATCCCTACGTGGATCTCTTCCAGGCGCATGGCGGCTCGATGATTATGCTCGCGAAGGGTAACCGCTCCGCCGAAGTCACGGAGGCCTGCCAGAAATACGGCGGGTTCTATCTCGGTTCCATCGGGGGGCCGGCGGCGGAACTTGCGGCCCACTCCATCAAGCATGTCGAGGTTTTGGAATACCCCGAGCTCGGGATGGAAGCAATTTGGAAGATTGACGTTGAGGACTTCCCGGCCTTCATAGTGGTCGACGACAAGGGCAACAACTTCTTTGAAGGACTCGACAAGGTGGTGCTGACGATTAAGATGCCGCCGAAGAAAGCCTAAACGCTCCTATTGAATCGGGGGACGTGCTCTTTGATGCAAAAATGAGTCAAAAAGCACGTCCCTTTGACTCACCAGGGGATTGAGCCTAAAAGATGAACTTTTTTAAGAGTAAAAACCCCGACTAAATACACTTTCAAAAACAACTCGTTTGCGCTACACTTTTAATGTCCAACTCATGAACCCATGAGCTGTTTACAACGATGTATGCACACGGAGGGTTTTTACAATGATTATCGGTGTACCCAGGGAAATCATGCATGGCGAAGATCGCGTCGCGGCCACCCCTGAAACAGTCAAAGAAATGGTCGATGCCGGACTCACGGTCCTGGTCGAAGCCGGAGCAGGGGAGGGATCCTTCTTCCATGACCCCGAATATGCGGCGGCTGGTGCCGAGATGGTGGCGGACTGCGAGGAAGTTTTCCGTCGCGCCGACCTTATCTTGAAAGTCAAGGAGCCGCTGTTTAATGAAGCCAAAGGTCGCTCCGAGATTTCGATGATGCACCAAGGCCAATACCTCATCACCTTTATCCACCCGGCCGCCCCCGCGAACCACGAGATGGTCAAGGAAATGGCCTCCCAGGGCGTTATTTCGCTGACTCTCGACGGCGTGCCGCGCATCTCGCGGGCTCAAAACCTCGACGCGCTCACCTCCATGAGTACTTGCGCGGGCTACAAGGGCATCATCATGGCAGCCGACCGCCACCCGGCTTTCCTGCCGATGATTCACTCTGCGATCGGGCGCATTGATCCGCTACACGTCCTTGTGATTGGCGTCGGCGTGGGCGGTCTTCAAGCGCTTGCCACCGCGAAGCGTCTCGGTGCGGTAGTTCACGCCGCGGACATTCGCCCCATGGCTGCCGAACAGGCGACCTCTCTTGGGGCTAAGCCGGTTGACCTCCATGTGGATCCAGCAAAGGCCATCGGGGAAGGTGGCTATGCTCTCGAACTCCCTGAAGAGGAACTCGAAAAGGAGCGCGCGGCTCTGGCTGAAGTCTTGCCGGATATGGACATTGTCTTCTGTTCCGCGCTGGTGCCGGGCTGTCTCGCGCCGAATCTCATCAGCGAAGACATGGTGAAAACCATGAAACCAGGCTCAGTTATTGTCGATATCTCCATTGACCAAGGCGGCAACTGCGCCATCACGCCTCCCGGTGAGATTGAAGTGAAACATCATGTGACCTGCATCGGCATCAAGAACATTCCGGGGATGCTCCCGAAGAGCTCCACACTCATGTTCGCGAAGAACATTGCAAACTTCGTTAACTTCCTCGTTCACGACGGCCAGATTGTCCTCGACCGAAACGATGAAATCATCGCGAAGACGCTCACCACCATCGATGGGCAAATCGTCCACGCCGGAGCGCGCGAAGCGATGGGCCTCGACTAAACGATTAACACTTCAATCAGCGGGCTGGCTCGGAATCTCGGAAATCTTTGAGGAGCCGCGCCAGCCCGCCACAATTAAGGAGGATAAGATGAGTGTTTTCCAAGGGATTCTCTTGGTTATTCTGATTGTTTTCACCCTCGTCGGCTACAAGCTCATTTCCCAGGTCCCGAGCCTGTTGCACACGCCCTTAATGAGCGGAATGAACGCCTTTTCCGGCGTGACCATTCTCGGTTGTCTCTCCGCGACCGGAGCGGCCGTTGCGATGGGGTCGAAAGCGCTCGGGATTCTCGCGATTATCTTGGCGATGGTGAATATCGTCGGCGGCTTCGGGGTGACCGACCGGATGCTTCGGATGTTCGACAAGAAGAAGCCAGCAGGGGAGGCGAAGTAGCCATGACAATGATTCTTCCTTTAGTCGCAGCCGAGACCTCCGGCACCGCGAGCCTCTTTGCGGGGCCGAACTCCCCGGCCTACTATGTCATCTCTGCCGTCCTCGTGATTCTCGTCCTAGTGGGCTTGAAAATGCTCTCCTCCGTGAAAACCGCAGTAAACGGCAACCTCCTCGGGGCCTTCGCGATGCTCGCGGCGATTGTGGCGACACTGTGGAATTTCGGGCTGCTCTCCGCAGTCGAGCTCTACGTGGCGATGCTCATCGGAGCCGGCTTGGGTGCGATTATCTGGCGGAAAACTAAGATGATCCGGATGCCCCAAACCGTGGCGCTTCTAAACGGCTTCGGCGGCATGGCCTCGATGATTGCTGGCATCCTGACCCTGGTCCTCCACCCCGATAACAACACCTTCGCCCTAGTCACCGCCGGTTTGGCCGTGGCCGTCGGCGGGGCGACCTTTTTCGGGTCAATGATTGCTGCCGGAAAACTTCAACAGATTCTCGCCCAGCGTCCCGTGGTTCTTCCCGCGCATTCAATCTGGGTCGCTTTGACTTTGGTTTTGAGCCTCGGCGCGACGGTCGCCTTTGCCTTCCCGCCGTTCAATGTGCCGGGCGTGGCCCAGACCGTTCTCATCGTGGTTGAGGTTATCGCCGCGAATCTCTTCGGATATTTGCTGGCGGTGCGTGTTGGCGGGGCGGATATGCCCATCACCATCTCCTTGCTGAACTCGCTTTCTGGCGTGGCCGGAGCCATCGCCGGGCTCGCAATCTCGGACCTGCTCCTGGTTGCGATCGGAGCGATTGTCGGGGCGTCGGGGCTCTTGTTGACCCAGATTATGTGCCGCGCCATGAACCGGCATTTGCTCGACATTCTGCTCGGGAAGACTTCGGTCGGCTCGGGCTCGGCTGAGGCCAGTTCGGCTGAGGCCGGTGCCGTTCCGCCAGATGCAACCCAGCAAGAGCCATCTGTTCAACAAGGCGCATCCGAAAGCATCGCTGCTGGTGAACCCGGGGAGATGCCAGATTCGGGAGTCGAGGCGGAAAAACCGGAATCCCTTGCTGAAACCGCCGCACCCGCGACACCCGCTGCGACTTTGGAGCCTACGGATGGGGGCGCGCCCGCCGAACCCACAACCGCCACCGCTGAAACCGACCCGCAGGAAACCATCGCTGGCTGGATCGGCGAGGCCTCGCGAGTCATCATTGTCCCGGGCTACGGCATGGCTCTGGCTCAGGCTCAAGAGGAAGTCAAGCGGCTCTATGACTTCATGGAGCGGGCCGGAAAGACGGTTGACTTCGCGATTCACCCCGTGGCGGGACGGATGCCCGGACACATGAACGTGCTTTTGGCGGAGGTCGATGTCGATTATGACAAGCTGCGGGAGATGCAGGAGATTAACGATGAATTCGCTAGTGCCGACCTTACAATCGTCGTGGGTGCCAACGACGTCATCAATCCGGCAGCCAACACTGCAGAGGGAACGCCGATTTACGGGATGCCGGTGTTGCGCGTGGGGGAGTGCCGGCGCGTAGCCATCTTCAACTTCGATTTGAAACCCGGTTACGCCGGAGTCGACAATCCGCTCTATGCCAGGGCCAAGACCAATCCGGAAGCGGTGGCGCTGGCCCTAGGCGATGCCGCGGAGACGCTGGCGGGACTGAACGCTCGTCTTGCTGGCTGAGCCACTCTGGGACGATGGGGGCGTGCTTTACCGTCCCACGGGACGGTAAAGCACGCCCCCATCGTCCCATAAACCTGAAAGGTTCCTGGGGGTTTCCGAAAGAGAGCGTGCCCAGGTCGGCTGTCACGGCGCGCAGTGTGTAATAATCGGGACGATGAGAACTTTCCGAGATGAGGCGATTGTGCTTAGAACCCAGGATTTGGGTGAAGCCGATCGTATCGTGACCTTGCTTACCGCGCGAAACGGGTTGATTCGCGCGGTAGGGCGCGGAGTTCGCAAGACCAGCTCGCGCATCGGGGCGCGTCTCGAACCTTTCGGAGTCGTCGACATCCAGGTTCGCCGCGGCAAAGGCGGGCTGCACTCTATTGAACAAGTCGAAACCATCGCCCCCTACGGGCGCTCGATTGCCCACGATTATGCGCTTTTCACGACCGCAAACTTGATGGTAGAGACGCTCGAACGGGTCAGCGAGGAAGCCTGGGCGACCGACCGCTATTACGGGCTCACGATCGGAGCCTTGCACGCCTTGGCTCTGGGACGCCACGAGCCTTCACTGGTTTTGGATTCTTATTTGCTGCGCCTGCTGGGACTGGCGGGCTGGGCCGCGAGCTGCTGGGATTGTGCGACTTGCGGAGCGGCTGGCCCCCACCCTTATTTCAATCCTTCCGCAGGTGGCGCAGTGTGTGTCAATTGCAAGCCAAACGGGGCTGTGACGGTTGAGGAAGATACCATGCTGCTTTTGGCGGCGCTGTCGGTCGGAGACTGGGCCCGCGCGGATGCGAGCGAGTGGTCGGCACGTGCCGAAGCACATGTCCTCACCACGACGTTTGTCCAGTGGCATATTGAACGGCGGCTGAAGTCGCTTTCGGTGTTGGAAATTGCGTAAGCGCTATGAACGAAAAATCTTGGGTACGCGAGATTCCGGCTCCTTTTGCTCCGGAAGCGCCAGCTTTGCCCGCGGAACTCGAAGTTGGTGCAGTGGGGCACGTCGCCATCATTATGGACGGCAACGGTCGCTGGGCGAACGCGCGAGGGCTTGATAGGACAAGTGGCCATGAGGCGGGAGAGTATGCGCTGATGGACACGGTTGCCGGCGCGGTCGCGGCCGGAGTACGTCACTTGTCCGTTTACGCATTTTCCACCGAAAACTGGAAGCGAACACCGACGGAAGTGCGGTTTTTGATGGGGTACTCTCGCCGGGTGTTGCGGGCGCGGCGCGATGAATTGAACGAGTGGAACGTGCGGGTGCGCTGGAGTGGGCGCGAAGGTCGATTGTGGAAATCTGTGCTCGCCGAGCTTCGCGAGGCCGAGCGGCTGACCGCGGAGAACACCGGAACTGAGCTCATTATGTGCCTCAACTATGGCGGTCGCGCCGAGCTTACCGACGCGACAAGGGCCGTCGCAGCGCGGGTGGCGCGTGGCGAGCTGCGACCCGAGCACGTGACCGAAAAGACCCTAGCCCGTGAGCTTTACTTGCCTGATCTTCCGGACGTGGATTTGCTCATTCGCACGTCTGGCGAGCAGCGCACCTCGAATTTCTTGCCGTGGCAGGCAGCCTATGCCGAGCTGGTTTTCGCGCCGGAGGACTGGCCGGACTACGGGCGCATGCAACTGTGGCGGGATTTGCTGGCTTTTCAGTCACGTGACCGGCGTTTCGGTGGGGCGGTGAACCGGCCTGCCGAGCGGGGAAGCTGGGTTATTTAATGAATGAGTGTGCATGAATGTACGGCGAAAACCCGCAACACTGTAGCAAACCGCTTCCGCTTTTGCATTACCCCAGTTCACGGGCTCGATAAAATTTCTAGTTGACCGCAGGAGGTCTATAACCGTACATTCGTGCACGCCTCTGCGAAAATCGCGGCCCGATTTTACCGGTTTGGGTCTCGGTCATGACTCTCTCGGGTTTAGGGTGGAGTTATGGACAATGAAGTTTTAGTTTTTGTAAATGGCAATTCGGTTGACATCCCGCGGCTAGTCGAGTGGACGCCTAAGGACCTGTTCGTGGGCGGCGCCTGGGAAGCTGGCGCTGGTGGTGAGCGCTTTGCGGTTATAAACCCGGCGACCGGTGCGGTCTTGGCGAAAGTGGCCTCGGCGGGTGTCGAAGATGCCGCGGTGGCGCTTGACCGAGCCGACGCGGTGCAAGAGAAATGGGCTGCGACCGCCCCGCGGGAGCGCGCCGAAATCCTGCGCCGGGCTTTTGAGCTGATGGACGGGAAATATCGTCCGGTTTTGGCCGCAACCATGACCCTTGAGATGGGTAAGCCACTCGGTCAGGCGAACGGCGAGGTCACCTATGGGGCGGAATTTTTCCGCTGGTTCTCCGAGGAAGCCTGTCGGGTGCGGGGGGACTATTACCGTTTGCCCGAAGGCGCGCTCCAGGCGATGGTGGTGAAACGCCCGGTGGGACCTTGCGTGTTTGTCACCCCGTGGAATTTCCCGCTGGCCATGGGGACCAGGAAGATCGGTCCGGCTTTGGCGGCGGGCTGTGTGTGTCTGTGGAAGCCGGCACGGGATACACCTTTGACCGCGTTGCTCTTGGCACGAATCATGGAGGAGGCCGGCTTGCCCGCGGGGGTTTTGTCGGTGTTGCCGACCACCCATTCCGGGGAGGTAACCGAGAAATTGTTGCATGATCCGCGGGTGAGGAAGCTCTCTTTTACGGGGTCAACAGAAGTCGGTAAGTCTTTGCTGAAACTCGCCGCTGATCAGGTGCTCCGCACCTCGATGGAGCTCGGTGGAAACGCACCCTTCGTGGTTTTCGACGACGCGGATATTGACCGCGCGGTAGAGTCGGCGATGGCCACCAAGATGCGCAACATGGGTGAGGCCTGCAACGCCGGGGATCACTTCTTTGTGCAAGACGGGATTTACGACGAGTTCGTGTCGAAGTTTTCCGCCGCGATGCAGGCGCAAAAAGTCGGCGACGGACTGGACGACGGAGTGGAAGTTGGCCCTCTCGTCAACCGGTCGCAGCTTGAGAAAGTGTCCGGGATGGTCGAGCGTGCCGTGGCTGCGGGAGCGAAAGTCGCTGGTGAACCCAATGTTCCCCAAGGCTACGGCTTCTTCTTCCCGCCCACCGTCCTGACCGACGTTTCGCCGGATTCGGAAATTGTGACCGAGGAAATCTTCGGGCCGGTCGCCCCTGTCGTCCGTTTCGATACAGAAGAAAACCTGGTGCGGATGGTGAACTCCGACAAGATGGGTCTTGGTGGTTACATCCACACGAGTTCCTGGGAGCGGATTATGCGGCTTGCCGAGAAAATCGAGATCGGGATGATTGGGTTCAACGCCGGCACCATCTCCAATGCTGGCGCGCCTTTCGGGGGAGTCAAGCAATCCGGTCTCGGGCGCGAAGGCTCGACAGAAGGAATCGAGGAATACCTCGAGACAATTTATATCGGTTTGCCTGCGCCGAAACTGGCTTGAGAACTGGGCGGCGACCCTAACTCGAGTGTGCCATACCGAAATCGTAGTTATATTCAGAGCACTGCCATATGCTCCGGTGCCCTGATTATAGCTACGTTTTAGGAGCGAGAATTCCTTGACTCGCGACTATACAGGGCACGTCTAGATGAACAAGGACGGGTCGATGTTCATGTCCGGGCTCACTTCGCGCTTCGCCTTGCGGAGCTTCGCCGGCACACCAATCGCAATGCCACCTGCGGGAACGTCCTTGACAACGACCGCGTTCGCACCAATCTTGGCGTCATCACCAACCGTGATGGCGCCAAGCACCTTCGCGCCGGCACCAATCATGACCCGGTCGCCGACCGTGGGATGACGCTTGCCCTTGACCATGCGCTGACCCCCCAAAGTCACGCCGTGGAAAATCAGACAATCCTCTCCCACAACTGCGGTTTCGCCAATCACCACGCCGGTGGCATGATCAATAAACAGCCGCCTACCGATACTGGCTGCGGGGTGAATATCGACGCCGGTCATGGTGCGTGTCGCTTGCTGAATCAGACGCGCCACAATCCGTAAACCCGCCTTCCACAGCCGATTCGCGAGTCGGTGGGCCCAAAGTGCGTGAACCCCTGGGTATGACAGAGCCACCTCGAGGCGATTGCGCGCGGCAGGGTCGCGCTCCATAGCGGTATCGAGGTCTTCCAAAATCAAATCCCACACCCGCATCCGTGTTGCGGGTATATGCGATGGGGGGACAGGGTGGCTAGCAAGAAAATTCATCGATTTTACTTTACCTGAGTTTTGGGTTTGGTGCCGCCACGCCGTTTGTTTTCGGGGTTTTGATTTGGGGTTTGGCGGGTCAGACCTCTTCGGCGTAATGAGCGAAGCGAATGTAGCCGAAAGGGTCTGGCCCCGACTGCTAAACCGGCTGAAACCTTCCCGCTACGCCACGAGGGTCAGACCCTTCTGGCTCCGCTTCGTTACGCCACCGCGACGAAGGTCGAGTGAAGTGCCGAGCTCGCTCGAGCATTGCCGAGGCCAAGGAAGCGGTGCGCAACTTTGCGAAGCAAAGTTGCAAGCAGAGAGGTCTGACACGGTGGCTTCGCTTCGAGGTCTGACCCGGTGCCTACGCCTTATTCGCCGATTCCCTCAAAAAGCACTGTCGACAAATACCTCTCGCCCGTATCCGGCAAAACGGTCACAATCGTCTTTCCGGCGTTTTCCGGACGCCCCGCCAACTCAGCCGCGGCGGCCAGATTCGCGCCGGAAGAAATCCCGACCAGCAGGCCTTCTTTCGAGGCCGCATACCGAGCGGTTGAAATCGCGACTTCCGAAGGAATGGTAAGATATTCATCCACCACGGAGCGGTCAAAGTTGCCGGGAACAAAGTTAGCGCCGATTCCCTGAATCTTGTGGCCCCCGGCTTTACCGTTCGCCAGGAGTGATGATTCGGCAGGTTCCACCGCGATAATCTGGACGGCAGGGTTCTTTTCCTTCAGAAACTTCCCCACTCCCGAAATCGTCCCGGCGGAGCCTACGCCGGCGACAAAAATGTCGACCTTGCCGCCCGTCTGCTCCCAAATCTCGGGACCGGTAGTGCGATAGTGCGAATCCGGATTTGCGGGATTGTCGAACTGAGCGGCATAAACCGAACCGGGATGCTCCGCGAGGTACTTCTCCGCCGCATCCTTGGCCGCCTGCATCCCGCCCGCGGCGTCGGTCAGCAAGAGCTCCGCCCCAAATGCGGCCATCAACTTGCGCCGCTCGATGCTCATCGATGCAGGCATGGAAATCACGACTTTATATCCGAGAGCAGTCCCAACCATGGCCAGAGCTACGCCCGTGTTTCCCGAGGTGGCCTCGACAATCGTCCCACCGGGCTGTAACTTTCCGGAGGCCTCAGCGGCGCGGATAATGGCAAGTCCGGGGCGGTCTTTCACGGATCCGCCGGGATTGGCTGCCTCGTACTTGGCGAGAACCATGCAGTTGTCGCCAGCGATTTTGTTGATGCGAACCAGCGGGGTGTTTCCGATGAGCTCGGTAATGTCTTTAGCGATGTGCATGATTCCTCCTTTATAGAATCTCGATTAGTGTATTTCGCAACGTGAATGTTGCGTAAACATTATGACGCAATAATTGAGATTTTTAAAATTCTCGGAGTTCAAGCCGGTTTTTCCACGGTTTGGATGCCGTCGGGCGTGAGGGTAATCGCGGTGGCGAGTTGCTCGGAAAGAGCGGTAGCGAGTGCGGTTTCGTCGATGTCAGCAAGGGCTATCCGGAAAGTGGCGCGCTCTTTCCACTCGATTGATAATGGCACTAAACCGCGAGACCGCAGCCATGATTCCAGCGCGGGCGCCTTGCTGAGTTCCACTTGAAAAGAAACCACCGGAAGTTGCGAAACCTGCAGGCGTGGCGCCCCGTCAAGCACCGCGGAAACCGCGCCGGAATAAGCCCGTACCAGTCCGCCGGTACCGAGCTTAATCCCACCGAAATACCTTGTCACTACGACACAGGCATTACTTAATCCGGATCCGACCAGGACATCCAACATGGGTCGTCCCGCGGTTCCGCTGGGTTCCCCGTCATCCGAAGAACGCGTGACCGGCATGGCCCCTGATTCCCAGCCTTCGGGAAGGAAAGTGAAGGCCGAACAATGATGCCGCGCGTCGGGGTATTTCCGCCGCTCAGCCTCGATAACCTCCCTTGCGGTTCCCTCCGAATCCGCGCGCGCCGCGAGGGCAATAAACCGCGAACGCTGGATCTCGAGCTCCGCGCTCATTGTTTTGTCTAGGGTTGTAAAGTCCATGAATTCAGGTTACCAATTTGCGTCGTTGAAAAGAGATGTCGTAGCAGCTCACAGCTCTGTCCTGGGCGGCCACTTTGGTGTCTTTCTTTTGAGAGGAAGCTTTAAATCAAATCGTTTTGAACTGGGATTATAAAAATTGAGCGCGGAAAAATACTTTTCAAAGTGGCCACCCAGGACGCGACGACCTAAACCGGTTTGGTGAAAACAGACGAAAGTTGCTATTATTGAACGTCTTGTGATGATTGACAAATGAAAGGAGCGCAGGGCGATGGCAGTTCCCAAGCGCAAAATGTCCCGCGCCAACACTCGTACTCGTCGTTCCGCATGGAAGGCGAAGTTGACGCAACTTGATAATGTAAAGGTGCAAGGCCAGGAGGTCGCGATTCCGCGCCGTTTGGTCAAGGCCTACCAGACTGGTCGTTTGACCGTCGAAGACTAGAACGTCTCATCCGCGTGTCGCCTGGCTTGCTGCCGGGCGTTACGTGTTTAAACGACTAGGAGGAAGTCACCCAATGAATGTTCAGCAAGAGGCCAGCCTCCGTCCTGAGGCGGTTATTTTCGATTTGGATGGCACCCTAGTCAACTCCGCGCCGCTGGTGATGGAGTGTTTTCGCCTTATGGTTCGCGACCTGTTCGACCCCGAGAGAGAAGCGGAGTTAACAGACGCGCAGTTGCTGACCTATCTCGGCCCGCCCCTGATGGATTCCATGTATGACATTGATCCCGCTGCTAGCGAGGAGAAGGCCGCCGCAATGGTGGCGAAATATCGGGAATATTACCTGCCTCGGGCCGAGGAATCTCCGTTATTTGAGGGAATTCCGGAGCTGCTTGAGTCCTTGAAGGGGCGAGGAATTCGCCTCGCGGTGGCGACTTCAAAACTCGAAAAACCCGCCCGGAAGATTCTCGACCACCACGGGGTGTTGGAGGCGTTCGAGACCGTGGGCGGGGCGAGTTCTGATTTGCGGCTTTCAACAAAGGCAGAGGTTCTGGAGGAGACTCTCGCGCGCCTGGGGCTCGGAGAGACTCCCGAGCGGGCTTTGATGATTGGTGACCGGTTCTATGACATTGAAGGAGCTGCGGCTTGCGGAGTTCCGGCCGTGCTCGTCACCTGGGGGAAGACCGCTGGCCAGGGAGAGGAACAAGGCGCGGTTGCGGTTGTCGGAACAACCGAAGAATTGTCAGAGCTTCTTAGCGAACAGTAGCTGGGAGAAGCGAGATGACGAGTAAGCAGCCTACCGGATGGTGGGACGAAGAGGGCCCGAACCTGGTCATTCAAGGCGATAATCTTCCGGTCTTGCGTGAACTTCCCGATGAATCTTTCCAGCTTATTTATATTGATCCCCCTTTTAACACGGGTAAAGTACAGTCCCGAGTTTCGCTAAAAACCCGGAGGATTGACAATCTGGGGGAAGGCTCTCGAGTCGGTTTCAAAGGCCAGACTTATGAGACTATCCGAGGAGCCGCGACTTCCTATAATGACGAGTTTGCGGATTACTGGGGCTTTCTCAGTCCGCGTCTCGAACAGGCCTATCGGGTGCTCGCGCCAACCGGAACCCTGTATCTTCACCTGGACTATCGCGAAGTCCATTACGCGAAAGTGGCTCTGGACGGGATTTTTGGGCGCGAGAGTTTCTTGAATGAGATTATCTGGGCCTATGACTACGGGGCGCGTGCGAAACGCAAATGGCCCGCGAAGCATGACAATATCTTGGTCTATGTCAAAGACCCGAAGCATTATTACTTTGACTCGACCTCAGTGGATCGGGAACCATATATGGCTCCGGGGCTCGTAACTCCCGAGAAGGCGGCGCGCGGGAAACTGCCGACCGACGTGTGGTGGCACACGATTGTTTCCCCCACTGGCAAGGAAAAGACCGGATATGCGACCCAAAAACCGGAGGGGATTCTGCGCCGGATTATCGAGGCTTCTTCTCGAGAAGGAGACTGGGTCTTGGATTTCTTCGCCGGATCGGGGACGAGTGGGGCAGTGGCGGGAAAACTCGGGCGGCGCTTTGTGATGATTGACGAAAACCCCGAGGCCGTGGCGATTCAGCGGGAGCGGCTCGCGGCGATTTCGGGGCTCGGGACGGTCGAATACCTGGGTATTGCCCTGTAACTCGTGCGATTTAGGCCATCGGTGGCAATAGTGGCAGCAAGGCCCAAAATCTTCCGAGTTCCAGAGACACCGGCGAGTATTGATTGCCGCCGCCGTTTCGCTATGCTTGACGAGTGAATGAGAAAACCCAAGTAAAACCCGAGGTCTTAGCGCCGGCCGGAAATCTCGAGGTGCTGCGGGCCGCCGTGGATTTCGGCGCCGATGCCGTCTATGCGGGCGGGAAAGACTTCGGGATGCGTTCGCGGGCCAAGAATTTCTCCCTTGATGACTTCCAAGCGGGGCTGTCCTATGCCCACGCCCGCGGAGCGCGCGTTTATGCCACCGTGAATATCGTCCCGGACAATGACGAGATTGCGCCGATGAATGACTACATGGCGGCGCTCGCGGACCTCGGAATTGATGCGCTTATAGTCTCCGACATCGGGGTGTTGATGTCTGCCCGCCAAGTCGCTCCCGAAGTCGAGATCCATATTTCCACCCAAACTGGGGTGATGAACTTTCAGGCCGCGAGGGCGCTCTCTGAGCTCGGTGCCACACGGGTCGTGCTCGCCCGCGAGATGAGCTTGTCGGCGATTCGGGAGCTGCGCGCGCAGACCCCGGAAGACCTTGAGATTGAGGCCTTCGTCCACGGGTCAATGTGTATGGCCTTCTCCGGACGCTGTATGCTCTCGAAATACCTCATCAACCGCGACGCAAACCACGGGGATTGCGCGCAAAGCTGCCGCTGGAAATATCACGTGGTGGAGGAAAAACGCCCTGGACAGTTGTTTGGAATCGAAGAGGACTCGCGTGGGACGTATCTGTTTAACTCCCAGGATATGAACATGATCGAGCACGTCGATGACCTTCTTGATGCCGGAGTGTCGAGTCTCAAAATCGAGGGTCGCGCCAAGGGGGCGTACTATTCTGCAGCAATGAGCAATGCCTATAAGTTCGCGGCCGAGGCGTGGTGGGAGCAGCGCGCCGCCGAGGTCGCGCACGGTCTCGCACCCGCACCGGTGGAACTCCCGCAATGGGTGAAGGATGAGCCTTTCAAAGTCACCCACCGGGAATATTCCACGGGTTTCTATTATCCGGAGGCCCCCGCGAGGGAGTCGCTCACGCGCGGAAGTTACATCAGCGATTGGCTCTGGCTCGCCACTGTGACCGCGTATGATGCGGTTTCCGGTCGAGTGACGGTGATGGCGCGCAACAAGATAGTGCCGGGAACCGAGACCGAGATTTTGGCTCCCGAGCGTCCTCCGATTCGGTTTACAGTCCCGAGCGAAGGAATTCGGGATGCGGCGGGGCGAGACATACTGGAAATCAACAATCCGGCTAACGAGTTTTCTTTGCCTTGTCCGGAGCCAATCCCTGTCGGTGCCATGCTCCGCGCCCGCGCGTGAGAAGATGCTCGGTTCTTAGAAATGGAGCGAACGACGGGAATCGAACCCGCGTAATCTGCTTGGAAGGCAGAGGCTCTACCATTGAGCTACGTTCGCGTGCCCAACAAGTTTACCTGTTTTGTTCGGTTTCGTTCAAGTCGAAGTTTCGGTTAAGATGGAATGTACCTTTTACGGGGTGTAGCGCAGCTTGGTAGCGCGCCTGCTTTGGGAGCAGGATGTCGCAGGTTCAAATCCTGTCACCCCGACGAGTGAGCACCCGCGAAAGTTTACTTTCGTGAGGTGCGAGCGAGGATGGGGTGCGCAATCACAAAGAGGTTGCTAGCACCCCGACTTTTTGGGGTTAAAGGACAAATTGTGTGTTTTTTATCCGGGATTTTTGTTGTTGTAGAGCCTTAAAGTCGGGTTGAAAGTTGGTTTGGCTGAACTTTGGGGTCGGTCAAATTGTGTGTCTGTTTTCCCGGGTTTTGCTTGTGTTGGCGGGGGAAAGTCGGGTTGAAAGTTGGCTGGTTCATGCTGAGGGCATGAACATGATGAAATGCCCGGAGTGTGGCACTCCTTTGAAACGTAATGGAAAGACTGAAGCGTCCTGGGTTTTGTTCCTACCTGTTTTTGAGAGGATAGGAACATGCCTAGAAGGTATTCACAAGAGTTTAAGGATCGCGCGGTGCGGATGGTCGTGGATCGTTTGGCTGATGATCCCTCC
>NZ_VUMY01000015.1 GCF_009695935.1 Mobiluncus porci
CCCGGGAAAACAGACACACAATTTGACCGACCCCAAAGTTCAGCCAAACCAACTTTCAACCCGACTTTAAGGCTCTACAACAACAAAAATCCCGGATAAAAAACACACAATTTGTCCTTTAACCCGCCGTTCTGGACGAACTGCGGCGGGCCGAGGACGGGGCTGGCGTGGACGATGAACTGCTGGACACCATTCAGATGATCGCCGCTATCATGGGCGGCATGAAGGAGGATTGATAGATTGATGGATTCCAGAGAAACGAAAAGGACTGTCCCGGTTCCGTCTGTTGGCGCAGACGGGGAACAGCCCATTTCACAAACACCTACCGCAAGTATAACAGAGGAAACGACAGAAAACAATCCCCCTGAAAAAAATTATGCGGAACTGCTGCGGAAAATGCAGCGCATGAACGACCCGGCGTATCTCCCCACGATTTCCATGAACGAGTTGTACGAGAACGTCTATCAGAGCAGACCGCCCGTCATTGACGGTCTGCTCTATCCGGGGACGTACCTCTTTGCGGGAGCGCCCAAGGTAGGCAAGTCGTTTCTGATGGCCCAGCTTGCCTACCACGTCAGCATGGGCCTCCCCCTGTGGGACTATCCCGTTCACAAGGGGACTGTCCTCTATCTGGCGCTGGAGGACGATCACCGTCGCTTGCAGGAGCGGCTTTACCGGATGTTCGGCATGGACGGCACCAACGACCTCCTCTTTTCCATCTGCGCAAAGCAGGTCGGCAACGGGCTGGAGGAACAGCTAAAGCGATTCGTGCAGGAACACCCAGACACCAAACTGATTATCATTGACACCCTTCAGAAGATTCGGGAGGCTGGCGGGGATAAGTACAGCTACGCCAACGATTATGAGGTGGTAGGAAAGCTGAAACGCCTTGCTGACGCTTGCGGCGTCTGCCTCCTACTGGTACATCACACTCGGAAGCAGCAGGCCGACGACAAGTTTGATATGATCTCCGGCACCAACGGCCTGTCGGGGGCAGCAGACGGGGCCTTTCTTCTTCAGAAGGAGAAGCGGACGGACGGCACCGCCACCTTGGATGTGGTAGGACGTGACCAGCAAGACCAGCGGCTCTATCTCATTAAGGACAAGGAACACCTGACATGGACACTGGAGCGGATGGAAACGGAGTTGTGGGTAGAACCCCCCGACCCGGTGCTGGAGGCCGTAGCCGCCTTTATCACGGCGGAGAGGCCGTCCTGGGGCGGTACGGCCACGGAGTTGGCGGCAGCCCTGCAAGTGGATATGAAGCCCAATGCCTTGGCGATGCGGCTGAACGTCCGGGCCGGGAAACTGGCAACGGACTATCATATCCGCTATGAGAACACCCGCACCCACGCCGGGAGAAGTATCAGCCTGACCCTGGATCCTCCCCAAGCGTGACGACCGTGACGGCTGTGACGGCTTTTTTGAGAGCGGGGGCGGTGTCCAAAACATCGTCACGGTCGTCACGGCTGTCACGGGGAGCGGGGTCAAATGTCAAGGGGGCATACCTGTGGGTGGAGATTGCCGCAAGGCAATACAACCCGAACCCCTTGATATTTGGCCCACGGAGGACACTTGCCGGGTGGTGGAAAGGCTGTGCCTTTCCACCTGCCCAACGGCGAGTGGAAAAGTTTAGGCGGGGTGCAGGGCGCCCTTTTCAAAGGGCGGCCCTGCTGGGGGAGGCAACCGCAGTTGCCGGGGGCAAAGCCCCCGCACCCCCTCGGAGAGCCCACGGCACTTTCGCACCAACGGGGCGAAAGTGTCATAGTGGGTTATTACACTTCCCGCAGGAAGTGCCTTCCCCGAACCCCCGTCCATTTTCAACAACCAAACATCTGAAATGGGAGGATTTTTGCCTATGGCGAGAGGCGACGGCATTGACCGCACCAACGCAAGAAATATGAGGATGACCGCTGCTAAAATCGGCAACACCCAGCAGCACAACGAACGCGAGAAGGATTCCTATGTCAACCAGGACATTGTACCAGAGCGGACGTCGCTCAATGTCCATTTCAAGGTCCCATCCGCAGGGTATCAGGAGATGTTCTCCCAAATGGAGGCCGATGGTGTGATCTCCACCCGTGGCATTAAGGCGGACGCATTTCGATACGGTGAGTTGGTCTTTGATGTGAACTCCGCCTACTTCTACAATCACGGCGGCTATGACTTCGCAAAACAATTTTACACCGACGCATACAAATCCGCAATCAAAATCGTAGGTGGAGAGCAGTATATTTTGTCGGCGGTCATGCACGCCGACGAACGCAACCGGGCTATGTCCGAGGCGCTGGGAGAGGACGTGTACCACTACCACCTCCATGTGGTCTATATCCCGGTGGTGGAGAAGGAGATACGATGGACAAAGCGGTGCAAGGACAAATCCCTGGTGGGCAAGGTCAAAGAAACCGTTATGCAGGTCAGCATGAGCAAAAAGTGGGCATCCCAGCCCGCAGTAGACGAGGCCACCGGGGAGCCATTACGAACAGCAAAGGGCAAGCCTGTGCTGAGAAAGTCGTACAGCGTCTTGCAGGATGATTTCTTTCAGCAGATGCGCTCCGCTGGCTACACGGACTTGGAGCGTGGAGAGCGTGGCAGTTCCGAGGAACATCTGACGGTCACGCAGTTCAAGGTGAAGTGTGAACAGGAGCGGCTTGCACAGCTTCAGGAGGCGGCTGTGCTGGCCCAGGCCGAGGTTGACCGAAGGAACAGGGAGGCGGCAGCTGCCGAAAAGGAAGCGGCCCAGGCCAAGGCCAAACTAAACGATGTGGCCCACATGCTGAAAGGCATGGAGAAGCTGGCGGAGGAATTTTCCAGCGACCCGGAACAGGTCTTGCCAGAAGCGGGACCGCTGGAATCGGCCAGGGCCTACCGGGAGAAAAAGGCCAAGCCCTTATGGGCGAAGATCGTCAAGGTGCTGCGGTCTGTCTACCGGGCCTACTGCGACCTCAAATCCAAATTTGAGCGGCTGCAAGCGGACTATGGCCGGGAGGTCAGCAAAAATAGTTCCTTATCAGAAAGGATTTACGAGGTCTGCGCCGAGAGGGACAGTCTAAAGGGAAAGGTCAGGGACTATGAGCGGGTCAGGCGGGCCATTGGCCCGGAACAGGCGGACAGAATATTAGAGGCCGCTTACCAGCAGGAACAGGCTGAAAAGGAACGGAAACGGGACGCAAGGCAAAAAGCAAGATTAGGCGCACGATAATCACCAAAAACGGAGGGTGTTCCAGTGAATGCCCTCCTGATTTATTTGGGGAATCGGGTAAAATAATTTCTTGTTTTTTAGAGTGTACTATGATATACTGCTATTATCCTGATTTGAGGAGTCTACCAAATATGCGGCAAGGTATTCTTAAATAAAATTTGATAATGGGCGCAAAAATGATTGCCCCTTGCAGGGGCTTAGTTTTTGTACCCAATTTAAGAATACTTTTGCCTTTTTAGTAAATATCGTGACGGACAGCGGCTCATGTAAGCCGTCATACTTCTGTTTGTCCGAAGTCATGATCCCCAGCGGTAAAAGTATTAGCCGCTGGGGATTTTTGCGCCCATTTGGGCCTTGTATGGAGGATAGACATGAACATTATCAATATCGGGATTCTTGCCCATGTAGACGCTGGAAAGACAACCTTGACGGAGAGCCTGCTATATGCCAGCGGAGCCATTTCAGAACCGGGGAGCGTCGAAAAAGGGACAACGAGGACGGACACCATGCTTTTGGAGCGGCAGCGTGGGATTACCATTCAAGCGGCAGTCACTTCCTTCCAGTGGCACAGATGTAAAGTCAACATTGTGGATACGCCCGGCCACATGGATTTTTTGGCGGAGGTGTACCGCTCTTTGGCTGTTTTAGATGGGGCCATCTTGGTGATCTCCGCTAAAGATGGTGTGCAGGCCCAGACCCGTATTCTGTTCCATGCCCTGCGGAAAATGGACATTCCCACCGTTATCTTTATCAATAAGATCGACCAGGCTGGCGTTGATTTGCAGGGCGTGTATCAGTCTGTTCGGGATAAGCTCTCCGCTGATATTATCATCAAGCAGACAGTGTCGCTGTCCTCGAAAATAACTCTGACAGAAAACACTAGTGCAGAGGTGTGGGATTCGGTCATCGAAAATAACGATGAGTTATTGGCAAAGTATATCGCAGGAGAACCAATCAGCCGGGAAGAACTTGCGCAGGAGGAACAGCGGCGGGTTCAAGACGCCTCCCTGTTCCCGGTCTATCATGGCAGCGCCAAAAAGGGCCTTGGCATTCAACCGTTGATGGATGCGGTGACAGGGCTGTTCCAACCGATTGGGGAACAGGGGAGCGACGCCCTATGCGGCAGCGTTTTCAAGGTGGAGTATACAGATTGTGGCCAGCGGCTCATCTATTTGCGGCTATACAGCGGAACGCTGCGCCTGCGGGATACGGTGGCTCTGGCCGGGAGAGAAAAGCTGAAAATCACAGAGATGCGTATTCCATCCAAAGGGGAGATTGTTCGGACAGACACCGCCCACAAGGGCGAAATTGTCATTCTTCCCAGCGACAGCGTGAGGTTAAACGATGTATTAGGGGACCCAACCCGGCTCCCTCGTAAAAGGTGGCGTGAGGACCCCCTCCCCATGCTGCGGACGTCGATTGCGCCGAAAACGGCAGCGCAAAGAGAACGGCTGCTGGACGCTCTTACGCAACTTGCGGATACTGACCCGCTTTTGCGCTGCGAGGTGGATTCCATCACCCATGAGATCATTCTTTCTTTTTTGGGCCGGGTGCAGTTGGAGGTTGTTTCCGCTTTGCTGTCGGAAAAATACAAGCTTGAAACAGTGGTAAAGGAACCCACCGTCATTTATATGGAGCGGCCGCTCAAAGCAGCCAGCCACACCATCCATATCGAGGTGCCGCCCAACCCGTTTTGGGCATCCATCGGACTGTCTGTTACACCACTCCCGCTTGGCTCCGGTGTACAATACGAGAGCCGGGTTTCGCTGGGATACTTGAACCAGAGTTTTCAAAACGCTGTCAGGGATGGTATCCGTTACGGGCTGGAGCAGGGCTTGTTCGGCTGGAACGTAACGGACTGTAAGATTTGCTTTGAATACGGGCTTTATTACAGTCCGGTCAGCACGCCGGCGGACTTCCGCTCATTGGCCCCGATTGTATTGGAACAGGCATTGAAGGAATCAGGGACGCAGTTGCTGGAACCTTATCTCTCCTTCACCCTCTATGCACCCCAGGAATACCTTTCCAGGGCTTATCATGATGCGCCGAAATACTGTGCCACCATTGAAACGGCCCAGGTAAAAAAGGATGAAGTTGTCTTTACTGGCGAGATTCCCGCCCGTTGCATACAGGCATACCGTACTGATTTGGCCTTTTACACCAACGGGCGGAGTGTGTGCCTGACGGAACTGAAAGGGTATCAGGCCACTGTCGGCGAGCCAATCATCCAGCCCCGTCGTCCAAACAGCCGTTTGGATAAGGTGCGCCATATGTTCAGTAAGATTCCTTGATACGCCACAGCAAGGATGGTTATTGCATTTCCCTGCCTTTCGTGGTAAAATGTAGTTGTAAACCACCAGAGAAAACAACAACCCTGCTACCCCCCGTTATCACCACCGATAACAATTTGATAACAGCCCATCGTATAGGGCTGGATAATATGGACACATCAAATAATCAAAAAAATGAGGTATCAAATTTATGAAGCAAAATCCGTTAAATATGATGCCCAACAACGAGTGGGAGTAGATGGCTGTTAATCGGCTACGCCGTTTGGGTCAGACCCTTTCTGCTACACTCGCTGCGCTCATTACGCCGAAGAGGTCTGACCCGCTGGCTACGCCGGTGAGGCTCCTGACCCGCCGGCTAGGTTGATGCCGTTTAGTCTTCGACCATCTTGTGAAGAGAACGGGCCGCTTCAGTGATGGTGCCGGAGATTGACGGGTAAATCGTGAAAGTGCCGGCGAACTGGTCGACGGTCAGGCGGTTTTTCACGGCGAGAGTAAGCGGGAAAATGAATTCGCCCGCATATTGAATACAGATAACCGCTCCCGCAATCGTCCGAGTGCGCCGCCTCGCAAAGAGCTTCACAAAGCCTTCATCAATGCCCCGCATCCGCGCCCGCGCGTTGCGGGCAATCGGCAAAATAACGCTGACGCAATCTACCTCTCCGGAATCTACCTGGGCCTGGGTGACCCCGACCGCGGCAATCTCGGGGTTTGTGAAAATGTTGGAGGAAACCTGTGAGAGTTCGAGGGGCTCCACTGCATCACCAAGGGCGTGCGCAATCGCGAGACGCCCTTGCGCCGAGGCCACCGAAGCCAGCAAGAAGACGCCGGTACAGTCCCCTGCGGCATAGATGCGGTTTGCGGTCGTGCGCGAAACCCGATCCGTCTTGATGAACCCGCGCTCGTCGAGCTCCACCCCGGCCTCTTCCAATCCCATCTTGTCCGTGTTCGGAATCGCACCCACAGCCATCAAGACGTGGGATCCCTCGATTTCGCGGCCGTCGTGGAGCGTCACAATAACTTTGTCATCCTCCACGCGAGCCGCTTCCGCGCGGGAATTGGGGAAGATATTGACGCCATTCTTCTTGAAGACTTCCTCAATGAGACGCGCCGCATCGGGGTCGTCATTGGGAAGAACGCGGTCTCGAGAACTCACGAGCGTAACCTTTACGCCCACAGAATTGAAAGCCGAAGCAAATTCGGCGCCGGTCACACCAGAACCGACCACAATGAGGTGTTCCGGGACTTCTTTCAGAGAATAGATTTGTTTCCAAGTCAGGATGCGCTTTCCGTCCGGCATGGCGCGGTCGAGCTTGCGGGGGCGGGCGCCAGTGGCAATGATGACCGCGTTCGCTTCGAAGCGACGCTCGCCCACCTTCACAATCCGCATCCCATTTTCGCCAGTTTCGGGACAGACCTCACCGCGACCGTGAATGATCTCCACCCCATCTTCCGTTAGCCGGTGAGTGATTTCCTCGCTTTGAGCTGCGGCCATTCTTCCTACCCTTTGGAAGATGCCCAAGACATCGGCGGTATAGGAACTGCCTTCTTCGATGATGTTGAGCTCGCCGGCACGCCGGACATTGTCCATCCAGACGGAGGAGGCGATCAGGGTTTTTGAGGGGATAACATCGGTCAAAACAGCAGAGCCACCGGGACCCTGCTCTTCGATCAGAATCGTGCGCGCCCCGTGAACTCGGGCTTGAGCTGCCGCTTCGTAGCCGCCTGGGCCACCGCCAATAATAACCACCGTGATTTCGTTTTTTGCCATGACTCTATTTTGTCAGAGCTTCGGGGTGGGGGTGACGTTTTGGAGTTATTAGAGGAGCCGGTTGGGGAGAGCCGGAACAAAACCCAACCACTTAGTGAATGGACTTTTCAACTTAAAATACTCTCAACCATCCCTGGGGTGGCTGACGGGATTAGCGCCTGGGGTGAGCCTGAACCTTACGCGGTACACGACGGTGCCGTCTCGGTGCGTGATGGGGGTGATGCCTTGCATGATTTTCCCCCTCTGCGTCACGCCCGTGTCACGCTTGGAGCGGCGCAAGACTGGTTTTCGTTGCGGTTCCGCGATTTTAGTGGGGTGGCTGACGGGATTTGAACCCGCGACATCCTGAACCACAATCAGGTGCTCTACCGCTGAACTACAGCCACCATTTATTGCAAAATAAGCAACCAGACTATTTTACAAGATTTTCCGCTGTAGCGAAACTCGGAACCTAACTCTTGAAAGCGGAAGTCTCGGTGACCTGTTTCGCGGTGGCGCTCAACTCGTCAGCACTCGGGCCGTCACCGTTCGGGAACAAGGCCGCACGGTAATAGCGCAGCTCGTTGATGGAATCCTGAATATCCCCAAGCGCCCGATGGTTCCCGAATTTTTCCGGAGCCATACCGTAGACTCGCGGGAACCATCGCGAAGCCAGCTCCTTAATCGACGACACATCCACAATCCGGTAGTGCAACCAGCCCACGAGATCCGGCATCTGCTTTTGCAAAAATGTCTTGTCTGTCCCGACCGAGTTCCCCGCCAGCGGCGCTTTTCCGGCCTCAGGAACGAAACGTTTTACATAGTCAAGCACTTGCTGAGAGGCTTCTTCAATCGACAAACCACTGTCGAGCTCAGCGAGAAGACCCGACTTGGTGTGCATTTCGCGAACGAACTCACCCATGTGGTTCAGCGCCGATTCGCTAGGTTTAATCAACAAATCAATGCCCGAATCAAGTGGTTGTAAATCGAAATCCGTCACAATAACTGCAATTTCAATCAACTCGTCCTTTTCCAAGTCCAGGCCGGTCATCTCGCAATCGACCCACACCAGCGGATCAGTTTTCGCTTTAGTCATCTACCTCACTAGCTTCCTTTATCAGAGTTCTTATTCAAGCCTAACCTGCAAACGCGACTCCCGAAACTCTAGGCATCTTCCAAGAGGAACTTTTGGAGAATCGCGTCGAGATTAGCCATGCTGACGGCTTTCGTCATGGCTCCGCGCAAGGGACCCGCAGATCCGAGTTTGCTCAAGCGAAGCTCCATGTCAGAGGCGCAGTCGGGTAGCGCCACTTCGTTGATGGTTTCCCGAACCTGGTTCAGGTAGAGGCTGCCGGCGTTGGAGAGCACCCCGCCGATGACGATCATCTTTGGATTCAGGATATTGCAGGTCTGGGCCAAAACATATCCCATTGCGGTTGCGGCCTTTTGAACCCGACGGATAACGCGAACATCGCCTTCATCAATCAAGCGGAAAAGATCGGAAAGTGAATGAACCGAAAGACCGATTTCTTGGAGCGAAGAGAGAATCGCGCTTACGGAGGCTACTGTTTCCAGACAACCGGTTCCCCCGCACTTGCACAAAGTGGTGTATCCAGGAACGGGAAGATGACCGATTTCGCCGGAAATGCCACCAGTGCCGTAAAGGATTTGGCCGTTGTTCATGATACCCGCGCCGATACCGAAAGAAGCCTCCACATAGATAAAGTCATCAATATCTCGAGCCTCGCCCCACATGTGTTCCGCCAGCGCCCCGGCATTGGCGTCGTTTTCGGTCAGGATGGGGAAAGGGGCAATAGCCTGGGCTTTTTCTTCGAGATTTACCCCGTTCCATCCCGGAATCATCGAAGTTGAATAAGACAGGGTGCCATCGGAGCGGACCGCATTCGCCACTACCACACAACCAGCGACGACCTGAGAATTCTTTAGTCCGCGCTGAGCCATCATGGCGTCGAAGAGGTCAACCGCCTTTTCTTGGCCTTCCTCTGCGGAAAAACCGCGGGCCATGGGGAGGATTTGGGTGTCCACAATCGTGTGGTCCAGGGTCACGATACCGACCCGAACCTGTTCGCGTTCGATGGAAACCCCCATGGCGTAGCCGATGTCGGGAGCGAAAGCGATGGTATTACCGCGACGTCCCGAAGCAGCTTCTGCCAGTCTCAAAATACCGACATCCGTCAGCTCTCGAACAATATTGGAAACTGTTGCGGGTGCTAGACCCGTACGGCGAGAAATTTCCGCCTGAGAGATGCCGCCAGCGTCAATGATGGCAGCTAATACGCGTTTTTGGTTCGCCATACGCAGTGAAGACGGCGAACCTGGACCGGAGAGATTTTCGATTGCCACTCGGTCATTTTAACAAAAAAGTAGAGATTTGTGTGTTTTTTGTTCGAGGAATGAAGAGGAATTTAGCTAAGTGTGCCAGCCTGTGACTCCCAGTTGGTGGGTTCGCCGATGCTTTGACGGATTCGGTCTATGACTTTGGCGGCGGATAAGTTGTTGGCAGTGAACCGTTGGTGTCCGGCTTCGAGCGCTGGCAGTGTGTCGGTTATCATGCGGGCTTCGGGCAGGGTGAGTTTTCGCTCGAAGCTTTGAATAAATGCTTGCACCGCGCCATCATTTGGGATCCCGTTGTAAAGTAGCTCGCCTTGACGATTGGTGATAGTGACTTCGTCCATAAGGGAATGGCCGTTTTCAGGGGTGAGAATCAGGCGCACCGTATTTACAAGATTCTTTATTGTCTCGTCGTGGGCATTGGGAGGCGTTCACCGCGCGGGCGGTCACGTCTGGCATCCTCAGCGGGTCAGTCTCCATTAGGTACTTGAAATCGGGATGAAATCGACGAAAGTCATCACCAACTATAGAGACAAGGTAGTTATCTCCAAATTGCTGTTGAGCAATTTTGGTAGCTTGCGTTTTACCCGCGCCAGGTTGCCCACCAAGAAAAACAGTCACAGGGTTATGACTTGTCGTAACATCGGCGAATACAAGCGGCTTAACTCTGTTCTCCCAGCGGGAGATAATGGCCTCATCTTCCATTACACGGCAACCGGAATCTTGTTAACGTCAAGTTCGGCTCGGCTAGCTTCCCATTTCTTTATCTTGGCGATTTGCGTGCCCTATCGCGAGCGTAAACCAAATCCCGCTCGCGGACGAGTTCAAGCTGCTCCTGGAACAGCGCAACGGCCAATGATTTATCTCCTTGTGCTTCCGCTCTGTCCTGCGCTTCAGTGAGCCACCCGCCTAGCATTGTTCCCGCCTCGTAGAACACGTCGTAAAGTACCGTGTCTGAATAGTCCTCGTAGTCGTTGCGAATCATATTGACCCCTTCCCTCCGAGCTGGTTTTACCAGTATTGAGCCGGTTCTCAGAGGTTGAGAAACCAGAAGATAAGGTCACTAATGAGGACTCAGACCCGTTGCAGACACGTCTATCCACACTTAGAAAAAATAAAACCCACAGGTCAGACCCTGTTTAATGGCGCCCCCGACAGGACTCGAACCTGCAACCGTCGGATTAGAAGGCCGGTGCTCTATCCATTGAGCTACGGAGGCTAAAACGGCTTGATTTAAAACCGTTAACTAGGCCAGCTTAACGTATTTTCAACGTTTAATCCCCCTGTGGAAAACCCGTTTTCCACATGGTAAAAAATTTCCGCTTGGGGAAGCTCGAAAAATCTTGAAAACTGGGCTCGATACCAACCGGGATCAACCTCAGTTACTGGCGCAAAATGCGCCGAAAGGAGACAATCATGAGTTCGATGAATGTGACCGTCAACGGTCGCCTGGGAAATACCCCACTGTTGCGCGAAGGAGCGAGCGGGACAAAGTGGGTGAAATTTAGCCTCGCCACTTCCTCCAATTACCGAGACCAGGACGGAAAATGGCGAGAAAGTGAAACCATCTGGTTCAACTGCAAAGCATGGGGAGCGCTCGCGCTCAATATTGCTAAGTCGCTGCACAAGGGCGATCCGGTAGTGGCGCAGGGGCGGATCGTGGTAGGGACCTACGACCACACCGATAAAAACACCGGAGTGGTGAGTGAACGCGCCGATATCGCCTTGCACCTGACCCATATCGGCATTGACCTTGTCCACGCTGCGACCTTGAACGTCAAGTATGCCGAGGAGAAGAAACCTGAAGAAACCACCAGTTTCGATCTGGAACCGGGAGAAGCCACCTCCCCAGCCCTCACCGAAGTCACGGAGGTTCCTGATGAACTCGTCGAAGAAATTGACGAAGTCGAAGAATCTTCCCTCGTGGGAGCCGCCGCAGGCGTGCCTTTCTAATTTCAGATAGCATGGGGGGTGGGGCTACTCTATTGCCCCACCCCCGCTTGCTACTCTGGCATCGGGGGAGTCCGCCACGGCTAAAGCCGTCAAGCTGCAAAAGGAAAGCATGAGCGAATACATCTACCAGATGGTCAAAGCCCGTAAGAAAGTTGGCGACAAGCTGATTCTTGATGACGTCACCATGGCCTTTTTGCCGGGAGCAAAAATCGGCATGGTCGGCCCCAACGGCGCCGGAAAGTCCACAATCTTGAAGATTATGGCGGGAATGGATGAGCCCAGTAACGGCGAGGCCATTCTTTCGCCAGGGTATTCAGTCGGCATTTTGCTCCAGGAACCTCCCCTGAACGAAGACAAAGACGTGCTGGGGAATGTGGAAGAAGGCGTGGCGGAAATTAAGGCCAAGCTCGATCGCTTCAACGAGATTTCGGCCCAGATGGCTGATCCGGATGCTGATTTCGACAAACTCATGGAGGAAATGGGCAAACTTCAGGAAGAAATCGATGCTGCTGATGCCTGGGATCTTGATAACCAGTTGGAACAAGCGATGGACGCGTTGCGCTGCCCGCCGGGAGACGCGGATGTGAAGACTCTCTCCGGAGGGGAGCGTCGCCGCGTGGCGCTGTGTAAGCTCTTGTTGCAAGCTCCAGACTTGCTCCTGCTGGACGAACCCACCAACCACCTTGACGCTGAGTCGGTGCTGTGGCTTGAACAGCACCTCAAACAGTATCAAGGCGCGGTAATTGCTGTCACCCACGACCGTTACTTCCTGGATCACGTGGCTGGCTGGATTGCTGAAGTCGATCGGGGACACCTCTATCCCTACGAGGGTAACTACTCGACTTATCTCGAGAAGAAGGAGGAACGTCTCGAGGTCCAGGGACGAAAGGATGCCAAACTGGCGAAGCGCTTGAAAGACGAGCTGGAATGGGTGCGTTCTTCGGCGAAGGGACGTCAGGCCAAGTCAAAGGCGCGTCTGGCAGCGTATGAAGCCATGGCGGCGGAAGCGGAAAAGACTAGGAAACTCGACTTTGAGGAAATCCAGATTCCGCCGGGGCCGCGCTTGGGAACCACCGTGATTGAAGCGAAGAACCTCAAGAAAGGATTCGGGGATCGGGTTCTTATTGAAGACCTGTCCTTTAGTCTTCCACGAAATGGCATTGTCGGGATTATCGGCCCGAACGGGGTTGGCAAAACGACATTGTTCAAGACGATTGTGGGGCTCGAGCCGCTTGACGCTGGGGAGCTGAAAATCGGAGAAACTGTTCAGATTTCTTATGTCGATCAAAACCGTGCGGGAATCGACCCTAATAAGACCTTGTGGGAGGTGGTTTCTGACGGAGCTGACTTTATTGAAGTCGGCAAGGTCCAGATGCCGTCTCGAGCCTATGTTTCCGCCTTCGGGTTCAAGGGAGCCGATCAGCAAAAGCCGGCTGGGGTTCTCTCCGGCGGGGAGAGGAACCGCTTGAACCTGGCTCTGACCTTGAAAGAGGGCGGGAACCTGCTGCTGCTTGACGAGCCGACCAACGACTTGGATGTTGAGACTTTGGGCTCGCTCGAAAATGCCTTGCTGCAATTCCCGGGATGCGCGGTGGTTATCACCCACGACCGCTGGTTCCTGGATCGCGTGGCTACCCATATTTTGGCGTATGAAGGCACCGAGGAGAATCCGGCGAACTGGTATTGGTTTGAAGGCAACTTTGAGGGGTATGAGGCTAACAAGATTAAGCGGCTGGGGGAGGAAGCAGCGAGACCGCACCGGGTGACTTACCGGAAGCTGACGCGGGGGTAGACTCACTAGGCAGCTATGCCACTACGTCGCCGGGTCATACCTTTTTGGCCACACTTCGTTACGTAAAAGAGGTAAGGCCTTGTCGGCTGGGCTCTGAGTAGTCGGCGGCGGAAACCTCGAATGTGAGTTAAGCGTGATACAACGAGCGCTTTTACGGCTAAACTGAATGCAGTAAAAGCCGTCCAAAGGTGTACCTGGATTTTACGAAGGTTCAGGCGCGCCTTGAAGGGACTCAAGAGAAAGACTGTTTGAGGGTCGAACGCAGTGAACGAGACTACGCATTACCTGGAGGGCTATTTTCCCCAGGTTCAAGAGTTGGCCAGGCGCCTGGGAGTGGACACAGACTGGTGGGATTTTGCTGGAAAATACCACCAAGTCACCCAACTGACTTTGATGAAAGTGCTTGATGCGCTCGGATTTTCGCTGCAAGAACCCGGAGACATCGACCGCGCTTTTACGAGGCTGGAAGAAGAATATTGGTTGGCAACCCTGCAGCCCGGCTGGGTGGTCCGCCAATCGACAGGTGCCGAGATACCGGTTCACGTTCCCGACGGTACCGACCTGGAGGTTTTGGTGGAGACAGAAGCCGGTGAAACCATTACTCTGCAACAAATCGACAAGTGGGTTAGCCCTCGGGATTTTGCGGACAAGCGAATCGGGGAAGCCACTTTCTTTCTCCCTCCCGAAATGCCTCTCGGATACCACCGCTTGAAGGCAAAAACGGTCGAAGGAGAATTCGACACGGAAATCGCGGTCGTTCCGGACCGCTTGTCGTTGGGATACCTGGAGAATCAGCGCTCTTGGGGAATGATGACCCAACTCTATTCCCTCACCTCGCGGGGCTCTTGGGGAATGGGCGATTTCTCGGATTTATCAAGTCTCGGGCGAATCTTTGGAAAGTTTGGCGCGGATTTCATCTTGACCAATCCCCTGCACGCGGGGGAGCCGAGCCTGCCGATTACGCCTTCGCCGTACCTGCCGGTTTCGCGCCGGTTCTTGAACCCGCTTTATATTCGTCCCAACGATATTCCCGAGTTCAATGTCTTGGACTCGGAAGGAACCGCCAAAGTCAAGGTGGCCTTTGCACAAGCCGCCAATGACTTGTTTTTCCCCGACCGCGAGAAACAAATCGACCGAGACCGCTCCTGGAAAGCCAAACGCGAGGCGTTGGAACTGATCTTCAAGCTCCCTCGCTCCCGTTCGAGAGAGCTCATCTTCCAAGAGTTCAAGAAAAACCGCGGACAATCCTTGGAAGACTTTGCGCTGTGGTGCGCCATCTATGACAAGCTCGGTAGTGGGCCTTGGCCGGGGGAACTAGCCGATATCGATAGTCCCGAGGTTGCTAAACTCCGCGAAGAGCTCAAAGTGGAAATCGAGTTTTACTGCTGGCTACAGTGGGTTTCTTCCACCCAGCTCCACGAAGCCCAACAAACCGCGCTCCTGGCGGGAATGAAGATAGGGATTATGAATGACCTCGCGGTGGGAGTCCATAAATATGGGGCGGATGCCTGGTCTCTCCCGAGAGCCTATGTTACCTCCATGTCAGTTGGCGCCCCGCCGGATATGTACAACCAACTCGGCCAAGACTGGTCCCAGCCGCCTCTCAACCCGCGTTTCATGCGGCATCACAACTGGGAGCCCCTGCGTAGTATCATCCGCGCCGCCCTTGATGACTGCGGCGCCTTACGCATCGACCACTTGATGGGGCTATTGCGGCTGTGGTGGATTCCCCAAGGGGCGAAACCGAATGAGGGAACCTATGTGCGATACAACCATGAAGCCACGGTGGGAATTCTGCTTCTGGAGGCCTCACGCGCAGGAGCGCTAGTAGTCGGTGAAGACCTCGGCACGGTGGAGGACTGGGTGCGAGACTATATGGAGGAACGAGGGATTTTTGGGACATCCGTGTTGTGGTTTGAAAAGAATCCCGACAATTCTTTCCGACTGCCGGATCAATATCGCGAGATGTGCATGGCCGCAGTGAATACCCACGATCTTCCTCCCACCTTGGGGTATTTGCGAGCCCAACACCTCATTGTTCAAGACCGACTGGAGATTCTTCCCACATCTTTGGAGGAGGCCAAGCGCGGCCTCGCGGAAGATATTGGTGAAGTGGTTGGGGTACTTTACAGTTTGGGCTTTATTGACAACGAGGATCCTACCGAGTGGGAGTTGATTCTCGGGTTGCATCGCTTTATTGGAACCAGTCCCGCGAAATTGGCGGTAGTGTCGTTGGTGGATGCGGTGGGGGACATGCGGATGCAAAACCAGCCGGGAACCAATAACGAATACCCCAATTGGCGGATTCCCCTTGCTGACTCCCTCGGACACCCCCTGAAGGTCGAGGAACTGGAGTATTACGTCGGGGTTACCGAGATTTGCCAGTGCATGAACGAAACGATTCATCCGGGCGCCTCGGAAGAGGAATACGCCTTTGAATAGAAGGATTCAGCAAGGGCTAGCCTGATATTGGGAGCTGGTTGAACCAATTCGGGGACTTTTCGGAAGGGATATTTCTGACGTTTCCACGAAAAATAGTAAAAAAGTCCGTGTTTTGGGGCAAAATAGTATCTAACAATACCTGCCGTAACTGTGAATGAGGGAAGGAAGCGTCAGCGTGCCTTTGAAAAAGAATCCTGCGGGAAAGCCTGGGAAGAACCCGACTAGTGAGGCCACTCCCGCGAAGTTGCGCGCGGAAGCCACTTCATCCGGGGATTCAGCTCTAAAATCAGGCAGCACCGCGAAGAAAGTCTCGGGTGGGAAGACCCGCCCGAGCGCGAAAAACTTGAAACCTCGCCGCGGAGACTCCCATCCTCAGGAGAAGACGGGGGAAAAGCCTCCACGCTCTCGTCTTTTCGACAGGTTTTTTGCTGATGACTGGTACCGGCATTTTTTGGAATATTTCTTCGTGGGAACCTTGATTCTCTGCGTTGGGGTTTTGACGAAGCGGCTCGGACAAGCCGACATTATCGGAGACCAGGGTCTCGGCAGCTCTCTGAAATCTGTGCTCCCGATTGCCGATATCCTCTATTACGTCGGGGCGGCGATGGAGTCCTATTTCCCGCTGATGGTCGCGTTCATGCTGGCTTTTGCTGCCGCCAAACGACCCAATGCTGCGGTCGCTTTAGCGGTTCTGTCCGGGTGGTCGGGATACATCGGGGCAACTACCGCGCTTTCCCAGTATTCCACAGGGGCAACTTCAGGAGCCATTGCCGGAATCGACCTGGGGCTATTCGGTGGAGTTCTAGTCGGTTTCCTTTCGGCAGCTTGCTGGTCCACCTTCAGGTTCCGCCGCGTCACGACTTGGGCGCGCATGGTCAGCGGCATTCCCTTGGTGATTATTATCACCGCCACTGCCGGCGTTATCCTCGGGATCCTCACCGGCGTGGTCTATCAGCTTCTCTACCTAGTTGTGGTGCTGGGATTGGGTGCCCTGTTCAAAACGGCGCCGGAGCCGGTTGCCGCTGCCATCTACGGCTTCCTGCATCCACTGGCGGAAGTGACCGGTTGGGGTAGTTTGCTCGATATTACGCCGTTCAAGCTCTACGGATCTTGCCAAACTCCGAGCGGGGACACTCTAAACGGCTCCTACACTTGTTTCATCTACGGGGGGTCTCAAATCGAAGGCCAGCAGGCTCTGTTCCTGGCCGGTGGATATCCGGTGGTGGGCTTCGGGCTAACCGCGCTGTTCCTGGTGTTGTGGTTCCAACTCAGAGGTGAGAACCGGCAGTACTGGAAGATTCTCTACTGGCTCGTCATCCTGTCGACTTTCTTGGCGGGAGCCGAAAAGGTGGGGATTTTCATGCTGGTCTTCTCTGCGCCCGTGTTGCTCCTGGCTCACATGGTGGCCTCCGCGCTTTCCTACGCGATTACCGCGGTTTTAGCCATTACTGTTGGCTGGGCGGGAGGCCCGGGACTGATCGATTTGCTCCGGTGGCAAAAATCTGGAACTGGCGCGATTCTACTCGTTATTTTGGGGATTTTCTTCGCCGCCATCTACGTCATCATGGGGATGCTGATTATGGGGCGGCGCGGCAAAAAAATCAGCCTACCTGGTTTCGGGGTTCCCTATATCACCAAGCCCTTTATGGGAATTCCCACTCCCGTTGGCAAACACGGGAAGAATGCAGGAAGCGAGGGCGAGAAACCCGCGAAAGATGCCGCGATACATGCTGCGGACAATGAGTCCGATGCGCGCGGAAAGGGATCAGCGGATCTGGACAATGCGGGACCCAACAATGTCTCTAAAGAAATCAGAGGGAGCTATCGGGACGAAATCAAAGCGGAAGAAACTGGTAAAGACGCCGTAGGTGACAAGACCAGTCCGGAGGTCGCCAACGTCTCAGCAGAGCCGGAGCCTAGCGCGGATATACCGGCGCAGCCTGCCACCACAACGGCGACAGAGCAGGAATTCGCTAGTCAGCTGGCGGACGCGCCGCAGATGCCGACTGGGGGCGAGCCTGAGCCAAGCGAGCCTGTGCCTAGCGAGCCCCAGCTGAGCGAGCCTGTCTCTAGCGAGCCCAATCCGGTTTATCCCGAAGTTACCTACCCGGATTATCAGGGAGGATTTGCGGGAGAACCTGCTGATTATTCCGCGGGCTACCAGGCAGATTACTACCCACAGCCGGTTTATCCCCCGCAGTCATACCAGTCCCCGACAACGTATCCACCGGAAGGCTATGGCGCCGACGGGTATTCGCAAGTGGATTACTCACAAAACGGCTATCTACAGCAATACGGGGAGCCTGGGGTGGAACAACCCTACGCCCCGCAGCCATACCAAGAAGCTTCCTCTGCCCCTGACGCTGTCTATCCCGAGGGACCAGAGGCGCAATATCCGGTGGAGGCCCAGAGCACGGAGGAGTCTGCTGCCCAGTACCCGAATGCGGCGCCACGCCCAGGAATGCCAGGTTACCCCGCGGGATATCCGTACCCGCCGCAAGGGTACCCCTACCAGTAGACGATTCTAGCGGGGATGGTTCGGGCTCATTTTGGTAAAACCCTGGAGGGGGATTTACCAATTTGGCCCGTCCCCATTGGTAAAAACCGGCTCGGGAATCAGCCGAGGTCGCGAGCCTGGGCGGTGGCGATGCGCTCGGCGATGGCCTGGTTTTCTTTCATCATCCGCGTCAAGGCTGCCGGAGCATCCGCGTTGGCGGAGAGCCAATCGCGGGTGAGCGCGAGCACGTCCACTCCCGTGTCCTCGAAGCCAACCAGTTCGGAAGGATAGAGCCCTTCAATAATCTGTTCACCGATTTCGTGGGTCTTGTCTCGATAGGTGTCCACAATGGAATCGAAATAGCGCGACGCATAGGGAGCCAACAAGCGCGGGTTTTTTCCTCGATTGAAGCCGGCAATGAGACTGCCGAGCTGGTCATTGGTCAGGCTCGAGTCCGCATAAATCAACTCGAAAGCCGCTGACTTCTGGGCGGTATCGGGCAGTGCTGCCTTGGCTTCCAGGACTCGCTCGCGACCGTTCACGGTGTCATCGCGCCGGAGCTCCGCATTGATTTCTTCTAGAGAGACTTTCCCGGAAGTGGCTAGGGAAGTCAAGAGATTCCAGCGCATTTCCGCATCGAGAGTGAGACCGGTGAGAGATTCTTGGCCTGTGAAGAGATCGGCGGCAGACTGAATATCTTCGGGCGTAGTAGCACACCGAGCGGCAGCGCGCACGAGCTGGAGCTGGGCATCGGATCCGGCCTTGGCAAAGCGAGCTAAACGTTTCAGAGTTTCACCGGTAGTCTTGGCGATATCTGCGCGGTTTGCGGGATGAATATAAGACTCCAGAGCCTGATTTATGCCCCGTAAAGTGACTGAAACGACTGTTGAATTAGTTTCCACCACCAGCGCCCGCAAGGCAACCTCCACGAACTTTCGCGCCGAAACTTCCCCGTCACGCACCATGTCCCACAACACGGTGAGAACCTGGGAACGAGGGAGGGACTGTTCGAAAGCGCCAATATAGTCGCAGGCTTTCCCCAAAGAGTCTTCGTCTAACCGGACTTTGCCGTAGGCCAAATCGCGGTCATTGACCATCAAGACGTCTGCCTTTTGACCCGCGAAACCGGGCAAGTCGACGCCCTCGCCTTCGAGATCAAACTCCTCCTCATGACCGGGGACAAAGACCTTGTGGTCCTCACGTTCCTCGAGGTTATAGGCTCTGACGCTGATGCGCTGGGGACGGAGGCTCGCTCCTTCGGTAAAGACCTCCTGGACAATCCGCAAGGAAGCGATGGTACCGTCCTCGTGACGTTCCAGAGCAGGCTTTATCCAGGTCATACCCGCTTCCTCGAGCCATGCCTTTGACCAAGCCCGCAAGTCCTTCCCGGAGGCCTCTTCGAGCTCGGTGAGCAGGTCAGCAAGGGTAGCGTTACTCCACTCGTGCTTCGCGAAATAGCGCCGGATACCGGTCCGGAAATTGTCCCAACCGACGTAGGTCACTAGCTGGGAAAGCACGCAGGCACCCTTGGCGTAGGTAATTCCGTCGAAGTTCACCTGGACGTCTTCGAGGTCGTTGATAGTCGCGACGACCGGATGGGTGGAGGGGAGCTGGTCTTGACGATAAGCCCAGGTCTTTTCCGAAGCCGAGAAGGTCGTCCAAATGTCGGTCCACTTGGTGGCCTCCGCGGTCGCTTTCGTCGACATAAACTCAGCAAAGGACTCGTTCAGCCACAGGTCATTCCACCATTTCATGGTGACGAGGTCCCCAAACCACATGTGAGCCAGCTCGTGTAAAATCGTCTCGACGCGGCGCTCCACGCGGGTTTCGACGGGACGGGAACGGAAGACGTATTCGTCGCGGAAGGTGATGCAGCCCGCGTTTTCCATCGCTCCCGCGTTATATTCCGGCACGAAAATCTGGTCGTATTTACGGAAAGGATAGGGGCGTTCAAAGGCGTTTTCGTAATAGGCGAAGCCGGCGCGGGTGATGTCCATAATCTCCTCGGCGTCGAGATGCTTCACCATTGAGGCGCGGCAGTAAACCCCGAGCGGGATGGTCCGCCCGTCGATGCTGGTGAGCTCGCCGGTGGAGCCCTCGTAGGGGCCAGCAATAATCGCAGTGATATAGGAAGAGATTTTCTCTGTCGGGGTAAAGCGGTGGATGGCTTTTGACCCGTCCGGGGTAATCTCTGGTTCCGGAGAAGGTGAGTTGGACAACACCTTCCAGTCCGGCGGGGTCGTCACCGTGAAAGTGAAGTCCGCTTTGATGTCGGGCTGCTCGAACACCGTGTAAACGCGTCTGGCGTCTGGCACTTCGAACTGGGTATAAACGTAGGATTTGTTGTCCTCGGGATCAGTGAAGCGGTGCATGCCCTCGCCGGTGTGCATATAGAGGCAGTCGGCCTTTACCCGGAGATGATTGTGTTCCCTGAGGTCGGGGAGGGGAATGCGGGAGTCCTCATAGGTCGCAGGGTCGAGACTTTGGTCGTTCAAGGTGATTTCATGGACCGTGTCGGCGATGAGGTCAATAAAGGTTGACGCTCCTTCACGAGCCTGGAAGTCGACTTCCGTTATGGACTCGAAAATCTTGTCTCCCTTGGTTAGGTCAAGATTGACCCGGTAGTGAGCATCAACGATGATCTCAGAGCGGTTTGCGGCCTCTTCGCGCGTCAAGTTTTGTCCCGGCATGCTGGCTCCTTTGTTTTTTCGCATTCTAGAAATAAATACCTAAGCCATTGTTGCACGTCTTAGCGACTTTAGTCGAAGAATCAGCACGGAGAAGTCTGCATTTGTCCTGCCCTTAGCCTAAACTTGAACTTATCGAAAGGAGGCGCAGATGGGGTTCCCCAGCGTACATGGCCGTGCCGCACAGTTGCTGACGTCTTCCCCGTGCGCCTCACGACTTTCTTGTAGAAGCATTCGGGCGCTGAGTTTGCTCCTCGCGGTGATTCTCGGCGGGCTGCTGCTGAGCGCCTGCGGGGGTCCAACCGATAAACCTGACTCCCAGTGGAACCAGCCGGTTAATGCGGCCCCCGCCCCTGACGGCTGGGTGAACGGCAAAGACGGGGCATTTCGGATTCAAATCCCGCCGAACTATCTGGACGCTTATGACGCGGTTAGTGGACAAAAACTCCCAGATGCGCAGGTGATTTTGTCGCTGCCATCAGATTTGGCCTTGAACGGGTATATTCCCGCGCTGGTGATTGACCACGCGAAAGCGACTTCTGATCCTGACGTGGTGAAGGCAACACTGAAGGAAGACGATATCTATAAGGACTTCACGGAGTTTACCGTCTTGCACCCCACCAAGGTGGAAGGACTTAATGTCCTCTCAATGAGCTGGAAATATCGCTATCAAGAAGTCGAAATGACGGCCTTCATGACGATGGTCTCGGGGAACAATCACGCCTATGCCCTGAAGCAAGATGTGCCTGATTACGCTTTGGAAACCTATAAGCCGATTATCGACACGGTTTTGAAAACCTGGACCTGGAACGAGCCTCAGAAATAGTCATCTCCCCCTCAAATCGGTGACAAACTTGGCTTGACGTGGGACAATTGAGTCATGTCAACGAGGACTTTACAATCACCTGCTCTAGACTTGCTGGCCGCGGATCTCACCTCGGAAGTGAAGCTGAGTTTTCGCCCGCTCACACAGGCCGACACTATTCCTATGGCGAAACTCCACGCGGAGGCCTATCGGGATTCCGGGTCTAGCGCCTCGGGACAGTTGAAGCTGTTTTGGGAAGGAGCCTACGGGCCACTGTTGGATGCGGCGACTCTTGGTGCTTGGCATGATGACCGGCTAGTCGGAGTGGTGATTGTCCTGGAAAGGGCCCCCGACGAGTGGTGTTCTGATGGGGATTGCGACACACCTTTTATCGCCGATTTATTTGTGGATCCCGAATATCGCCGCCAAGGGGTGGCTTCGGCTTTGATTATGAAAGCGTCTGCCGCGGTTTCGCATTTGGGGTGTGAGGCCTTGACCTTGCAGCTGGATATTGCTGCAGCTCCCGAGGCCATGCAACTTTATGACGCTC
Organism: Mobiluncus porci; assembly: GCF_009695935.1. Lineage (GTDB taxonomy): Bacteria > Actinomycetota > Actinomycetes > Actinomycetales > Actinomycetaceae > Mobiluncus > Mobiluncus porci. Next base: position 22,319 of record NZ_VUMY01000015.1, read on the forward strand.
TGGGTTTCTCGACGAGCTAGGGATTTCAGACGCTGGTAGGGTGGAGACCATGACGAAGAATCCTTTACTGGGCTCGCTGGAGCCCGCCGATTTCGATGAAAATATCCGCCCGCAAGATGACCTGTACCGGTATGTGAACGGGAAGTGGTTGGAGACCCACGAGATTCCTGCCGATCGCGCTTCGGACGGGTCGTTTTATACCTTGGCAGAGACTGCCGAAAAACAGGTGCGGGCGATTATTGAGGACTGCTTGTCCGGTTCGATAGAGGGGGAGCTCGCGAGGAAGGTCGCTTCGCTTTACGGGGCGTTTATGGACGAGGCCGCGGTCGAGAAGGATTCGGGGCCGAGCTTGAAGCGACTGTGGGAGCCGCTGGGGGTGGCAACGTCGAAGGAAGACCTGCGCGATTTGTGGGCGCGCACCTGGAAGTCGGGAACCTATGACGGGTTCTTCGGGATGGGGATTGACATCGATCTGAACAATCCCGAGCGATATGTGAACTACTTCGGGCAAGACGGGCTCGGCCTTCCTGAGCGGGCGTATTACCTGGAAGACAAACACGGCGAGATTTTGGCTCAGTACCGAGACCACGTCGCAAAGATGATGGAGATGGCCGGTTTCGTGGGCGGTGGAGACGCGGCTTCTACGGCAGCCAAGACGATTGTGGATTTTGAAACCGAGATTGCGAAACTCCACTGGGACAACGTGAAAACCCGCGACACGGACGCGACTAATAACCCGATGGATTGGGAGGAGATTTCCGTAAAGATGCCGGCCTTCGGCCTGGATGCCTGGCGAGAGGCTTCGGGATTGCCGGACAAGATGTTCGAAGAGGTCAACGTGGGAATGCCGGACTTTTTCGAGAATATGGACAGCTTGTGGGATTCCACACCGGTGGAGGCCTTGCGCCTCTGGATGGCTTGGCATGCCCTAAACGGCCAGGTGAGTTTGCTGTCCGCGGAACTCGTAGAGGCCGATTTTGATTTCTTTGGGCGCAAGCTTGCCGGCAAAGAACAACTTCGCGACCGTTGGAAGCGCGGGGTTTCCCTAGCGTCCTCGGTGATGGGGGAGGCCCTTGGTGAACTCTACGTGGCGCGCCACTTCCCGCCCGAGGCCAAAGAAAAGATGGGGCGTCTGGTTGATAACCTGATTGCGGCTTACCGCGAATCGATTGGCTCGCTGGATTGGATGGGTCCCGAAACACGCGAAAAGGCGCTCGAGAAGATGAGCCTGTTTACCCCGAAGATTGGCTACCCGGACAAGTGGCGAGACTACTCGAAGCTCGACGTGTCCGCTCCGACCCTGGTTGAAAAGGTCGCCTCGGCTTCGGTGTTCGGTTCGGATTTCTGGATTGAAAAGCTAGGCGGACCGGTCGACCACACGATCTGGCACATGACCCCGCAAACCGTTAATGCCTACTACAACCCGACTGACAACGAGATTGTTTTCCCCGCAGGGATTTTGCAGCCACCTTTCTTTGATGTCAACGCAGATCCGGCCGTGAACTACGGCTCAATTGGGGCAGTGATTGGCCACGAAATCGGTCACGGCTTTGATGACCAGGGCGCGAAGTTCGATGGACACGGCAAGGTGGAAAACTGGTGGACTGAGGCGGATTTGGCGGAGTTTGAGAAGCGCACTCACGCTCTGATTGACCAGTATGACGCGTTTGTTCCCCGCGGACTGCCGGAGGAATTTCACGTCAACGGCGCGCTCACGATCGGCGAGAACATCGGGGACCTCGGCGGGCTCGATATCGCCTGGAAAGCGTATCTGCTCGAGTTGCGCTCGCAGGGAATTGAGGATCCCGCGGACGCGCCGGTTATCGAGGGGCTCAGCGCCGCCGAGCGGTTTTTCCTTTCGTGGGCGCTATCGTGGCAAAACAAGGTGCGCCCCGAGATGGCGAAGCAGTTGATTGCGATTGACCCGCACTCCCCGGCCGAATTCCGGTGTAACGGGGTGGTGGCAAATCTCGATTTGTTTGTTGATACTTTTGGAGTGAAGCCCGGAGATGAGCTCTGGCTTGAACCCGAGAAGCGCGTGCGGATTTGGTAGGTGATATGAGCCTGACACCGCCGAAGTTGCGCAGTACGCTACGCCCGCTCCACCCCGAGACCCGCGGGGGAGCGGTGACGTGGCTGACGGTCGCGGCTTTGATTTGGGCGGGGCTGTATTGGCTGAACGAAAACCTCTGGAACTGGATTTTTGCCGGACTCGGGCTCGATACGAGCGAGCATATTCCCGGCGCGGTGCATTTCTTCTTCTACGATTCAGCAAAAGTGTTGCTTTTGCTGGTGGGGATGATTTTTGTCATCGGGCTGTTCCGGACGGCTTTGAACGCGGAGCGGGTGCGAGATTATTTGCTCGGTAAGCCGCTTGCCTTGGCGCTGGTTTTGGCGGCGGCCCTTGGTGCAGTCACACCTTTTTGTTCCTGTTCCTCAATCCCGCTCTTCATCGGCTTCGTAGCTGCCGGGGTTCCGCTTGGGGTGACTCTGACGTTCCTGTTGGCCTCGCCTTTGGTCAATGAGGTCGCAGTAGTGATGCTGGCGCAATCTTTCGGCTGGCAAGTCACGCTTGCCTACGTGGCTTCGGGTCTTCTGATGGCGATCTTGCTCGGGGCTTTGTTCACGCGCCTGCAACTTGAGAACCAGGTGAAGGACTTCGTTCGAAACACGCCGGTGGCGAAGCTCCAAGCCGAAGGCGGCACGATTACGCTCGCGAGGCGCATTGACGCAGCACAAGGCGAGACTCGTGAGATTGTGGGACGCGTCTGGAAATGGGTCCTGGTTGGTGTCGGGATTGGCGCACTCATTCACGGCTGGGTTCCCGCCGACTGGCTCGCGGCCCACGCCGGGCGGGACAATCCGCTCGCGGTGGTTCTGGTCACGGCGCTTGGTGTGCCGCTTTACTCGAATGCCGCCGGGGTTATCCCAATCGCCGAGGCGCTGTGGGCAAAGGGCATGGCGACCGGGACAGTATTGGCCTTCATGATGGGCACGGTCGCGCTGTCCTTCCCGGAATTCATCCTTTTGAAGCAAGTATTGAAGCCGAAGCTCCTGGCAATTTTCTTCGGCTCGGCCGCGGTTTCAATCATGCTTCTTGGCTTCCTCTTCAACCTGATATTCCCATAAACAAAGGAGAAAACAATGAACATCAAGATCCTCGGATCCGGTTGCCCGCGCTGCCAGGCCCTCGAGCGTGAAACCCGCGAAGCGGTAGACCGGCTCGGCCTCGACGCGCAGATTGAGCACGTCACCGACCTACCGTCCATCATGGGCTACGGCGTCATGTCCACCCCGGGCCTGGTGGTTGACGAAAAGGTAGTCTCCACCGGCAAAGTTTTGAAGTCCCGCGAAATCGAACCTCTGCTCTCCTAGGTCGATAGTGAAACCGGGGAAGTATCGGGCGTTTCTGGTGACGGACTGGGATTGGTCGCGCCGATAAGCGTACCCGAATAGCCACAAGGCGTACCCGAATAACCCACCTGGGAGGGTTCTACCTTGGTGGAAAAAAGGGGTAAATGTGTCTGAACTGGGCATTCAGAATTTGAATCTCGGAAAATATGGCTCCGCTTGGGTTATTCGGGTACATAGGTGGGTTATTCGGGTACGCCTCGACGCTGAAGGGCTGCGAAGCCAGCTCTAATCGGGGGGAAACTACTCCTGGGCAATCGCATCGAGGACATCGACGCGAGAAGCCGCCCTTGCGGGCCAGAGACCGGCAAAAACCCCGATCAGAACCGCGAGAACCAAGGTAATCCCCAGGCTCGCCCAAGGAATCGCCAGCTCTTCGAGCCCGGAACTTCTCATAATCGAGGACACGGCTACCCCGAGAACCACCCCGAGGATAATCCCCAAAATCGAGCCCAACAGCGAGATAATCACCGACTCGTCGCGAATCATGCGTCTCACGTCGCGGCGCAACATCCCCACGACCCGAAGCATCCCAATTTCCCCGACACGCTCTAAAATCGACAAAGACAGCGTGTTCACAATCCCGAGGGTCGCAATAATCACCGCGAGGGCTAAAAGCGCAAACATCTGCGCGAGGAGCATATCCACCGAAGACGAGACCTGTTTCAAAATGTCATCAACAGTTTGCACCCCAATCAAAGGCGAATCTTTCGTGACCTCATTAATCTTGTCGACTACCGGATCCACTTTGTCTGGGGACTCTGCGTTTACAAAGAGGACGTCCGGTTTGCTCGGCGCCACCCCATTGAGCCACTCAGCGGGAACGAAAACATCCCCGAAGTTAATCATTATTTCGCTCTTTGGTTTGTAGATCCCGACCACTTCCAAATCCTGCGGGCTTGCCCCCAGCATGTCTGTCAAGTGCATGGTGGACCCGACCTGGAGCTTTTTCTCAGTGGCAAATTTCTCGGAAATCACGGCTTCGTTCCCCGACTTATAGGTTCGCCCCTGGACCATGACCGTTTTCAAAACGGTATTGAACTCGCCGGGGTCGAAAGCGTAGGCTCCGATTATCTTCTTGTTCATGAGGAAAGATCCCTCGCGAAGTACCGAAACGGACTTCACCGACTCGAGGTTACTGATTTTTTCTAAAGTCTCCTCGGGAACACTGACCGGAGCGCTGTAGGGATTGGTGTTGGCCAAAACCATCATGTCCGCCCCGAATGTCTCCTCCATCGCGGGAATCGTCGAAGCCTTTGCGGAAGCCCCGAAAATCCCGAGGGTTGTCACGAGAGCCATCCCGATGATGAGCGCAGTGGCGGTGGCGGCGGTGCGTTGGGGATGGCGCAAAGCGTTCAAGCGCGCGAGACGCCCGGGAGTGCCGTGCAGTTTGGTGAATATCCAGCCAATTCCGTTCACCAAAGGACTCCCGAAGAGGGGCGAACCCAGGGAGAGGCCAATCAGCAAAGCGACCGCCCCACTCCCGAGCCAGAGCTCGACCGGATCCACTCCCGCGAAAGTCAGACCCAGGAAAACCGCACCCAGCACGACCATAATCGTCGCCACAATCAGACGGATCTGTAAAGATTTCCGAGTCGTCGATTCGTGGCCACTCAAAGCCACAATCGGATCTACCCGCGAAGCGCGGATGCTCGGCATCAGCGACGAGAGAGTCGTTACCCCCAAGCCCACGGCAAAAGAAGCCACGATGGCTTCAACCGTGGGACGGGGCACGATAGAACCAAGATCCATCACGGTCTGGTTCAAAATCCAGACAATCAGAGAGCTAATCCCCATACCGGCAAACAGTCCGATAACCGAACCGATAAGACCCAAAAACAGCGCCTCGCCCACAATCAGCAGCCGCACCTGCCGCTGGTAGGCTCCGAGAATGCGGTAAAGTGCCAGTTCACGAGACTGTTGAGTGACGATAATTGAAAACGTGTTGATAATCAGGATAGATCCGACCAACAAGGCGATGGCGGCGAAAACGAGGAAGAAAATCGTCATGAATCCCAAGGATTCATCGGTGATTTTCATAATCTCTTTCGAGTCCTCCTCTCCGGTGGAGATTTTGAAATCCTGCGGCAACAGCGGCTTTAAATCCTTGACAACTTGGTCAACCTGGTTGTAATCCTCGAGGGAAATCCAGGCTCCCATGTAGCCGTCACCCACTCCCGGCATCATGAGTTCGCGGGCAGTTTTGTCGTTGAAGAAGTTGTAGAGCGCCCCGGAAGTCCCGCCGGTGCCCCATTTCAGGGTTCCCACCAGGGTTTTCGTCCAGGTGTGTGCTCCGTCAGTGAAACGAATCTGGTCACCAAGTTTCAATCCGGATCGTCGCAAAGTTTCCGGATCAACCCCGGCCTCATTATCTGCCGCAGGGGCACGCCCGTCGAGGACAGTGATACCGGGTTGGTTTTTCCACGCGGGGAGGTCATAGTAGTTAGAAGAGACCGTGGGCGGGCCAAAGGTAGTGATGACTTTTCCGTCTTTGTCGATGGTGTAAATGCTACCGACGATGGTGCCGGCGGCCTTGGTGACTCCATCGACCTGGCGGATTTTCTCCAAGTCGGCTTCCTTAAGCCGCGGCGAGTCGGTCGGGTCAACGTAGTAGTAGGCCATCAAGTCATCAGTCTTCATATCGAGAGTGACCGAAACATCTGAGACCGTTCCGGAAGCGATATTTTCGAAGGATCTCCGCATCATGTCGGTAAACGTAAATGACCCGGCTACAAATGCCACCCCGAGAATGATGGCTAAGAGACTGAATATCAGCCGTGCCTTGTGACTGAAGAGGCTTTTCAAAGTGACTTTGAACATGGCAGCCTCCTATTTGGCCTGCGGGTCAGCAAGAGGCTCGCCCTGGTTTGGCTTCGGGGAAGTCCCTGCCATTTGCAAAGCCGTGAGTTCACCCATAATCTCGAGAACCGATTGACGAGAAGGCTTATCCAGAGTTTTCACGACCTTCCCGTCCGCCAAGAAAATCGCCTGGTCAGCGTAGGCTGTGGCTGCTGGATCGTGAGTGACCATTACGACGGTGGCACCCAAATCATCAACCACGTGGCGCAGCAGACCGAGGACTTCCGCCGAGGAATTCGAGTCCAGATTTCCGGTGGGCTCGTCAGCGAAAATAATGTTCGGTTTCGAGACCAGCGCGCGGGCAATCGCGACGCGCTGTTGCTGACCCCCCGAGAGTTCCGCGGGCTTGTGGGTCAAACGTCCCTCGAGACCCACCACCTGCAAGACACGCCGGTACCACTCAGCCTCGGGCTTTCTCCCCGCAATGTCCAGGGGGAGGAGAATGTTTTCCTCGGCGGTGAGGGTTGCGACGAGGTTGAAAGCCTGGAAGATGAAACCGATTGTGTCGCGACGCATCCTGGTTTTATCGTTGTCATTCAACTTGGAGATGTCTTTGTCGCCAATCGTGACGGTTCCGGAAGTGGGAGTGGCGAGTCCCGCTAGGCAGTGCATGAGAGTAGATTTACCCGAACCGGAAGGCCCCATGATGGCGGTGAAAAGTCCCGCGGGAAATTCCTGGGTGACGCCGTTTAGCGCGAAAACTTGTGCCTCTTTTTCGCCGTAAATCTTCGGAGATTTTCGCAGGTGGCTGCGCTAGTCATGGTTAACCGCCTTCTTAGATGTAGTGGGTGAGGGCTCGTGACCGTCCACGTTATTTAGGAAACGCCCTCATTGTCGCAGACCAATGTAAAGTTCAGAGGCTCGCAATGTTAAAAGAGCGTTAAATCTTCGTGGTCGGGGAGGAGTCGTGCCTTATCGACCCGAAAGTGGGACGGTGAAGCACGCCCCCATCGTTTCACGCGGGGGCGGGTTAGGATATGGGGGTGGAAAAAGACTGGAAAAAAGAGTTGAACGAAGATATGCGCGAGCGCTTGCCGGAAGACCTGCAGGTAGATCCGGAGCTGATACCGTACCTGCTGGCCGCGAAGGCTCCCAGTGAGTCCCTTGGCGAAGCCGCTGACAACCGAGATGATGCCGCGACAGACGGCGAGAACAACCAGAAAAACCCCACCGACAAAGACGGCTTGGAACTAACCGACGCACAGCTCGAACTTGTTGAGCAAATGCGCTCCCGCCAGCGTCCCGCCTCCACCTTGGGACCTTCCACCTTGGAAAACCCCAAAGCCAAGGCCATCTATGAATCCTTGCTGACCCGCCGCGCCGAGCATCAAATCGAACCGACCCTCGAGAGAGTCCAAGGGGTTCTCGATTACCTCGGCAACCCCCAGGAGCTGTTCCATTCCATCCACGTTACCGGCACTAACGGCAAGACCTCCATGGCGCGGATGATTGAGGCGCTGACAGACGAACTCGGATACCGCACGGGACGTTTCACCTCCCCGCATCTGGTGGATGTGCGCGAAAGAATCTCCATCGACCGCGAGCCCATCACCACAGACCAGTTCATTGCGGCCTACGAAGACATCGAGGCCCAGCTCGCGATGTGGGAAAACGATAATCCCGGATCGAAGTTGTCTTTCTTTGAGGTTTTGACGGTGATGGCATACGCGCTGTTCGCAGACGTGCCGGTGCATCTGGCGGTCGTGGAGGTCGGCATGGGTGGGCGCTGGGATGCCACAAATGTCATCGATGCGGACACGGCGGTCATCGGCCCGATAAGCCTCGAACACGAACAGTGGCTCGGGAAGGGACTTGCCAATATTGCCAAGGAAAAATCCGGCATCATCAAGCACGCCGCGAACGTCGTCGTGGCTCACCAGCCAGACGAAGCCCTCGAAGTCATCAAGGCCGCCGCCCACGCCATGGATGCGACGCTTCGCTATGAAGGCCGAGATTTCGAAGTGATACAACGCGTGCCGGCAGTCGGGGGCCAGATGCTCACGATTCGAACCTCCGCGGCGACCTACCAAGATATTTTCCTGCCGTTGTTTGGCGAGTTCCAGGCCGAAAACGCCGCTGTTGCCTTGACGGCGGTGGAAGCCCAACTCGGAGGTTTGGCTCTTGACGGGGATTCAGTGGCTCGCGCTTTTGCCTCCGTGACCTCGCCCGGGCGCCTCGAAGTTCTCCACGCCTCGCCGATGATTGTCGCGGATGCGGGTCACAATCCCGGGGCGGCTCTGGCTCTAGCGCGGGCCATCGAGGACGATCTCAGATGGACCCACACGGTAGGAATCTATTCAGCAATGGATGACAAGGATATCGAGACCGTGTTGGGGGTCATGGAGCCGGTTATGGGCGAGATTATCGTGACCACCATGCCGGGGGAACGTCCCGCGAAACTCGAGAAGCTCCAAGAGATCGCCGAAGAGGTATTCGGCGAAGACCGCGTTTATGCCCTCGATTGCCTCACAGAGGCGATTGGGAAAGCCGGGGAACTAGATGACCTACAGGAGGCCCCTCCCGGATCGACAGGAGTCATGATTTTCGGATCGGTGGTTTTAGCGGGAATGGCTCGAAAGGTGTTAAACCAGGGATAACGAGACTATTCCCTCGTAGAATAAAAACACCCGACAAAGCCGCTGGGTGGAGGCGCCGAGAAAGGAGACAACATTGGGTCTGCGCACTGAATGGGTTCTCCGCTGGATCGACGCTACTTCCCGCGCCTTGGAGGACAACAAGCCCTTGTTGACCGAGTTGGACAGCGTGATTGGGGACGGGGATCACGGCGAAAACCTAGCGCGCGGTTTTGCGGCCGTAGACCAAAAACTCTCCAGCCTGATTGTCGAAACGCCCCGTCAGGCTTTGCGAACCACGGGAGTCATTTTGCTGGCCTCGGTAGGCGGCGCAGCCGGGCCGCTCTACGGAACGGCTTTTTTGCGGGCCGCCAAGGCGATTCCAAAAGATGCCTTGGAACTTGGTCCGCAAGACGTGGCGATGATGCTCGTGAAAGCCGCGGAGGGAATAGCCGAGCGCGGGGGATGCCAGCCGGGAGACAAAACCATGCTGGACGCCTGGTATCCAGCGGCTACGAACGCGGCCGCGGCGGTGGCGAAAGGAGCGGGGGCTGCGGAAGTTTTGCAAATTGCTGCCAAGGCCGCGTTGAGCGGAGCGGACGGCACCTTGTCGATGTCGGCGGCAAAGGGGCGCGCCTCGCTTCTGGGGGAGCGCTCTATCGGACACAAGGATCCCGGGGCAATTTCTACCGCAATGATTCTCTCCGCGGCTGCCACCAGTGCGGTTGGTCTAGACGGTGGGAGTAATTTCGGGGAATCCCGCGCGACAGGGTCACCGAATGTTTGGGGTGCCTCCGCTTTCGGAGGGAAGCCTAAAGGAATGGAAGTCAACCTTGATGAGTCCCCGACCGATACAGGTGCTGTGGTTCCGGAGGTTTCCTCACCGTCGCCGACAAGTCCCGCGACCGCGACGCCGCCGGATTTTGGTCTCTACCAGGACCAGGCGCACTCTTTCCAAACCGCCGCCATGCGGCTACTGGCTGATGACGAGCCGGAACCGGAAGCGGTGAGTGGGGCGGAACCGGAGACTGCCGAGACGGTCGCAAGTGATATTTCTGCCGGCGATGATATTGCAGCGGCGTTGGGGATTGGAACCGCCATGGATGAGAGCCAGGAGACCGCCTCCTGAATGGAAGATTCCCTTTGACGGGCAAAAATGGTTAAACTGAACTCAAAGCTTCGGTTGCCTTATGGTGACCGCCAGATATCAATGATGAAAGGGCTTTTCCATGGCTGACAGCAATATCCCCTATAATCCAAAAGAAGAACACACTTTAGTCCTCATCAAGCCGGACGGCTACGCGCGCGGGCTCATCGGAGAGGTCATTAGCCGCATCGAAAAGCGTGGCTTCAAGATTATTGGGTTGAAGATTACGATTCCGACCCAAGAAGAACTCGAAGAACACTACTTTGAGCATAAAGACAAGCACTTCTTCAATAGCCTTTGCGAATACATGTCTTCCGGCCCGATTGTGGCCATGGTGGTGGAGGGATCGCGCGTGGTGCAATCTTTCCGCAACATGATGGGCGACACGAATCCGGCGTTGGCTTTGCCGGGAACTATCCGCGGGGATTTGGCTCGCGACTGGGGTCCGGATCGCGGGGTCGAGAATATCGTCCACGGCTCGGATTCTCCGCAGTCCGCGGACCGCGAGATTGCCTTGTGGTTCCCGGAAATGGTTGATTAATTCAGACGCGTTTCCCACGAGAGCGTTGAGTAATTGGTTCTTGAACCTGGGTTCCGAGCTTTGCTCGGGGCCCAGGTTTTTGCCGAGGGTGTACACGAATGTACGATGAGACTCTCTGATTTTGGTTTTGGCGACATCGAAATTTGCAAAGGCGCTGTTCAGGGAGTTTTGCGGATTTGCCAGATTATGGGTGTCTGGATTACGCCGTACATTCGTGTGCGCTTCTCCTTTGCTAAACCTCACCCCACCGTCCGCCACAGTCGCAGAAATAGGGACATATAATTCAGGCATGGATAATCCCAGCAGTTTTTCGCTTGGTCTGGTTCTAAAAACGTTCTTTTTCGGCTCAATCCTTCCCGTCGTTATCCTGGTCTCGTGGATGTTATGCACCGGAGCCCTCAAAGCCAGCAACACGGTGATTATGCTCGGAGTGCCGCTCTTCGCCCTCGCCTCCGCGCTCGGACTGTGGTGGCTACTCGGGAAACGGCACCACCTGACCTGGGCGGATCTTGGGTTTGTCCGCCCGCGACGTAGCCTGTGGCATTTGCTGTGGGGTATTCCCGTGGCAATGATTCTGTCGGTGACCATTGTCGGCCTGGTGTCAACAGGTCTGGGATTGAAACCAGCGGGGGGAGAACAGACTAAGCAAATCATCGAGTCCGGTATCAGCCTGCCAGTGCTGTTGATTATTGCCGTGGTAGCGGATTTAGTGATTCCGTTCCTCGAAGAAGTGATGTTTCGCGGAGTGCTGTTCGGCTTCTTCAGAACACGCATTGGCGCGGTAAAAGCAGTCCTTGTTGCAGGGGTTATTTTTGCGCTATTCCACGTTCAACCCACGATTATGCTCTATGTGCTCCCGTGGGGACTAGCGGTAACCGCAATGCGAGCCTGGCTGGACTCAACCGGGGCGAGCTGCATCATGCATGTGTTTAATAACACGGCAGTAACCGCTATTGCGGTTGTCTCTTTGCAGTAAAGCAGATTTTCGTCCTTTCAGGCAGTCGGTGAGGAAGCGGTTTTTTCGGGTTTGAGGTGGCTGGTAGGGTAATTCCGTGTATTTGAAAACCCTGACCTTGAAAGGCTTCAAGTCTTTCGCCAACACGGTTCACATGTCCCTTGAACCGGGTGTGACGTGTGTAGTTGGCCCGAACGGGTCGGGAAAATCCAATGTCGTGGATGCGCTGGCCTGGGTGATGGGCGAGCAGGGCGCGAAGAACCTTCGCGGCGGGTCGATGGCTGACGTCATCTTTGCCGGAACCAAGACCAAGGCGCCTTTGGGGCGCGCCGAAGTCGAGCTGACCATTGATAACACCGACGGAGCGCTCCCAATCGAATACTCCGAGGTGACAATTTCGCGAACCATGTTCCGCTCGGGTGGTTCCGAATACGCCATCAACGGCACGCCGGTGCGCTTGCTCGACATCCAAGAACTCCTCTCTGACACCGGCATGGGTCGGCAAATGCACGTTATCGTGGGCCAAGGACAGCTAGACGCCATTTTGAGCGCCTCCGAAACCGAGCGGCGCGCGTTTATCGAAGAAGCGGCGGGCGTGCTTAAACACCGCCAACGCAAGGATCGCGCGCTGAAAAAGCTGGAAAACCTGGCGGTGAACCTTTCCCGAGTCCAAGACCTCACCAATGATGTCGGGAAACGTCTGGGGCCACTGGGGAAACAGGCCGAGGCGGCGCGGAAAGCCGCTAGAGTCCAGGCGGAACTCGTGGATGCGACGGCGCGGCTTCTTGCTGATTCGGTTACCCAGAACCAGAACAAGCTCGAAACCCAAACTGCATCGAAAGCCCAACTCACCTCCCAGATTCACGAGCTGGAAGAAAAGATCGCCAACCTCAACTCCAGGCTCGCCGTGGCCAAGACCTCTTTTGATGAAGTCTCTCCTGGATTGGAAACTCTCACCCAGACTTGGGCAGAGTTGAACCAGATTGCGGAACGGCTCGATTCCTTGGCAAACCAGGCCCGAGAAAGAACCCAAGCTTTATCTGAGATTTCAGGAGAAAACCAACAGGCAGACACGAGTGAGTTGGAAGTGAGACTCGAAAAAACGCTCACTGAGATCGAGGCGGGACATGGGCGTGTCGATGAAACCGCGCGTGCGGTGCAAGACGCCACCGAGAAAGAGACCGCCGCGAAGGCACGTGAACTCGAAGTTCGCCAAGACATTGAGAAAATCCAGCGTGCCCAGGCCGATCGGCGCGAAACCTTGGAGCGGCTGCGCGGGGCAGTCCAGACCGCCGCTTCTTTGGCTGAGGAATCCACCCAGAACCTGACTCGACTCGAGGAAGTTCTACGACAAGCTAGGGAGCGGGAAGCCCAGTTCGCCCAGGAACTCTCGGAACTACACGCGACACTTCCCGGTGGAGGAGACAGCGAAAGCCCCTTGGTGGCCCAGGAACAAGAACTTGCCGGAGTGCTTGCGGATCTGAAATCGAAAGTTGAGGCCCGAAACTCCGAGTTGACGACGGCGAAGGCGGACGCGGCGAGCTGGGAGGCGCGCCGCGACGTCTTGGCAAAAACGTTGAAACCCCAAGACGGCGGTGAAACCGTGGTTTCGGCGGGTCTTTCCGGGATCTCGGGGACGCTTCCGGAAACCCTTGTGATTCGAGACGGTTGGGAAGAAGCCATCGGAGCCGTATTCGGGCCGTGGGCGGGAGCGCTACTCGCCGGTGGGGTCGAGTCGGCCGTGGATGCGATTCGGTTTGTGAAGGATCAAGATGCTGGCCAGGTGCATTTACTGGTGGAAGGGGGCAACAAAAAGGCGACTTCAACAAAGGCCAGCGGGAAAACCGCGAAACTCCCCGAGGGCTGCGTCTGGGCCCGGGACCTCGTTTCGGCTCATGGCGGGGGAAACCTCCCCTCTGTCGTTGCGGAGCTGCTCCAAGGGGTGGCGGCGACCGAAGACCTTGCCGCTGCGCGTGACCTAATCGCAGAGGGGACTGTTTCGGTAGCAGTCACCAAGGCTGGTGACTATATTTCCCCAACCCGCACTTTGGGCGGGGGAGACTCCGAGTCGAGCATCCTGCGGCGCGCCACGGAATTCAACGAGGCCAGCGAAGAAGCGGAAGTCGCCTTGAAAGAGGTCGATAAGCTCAATGCCGCCTTGGAAAAATTGCGGGCGGAACTGAAGGAAAAACAGGAAACACACCGCTCCCTGGTTGAAGAACTCAAAGCCGAGGACGCGAAAGCGGCGGCAGTGGCGGCGGATTTAGCCGCCGCGAAAGCCCGTCAAGCCTCTGCGGCCTCGGAAGTGAAACGTGCCGAAGAAGACCTCGCTAAGGCGAAAGAGGAGACGCGGGCTCGCGAAGAAAAGCTGGCCAGCGCCAAGGCCTCGTTGGAAACCGGTCAAGACACGGATGATCCGCTTGATGAAAACCGCATCCAAGAGCTAGACGCGGCGCTTAGTGAGGCTCTTGCCGAAGTTTCCGCGGCGCAAACGGCTAAATCAGATGCGCGAATCGAAGCCGGACGAGCCGCTGACTCGCTGAAATCCTTGGAATCCCGAGCAGAGTCCCTGAAACACAATATTGCTAAAGAAAAAGCCGCCGCCGAAGCCGCGGCGAGTCGGGCTCGCTTGCGGGCGAGACGCCGGCATCGCGCCGAATATGTCCTTATTCAGGCCGAGGCGGCCAGCAGGCTCGCCCATTCGGCAGCTACGCGCGCTGCAACCCAGCGGGAGGCGAGCCAGGCAAACCGCGAAAATCTGGATCAAGAGATTGCCACTTTGCGGGCGAACCTTGATGACCTGAATCGGCAGCGCACCGATTTGAACGATGCCTCGCTCCAAGACCAGTTGGCTCTGGCGGAGGTGAAATCCAAGCTCGAGGCGTTGCTTGAAAAGGCCCAGAGCGAGTGCGGGCTGGATGAGGGAACCTTGCTGGCTGATTTTGGGCCGCACAATTTGGTGCCCGTTTTTGATGAATCCGGTGAGGCCGTGGAACACGTGCCCTATGTGCGAGAAGAACAGGTGGAGCGCAAAACAAAGGCTGAAGGGGAGCTGAAGCGAATCGGGAAGGTGAATCCGCTGGCTTTGGAGGAACACGCGGCCCTCGTCTCCCGCCACCAATTCCTCGCTGACCAGTTGACTGACCTCAAGAAATCTCGCAATGACCTGCTGGACGTGGTTGATGAAGTCGACCGTCAGGTTCAGAGCGTGTTTGGGGCGGCTTTTGCTGACGTGGCCGAGGCCTTCGAGAAGATTTTCCAGGTGTTGTTCCCCGGGGGTGAAGGCAAGCTGGAGCTCACCGACCCGAAGGATCTCCTGAATACCGGCATCGACATTCACGCCCGTCCCGCAGGGAAAAACGTCAAAAGAATGAGCCTGTTGTCGGGCGGAGAACGTTCGCTGGCAGCCCTCGCATTCCTGTTTGCGATTTTTCAGGCTAGGCCCTCGCCGTTCTATGTCTTGGACGAGGTAGAGGCTGCTTTGGACGATATGAACCTGTCTCGGCTCCTCGGGGTGTTCGATATTTTGCGCCAAAACTCCCAGCTCATCATCATCACGCACCACAAGCGGACGATGGAGATTGCTGATGCGCTCTACGGGGTGACGATGCGGGAGGGCACCACTTCGGTGATTTCGCAGCGTCTGGCGAAGACGGATGAAACTGAATAGCCAGGTGGGAAGTAGTGGCTTCGCAATCGCGGGGACAAAGTTGCCAGAAACTTAGTGAAGAAGCTCACAACAAGCTATTATTGACAAAGAGTTTAGGTCTTGGAAAAGTCGCTACCACCTCGACCCTATTCTGAAGACAACGGAATGGCAGGCATAAAATATGGGAATCACAAGCGCAATAGTCACAAACATTGAAGGTATCGGTGGCTACACTGACCCCCTGATTTTCGCTATTCCTATTGCCATTGTCGTCATTGTGATTGTCATCGTGGTCAGCGCTTCAAAAATTGATTCCCAGCAGCGCCGCATCCGCAACGAAGACCGACTGCTCGACACTTTGGAGCGGATTCGCCAAGAAAATGCGCTTCCGGCTGCCACGGAGGAGCTAGTGGGGTCGGAGGCCAAAGAGCTTCCCGCAGATGACCAGTCGGCGGCTTTGGGGAGAATGCTGGGGGATTCTGTTCCGTTTAGCAATAATCCGATGGGTCTGGTCGCTTCCTCTCCGGAGAAAGTGCCGGTCTCGGGCGAGGGCTTTGTGGGGGTCAACAAAGAGGAAACTCCAGCTGAAGCCTTTGCGGAAAGGGAAGAGGCTTTCTTCGAGGATATCGATGACGATGACTTTGAAGAGGAAGATGACGAACCACAGAAACCCGTGGGAGCATACTGCGATCCGGACGGGCTCTGTTTCTTCCCTCTACCCGGGCAGACGCTCGGAGAGGCTCGCTATATCGCCCAGGCTAAACGCGATGGCACCTATGAGGAGGGGGTGACCGAGGCCGAAGCAACGGAGAAGTTCGGGGAGGGAACCCCGGGAGCAGCCGAGGTCGAGGCCCTGCTTCGCGAATATAACGAGGGAGAGCGTGAGGAGCCCTCGTTTGATGAGCCGGAAGCGGATGAAGCCGCGGCGGACGAAGAGTTCCTTGCTGAGGGGGAGTCGGAAGAACCGCAGGAAGACACCGAAGTAGACGAGGCATCCTTGGAATCGGAAGAAACTGAGGAATCTGAACCCGCGGAGGAGACCGAAGACGTAGCAGTAACCGAGGAATCCCTTGTTGAAACCGAAACTGAATCGGAGGAGTCGGAAGAAGCCGCGGACGGCGAGGAGTCTTTAGAGGAAACGTCTGAAGACCAGGCAGATCTTGATGAGAGTGAAGAAGAAGAACTTGTTGAGGCGGACGAAACCGAGGAAACCGAAGCGGCCGAGGACATCGAGGAAACTGAGGAAATCGAAAAGCCCGAGTCGAAAACTTCTCGCTTGCGTCGCTTGAAAGAACGCCTCGCGGGGAAGGGCAAATTTGGGCGCGCGATTTTGGGAGTGCTGTCCCACGCTGACCTGGAAGAAACCGACTGGGAAGCCATCGAAGACGAGCTTTTGGCCGCTGACTTCGGAGTCGAGGCCACGACTGAAATTATCGATAAGTTGAAGACGAAACAGAAGGTCGCAGGAACCAAGAACGCCAAAGAAGTAAGGCGCATGGCCAAGCGGATGATTGGCGACTTCCTGGATCGCCACGCGGATCGTGAGATTCACCTCGAGGTGCCCGAGGACACCGAGGGCTCCACTGCGGGCATTTTGATGGTCGGCGTCAACGGCGGCGGGAAGACCACTACGGTCGGGAAACTCGCGCGACTGCTCGTGGCCGAACACAAGTCTGTGGTTCTCGGGGCTGCCGACACCTTCCGGGCTGCCGCTGGAGAGCAGCTCGAGACTTGGGGCAAGCGCGTCGGAGTGCCGGTGATACGCTCCGAGAAAGACAAGGCAGATCCCGCCTCGGTGGCTTTCGATGCCGCCAAGGAGGCCCGCGAAATGGGCGCAGATGTGGTTTTGATAGACACCGCAGGGAGGCTCCAGAACAAATCCGGACTGATGGATGAGCTCGGCAAGATTAAGCGCGTCGCCGAGAAACAGGTCCCGATCACGGAAGTGCTCTTGGTGATTGACGCGACTACCGGCCAAAATGCTTTGAGTCAGGCGAAGATTTTCACCGAAGCAGTTGGCGTGACCGGAATCGTGTTGACGAAACTCGATGGTTCAGCAAAGGGCGGAGTGATTGTCCCGCTGCAGCGTGAGCTCGGGATTCCGGTGAAACTCGTCGGTCTCGGGGAGGGGCCGGATGACTTAGCGCCCTTTGTGCCCGCAGATTTTGCCGACGCCTTGCTTGACGCCTGAGCATAGCTATTTGGGGAAGAGACTTGATGGCGTAGCGGCTTGGGCAATCGCGAAGTTTTGCCTCAAACACAGCGTGGCTTATAAAATCGAGCCGTGTTTAATAAACTGCAAGACCGAATTTCCGAATCCTTTAAGCATCTTCGTAAGAAGGGCAAACTTAGCGAGGCCGATGTTGATGAAACCGTCGGTGAGATTCGTCGCGCGCTCATTGAAGCCGATGTTGCCCTCGAAGTAGTCAAAGATTTTTCGGCGCGGGTCAAGGAAAAGGCCTATGGGGCGGCGCGCTCGGAGGCGCTCAATCCTGCCCAACAAATCGTCAAAATTGTCAATGACGAGTTAATCGAGATTCTCGGCGGAGAAGACCGCGAGTTGCATTTTGCACGCCCCGGCAAGGGTCCTACCGTGTTTATGCTCGCGGGTCTGCAAGGCGCCGGTAAGACGACTCTCGCTGGTAAACTCGGGCGCTGGCTCGGAAAACAGGACAAGAAAGTCTTGCTGGTAGCGGCCGACTTACAGCGCCCGAACGCTGTCACTCAGTTGGAGATTGTGGGTGAACAGGCCGGTGTGACCGTGTTTGCTCCCGAACCCGGAAATGGGGTCGGTGATCCGGTGGATGTCGCGCGGCGCGGGCTCGCTTTGGCTAGCGGGTCTGGCTATGACGTCATGATTGTTGACACCGCGGGGCGGCTCGGCGTGGACGAGGAACTAATGGCGCAGGCCCGCGCGATCCGCGACGAGGTTCAGCCCGAGGAAGTCCTGTTTGTATTGGACGCGATGATAGGTCAGGACGCGGTAAGGACGGCGCGCGCTTTCCAAGAAGGCGTTGATTTTACCGGCGTCGTGTTGACGAAGCTGGATGGTGACGCCCGCGGTGGCGCGGCATTGTCGGTTCGTGGCGTGACCGGTGTGCCGGTGTTGTTTGCCTCAACCGGTGAAGGTCTGGATGACTTTGAACGTTTCCACGCCGACCGCATGGCTTCGCGGATCTTGGACATGGGCGACATGCTTTCTCTAATCGAGAAAGCCCAGGAAACTTTCGATATGGAGCAGGCCGAGAAGCTCGCCGGTAAAATCCAGCAAGGCCAGCTCACTTTGGAAGATTTCTTGAATCAGTTGCAACAGATTAAGAAACTCGGCTCGATGAAGAAACTCCTCGGGATGATGCCGGGAGCGGGGAAAATTCGCGAGCAATTGGATCAATTCGACGAGCGCGAGGTCGACCGGATTGAGGCGATTGTGCGCTCCATGACCCCGGCGGAGCGGCGGGACGTGAAGATTTTGAACGGTTCGCGCCGTGCTCGGATTGCCGCGGGTTCCGGAACGACTGTGGCCGATGTGAATGGCCTCGTGGACCGTTTCGAGATGGCCCAAAAGATGATGGGCGGCATGGCGGGGATGGCTGGTGCCGGAGCGGACGGCATGGGCATGATGCCCGGATTCGGGCGGATGCCGGGGATGGGTAAACATTCCAAAGCCAAGATGGCGGCGAAGTCGGGCAAGAAATCGAAGGCGCAGCGCAAGGCCAAATCTGGGAATCCCGCCAAGGCGGCTCGGCAGGCGCGGGAGGCGTTGGAAGGCGGTTCTTTGGCGGGTGCGTTCGGCGGCGGCCAGGCGACCGGTTTGCCTGCGGGCGCCGGTGGCTTCGGTGGGCTGGGCTCTGGCGGGCTCGGCGGACTGCCGGGGATGGGTCTTGGCGGAGGCCAGGTTGCCGGCGCTGGGCAAGGACTCGGGCAAGGTGGCGCTGGCCAGCCCGCTTTGACCACAGACGATTTGCCGGACGACATCAAGCGTATGCTTGGCGGGCTGTGATACTCCGGGTTGTATACGTAACTTAGGAGATTTTGGGCATGAGTGGCAATAGTGGCAGTAACGGTTGTAATCGCACGGGTTAGGTAACTATGGTCGGGTATAAAACCTTAAAACGGGAGGATTATATGGGCGAGAACCTGAAGCTTAGAGGGAGTTTCCAGTGGCGCGATGGCGACGCGGGCGCGGCCCCGACCTGGGTCGAAGGCGAGCTCTTTGTCCATGATGGCGTGGTTTCCCGCAGGCCGAAGCAGGGAGCGGTTTATCGAGAGCTGTCCGGATTTGCGATTCCTGGGCTAACTGATGTGCACTGTCACGTGGGGGTGAGTTCAGCCGGAGCGGTAGACCGTGAAACCCAACGGGAGCAGGCCTCCGCCGACCGAGATGCTGGCATTTTGCTGATTCGTGATTGTGGCGCACCCACCGACACCCACTGGATTGACGAGGAACTGAGCCTTCCAAAAATTATTCGCTGCGGGCAGCATTTGGCTCGCCCGAAGCGCTATATGCGCCATTACGGTCTTGAGCTGGAGTCACAGGAGGAGTTACCCGAAGAGGTTGCTCGCCAGGCCAAGTTTGGTGATGGCTGGGTGAAGATTGTCGGGGACTGGATTGACCGCTCGGAGGGGGCGGCTTCGGATTTGAAACCCTTGTGGGGCGGTGACGTGATGCGCGACGCGATTGCGGCGGCGCACGAAAACGGGGCGCGGGTCACTGTCCACACCTTTGCTCACGACACGATTGATACCTTGTTGGACGCGGGAGTGGACTGTATCGAGCACGGCACTGGCATGGATTCGGACCAGATCGCGGAGGCAGCGCGCCGTGGGATTCCGGTCACGCCGACGCTGTTGCAGATTGAGCGTTTTGGAGATTTTGCCGACCAAGCGGGGGAGAAGTACCCCGTCTATGCCGCCACTATGGCGCGGATGGATGCGCGCAACGTGGAGCATCAAGCCGAACTTGCCGCCGCGGGGGTGCAGTTGCTTCCGGGAACAGATGCGGGTGGCTACCAACATCACGGGTCTTTGCCCGTGGAGCTAGCGCGGTGGACGGAACTCGGGCTTAGCGCCAGGGAGATTCTAGATTTTGCGACTTGGAGGGTGCGCGATTACCTGGGGGCGCCGGTTCTGAGTGAGGGCGCGCCGGCGGATGTGGTGGTCTACGGGTCCGATCCGCGCGCGGATATCACCGTACTGCAGCGTCCCGAGACAGTGATCCTTCGCGGAGCCGTGGTGTAGAGAGAGGAGCGGTAAATGCCGGAGGGACACTCGATCTTTCGGTTAGCCGAGCAATTTCGAGCGGTGCTTGGCGGGGAAATCGTGCGAGCCTCTTCTCCGCAAGGGCGGTTTACCGACGGCGCCCGAGAACTTGACGGGAAACGTCTTATAGGCGTGCGAACACACGGCAAGCACCTATTCTTGCAGTTCGCGCCGACGCTTGTCCGGTCAGAGGCGGATTCTATAGAGACACTTCAGTTGACTCAGGCTGAAGGGAACCACTCGGGAGAATACTCAGCGGAAACGAAGAGTCAAAAAGCCCGATCCCATGACTCAATTTGGTTACACGTTCACCTCGGAATCTACGGGTCGTGGCGATTCACGGGGGACGAACAGTTCGTGGCCCCGATTCGGGGGGATTCTGAGGCCACCGGTCCAGAGATTGAAGTTACGCTCACAGAATCCAAGAAAACCGAGATAATCCACGAGATTCCAGCTCATTTTCAAGTAGATGATTCTGCATGGGCTCCCCACGAACACTTTGCTGACCGGTGGTTTTTGATGCCGGGGGACTTCGATGCCTTCGAACCCATCGGAACGGTGCGACTGCGTTTGCTGACCTCTCACGGCGCGGCTGATTTGACCGGACCCAACCGTTGCGAACTCATGACCTGGGAAGAAGTGCAAGCCACCGAGGCCCGTCTTGGCCCCGACCCCCTAGCCGCTGACGATGATTTCGAAGCCTTCGTTCAGCGGGCCGCAACTCGAAAGAAGGGAATCGGTGAGGCTTTGATGGACCAAGCCGTTATCGCCGGAGTCGGCAATATCTACCGCGCTGAGGTGTTGTATGCGGCTCGACTTAATCCCTTCAAACCTGCGAAAGAAGTCTCGGTGAAGAAACTTCGACAAATCTGGGACTGGCTGAGGCGGTTCATGCCTCTCGGGGTGGAATCGGGGCGAGTCACGACGATTGACCGCGAGGATTTTGCGGAATTTGTGGAACGGGAAACCGCCGCCGACCGAGAAATAAAGCCGATTGACGAGCGCTATTACGTCTACCAGCGTGACGGGCGCCCCTGCCTCCGTTGCGCTGCGACCATCCGCCTCGAAATCGTCGCCACCCGCAAACTCTACTGGTGCCCGCGATGCCAACGCTAGACTTTCCGAGAAGGAAATACCACGAGTTTATAGAGCACGTAGCGTAGCGCGGTTCCCAAGACCAGCCCGATAACATTGGCAGAAATATTGTCCGCTAGGGGAGACGTGAATCCCATCAGGTAGTGGGAAACCCACAGGCAGGCCAGCGGAGGAAGCGCCCCGATAACGTTGACCAAAATGAACAGCGCTGCCTCTTTGAAAACCCCGTGGCCTCCGCGCCCGCGGAAAGTCCAAGAACGGTTTGCAATCCAAGAAAAAGTCGTCGCGACCGCGACAGCCACGCACTTGTCGAATAGCGGCCACTGCGGGGCAATCACGAGCAAAAACAGGTTGAAAACTGCGAGGTCAACTAGGTAGTTAGCCCCGCCGACGGTCAAAAATTTCCCGATTTCTGCCCAGTTGTTGCGAAGATATCCCCAACCCCAGGTCCATAACCGCGCCACGGGATTTCTGGACTTCTCGCTGTTTTCTGGATTACTCACCGTCTCATCTTACGCGGTGGCGCCCGAACTCACCGAGTCCCCGACAGAAGTCGCCGATGGTGACGCCGCGACTTAAACTAGAGACCATGAGCGGAGCAAAATTTTGGGACAACAAGTTTCAAGACGAGGAAGGGAAAGGTCAGTCTCAGTTCGGAGGCGAACCGAATCCCACAGTGGCAAGCATTATCGACCGGATCGGCCAGGTCTATGGCCTCACCGGAGAGTCCAATCTCGGCTTCGATTTTGCGAGAAAATCAGCAATGGCGAGCGCCGGTATCGCCCTTGATGAAACCCAGTTGCTCCCCGCACCGACGGGAACTTTCCGCTACCCGCCGCGGGCACTCGACCTCGGGAGTGGCCGTGGAAGACATTTGGTTTGGTTGGCTTCCCAAGGGTGGGATGCTACCGGCCTGGACTTTTCGGCAGTGGGGCTGGCTCACACCGAGAAGGCCCTCACTGCTACTGGTTTGCGGGCGAATCTTCTCCAATCCGACTTCACGAGCTGGCATCCTGAGCCGAGTTCCTACGAACTCGTCTTGGCGGCTTTTATTCACCAGAACCGTCCCGAACAGTCAGCCTTATGGAAAGCCGTGGAAATGGCGATTACTCCCGGAGGATTCTTTGTTTCGGTGTCTCACCATCCGGAAAACCAGTCTCACGGACCGAAAGATCCCGAACGGCTCTACACTCCCGAAGAGGTAGTTACGGCTTTCGGGGCTGGTTTTGCGCCGTTGATTTCAACCCGACTTGATGGCGCGGACGGGAGTGTGGATGCGGTGGTAGTTTTGCGGAAAAATCCGGGTTGAGCGGGCGCGGCGGGGGATTCAGCAAGGGATTGCTCCGCGCGGCTAGCCCTGAATTTCAAATCAGGCTGAGAATCTGGCATAATCAAAGGTTGTACAAAGGCACTTGCACCCCCTCTCTGTGTAAGATGCTGAAGTTCCAGAGCAGAACCAGCCGTAGTGTTTCCCTGCCTGCGGTCGACGCGCTCGAAAATTGATTACAAGGAGAGTCACTAAAGTGGCAGTACGTATTCGTTTGAAGCGAATTGGGAAAATCCATCACCCGATTTACCGCGTGGTGGTGGTCGATAGTCGCAAGAAGCGCGATGGTCGCGTCATCGAAGAGGTCGGCAAGTACGATCCCAACCAGGAACCGTCTTTGATTGAGCTCAACTCCGAGCGCATCCAGTACTGGTTGAGTGTCGGCGCCCAGCCTTCCGATGCGGTGCATCGCTTCCTGGTTTTGAGCGGCGACTGGGCAACCTTCAAGGGTGCCAAGGTGGTTGAGAACCGCATCAAGACCAAGGATACCGGTGAGGATGTCGAGGCTGCGATTAAGGCAGCCGATGATGCCGCGGAAAAGGCGAAGGCGAAGCGAGCCGAAGCGGAAGCCAAGGCGAAGCAGGAAGCCGAGAAGGCCGCTGCGGAAGAGGCTAAGGCCGCCGAGGCGGAGCAGGCTAGCGAAGATGCTCCGGCGGAGGATACCGCAGAGGAGAAGTCTGCGGACGCCCCGGCGGAAGAAAAGCCCGCCGCTGAGGCTCCAGCCGAAGAGGAAAAGCCTACTGAAGAAGAGAAGGCCGAATAATGTCGATGCTCTCGGAATCCCTTGAACACCTCGTTAGTGGCATTGTTGACGAGCCAGAAGCCGTGCGGGTAAACGAAAAGTCGTTGCGCCGCGGGAAACTGCTGGAAGTCCGAGTGGCTCCTGGTGACTTGGGACGGGTCATTGGCCGCAACGGACGCACCGCAAAAGCCCTGCGTTCCGTGGCTTCGGCGCTTTCCACCAACGGATCGGTGCGGGTTGATGTGATTGACCAAGATCGGCACTGATTGAATCTAGAAGTTTAGCCCTCGCTCTCGCGGGGGCTAAACTTTTTAAAGCCTCTATCTTGCGTTGGAAAGGAAAAACAGTGAAACTCACGGTAGGAGTGCTCGGTCGGGCTAGCGGAGTCCGCGGAGAGATTCGCGTGGCGATGCGGACAGATGAACCCGAGCGCCGCTTTGCCCCGGGGGCGGTGCTGTTGACCGATCGGGTGGAGTTTCCGGAACTTACCGTCAGCAAAGCGAGGCTGAGCGGGAAGCATTTTGTAGTGAGTTTTGATGAAATCCCCGATCGGAATACGGCGGAGGCTCTGTCTGGGGCGAAGCTACTGGTGGAGACGGATGCGGCGCAAACCCGTTCGGCTGCGGGCGGCGCTGACGCCGACAGGGTCTCAGAGTTAGAGTCCGCTTTTGTGGGGGGAGATACCTCGGGGGAGGATTCACCAAGCGGGTGGGAGGAAACCGAGGCTGAAGACGGGTTTTACCGCCACGAATTGGTTGGACTGACGGCTGTCGCTTTGAACGGTGAGACGCTGGGGGAAGTGAGTGATCTCCTTCTCGGCGCGGCCCAGGATCTCCTCGAAGTCACGACCCCTAAAGGCGAGAAAGTCCTGGTTCCCTTCGTTTATGAGATTGTTCCGGAAGTTGATCTCGAGGCCGGTCGGGTTACTATGAATCCCCCCGGTGGCCTGTTTCCCTCCTCATGAGATTGGTGAATAAACTAAACCTATGAAGTTCCAGCTGATTTCCATATTTCCCGAATTCTTCGAGGTGCTGAAGCTCTCTTTGCTCGGTAAAGCGGTCGAAAATGGGGTACTGTCCTGGGAAGCGACCAATCTTCGCGACTTCACTACCGACCCGCATCGCTCGGTGGACGACACCCCCTACGGTGGGGGAGCCGGCATGGTGATGCGCGCAGATATCTGGGGAAAAGCCATCGACGCGGCGCTTGAGGAATGTGAGAATTCGGCAAAGGTGATCCTTGCCATCCCGACTCCTTCGGGGGAGCCCCTGACCCAGGCGAAAGTCCGAGAAATCGCCGCGAGCGCCGACAACGTCATCGTGGCCTGCGGGAGATACGAAGGCATCGACTCGCGGGTGGCCACCCACTACCGAGACGCGGAAACCTATCCTCACCTGGAAGTTTTCGAGTTTACTTTAGGGGACTACGTCTTGAACGGCGGAGAAATCGCTGCGGTGGCTCTGGTTGAAGCTGTGGGCCGGCTGCTTGACGGCACGGTGGGCAATCCTAATTCCCTGGTGGAGGAGTCTTTTGAGGGCTCTGGCCTGCTGGAATATCCCGCTTTTACCCGTCCGGAGATTTGGCGGGGACTGGACGTGCCCGAGGTCTTAACAGGGGGAAACCACAAGGATATCGACCATTGGCGCCGCGCCCGCGCGATTGAGAGAACCGCACGGATTCGCCCCGAACTTCTAGGCAACCTCAATGCCAACAATCTTACGAAGCGGGATCGCGAACAGCTTGCGGGACTCGGCTGGGTTTACCTCCCAAGTAGCGAGGGCTTCGATGCGAAGCAGGTGACAATTCGTAAGCCCGATCGCGGCGAGGCGATGGCGCTGTCTGCTCTGGGATCGGAAACTTTCCAGCTGGCCTGTCCGAGTTTCGTCACGCGAGAGGAAATCGAGCGATTTACGGCGGAAGAATTTGACCTCGAGGCAGTGAAGGCTCGCTTAGAAGATCCCGAGCACCACCGGTACCTGGTGGCGGAAATCGACGGAGAACTTGTCGGATACACCTACGTCATTGTGGGAATGGATTCCGCCCACGCTGCCGAGGCCGGGATAAGCTCGGGGGATGCCTACCTTTCGAAGTGTTATGTGCGCGAAGCCATGCACGGTACGGGATTGGCCGGGGCGCTGCTGGAGGCGGCGTTAGCGGAGTTGGATGAAGCGCCGGTCAGCCTCGGAACTTCGATTTTCAACAAGCGTGCCCAAAAATTCTACAAGCGACGCGGCTTCAAAAAGGCTGGGACAAGGACTTTCATGGTGGGAGGCCGAGAAAACCAGGACGTCGTCATGCGGCGGGTCGAGGACTAGGACTCGGGCGAGGCGCGCCGAAAGTGCAGTCATACTAAGAGCACTGCCATATATTCAGGTGCTCGGAACCTAGCCACGTTTTAGACGGAGAACCTTCCGGCGGGGGAGCCTTTCCGGCCCCAATTAGCGCCCGCGCCCCGGTTTGTGGCACAATATATGAGCTTTTGACCGGTTCAACCTGCCACAGGGGGAAACCGAAAGGTCGGAGCAAACCAAGGATCGGCACGCGTTGTCGGCTTACGAGCCGAGGTCGCGGGGATAGCGGTGATAGATTCACTAAAACTCCGGCGGATCAGACGCAAAGTGCCCGGAAGAGACGTTTTTGACCTGTGGCAGGAGCGTCAAGGAGAAAACATGCAGAAGCCTCAAATCGAGGAATTCAATAAAGCCTCTCTGCGCGAAGAAATCCCGAGTTTCCGCGCCGGTGACACCGTAAAGGTTCACGTGAAAGTTATCGAAGGCAACCGTTCTCGTATCCAGATTTTCCAAGGCATCGTCATTGCGCGCCGCGGCGAGGGTGTGGGCGAGACCTTTACGGTTCGTAAGGTTTCCTTCGGGACCGGCGTGGAGCGTACCTTCCCGCTGCACGCCCCGACCGTCGACAAGATCGAGGTAGTTTCTCGCGGTGATGTTCGCCGCGCCAAGCTCTACTACCTGCGTGATCGCCACGGGAAAGCCGCCAAGGTTGCTGAAAAGCGTGACACCAAGGCGACGGCCTAAGGTCGGAATCTATTCCTAACCGGCTTCCCTTCAAACGGGGAAAGCCCGTGACGGTAGACCAAAAAGCGGGATTGGATCGAGCCCTGATCCAGTCCCGCTTACTATTTGGGTTATCATTTGAGAAAGAATCTAAATCCTCGGGTTCCACGGTGGCAACTTGGGGAAGAAACTCGGGGAGCCCCTTTGAATCCTAAAACCAGCCCTGCCGCAGGGGAGACCGTTCCCCCGCGTAGCACCGCACCCCAAACTCCACCCGAGTCGGGTCTCGGAACTCCTCCCCTCGGCACGCCAGGGGGGTCAGGCGCCTCAGGTAGCGCTGGGACGGCTGGGACACTGGGGACAGCGGGTGCCTCGGGAGGCTATCACGACCTAGGCTTTCCCCCGGCAAATCCCCCATTTGGCGGATATCCCCCCAGGTATCCGTATCCTCCCCAAATGTCTGGAGATTTCCCCCAGACCGATCCGACCCGCTGGCCTCCCCAAGGGATAATTCCAGGTCCGGGGATGCTTCCCAAACCCGAACCGGATCCGAAAGGTCACGGTAAAAAAGACTCTCCTTGGGACGAATTTGATGACTTCGCCACCGGCGAGATTCCGGACGAAAATCGTGAGAGCGTCAAGGAATTCCACGCTTCGCGGGTGATGCGCCCCCAGGCTTACCCCAACCCCAACGAGCTCATGACCCGCCAGCCAGGCGCTTACGGTAAACCCCAGCTCATGTTGGATTTCCCCTGGTACTTCGAGCTCATCGCGGTCGTCATCACGGCGCTGGCCATTTCCTCCCTGGTACGAACCTTTCTCCTGCAGCCTTTCTATATCCCCTCCGGTTCGATGCAAGACACCTTGATGATTAATGACTCGGTTCTGGTCACCAAGATGGCTCCCCGATATAGCGAGCTAAACCGCGGAGATATTGTGGTTTTCCGCGATACCGAGAACTGGCTACAGTCAGACCGCGAGGGGGCAGTGAAACGGAAACAACAGAATCCGGTTATGAACGCGGTAAAGCGTTTCCTTATTTTCGTTGGTCTCGCGCCGGAAGACGCGGACGGGTATCTCATCAAACGGGTAATCGGTCTCGGGGGAGACAACGTGTCTTGCTGCGACGAGGACGGGTTGATGAACATTAATGGTAAAGCCATTGATGAGGACTATATCCCTCAGACTGGTGTGTCTTCCGAGGTGGAATTCAGCGTGGTGGTTCCGAAAGGCGCACTGTGGGTGATGGGAGATAACCGCAACCATTCCGCGGACTCCCGCTACCACATGGATAAACCTTCCGGAGGTTTCGTCAAGACGAAAGACGTGGTGGGACGCGCTTTCGTCGTAATTTGGCCCATGGAACACATGCGTTTTATCTCCCCGAGCTGTGCGTTCTACAACATTCCGAAGCCGGCTCTGGAGGAGAAAGACGCTTTTTCCTCGCAGTCTCAAGAAGTCCCCTCCAAGACGGGCTAGTCGCGCCAGTGGTTGATTTATCTTGGGAGACCGCGGCCTTGGAGGCTTTAAACGCCTGGGGAGAGCGCGGAGAGGTGCGTGAGTCGGTGACTCAGCTCGAAGGTTTGGATTCAACAAGGGCCCAGAGGATTTCCTCGAAGTCCCACGATTTCTCCGAGCCTCTCATCGGAGGGATGGACGAAGTCGGACGCGGCGCCATAGCCGGACCAGTTTGCGTCGGGGTCACGGTTATCGGCGCTGCGGAAACGGCGTCAGGATTTCCCGCGGGGATAAACGATTCCAAGAAACTCACCGCTAAACGTCGTCTCGCTTTGCAAGACCCCATTCATGAATGGGTGCGGGATTTCGCTATCGGAGAAGCCACAAATTCGGAGATCGACGAGTTCGGGATTATGCCTGCGCTGCAACTCGCAGGATGGCGGGCGCTAAACCAGCTTGATGCTCGCGGACACCTTCCGGTAAGGCTTTTGCTGGACGGCAATATCGACTATCTCACCTATCGCAGCGCGCCGGATCTTTTCAACCCCGACGGGCGCTTGGTGACAACTAGAGAGATGCAGGTGGAAACCCTGGTGAAAGGCGATGCGAAGTCGGCAACTATTGCGGCCGCGGCAATTCTCGCGAAGGTCTACCGTGACGAATTCATGCGAAGTTTGGAGGATCCCGGCTATGGATGGAGCCACAACGTCGGTTACGGGACGAAAGCACACCTGGAGGCCATCAAGAATCGAGGCGTCAGCAAGTGGCATCGACAGACCTGGATTCGGTGACCGTTACGCCCGCGGGGTTATTAATCGCTAGGATATGAGTCGAAGGCAAAAGTTGGAGAAGGCATTTTGATGATTAATAACGAAGACATTGAATCCTATGAAAACGGTCTGGAACTGGACTTATATCGGGAATATCGGGACGTGATTTCCCTGTTCAGTTACGTGGTTGAGACCGACCGCCGCTTCTATCTTGCCAACAAGGTCAATGTCACCACCCACAACAATTCCGGTGGAGACGTGTTTTTCGAGATCGAACTCGAAGACGCCTGGGTGTGGGACGTTTATCGTTCCTCGCGATTTGTCCAGACCGTTAGGGTACTATCTTTCAAGGATGTCAACGTGGAAGAACTCGCTAAACCCGAGATCGAAATTCCTTGAGCTGAGCTAAGATTTAGCGGCTTTAAAAAACCGTTAACTGGGGGTGTTTAACGGAATCATGCGGTTTCATGCCCTGTGGAAAACCCTGAATTCACATGGTAAATAATTTCGGATTGGCGCAATTTTGCGGTCGCGTCATGCTGGGGGCATGAAAACTAAAGTTCAACCAGGACGAGCCGCGGGCCGAAAGCCTGCGGGCGAAAACCGCCCGTCTCAGGGCCACTACCGCGACCAGCTCAAGATACAGCGCCGAGCCCAAAAACGGTTTTCGCGGGGAAACTCTTCTCCGCGGAAAAACCCGCACAATCGGGAACTCGGCTTAGCCGGAGAAGATATGGCGGTGTGGTTTTTGGAGGCGTCCGGCTATGAAATCGTGGACCGGAACTGGCGCTGTCGCATTGGTGAAGTGGATATTGTGGCGCTCACACCCGAGATGCAGTTGGCGTTTGTGGAAGTGAAAACCCGCTCCAGCCACCGTCACGGCACTCCCGGGGAAGCCATTACCTACCCGAAACTCTCCAGGATGCGCCGAGTCATGGGAGCGTGGTTTTCGGCTCACGAGGCTCCGCCACACCGCGGAGTGCGACTCGATCTCGTGAGTGTGGATTGGGACGGTCAGGGAACGCCCACCATCAGCCACCGGAAGGGGTTGAAATGAGCGCGGGATATACCTGGTCAGTGTGCCTGCTGGCGATGGAAGCGAAGTTGGTTCGAGTAGAGGCACATATCTCGGATGGGTTGGCCGCCTATAACCTGGTGGGGCTGCCGGATGCGGCGGTGCGGGAAGCTAGAGATCGGGTGCGATCGGCGGTCTCAAGTTGCTTCATCGAATGGCCCGATGTCCGCGTGGTCTTGAATCTCTCTCCGGCTTCTTTGCCGAAAACTGGTTCCGGCTATGACCTGGCGATGGCGGTGGCGATGCTGGCCGCAATGCAAGTCATTCCCAAGGCGGCGGGAGATAGCTATGTGGTTATCGGGGAGCTCGGTTTGGACGGGCGTATCATCCCCGTTCGTGGGATTCTTCCGAGCGTCTTGGGCGGAATCAAACAGGGGAAAACGAAGTTCCTGGTTCCTGAAGCCAATGTGGATGAAGCCGAGCTGGTTCCCGGCGCCAAGGTTACCGGAGTGCGACACCTCGGTCAGGTTATTGAGTTGTTGGGCGGGGAGCTCCTAGTGGAGATCCCGCCTCCGGAAGAGCCGGTGAACGTGGCCGAGGACGAGCCACGGTCGGGGCTCACCGTCGGAGATTTTTCGGATATTCGCGGTCAAGCAGCGGCCTGTCATGCCATGGAAGTCGCCGCTGCGGGAGGACACCACTTGCTGATGGTGGGAACCCCGGGATCAGGGAAGACCATGTTGGCGTCTAGACTGCCGGGGATTTTGCCACCCCTGAGTGACCTAGAAGCGGTAGCGGTTACGGCGATCCATTCTCTAGCAGGAAAATTCTCGTCCTCCGAGGGACTGATTCGCCGTCCCCCCTTCCAAGCTCCGCATCATTCCGCCACTCTAGCGGCGATGGTGGGAGGAGGCTCGGGGATTCCGCGTCCGGGGGCAGCCTCGCTAGCGCACTGTGGAGTGCTGTTTTTAGATGAGGCCCCTGAGTTCGGGATGCGGGTCCTGGATTCGCTGCGGGAGCCCTTGGAGAGCGGGGAAATCACTTTGCACCGCGCTGCGGGAGCCGCCGTCTATCCGGCGAGTTTCCAGCTCATCATGGCAGCCAACCCCTGCCCTTGCGGGAATGCGGGGTCGAGACGTTTGACCTGTAACTGCACACCATTTGCGCGAAAACGCTATCTGGAAAGGCTCAGCGGACCCTTGTTGGACCGGATGGATATTCAAATCCAGGTGGAAACCCCGGGCCGTGGAGCCTTGTCTACCGCCCAGCCCGCTGATACGACCGAAGTAGTGGCTCGCCGCGTGGCGCAGGCCCGCGGAGCTCAACAAGAGCGCTGGAAAGAAGCTGGCTGGGAGATTAACCGCCAGATTCCAGGGCCTTTCTTGCGCTCTCGGCGAGGCGGATTTACTCCAGAAATTCTGGGAAAACTCGATGGGGTAGTGGAAAAGGGCTTGTTGAGTATGCGCGGAGCCCAGCGGGTATTGCGCCTGGCGTGGACCGTGGCTGATTTGGAAGGAAAAACCATTCCCGGGATGGAACATTTGGGGGCGGCTATGTCACTGAGAAGACAAGGAGCAGAAATTGGAAACCATGGAGATTGAGAACGTTAATCCGAAGCCTACCGTTGGTGCTCAAGGGGAGAATGCCGCCTCCCGCGAGACTGAAGTCCAGGCCAGAGCCGCCTGGACGGCGCTGGCGGATCCGGGAGATGTGACAGCGGGGAAACTCGTGGAGTTCTTCGGACCCGTTTCAGCGCTTGACCGGCTAGCGGAGCTGGCAAAAACCGCAACAGAACCGGATGACGTGAAGATTCGAAGCTGTTTTCGGCCATTCGTTTTGCCGCCGAGCCTCGGAAAAATCTCGGGGTGGATTTTGAGATTCCAGCATCTCGAGCTGTCTCGAGAACTCGATTTACTGGCGGAAGCCGGGGGCACTTTGCTGATCCCGGGAGATGCGAACTGGCCAGAAACCTTGGATACGCTCGGGGCGGATAAACCTCTCGCCTTGTGGGTGCGGGGAAATCCGGAGACCGTGAAAGAAACCGAAGTCGAGGGGGCGGTGGCTTTAGTCGGGGCGCGGTCCGCCACCCGCTATGGGGTGAGTGTCGCCGGAGAACTGGGATACGGCTTGGCCGAGAAAGGCATTTGGGTCGTGAGCGGGGGAGCCTACGGTATAGATGCTGCTGGCCACCGCGGAGCCCTGGCAGGAGGCGGGAAAACCCTTAGCGTCCAAGCGGGTGGCTTGGGGGAACTCTATCCGGCAATGAATGCCTCGCTATTTGCCCAAATCCTCGAAACCGGGGCGATAATCTCGGAAATGCCTTGGTCCCAGACCCCCCAGAGACGCTATTTCCTGAGTCGAAATCGGCTAATCTCTGCGCTTTCCCAAGTTGTGGTGGTGGTGGAAGCGGGGGCTCGATCCGGTGCAATCTCTACCGCGAACCACGGGGTGGAACAGGGGCGGGCGGTAGCGGCCGTCCCCGGGCAGGTCACCTCCTGCGCCTCCGTTGGCTGCCATGAGCTCATTCGCCAGGGGGCAACTTTGGTGACTTCCCCCGACGACGTCGTGGAACTGATGCAACCGCTTACCGCCTCCGCGCGGCCAAGAAATGGGGGCCCAGATACGAGTCAAAACGCGGAAGGAGTCGTGTCGCGTTCACTGTTCAGTGGGTTGATGAAGCCGGAAACGAGTAAAGTGCTAGATTCTTTGCCGAAGCGAGTCTGGGCTCAGCCCGAGAAGATCGCGCAAAAAGCGGGGCTCGGAATCAGTGCTACTTTGAGCGAACTCGGTTTGTTGGAACTCGAGGGGCGGGTCGAAGCTTGGGAGGGGCGCTACCGGCTCGCTCAGGTGCCACTTTCTAGCGCGTGAGTCTCGGTCGGTCGGTCGCGCGGCCTTAAGCTGGGGAGGTGAACGAAGAGACAACCGCGGCGTGGGTGGAGGAGATAATCTCTGATTTTGGAGAATATCTCAAAGCAAACCGCGGTTTTTCTCCCCATTCCCTGCGGGCTTATCTCGGAGACTTGCGGGAGTTGCTGGACTTCCTGGACCCGCAAAGTCTGGAGTCGCCTCAAACAGTGAGCGAGTCCCTAAGCGACCCGCGGACCATTCGCTCCTGGCTGGGACAGCTGTCTCGCCAGGGCGCATCCAGAGCGACTTTGGCGAGAAGAATCGCCTCCTTTCGCACCTTTTCCGCTTGGGCCCAAAAACACGGGGTTCTGACTCGCGATTCCGGAGCGAAACTGCGGTCCCCGAAACCAGATAATGCCTTGCCGACCGTCTTGAGTGAAGCCGATGCCGCCAAGCTCCTAGACGCGGCCCGAAAACAAGCCCACGGAGAATCAACCGCGGACGATGCTGAAAACCAGGCGGGAAAAGCTGGGACCCCGAGTAAGTCTCGAGCAGTCGCCCTGCGAGATTGGGCTCTTCTCGAGATGCTCTACGCCACCGGAGTCCGAGTCAGCGAACTAACCGGTTTGAAACTCGGAGATGTGAACCGCTCGGAGGCCACCATTCGGGTTCTCGGTAAAGGCAACAAGGAGCGGATTGCTCCCTACGGGATTCCGGCGGGCCTGGCTCTGGAAGAATACTTGGAGCAGGGGCGCCCTGAGCTGATTTCCGCGGAAAAGCCCCAGCCTGATTGGGTGTTTCTCGGGGTCAAAGGCGGGAGGCTTGACTCGAGGCTAGTGCGGGGGATGCTGCACCGCATGACCGCTATCGCGGGAGTTCCGGATCTGGGTCCCCACGGTTTACGCCACACAGCGGCCACCCACTTGTTGAATGGGGGAGCCGACTTGCGCAGCGTTCAGGAGATTCTCGGACACGCCTCCCTGGCTACCACCCAGCGCTACACCCATCTTTCGGTCGACCGTCTGCGTCAGGTCTACCTGCAGGCTCATCCGCGGGCTTGATAAAAGTCCTAACAAACTGAAAAAAACTTAGAAACAGGCTTAATAAAAGCTGGAAGTCGGGGCTATAATGCTCTCAAAGGATGTCTCTATCGAGTCCTCGACATGGAGGTTCCGGTGCAAGGGTTAGGACGTGTGATTCGCGCTGTTGCCGTGGCTGCAATAACTGCCACGGTGCTGACAGCTTGCGGTCCTGGGGGTAACACCGGTAGCGACACCATGACCGCCCGCGAAATGATGACAGTGGACGTGACCTTGCGTCAGCCGGCAGGACCCGATTCTGGGGAATATCCCGCGCCGGAGGATTCCGCTCCCATTGCCACGCCTCTCGAAACCCCCAGTGATTCCACGACTTCCGGTGTCGCCACTATTGCTCCGGAAAAAGCGATGCGGGTGCCACCCTTTGATGAGCCCAAACGCTTCAAGGAATTCTCCCGACAGGGAGCCGCCAATGTGGTGGCCTACTACACCTACGCTGCCTATTACGGTCTCGTTGCAGGCAAGACTGACTACATGCGGAAAGTGTTTTCCCCCGAGTGCTCGAAATGCAATGAGATGGCTTCCTGGGTGGAGAAGTTTGTAGGAGAAAACCAGCGGGTAGAGACGGGGGTTCCGCGAACCACCATTATTGACGTCTACAGTGAAAAAAGCAGCGGCAAGTTCTTCTTCTGGGTGGTGGCCGAAAACCTCGAGCCTCCCATCATCGGCTACGACGCCCAGAGTTCTATGACTGGTTACGATCCGGCCTCAACGAGCAAGTCGCTCTATCGAGTGGAATTCATAGAAGGCAAAAACGTCATCACCGGTATCTTTAAGGTTCCTGCCCGCTACGAATAGCACCGCCCGAGATGGCGCCGCAGTTAGTCTTTTTCAACTAACGAAACCGCCCGCGAGTGGCCTATTTTATTGGCCAGAGCCGGATTCGGCCCCCCAGCAGTTTGAGCGGATCCACGTAGCCTTCGGGGCCGTCTTTCACTCCGAAGTGGAGCCGATCGTCTCCCGCAAAATGTCCCCCGAGCGCCGTTCCGATCGCATCTGCTCGAAACACTTCATCCCCGACCTTGACGCTTGGCTCCACCGGCTCGTAGGTATAGCGCCGCCCGCTGGAGTCCTGAAGAGAAACCAGCGGGCGCCCCGCGAGTTCACCGGCAAACAACACGGTGGCATCTGTTGCAGCATATACCGTTTCACCAGGAGTGACCCGAATATCAATGCCGCGGTGACCCGGCAGCCATTTCTGGGCTGGCGGGTCGAAACGGCGCGGAACCGCGACCGGACGACCTGTCGGCCAGTAGAGGAAATCCCGAAGTCCGGCTTTCGCCCCAATCTCGAGGTTGGCTCGGGAAGAAAGGCTTGCGGTGGCGGAAAATGAGTCGAAAAGCACGTCCCCATGACTCAGTTCCTGTCCTGCGCACGACACTGCGAGGGCCGGAGAAAAGAGCACGAAAAATGCCAGTAAGGCAGTGAATAATTTTCTCATGACTCGAGCTTTTCCCTGGAAACAGGGCTAAGCAAACGAAACATTTTTACCATGTGAATTCGGGCAATTTATTGCAGCTGTGGAAAACTCTGCTTTTGGCGGTCTCAAGCCAAGAATTGGCGAAAGTAGGGGGAGTTTTGTTACACTTGCTACCGCAACTGGCATCCGCTGGTTGACTTCGCGTGTTCGCAGCCGTGAAAACGCTTCGGCGCTATTAAACGGTCACCAGTTCTTCCGCAAGGTCCCCTCGGGGTGCGGAAAACTCTGTGTTCACCAGGCATTAACCGAAACCGGGCGCATACCGGCGAGTCCGCGCGCGCCCCAAAACTGAAAGAAGGACGCCTTATGGCAGTCGTAACTATGCGCCAGCTTCTGGAAAGTGGCGTACATTTCGGGCATCAGACCCGCCGCTGGAACCCTAAGATGAAGCGGTTTATCTTGACCGACCGTTCCGGCATTTACATCCTCGATCTCCAGCAGACTCTGGCTGATATCGATATTGCTTACGATTTCGTGAAGCAAACAGTGGCTCACGGCGGCACGATGCTGTTTGTGGGCACTAAGAAACAAGCCCAAGAATCCATCGCCGAACAAGCTACTCGCGTGGGCATGCCCTATGTCAACGAGCGCTGGCTGGGCGGGATGCTCACGAACTTCTCGACCGTCCACAAGCGCTTGCAGCGCCTGAAGGAACTCGAACAATACGACTTTGAAGACACCGCCTCAACGGGCCTCACCAAGAAGGAACTGTTGATGATGCGTCGCGAAAAGGACAAGCTCGCCAAGACTCTGGGCGGGATTCGCGACATGAACAAGACGCCAAGCGTCCTGTGGGTTGTGGACACGAAGAAAGAACACCTCGCGATTGCGGAAGCCCAGAAGCTCGGAATTCCGATTGTGGCGATTCTCGACACGAACTGTGATCCTGACGAGGTTGATTACGGTATCCCCGGCAACGATGACGCAATTCGCGCGGTCGACTTGCTGACCAAGGTAATTGCGGACGCCTGCGCGGATGGCCTGGTGGAACGCTCCAAGAAACAGATCGGCGAAGGCGCAGAAGGCGCGGAGCCGATGGCGGAATGGGAACGCGACCTGCTGCAAGGTAGCGAAGCCGCCGCCGCAGCCCCCGCGGAGGAAACCTCTGCTGAGGACGCTCCCTCGGAAGAGGCTCCGGCAGAAGAAGCTCCGGCAGAAGAAGCTCCGGCCGAAGAAACCCCCGCTGAATAATCCAAAACTATAGAAGGACAAAACATGGCTAATTACAGCATGCAAGATTTGAAAGACCTCCGCGAGGAAACCGGCGCTGGCTTGGCCGACGTCAAGAAGGCCCTCGAAGAGGCCAATGGTGATCGTGAAAAGGCGCTCGAAATCATCCGCGTCAAGGGCTTGAAGTCCTTGTCCAAGCGCGAAGGGCGCTCGGCGGGCATGGGTCTCATCGGCGCGAAGGTCACCGACACCAAGACCGGCCAGCGCGGCACGATGGTCGAGGTCAACGCGGAGACCGACTTCGTCGTCAAGACCGACAAGTTCATCAACATGGCTGACAAGATCCTGGAGGCCGCGGCCGAGTCCGGCGCTGAGACCGTCGATGACCTCATGAAAGCCAAGACCGATGACGGCACCGTCAAGGACACCCTCGACGCGGTGGCTGCGATTATCGGTGAGAAGCTCGATGTCGCGAACGTGCGTCAGCTCGAAGGCGAAGCCGTGGATGTTTACCTCCACAAGTCATCCCAGGACCTGCCGCCGACCGTGGGCGTCATGGTGGCGACCGATAAGGCGGCTGCGAGCGTGGCTCACGACGTCGCGATGCACATTGCGGCATACTCTCCCGAATACCTCACCCGCGAAGAAATCCCCGCTGACGTGGTGGAAAAGGAGCGCAACACCCTGACTGAGACGACCAAGGCTGAAGGTAAGCCCGAGGCTGCCATCGCGAAAATTGTGGAAGGCCGCATGAATGGCTTCTACAAGGAGAACGTCTTGCTCGACCAGGCTTTCGCGAAAGATCCGAAGACCACGGTTGGAAAGATTGTGGAGGGCACTAAAGGCCAGGTCACCGGTTTTGCTCGTCTCCAGGCCGGAGAATAAAGCAAGAATCTAAGCCAATCAGAGAGCCCCGAGGTCTAAAGCCTCGGGGCTCTGGGCATATTTGCATATAATGGGCAAAGTGACTGTTGCCGACTTGATGAACCAGTCGGCCAGCGCCAGTACCGGTACGAGAAAATGAGGAGAGGCAATAATGGCTGAGAACCTATCCAGACGCGTGTTGATGAAACTGTCTGGTGAAGTCTTTGGGGGTGGCTCCGTGGGGCTCGATCCCGATGTGGTTTCCGATATTGCTCACCAAGTCGCCAGCGCCGTAAACGCGGGAGTGCAAGTCGCCATCGTGGTTGGTGGCGGTAACTTCTTCCGGGGCGCGGAACTCTCCCAGCGCGGCCTAGATCGCGCACGTGCGGACTATATGGGGATGCTTGGAACCGTCATGAATGCGCTCGCCCTGCAAGACTTCTTGGAACAAGCCGGGGTGCGGGCTCGCGTCCAGTCGGCCATCAACATGGCGCAAGTAGCGGAGCCCTATATTCCTTTGCGGGCGATTCGCCACCTCGAAAAAGGCCGCGTGGTGGTTTTCGGCGCGGGCGCGGGGATGCCCTATTTCTCTACTGACACGGTTTCGGCTCAACGTGCCCTGGAAACCCATTGCCAGGAGCTTCTCGTAGGAAAGAACGGGGTCGACGGGGTTTATACTGCCGACCCGCGGCTTGACCCCAGCGCCACAAAACTCGACCGCGTCAGTTACGAACAAGCCCTGCACGACGGGCTCAAAGTGGTGGATGCCGCTGCCTTCTCCCTTTGCCAAGAAAATGGCTTAGCCATGCGGGTTTTCGGGATGGGAGAGCCCGGCAATGTTACGAAGGCCCTACTGGGCGAAGACATCGGGACTGTCCTCTTTAGTGAGAACGCGGCTT
The DNA here is from genome assembly GCF_009695935.1 of Mobiluncus porci. Classification (GTDB taxonomy): domain Bacteria; phylum Actinomycetota; class Actinomycetes; order Actinomycetales; family Actinomycetaceae; genus Mobiluncus; species Mobiluncus porci. The sequence continues at coordinate 60,491 of NZ_VUMY01000015.1, forward strand.
GATGATTCCACCTGATTGAAACTTTATAATCGAGGAAACCCACTACAGAAAAAGGAGAAACCCGTGATTGAAGAAACCTTGAAAGATGCGAAAGTAAAGATGGAGAAGGCAATCGCCGCGACCAAGGAAGAATTCGCGACGATTCGAACCGGTCGGGCTAACGCCAACATGTTCGACGGCATTATGGTGGAATACTACGGCACCCCGACGCCGTTGAAGCAACTCGCTTCCTTCAACATTCCCGAGGCTCGAACCATCATTATCCAGCCCTTCGACAAAGGCTCTTCCCAAGACATTATCCACGCCATTGCTGAATCCGATCTCGGGGTGACTCCGACTGATGACGGCAAGACCATTCGGGTTGTGCTGCCGGCTCTGACCGAAGATCGCCGCAAGGAATACGTCAAGATGGCGAAGACTAAGGCTGAGGATGGGCGCGTTTCGATTCGCGGGATTCGCCGCAAAGCCAAAGACGAGTTGGAATCGTTTAAGAAGGACAAGGTCCTCGGTGAGGATGAAGTCGAGCGCGGGGAAAAGGAACTCGAGAATATCACCAAGCAGTTTACCGACGAGATTGACAAGCTCTTGGCCGGTAAGGAATCCGAGCTGATGACCGTCTGATTCGCCTCGCGTCGATTTTTCGGCGTTCTCGTAGGTGGATGGTGTCCGAAGCAAGCAAAAGGCAAGATGGTATCAGCAAAGGATCGAGAGGTCGCGACTGAGTCGGGGGAGGAAGCCCCGGGTCAGCCGCGGGAAGTCAAGGACTCCAAATCGGGGCGTAACCTCGGGGCGGCTTTCCTCGTCGGTGCGGGATTGCTCGCGGTTTTTGGGGGAAGTTTGCTGTTCTTCCCGCCGCTGTTTCTGGTCGCCGTGGCGGTGGCGATTGTGGGCGGTTTGGTGGAATTTCGCCATGCCATCCGCAACACGGGTCGGCATTTAGCAATGCCAGTGACGATTGTGGGCGGGGTGGGGATTTTCATTTGCGCCTCCCAGATTGGGCTCGAGGCCATGTTGACCGCCACCTTGTTCACCGTGGCTGTGGGGCTCATGTGGCATTTGATGGGTCCCGCGCGAGGCGAAGATCTGTTGCGCAATATCACCATGACGGCGCTCGCGGTGGCGTATATCCCCCTCCTCGGCTCTTTCGTGGGGTTACTGTCGGTGGAATGCGGCGGGCCGGCAACGGCAATCTATATCTTGGCGACGACCCTGGGGTCCGACACCGGCGGCTATCTTTTCGGGCGCTTCCTGGGGCGTCACCCCATGTCGCCGCGGATTTCTCCGAAGAAGACCTGGGAGGGCTTCGCCGGTTCAGTCCTCCTGGCGGTTCTGATTTCCTGGGGCGGCACGTTCTGGATTGGAATCCCGTGGTTCTATGGTCTCATTCTCGGGACTCTCGTGGCGATTGCGGCGACCTTGGGGGATCTTTCCGAGTCCCTGATGAAACGCGAGCTCGGCATCAAAGACATGGGGCATTTACTGCCAGGCCACGGCGGGCTTTTGGATCGGATGGACTCGCTTCTGATGGCCGCGCCGGTGGCCTACATCGTCCTGAAGTTCGCGATTTTTTCCACCCAGGCTCCGGTTTTGAGCTGAATTTATGGGATTTTGTAAGAAAGAGATCCTGAACACCAACGCGGTTTAATAGAAATGTGAAAGTGCGCACGCTAGATATTGGAAAAATGTGAATATTTGCTCTGTGATGATTAGAAAAATGTGAACTTATTCCCATTTAGGGATAGAATTATGTTAAATATTGTTGGGTCTATGAAGTGTCCTGGGTTTTGTTCCTCCTTGTTTTTGCGAGGATTAGGGATATGTCTAAGAGGTATTCACAGGAGTTTAAGGATCGCGCGGTGCGGATGCTCGTGGTTTGGTTAGCTGGTGATGGCTCGTGTTCTCAGTGGCAGGCAGTCAACGAGATCGCGCCGAAGCTGGGGATCGCGACCGAGTCGCTACGCCGCTGGTATGAACGACATCTTGTTGAGACTGGCGTGCGGCAGGGACTCACGCGTGAAGAGCACGAGGAAATCAAACGGCTAAAACGCGAGAATGCGCAGCTGCGCCGGGCGAATGAGATTTTGAAAACTGCCTCGGCTTTTTTCGCAGCGGAGCTCGACCGACCGGCCCGATGATGATCGCTTATATTGACGAATATAGGGATCGTTTCGGGGTCGAGCCGATTTGCCGGGTATTGGGTGCGAGCCTGGAAGGAGGGTTTATCACCTCTCGCGGGTATCGTGCAGCGAAGAGCAGGCCAGTAAGCGCCAGAAGTGTTCGTGACCAGCTTCTCGTTGAAGAACTGCGTGTGATTCACGCCAAGAATTATGGTGTCTATGGTGTGCGGAAAATGTGGCATGCAGCTAGACGCTCGGGCTGGGATGTTGGGCGTGACCAGGTGGCTCGGCTCATGAACATCGCTGGGATTAAGGGTGTTCGCCGGGGACGCACCCCAATCACAACCAGGCCTACTCCCGAAGTAGATTCTCGCCCGGATCTTGTGAATCGACAGTTCA
>NZ_VUMY01000016.1 GCF_009695935.1 Mobiluncus porci
GTATAACGAGAAACTCGCTGATTACGGGATCAAGCCCTCTACCGGGAGCGTGGGTGATTCCTACGATAACGCCCTCGCAGAAACAGTGAACGGGCTATATAAGACCGAGCTGATCTATTCCCAGCCCCGGGCCTCACTGACCGAGGTCGAGTTCGCTACATTGAACTGGGTCCACTGGTGGAACAACGAGCGCCTCCACGAAGCACTCGAATACCGAACACCAGCCGAGATCATCAATATGTATAATCACACCCGGGCCAACGAAATGACCCCCGTATAAGAAGCGGAACAAAACCCAGTACGCTTCAAGTAAGTGCGTGCAAAGAATTTAGGCTGGCCTCTAAAAAGATTCCCACCCAAAAACTCGCCACCACGCCGTATTTGTTTGGGGAACGCCGGCAACCGGAAGTGCCTTATCTGTGCATTCCCCGCCACGTTTCAGAAAACCGGCTGTTCTTCACCGCACAACGTTACAGCGCCGATGTCATCTGTGGCGACGCGAACTTTGCAGCCCCGGAGGAGGACGGGTTCTTGTTTGGGCTGATTTCTTCGTCGATGTTTATTGCCTGGCAGCGCACTATCGGCGGGCGACTCAAGTCCGACCTGCGGTTTTCCAATACGGTCGTGTGGAATAACTTCCCGCTGCCTGAAATCAGTGCCGCCGAGCGTGAGGCGATTATCCAAGCCGGCGAGGGGGTGCTGGCGGCGCGAAACCTACAATCCGAAGAATCACTTGCTGACCTGTACAATCCGCTGGCAATGAGTCCGGAACTACTCAAAGCCCACGCGAACCTCGACCATGTCGTTGATGCTGCTTTTGGACCGACCGCCAAGAACCCAACCGAAACCGACCGCCTCCAACACCTCTTCGGGCTATATCACTCCGCTACAGCGTGCAACCCGTGAAGATTCTTGGAACCAAACCCAGGAAGATATCTCCCGCACTGGAAATAGTGGCAGTGCGGGCCAAATTCTCCCGGGTTAGAACCAGGTGCGCGCGGAGCTACGGGGTAGGAACGGAGCCACGGGGGACGGGGATTGATGGCGTAGTGAAACGTTGCCAGCAAGACCCGTCACTAGTGGCGTAGCGGGATTGGTTAAAACGGCTACGCCGGGGGGTCAAACCCTTCTGGTTCCGTTCCCTCCGGTCACTACGCCAGAGAGGTTCGACCCCGCCGGTTACGCTGATGAGGTTCGACCCCCAGTGACTACGCAGAATCACCCCGGAGACTGTCCGGTGGCTTAAGATCGAGTGCGGGCATAAAATCGGGTCATGGTTATTGATACTCACGCTCATCTCTATCCTGCTCGCTACCTGGACTTTTTGGAGTCTATCGGCATAGATCCGGCTTCAACAAAGATTGCCCGAAATCTTCGCGCCGATGATTCCGAGGCTGACCTCCGGGCTCGATTCCAGATGATGGATGATGCCGGAGTTGACCTCCAGGTGCTTTCCGCAACCCCGCAACTGCCGATGGGAAGCGCTCCCGGCGCAGTTTCCGCCGAGAATGCCGCAAAGGCTGCGCGGATGATTAATGACATCTATGCCGCGGCGGTTTCTACCCACCCCGACCGCTTCCGCGCTTACGGCGCGATTCCGCTACCCTTTGTAGAAGAGTCCCTGACCGAGATCGCTTACGTGCTCGATGATTTGAAGTTCTTTGGCGTCGCGATTAACACCTTTGTGGGCGCTGATGGCGCTTTGACCGACCCCGCGTATGAGCCGGTTTTCGAGGAGCTGAATCGGCGGGGGGCGATTGTCTACATCCATCCGGCAGGGCATTGCGCGGGGTGTCAAACCATGATCGACCACGGTCTAACCTGGGTTAACGGCGCCCCGATGGAGGATGCCATTGCGACTTTGGAACTGCTGAAAGCCGATTACCCCCATCGTTTCCCGAATATCCGCTTCCACATTGCCCACCTCGGTGGAGACCTCGCCTTCCTCTCCCAGCGTCTTGAGGATAACTACGACGACTGGGGATCCTTCGCGCATTCACCGCGCGAAACCTTGAAAAACCTCTGGTTCGATGCGGCGAACTTCTATGCCCCGTCTCTACGGATGGCGCTGGAAACCTATAATCCCGACCACATCATGGGTGGCTCGGATTATCCCTATTTCCAGGACGACAAATACGTCCGCGCCTTCGACTACATCCGCAACTCGGGCGTCGACAAGGCAACAATCAACAAGGTACTTTCCGACAATGCCGCGAGGCTCTACCGCCTCGACTAGCCATTTTTGAACTGGCTAGAATAGAGGCGATAGTAGGCGCCTTTCGCGGCCAAAAGCGACTCGTGAGTGCCGGACTCCACGAGTTCCCCGTTTTCCATCACAAGAATGACATCCGCCCCACGAATCGTAGAAAGCCGGTGGGCGATAGTAAACGTTGTCCGCCCGCGCCCCAAACGGTTCAGCGCTTTCGCGACCAAAACTTCGGTTCGGGTGTCAACTGCCGAAGTCGCTTCGTCGAGGATCATTAGCGGGCGGCGCGCATAAAAAGCGCGCGCAATCGTGAGAAGTTGTTTCTCTCCGGCGCTCAAGGAGCCGGACTCGTTATCGACTTCGGTTGCGAAGCCTTCGGGAAGCGCCTCCACCAGGGGCTCGAGGTTGGAGTGTCTCGCCGCTTCCCTTACTGCCGAAGAATCCGCGGAAGTCTCTCCGAAGGAAATATTCTCCGCAATCGTGCCTTCAAACAGCCAGGGATCCTGGGCGACCATGCCAATCTCTCCGCGAAGTATCTCGATGGGAATCCGACGAATATCAAGCCCGCCGATGGTGATTCTTCCTGAGTCTGGGTCCACGTAGCGTTCCAACAGGTTCACCAAAGTGGTTTTCCCCGCGCCGGTTGGTCCCACAATCGCCACCGAATCTCCGCGATTGACGGTCAAATTCAGGTGTTTGATAACCGGTTTTCCTGGAACGTAGGAGAAGGTTACGTCCTCGAACTTGATGGTTCCTTGCGCTAACGCACCCGAGCAATCAACAGGAGAACCCTCTTCTGTACCATTCGGTCCACAATTAAAGGTCTCTCCTCCGTCAGTCTCAATGGGAGAATCCGTTTCATCCACAAACTGGAACAGTCGTTCCGCGCTGGCTAAGGCGCTTTGCATGAGATTCAGAATCTGCATCACTGCTGCTAGGGGGTTGGAGAAGTTGCGGGAGTATTGGATAAACGCCTGGACCGCCCCGATGGTCATGGTGCCGTTCAAGACGAAAAGCGCCCCGACCACAGCAATGACCACATAAGACAGGTTCGTCAACAGCATCAGCATCGGACGCATGAGCATCGAGATGAACTGGGCTTTGAAACTGGCTTGGGTGAATTCCTCGTTTTCCGCCTCGAATTTTTTGGCATACCCCTTGGTCATCCCGTGAAGAGAGAGGATCTGTTGTCCGGAGAAAGATTCTTCCACCAAGGTCGAAACCACGCCGGTTTTGTCCCATTGTTTACGGAAATACGGCTGCGAGCGTCGCATGATTAGCGTTGCCCCCACTGCGGAAAATGGCACCACCACGAGGGTAATCAAGGCCAGCCAAGGCGAGATGAGAAACATCATGACGAGGACGGCACTCACGGTGAACAGAGATTCCAGGGCCCTCCCGATAGCCATCTGGAGGGTCTGGGTGATGTTGTCCACATCGTTCGTGGTGCGTGACACCAAGTCCCCCACATCGTTGGACTCCACATACGACACCGACAGACGATTGATTTTCGAACTCGCATCTCCCCGCAGTTTGAAAGCCAAACGCTGCACCACCAGACGGTTCACTCTGTTAGCCAAGTAGAGCAAACCGGCAGAGATGACCGACAGTACCAGAGCCAAAATCAAATATTGTACCAGCTGGTCAAAATCGCGGTTGATAATGGTGTCGGTGGCCAAACCGAGCAGAGCGGGAACTGCAACAGACGCGACCGTCCCGAGTGCCGTGGCGACAAATTCCAGCAAGAGCCACCACCCGTAGGGGCGCAGCTCTTTCAAGAGTCGCCGCCACGCGAGACGCGCGTTTTGCGGTTTTTCACTCGGGTTTCCCCCCATACCGCGTCCGTGTCTGGAACCACCACGTCTTGGAGGCATTACAGCACCTCCTCAAGAGTTAACTGCGATTTCACAATTTCTTGGTAAGTCTCGCACTTCTCCAACAAGGTCTCGTGGGTGCCAATACCCACAACCTGCCCCCCGTCAAGGACTATCACCTGATCGGCGTGGCGCACCGAAGCCACTCGCTGCGCCACCAAGACTTGCGTCACTCCTTCGCCGAGACGCTCAAACTCCCCGCGCAGTTGTGCCTCGGTGGCAAAGTCCAAAGCAGAAAACGGATCGTCCAAAACCAGCAAGGGCGCGCGGCGAAACAGCGCGCGGGCCACCGCGAGACGCTGGCGCTGCCCTCCGGAGAAATTCTTGCCTCCCTCATTGACTTCCGCGTCCATTCCTTCCTCGAGAGCCGACACAAACTCCCATGCTTGGGCGGATTTGAGCGCCGACTCAATCTGGGCGCGAATCTCGGGAGTGATGGCTTCGGTTTCTAGTCCCGAAACTGTGGTGGCTATTGTGCCTGAAAACAAGTAAGTAGTTTGTTCCACTACCGCGTGCCGCGAATGCCACTCCTCGAGGCTTAGCTCCCGCAGATTCACGCCGTTGACAAGGACACGGCCGGAACTCGGATCCAAGGAACGCGCCAGAAGGCGTAACAGGGTCGTCTTTCCGGTTCCGGTAGAACCTATCACCGCTGTTACTTTCCCCGGTTCAATCGTGAAATTCATCTCTGCCAGCAGGGGACGGCTAGCGCCCTCAAATTGCATCGTGACGTTGTCGAAGGTGATGGTCAAAGGACCTTCGGGAAGCGGTTTCGGCTTGTCAGGCGACTTCACTTCCGGAATCGTTTTGATGACCTCTTGGAGACGCTTCGCACTGACTTCCGCGCGCGGCACCATCACGAACATGAAGGAAGCCATCATGACGGCGCCAAGAATCTGCATGAGATAGGTCAAGAAAGCCACGATATTTCCGATCGGCATCCCGCCTTCGAGATACCTCCAGGCTCCCAGCCACACCACCGCCACGGATGAGGCCGCCACTATGAGCTGAATAGCCGGCATCATCAGGGCAAACAGGTTCGTCACGCGCAGTGCCACCGTCTTCAAATCCTGGTTGCTTTGCTCGAAGCGACTCTCCATGAAGCCTTTGCGTCCAAAGGCGCGCACCATCCGCACCCCCGAAAGGGCGGTGCGAATCCGACCGGCAACCTCATCGATACGCTCTTGTTGCTCTTTGAACAAGGGCGACATGGCGCGCATGATGAGCCCCACTACCAGCGCCAGAACCGGCACGGCCACCAGGAACAGCATGGACAAGGGTGCATCCAAGGAGATTGCCATCACGAGGGCGCCGATTCCGAGAATCGGGGCTTGAATCATGATGATGAAAGTCATGAAGATGACGTTTTGGACCTGGTTGACATCGTTGGTGGCCCGAGTGATGAGGGAAGCCGGACTGAAACGGCGCATTTCGGAGGAACCAAAGCCGAGAACGTGCTCATAAACCTGCTGGCGAATATCTTTCCCGATCCACATGGCAATGCGACCTGCCAGATAGCCAGACAGTATCATGGCAACCGATTGCGCCACCGTTATCAAAAGCATCAGCCCCCCAAGCCTCCAAATCAGGGGAACATCTCCGGGAATCACCCCCAGGTTTATTATCTGGGCATTCAAAGTGGGCAGCCACAGGCTCATTAATGTGTCTACTACCTGGGAGATCACCAGCACCGCGAGGAGGATCCAACGCCCGGGCATGTGTTTTCGCCACAGTTCAAACAGCATAATGTCCTCCCATCTGGCAAAGTTTGACCTTAGTTATCTATCACATATTTAATCTGTGTGCAGGATATTTTCGCCTCCTTGCGGAGAGGCTGGGGCAAAGAACATAGCTACAATTTAGGCGCGGCTAGAGATTTGCTAGAATACGAAAGTTGTGCCTATGACGTTACGACAGAGATTCAAAGGAACTTAATGAGCGATAATCCGGTTACTTACGAACAGATGCTAGCGAAAATCGACCCCAAAATCGGCGGCACCTACATATTTGCCTCCCTCCCCTCCCTTCCCAAAGAGGTCGAACCGATGGCGCTCATCCAGGAACAAGAAGGCGTAACCGTGGCTCTAAGCTTGGATGATGCTAAGAAGCTGGGGGTGGACTTGAGCGATCCCTACACCATCATCACTTTGTCAGCTCCGGGATCTCTTGACGTGGTGGGCCTCAACTCGGGAATCTCTCAAGTCCTTTCCTCGAGATCCATTCCCGCCAATATCTTCTCGGGGATTTACCACACCCACGTTTTTGTTCCCAGCGAGCGTGCCACCGAGGCGAAAGAGCTCTTAGATGACATCTCCGGTCAAGCCAAGGCTTGGCTCCATATTTGAAATCCTTCCCCAGCCCTTGTTGACGATTGTGAGAGAAACTTACTGATGAATGCGAATTTGCGCGCCGAATTAGCCCTTGACCCTGACCCCCTAGACCGACTGACTGACGGCACCATCAAGCAGCGCAACCCCTTGACCGGAACCCAGGTTTGGACCGTCCCGGGTCGCGCCAAACGCCCCAGCTCTCACCGCGACGATGGCCACGAGATTCCCGGGCGCGATCTCAAGCCCGAAGATTTCACCGACACATGCGCTTTTTGTACCAATCGTTACAGCGATACTCCGCCGGAAAAATCCCGCCTCGTGAAGGGAGTGGACGGTCATTTCCACAAGATCGAGGGGCTGCCAGCAAAGTCCATGCACGACATGGTGGCTGAATTTCGCCGGATTCCTAACCTTTACGAAATCGTGTCCTACGACTACTGGCATCTGAACCACAACCACTATCCCAGTGAGGAACAGAACCGCCGGATGGCGGCCTACCTCGCCACTCCGGAAGGTTACGACCACGTGCTGCACGTTGTAAAAATGCGCTTGCAGGCTTCCGGCGAGGGAGACCCGAACGACCTTCCAGATGAGAAACTGGTGCAATACGCCACCGGACTTTTTGCCGGCGGGCACGATGTGATTGTGGCAAAACGCCACTATATCGACGGCGCCACCAAGGACACCCAAAATGCCTCTGCCGGGACTCTCAGTGTGGCAGAGCATCGCGCCTACACCGGCTACACCATTGCTGCGATGGAAGATCTCTACGGTTTGAATCCGGCGGTGAAATACGTCACGGCCTTCCAAAACTGGCTGAAACCGGCCGGGGCGTCCTTTGACCACCTGCACAAACAGTTGGTAGCCGTTGATGAATACGGGGTCCAGATTGAACAGGAATCCCAGCGAGTCGCCGCGAATCCCCTCATCTACGACCAAATCCTCCACTATGCCGCTCACCGGCAGATGGCGGTTCTCGGAAATGAACACGCTATCGGTTTCGCGGACTTTGGCCACCGCTATCCGACTCTCGCGGTGTGGGCTTTGGGTCCAGCCCTCTTGCCGTGGGAATATTCTCGCGAACAGGTTGACGGGATTTCGGATGTTTTGCACGCCCTGCATTGCGCTTTGGGGCCGGATACTCCCACCAATGAGGAGTGGTATCACCGGCCGGTAGATCTCGAGGTGCCGATGCGGTTTAGGATTTTGTTGAAACGACGCACCTCCACTATCGCCGGTTTTGAAGGCGCGACCAGAATTTATCTCAATTCGGTCGATCCGTGGACCCTGCGCGACGAAATAGTGGAACGACTGTTACAACTTCGGGAACAGGGCTTGATTGCCGAGTCTCTCGAGATTGGCAACGAGTACCGACTTCCGGATAACCCGCTCGGAGATTTCTCGTCTCGTGTGGCGGAATTTCGCTCCCATTAGGGTCGGGAAATAATACGATGGAGACAAAAGGAGGAACTATGGATATCGGTTGGAAAGTAGTGGATCTGGGAGCGCTCGCGGTTGCGGGACTGCTCAGCGACAATATTGTGAAAATCGGGTGGAAACTCGCGACTGGCAGCAACCCGCCGAAGGACGATGACCTGGAAGTTGGAATCGCGGAACTACTGGTGTTCACGGTTCTTTCCGGGGTTCTCTTGACCTTCACCAAGCGCTTCACCGTCAAAACTGCTTCGAAGTGGTACGGAAAGAAACACCCCGCTCCGACCGAGGTTTGAGGGCGAACCAAAAACTCGTTTTTGACTAGAGGGACACCACGAATTCGTCGGCGTCCACTATGACCCCGTCAGTCGCCTCTGCTAGCGCTTTGGCTACCCCCTCGATGGCATCAATCACAGTCAATCGATCCAGTCGATAAGCGCGCCGCGGTTTATTCATCTCTGTCAGAGCAATATCCGGCGCAATCCACTTCAGTTCATAGCTCACGTACCCGTCTTCGCGGTGTCCTAAAGCGGGAGGGACCGCGGTCTCTCCTTGGACCACGATATGAACCGAGGACATTTGCGTCACGTCCGCACCTATCGCATAGGAATCCATAATGGCGGGCATCGACATTGCGGCTTCATCAAAAGCCTCCGCCTCCGCGTGCAGCCACGCCCGTTCATCGGCGCTAACCCCCGCCTGCGCCCGCGCCCGCAAACCATCGGGATCATAGTTGGCTCGTTCCTCCGGAGTCGCAAGGGTACGCTCCCGCCCCGAGAGACGTTTCATGTCAGGCTCATTTCCACTCACGAGTTTCGCAATCGGCAGCACTTCTTGCACTACCTTGAGGCAGGCCGCCGGATCCAGCCAGACCTCGGACAAAACCCGCATCCCTACTGCTGAATCCGGATCCGGAACAATCACCGGGCCGGTGGAAAACCGTAGAGCACCGGCCAGTCGCCGCGCGATGCGCCGCACGGCGGTTAAAACCTCCAGTTCCAGGCCTTCCGGTCCACCCTCTCGAAACGCATCCCACAGCGGATCACGGTTCCACAGCCACTGGGGAACCGGATTGCCCCGCAGCGCTGGAACCGAAATGAGATAGGCGAACTTCAGGTTCAGCGGCAGCCCCAGCCCGACAATGGCCTCCGGAGTCAAATCCCAAGGCCCCGTCAGGAAAGCATCGGTGGTTAGCTCCAAGAGACCCTCACCGAGACGAGTACTTTGCGGCCAAATCTGAGCGGCAAGAATGTCGATTTCCTCGGGTTCAACATCGTCTCCCACCGCCAGGAGATGAAACGGGGTGGCGGCCTCAAGGTCAAGCTGATCGTGTCCGGAAGCGGGGGAAAGCATGGTTTTCTTCCTTTGCTGCACCTATTTTGCCGGTGTCGCTGGCGTGGTCGGTGACGCCGTCGTGGCCGGCGTTTTCGACAGGGAGGTTTCTGCTGGTTCGGCAACGATACCACGACCGGCGGGAATCTCGACACAACTGAAGTTCAGGTATGACCGAGAGGCAGTGGGGCCGCGTTGTCCCTGGTAGCGCGAGCCGTTGGCTCCAGAACCGTAAGGAGCTTCCGAGGGGGAAGACATGCGGAAGAAACACAGTTGTCCAATTTTCATCCCGGGATATAGCGCAATCGGCATGGTTGCCGTGTTGGAGAGCTCCAGGGTGATGTGACCGGTGAAGCCCGGATCAATGAATCCCGCGGTGGAGTGGGTCAACAATCCGAGACGTCCCAAAGAGGATTTGCCCTCGAGGCGAGCCGCCACGTCTTCGGGCAACGAAACATGTTCATAGGTGGAACCCAGAACGAACTCGCCCGGGTGGAGAATCAGTGGCTTATCTCCGGCGTCCACGAGTCGGGTGAGATCCGGCTGTTCTTTTGAGGGATCAATGATGCCGTACTTGTGGTTGTCAAAAAAACGAAAGTACCTGTCGAGTCGCACATCTATGGAGGCGGGCTGGACCATGGCGGGATCCCAGGGATCAAGTTTCACGCGTCCCTCTGCGACGAGAGCGCGAATATCGCGGTCAGAAATTAACACGCTCCCATGCTATCGGGTTTCTTGAAACGATGGGGGCGTACCCTTTCGTTTCATAAAACGGAAAAGCACGCCCCCATTGTTTCAAAGGGGAACTGTTGACTAAGCCGCAGGAGTGGCATCAACGATTTCAACGTAAAAGGCCAACGTGTCATTCGGGCCAATACCGGCCTGCGGCTTCCCGCCAGACGGACCGTAACCGAGCTCAGAGGGGATACTCAAGATGACTTTTGCCCCAACTTTTTGACCGGCAAGACCCTCGCGCCACCCGTCGATAACCCCGCTAAGCGGAAAGGAAATCGCCCCACCGCGAGCAAAAGAGGAATCGAAAGCCACACCTTGGCCCCACACTTGACCAACATAGTTGGCCAGAACCATGTCGGTTTCCTTTACGACCGCACCGGTGCCTTCCTCAACAGGCCAGACTTTGAGCTCAGCAGGAGCCTCCATGTCTTTCGGGAAGGCTAGCATAGTATCCGCGCCCGTTCCGACAACCTCCGGTATGTCCCCAGAGGCTACTTTCGCCTCGGGTGTCGAGGAAGGAACTGAGGTCTCGGGGGTCATAGTCGTGTCCTTTCCGCTGGTGTCTTCTCCCGGAGTGGCAGTAGACGCGCAGGCAGTAAGCGCCAAACAGGCAGCGATTGTCAGGGGTAGAATCTTCATGAAAATCTTTGCGTTCATCTCTCTAGCCTAACCCAGACTGCCGTTATCGCCAGCCCGGGTCTGATGGTTTCCAAGTTTTGGTAAGTCTCCAGACACTGTGAGATACTGGTAAGGCGTTTTTACGCCTCGTCGGGCGTAGTCACAACGCGGGCGTAGTTCATCGGTAGAACGACAGCTTCCCAAGCTGTAAAGGCGGGTTCGATTCCCGTCGCCCGCTCTGCGGTGGCGGGAATCGAACCCGCCTTTAGAGGCTCGGCGGCAACGAGCAAAGCGAGTATGAGCCGCCGAGTGACAGTACGAAGCCGTAAAAAACGGCCACGATTGGCCGTTTTAGGCGAAGTTCCTTTCGAAAAAAATGATTCCCGTCGCCCGCTCAAATCTCAAGATACAGGCGGGGTCGAATCCGCTAGCCCCGCGAATCACACAGTGAAGCTGAACACGTTGGAGTCATCTTCCGAGGAAGTCCCGACATAGACCTTGAATTCCCCTTCCGGCACCACGAAGTCGCGCTCGGTGTAACTCCACACACCAAGCGGGTGGCTCGTCGCGGAGGCGTCAATCTCGACCTGGAAGTCCACGGTCTCACCCGGGTCCACCTCGATCTTTTGGAAAGCCACGAGGCGTTTTGGCGGTTGCCCCTCGGAAGGTACTCCCAGATAGACCTGAATCACTTCTTTACCGACCACGTCGCCGGTGTTGGTCACTTTGCCAGAAACCTTCACTCCGGCCCGCGAGCCCTCAACCGCCACATCAGACAGCTCAAACGTCGTGTAGGAAAGGCCGTAGCCGAAGACGAAGGCCGGCTTGACTTCATTGGCTTGGAACCAGCGGTAGCCCATCTCTAGACCCTCGGAATAGGTGATGGTGTTATAGCCCTCGCCAAGGTTAACCCCGGGATAGCGTTCCGGATGGTCGTGGCCAATCCAGTCTCGTTCCGTCTGGGGATAGGTGGTGGGCGCTTTACCGGAGGGGTTTACCGTACCAAAGATGAGGTCACCAACCACGTGGCCGTCTTCAACGCCCTGGTTCCAGACCTCCAAAATTGTGGAAGCATCCTCAATCCACGGCATCACCGTTGGCGCGGAGGACTTCAAAATCACCACGGTCTTCTCGTTCGCGGGAAGGAGTTTCGCAACCATCTCGTTTTGGTGGTTTGGCATCAACATACTCTCGTTATCAACCCCTTCCGTTGCAATCAGTCCAGCCATCACCAAGACCACGTCGGCCTGTCTCGCGGCCGCTACGGCGTCATCAAGATTGCTCAAGTCCTTGGAAACAATGAATGACGTAACCTCGGCACCACCGCCCAGCTCGGAGACCACATCGCGCAGTCCCGGCTCCGGGTCAACGGTATAGAGCGGGTCTACCTTTGAAGAACCGCCGCCTCCCTGGCAAGCGAATTCCGCGAATTTCGACTGACCGACAATCAAAATCCTGCCTTCCGGCTTCAAGGGTAAGAGCCCCGTCTCATTCTTCAAAAGCACCGCCATATCGGCGCCAATCCGGCGCGCAATCGCGCCGTTACCCCTGGCATCAATCTCGCGCGGGTTATAGACCGTGTCGAAATGATGGAAGCGGAACATTTGGGTGTAGCGGCGCACCAGCGCGCGATCGATGAGTTCAATCTCAAGAGAGGTATCTTCCAATGCTGCTTTGACGTTTTCCTCATTGAGCCACTTGGCATCGGGCATTTCGTGGTCGAGACCGGCGTTAATAGACGCGGCTGCGGAGCGCGTCGACCAGAAGTCGGACTGGACATAGCCTTTGAATCCCCAATCTCGACGCAAGACATCGTTCAAAATGTAGCGGTTTTCCGTGGCATAGTCGCCGCGCACGCGGTTATAGGCCGACATGATGGACGCAATTTCGCCGTCTTTCACGAGCATCTCGAAAGGCAGCAAATAGAGCTCCCGCAAGACGTGTTCATCCACGTCGACGTTTGTCCGGAAACGCTCGAATTCCTGGTCATTGACAACATAGTGCTTTCCCATCGCGATAATGTCGTGGCTCTGGATGGCCTTGGTGACTTCCACGCCCATCACGCCGGACAGGTAGGGATCTTCGGAAAAGTATTCAAAGTTTCGACCCGCGGTCACCGTGCGATGGAGACATACCCCGGGGCCCTCCAAAACGTGTTGACCAAGGTCGGCGGTTTCAGTTCCAATCACATCGCCGTATTCATAGGCAAGCTCCGGATCGAAAGAGGCCGCCACCCCGATGGTCATTGGCAAAGCAGTTGCCGGCGGAGAGGGATGCCCATCGCCCATGCCCACACCGACCGGCCCGTTGGTGATCCGGAAACGCGGGATGCCGAGTTCGGGAATTTCCGGGACGTGGCGCTCAATCTGGACTTGGGCGCTCAATTGCTCCATCTCTTCTTCACTCGAAACATTGTTCGACAAATCGTAGATATTGATGGTTTCCATCCCGCCGTGAAGCTGGGCTATCTTCTGCTCCAGGGTCATGTTAGCGACGAGGAGCTTCGCGCGCTCTTCGTCACTTAAAGTTTCATCCATCCACGGACGGTTTTCCGAATTCATCCCGAAACCTGCTTTCTTCATCGTTGAAAAATGTGAGCGATACCGTTCATACTACGGTCATGTTGGCAATATCGGGTGAGGTTGCAATAAGTTGCCAAAGCTGTCAGACCTGCTAGAAAACTGTCTAAAAACGTAAATCTTTCAACACTGCGATAAACTGGCTTTATGCTAGCCACGCTCACCGGTCTGGGACTTTCCGCAGCCGCTGGACTGAACGCCTATATTCCTTTCCTTGTCGTGGCTTTGGTGGCGCGATTCACCGATGTCATTAATCTTCCCTCTGAATACGTCTGGATTGAGTCTCCCTGGGCTATCGGCATTGCCGCTGTGCTGCTGCTGGCGGAGATTTTTCTCGACAAGGTGCCTGCGGTCGATACCCTAAATGATGCAGTAGGAACCGTGATTCGTCCCCTCTCCGGAGGCCTGATTTTTGCAGCGACTTCCGCGGCGCAAAGCTTCGAGGAAAACTCTACCTTCATGACGGAAAACACGTGGATCGGAATCATCCTCGGAGTAGTCGTGGCGCTAATCGTCCATAGCGGAAAAGCGGTCAGCCGTCCGGTTTTAAACACGACAACCGCTGGTTTTGCCGCCCCCGTAGCCTCCGCCGGAGAAGACACCTTTTCGGTGGCCATGTCGCTCAGCGCGGTTTTCCTTCCGGTTCTTGTGATTGCCTTTCTGATTATCCTCGGTGGAATTTTGTTCGTTCTAATCCGAAAGACTTCCGCCCTAGCAACTCGTCGCGGCGCCAAAGACTCCGAAGTAGCTGAGGCAGACCCGCAATGACCACGGTTTTACCCGTGGAAGATAACTCCCAGATTCGAAATATTCTCAAAAGCTATCTGGAACGAGACCACTTTGACATCCTCGAAACTGGTGCCGGAAACTCTGCGGTGGCGATAGCCCGTGAGAGCACTCCGGACGTCATGTTGCTGGATTTGGGCCTTCCCGACCTCGACGGCCTGGAAGTCATGCGCCAGATACGCATATTTTCCGATGCCTTCATCATCGTTATTTCGGCTCGTAGCGAGGAAGTGGATCGCTTGGTGGGATTGAGTTCCGGGGCAGATGATTATGTGACGAAACCTTTTTCAGCGCGGGAAGTTATGGCTCGGATTCAGGCCTTGTTACGACGTCGTTCCATGTCAGCAACGCCCATCCCCGATACCGACGCTGGTGAAACCAAAGCATCTCCTACCACGCCTGTAAAGTCGCTCGATTCGACAAGTTCTGAAACCGCGATTTTCGGTGGTATCACGATTAATTCCCTCACTCGCGAAGTGACTCGTCACGGAGATCCGATATCACTCAGCGCTCTGGAATTCGACCTGTTGTGGGCCCTGAGCTAAAACCCGGGATACGTCTTGTCGCGCGAGCAGCTCCTGAAAAAAGTGTGGGGCTACGACTATGCTCTTGATGAACGAGTAGTTGACACTCAAATCCGTAACCTGCGAAAACATCTTGGTGATGATGCCGCGAACCCCACGGTTATCGGCACTATGCGCGGGGTGGGCTATAAATTCCTGCCTTTTCGGGAGGCCTCATGAATGACACGACAGTCACTGGAACCGACTCCGCGGAAAACCTAAAACCGAGTCACCTGCGTCTTTCCACTAAGCTGGTGATCTCTCACCTCGCCGTGGCGGTGGTTGCCATCGGCGCCAGCTTTCTTATGGTGAAAGCGCTCTCCCCACAGCTATTCGCGCGGATGACCCACATGTCGGGGATGGGACGCGGCAGGCGGGCGATGCTCGAAGAAGGCGGTTCTGTTGGACAAGTCGGACCACTCGGACCGGCTCCGCAAAGTATGGGAGCCGCTTTTACCTCGGCCATCAACAATGGTCTCATCTGGGGCCTAGTACTGGCCGTGGGGGTCGCTCTGTTGCTGAGCCTCCTGGCGGTGCGTCAATTGTTGTGCTCTTTTCGGAGCCTGTCGCGCACCACGCGCCTTTTAGCCGCCGGTCAATACCAAGAACACATCAGTCCGCCTCGCGAACCGGAACTCGCCAAACTGGCAGCGGACATTAACGGCTTGGGAGCGGCCTTGGCACAAACTGAGCAGCGTCGCACGCAACTGTTGAGCGAAGTTGCCCATGAAATGCGCACTCCGTTGACCGTTTTAGAGGGAAATCTGGAGGGAATCCAAGACGGGGTGTTTTCCCTTGATGCGGAGCGGATTGCTACCATGCAAGCTGAAATTGCACGCCTCCAAGACTTGTCCCAAGATTTCAGTATGCTGTCGCGTTCGGAAGAGGGCCGCTGGGATTTGGATTGTAAGCCCGTGGAAATCTCGCGAATTGTGAAAGAATCCGTGGAGCGTTTTCGCGAAGCCGTTAAAGCGAAAGGGATAGACCTCAGGGTTGAGGATGAAGCACCTCGAACGACCCTGAACGCAGACGAGAAACGCCTCGTTCAGGTATTTTCAAACCTGTTGAACAATGCGCTTCGCGCTACCCCGAGGGAGGGACTGTCACAGTCAAGACGACAGCAGCTCCCCCACCTACTGGAACGGACGGTACAGATTCTCTTTCAGCAAGTGCTTCCTCGGTCACTCCCGGTAACCGCTGGGTCTCCGTCAGTGTCACCGACACCGGTATTGGACTGAGCAGTACAGAACTTTCCCGCGTGTTTCAACGCTTTTTCCGCGGCGCTGCTACCCATGACCAGCCCGGCTCCGGCATCGGATTGACCATTACCAAAAGCCTGGTGGAAGCCCACGGCGGGCGGGTTACTGCCGCTTCCGCGGGGGCAGGTCAGGGCGCTACTTTTACTGTCCTCTTGCACAGCGCGGCCCCATACCCCCGCGGATAGCGCCAGGTGTCTGACCTGTTGATTGGAGTTGTTCCATTCGGTCACACACCCCGTTCTGGTTTTCATCAATCGGCCCGTCGCAAACCCCATCGCCATTGGTGTCGCAAGGCATCTGCCAATCGCAGGTTCCGTCCCCATCTCGGCCGCAAGGCAAGTTACCATCGCTCCTCGCACGGTCGCCCAGAGCCAGGCCTTGCCCTTGGAAGCCGCGGCCGCAGTTTGGCACGGACTCACGAAGGATGCGGACGAAAACGGACGGATTCCCTGGAAAGTTTTGAGGCCGACTTCTTGAATCGACTGGCCTGCCACAGCGCCGCCATTGAAGGCTCAACCTTGGATGCGCTGCAAACTCAACTCGTGCTTGAAGGCGAGTTTGTACCCGCCGATAACAAAGAATTGTCCGATATGTTTGCCGTTCGCGGGGTCGCGGAAGGCTATGACTGGGCACGACGAGAGATGGCAAAGGGGCGCCGGATTGATGCGGAGTTCATCAAGGACATTCACGAGCGCACCGCCCTTGATGCCCAACCGCGAGTGCGCGGCACCTATCGCGTTGCTGCGGAGCGAATTGTCGGTGCCCCGTTCCGCCCTCCCCCACCGATTGAAATTGCGCCGGACATAGAACTGCTTTTAGAACAGTTTGCCGCTTCCTCCCAGCATCCTTTGGTGTCGGCAGCGGCTTTTCACGCCATGTTCGAGATGGTTCACCCGTTCCTGGACGGTAACGGGCGGGTCGGTCGAACCGTGTTGAACCTGATGCTACTCAAGGCTGGTCTACCTGCGGTGGCGTTGAAGTCCAACAACCGTCTGGCTTACCTGGAAACGCTGGCCGCCTGGCAAACAACCGGAAACGGCGCGGATTTCATTGCAATCCTTACCGAAAATGTCGAGGCGGAGCTCGAGGCTCGCCGCGAAATTCTTACTGAATCCATGGGATAAAACTGACCGCCGGGGTCTTCCCCGACGGTCAGTAAATCGCTAACTACTACGCTTTGAGGTACCGCGCGAAGAAGGCGAGCACGTCGTCCTGGACCTCTCTCCAATAGGCCTTGGCGTGGTGGTTTTCATCCACGAAACGGGTGGTGACGGGGACACCGGCTTGGACGAGTGCGGCGGAAAAGTCCAAAGCCTCCTTGGCCGGCACCAGTTCGTTCAAGGCATTCGCAAGGAACATCGGACCAGATTTTACGCTCACGTGGTGCAAAGGTGAACCCTCTTTGTAACGATCGGTCAAATGCGGGTCGTCTTGGTCAAAGAAGCTCGTGACGAACCACACGAAGAACTCGTTGACTGGGCCAATCGGGCCGGCGTCCCCAAAGCGCTCCGGAGTGGCAGCCTTTATCTCCGGCGGTGCCATCGGCTTCGTCTTGCCGTGCGCATGCATCCAGCCGTCAATGTTGAAGATGCCAGAAACAGAAGCGGTGGGAATTCCGAACTTGTTTGCGAGCTCTACCGCCATGGTTCCGCCGACTGAGTAGCCGTAAGCGCCAATACGCTCGTGGTCGAAGGCCAGGTCGCTGGCCTGCAACCATTCGTAAGCAGAAAACACGTCGTTGTAGGCGGCGGGGAACTTTGCAACGTCGTTGAGCCGATAATTCGGCACTGCCACCAGGTAGCCGTTTTCTGCGAACCAAGTCGCAATATCGGCGTCCGCGCTCTTGTCTCCACCGAACCAGCCGCCGCCGTGGACCAGGATAATCGCCGCGCGCTTCGACACTTCCCCACCGTCGGGCTCGTAGATATCCAAGCTCAGCCCGTTTTCTGAATCGAAAATCACATCTTTAGTCGTTGTAATACTCATGAAACTCCTCTCGACACTTTTCAGTCTATGCCCCTTTGAAACGTCCTGCCCCCACTTAGTCACATTTTTTAGACCCCTAAAAAGAGTTCAAAACGACCCTACCAGGCAATTTACCAAGCCCTACCGGTCGGTAAAGGTTTTGAACGTTTATAGCAACCAAGACTCAGGCACGTTTGGAGGAAATACCTCCCAGTATTCCTCCGCCTCTGCCTCGAGTTCCGTGCGCTCCCCCAGGCTGGCTTCGTCTCGCAAAGCAATGGAGTGAAATCCTGCTTCATTGGCAACTCTCACTGCATAAAGCGCGTCTTCGAATACCCAGGTTTCCCCAGGTTCAGACCCCATCGACTCGGCGGCCTGCAGAATCATCGTGGGTTCGCGCTTGTGCAAACCGGTTTCTGTAGAAGCGAAAACCTCTTGAAAATACTGCATGATTCCGAGGCGTTCAAAGGCGGCGCGAATCAGCAGCTCCGAACCGGAACTGACCAAGGTCATGGGAACTTCTCGCACCCCCAAGGCCTCCAGAAACTCGCGAACGCCGGGTTTGAGACCGACTTCCTCGCGATAATCGGTGTAAACCGTGTCCTTTATCCCATGAACAACCTCGGCCACACTCAGATCCAGACCAAAACGTCCCCGGATGAGATGGGCGGATTCCTCAAGGGTTAGCTCGAAAAACTCATCTCCCAGATTTTCATCGGCTCTCACCCCGTAGTGTCCGAGGAATTTTGCCGCCGCACCGCGCCAAATCGGCATGGTGTCAAGCAGGGTTCCATCAACATCAAAAATCGCGCCTTTAATCATGTCTTCAGGATACCGCCTCCGAACTTAATGCCGTCGTCTCCTCGCGTTCCGGCGTCGCCTTCTTGGCGGAGTCACCAAGTCTCTCCCGCAATTGCCCAATCAATATCGCAATCCCCATCGTGATGACCATATCCGGAAGGGTGTTGCCGAGGATGAAGTCCACGTTCATCAAGAGCCGATAGATAATGAAGCCGGCCACCCATATCAAGAGGTTTACCCAGTCGAAAGACTGCTTGGAGTAGTCGCGCTTCAAAATAAAGAAGTCCACAATCAGGATGGCGATCATCGGGGCAAACACCGAGCCGATGAGATACAGGAACGGGGTGATGTTATCCATGTTGAAAGCCATTGCGGCCGCGGTTCCAAGAGCGGTGGCTCCAAGTGCGACATATTTCCCATTGAGCTTCGGGACGATAGCGACGCTGGAAATCCCTGCTGACCAGGCATAAAGGAAGGTGGTAGTTACCGTGGAGAACACAATAATCAGCAACGCCGCAACTCCGAGCCCCGCTTTCAACATCATCTGCGCGATATCGGATGTGCCAGCAAAGATGGCGGCGGCAAGGCCAATCACATACATCCACATGCTGACCAGTCCATAGACGACCGTGCTGACCGCGGTGGCCGCAACCGGACGTGCCGTCTCGCGAGTATAGTCCGAAATCAACGGTAGCCAGGACAAAGGCATCGCAATTGACAATTCCAAGGCCGCCCCGAAACTCATGGCCTCCGGGCTTACGCCAACGGGAATTCCCCCTGAAAACACTCCCACGGAAAGAATTACCGTGAGGATAAAGAGGCCTGCCATCGCGACAATGTTCACTGGACCGAGCCTCGTCACTCCGATGCCTATCCACGGGGCAATGAACGCCCCGATAATCAGTACCCACGCCCAGTTCCCCAGCGCAAAGATGCCGTTAGCGGCCAAAACGGCATCGTAAATCATGATGGAAGTCCACCCCAAGAGCTGCAAGACATTGAGTCCCGCAAAGAGCCAAGCACCCTTGGAACCAAAGGAGATTTTAGTGGTGTTCATGGCGCTTTTACGCGTTTTCCCGCCAATATATCCGGCCAGGAAGAGAAAGGTGCAACCGATGAGGTGCCCGAGCAAAATGGCGAGCAGTCCGTTGGTGAAACCCAACGGTGCAAAGTAGGTACCGGTCAGGATTTCTGCCACCGAAAGTCCGGCACCGAACCAAATTAGCCCGTTTTCCAGCAGGTTCGCGCGTTTTGTACCAGCAGGTACAGATTGGGTGGTGGTTGCGGTTTCTGTTTCAGAAGCCAGCAGTGTGTCAGTCATTAGTTTCCTCTCCAAGATCCAGAAGTTTAGTTCATACCTTCAGCAAAACGACCGCGAAGGTCGAAGGCATGGTTCATTGGTCCGCTTCCCGCGCCCAAATCAAGCCCGTAACCGAGCTCTCCGGTAATAAAGTCCTTGGCGCATTCAATGGATTGACCGAGGTCAAAGCCTTTAGCAAGGTTGGCAGCAATCGCGGAAGATAAGGTGCAGCCGGTTCCGTGGGTGTTATTCGTGTCGATACGCTCTCCCTCGAACCAGCGATAATCACCGCCTGCTAAGAGTAAATCATTGGCGTCATTCAAGTGGTGACCGCCCTTGAGCAAGACCGCGGTGTGATATGTTTCGCTGATTTCTTTGGCGGCTGCAATCATGTCATCGGGAGTTTGTATCGGTCGTTCCACAAGGGCTTCGCCCTCCGGAAGATTCGGAGTGATGAGCTCCGAGAGCCCAAACAGCTCCGCTTTCAACACGGATATGGCATCGTCGCTAATCAGCTTCGATCCGGAAGTCGAGACCATAACCGGATCGGTCACGACATGCCCCGCCTCCATGTCGTCTTGACCCACATGGACACCATCCGCGTTCATCTCGAGGGCAATCTCTACATTGTCGTTTACCAAAAAAGGCACCCTGCGGCTGTGGCAAAGCGCCTGAATCTCCACGGCTTCGCGGTAAAAGTCATCGTGTTCAAGTGTTTTTTCACGTAGCTGGATAAAACTCGCGCCGCCGTTGATTGCCGCACTCACGTCGCCAAGAAGGCTCCTTCCATCCAGCCACCGCCGGTCAGTCACGGCGTAAAGTGTGAGCGCCTTAGTGAACTCTTCACGGCTCCAAGTGGCAGTTTCGTTTTTCCTAGCGTTCTTCACAGCGAGTCATCCGATCCAAAGTCGCTCCGTCGAGATGGTAAAGTGCGTCAATAATGCGCTTAGCGAAAGTAGCATTGCCGTCACCCTCAAGTTGGCGCGACCAGCCAATTTCCCCGGCAATACCCATCGTAGCCACTGCCGCAGCCAGGGCTTCCAAGCGATTGTCCGGATTCGCAATCAGGAAGGCGGTGGCGATGCCGGAAAGTTGACAACCGGTACCGGCAACGCGCCCCATTTCGGCTCGCCCGTTGCGAATCACGAAACATTTGTCGCCGTCGGTCACGAGGTCAATTGCGCCAGTAACCGCGAGTAAAGTTTTGTGCTCGCGGGCGAAATTCTTGGCAAATTCGACGCTGGTTTCGAGATTCTCGTCGGTAACCGCATCGGCTACGTCTGCATCCACGCCCTTGGTGGTGCCGGAGCCAGAAGCGAGAGTTTTAACTTCTGACATATTGCCGCGCACCGCCGTGAGATGAAGTTTTTCAAGCAGCGACACCGCCGTTTCGGTTCGGATGGCGAAGGCTCCGGCTCCCACCGGATCGAGCAAGACAACATGGCCGAGCTCACTGGCGCGCATTCCGGCACGATGCATGGCCTTTATGGAACGTTTGTTCAACGTGCCGATGTTGAGGTTTATTCCCCCGCAAATCGCCGTGATTTCAACGGCGTCTCTGGGGTCATCGGCCATGACAGGGCTCGCTCCGATTGCCAGAATTGCGTTGGCGACATCGTTGACGGTGACATAGTTAGTGATGTTGTGCACGAGCGGACCGGTTTCCCCCACTCGGTCCAAAATGTTTCCGAACATTTCGGCTCCTTCTCTTCGTCTGGTGACGATATGAAAAATCGGCGGAATGCCAACGCATCCGCCAACCGAAGCCGACCTATTGTCCCTACGTTGGCATTATCCACATCAGGTTCAGGGTCGGAACGGTGTCAGTTCCCTCTCAGCGCGCTGCCGCGAGCTCCCCTTTGTCGGTTTCATCATATACACGCTTTTCCCGAGGGCCTGACCGCACGATCTCAAGTTGACAGTAATTTTGTTTATGAATTCAATCATTTTCGAGAGGATTCAAGTCCGAATTATCCGGCTACAATGAGAGTGATGAAGCGTCGTCGTGTTCTGGTAATTTCTTTGATTGTCCTGGCTTTTGCCATGGTCGCGCTAGCCGCCGTCCTCATGCATGTGTTGCGGGTGCAGGTGGTTCTAAGCGGAGATTCTGACCTGAAAGTTAATGTGGGCCAGCCTTACCACGAGCCGGGAGCCAAAGCGTTCTTAGGTTCCTCCAGTCTTCCCCTGCGCCTTGCTGACCTGGAAGTGCGTTCTTCCGGCAAGGTAGACACCAACAAGTTGGGTGAATATCGGCTCAAGTATTCCGCTAACTGGCTCTTCTTTGAGTCCTCCTCCACGCGCCGAGTGCTCGTGGTGGACACTACCGCTCCGGAGCTAACCCTCAAGGGGAATGCGGAGGTGACCATCAATGCTGGTTCGGATTTCACCGATCCGGGCTGTTCGGCAGTAGACAATCTCGATGGGGATTTGAGCCAGAAAATCAAGACAAACGGCCAGATTGACACGCTCACCGTTGGTGACTATGTCTTGAACTATGAGGTGAAAGACGGTTCCGGTAATACCGCCACTGCCAAACGAACCGTGAAAGTCGTTCCGGTAAAACAGGTCAGCCAAGTTAACCCCGGACACAAAGTAGTCTATCTAACCTTTGATGACGGACCGAGCCGCTACACCGGCGCGCTCCTCGATGCCCTGGCGGCCCGCAATGTTCACGTCACTTTCTTCGTGACGGGTTCCGGCGATCCCGCTCTGATTGGGCGCGCCGCGAGAGAGGGCCACACGGTCGGTATCCACACTTTCTCTCATGATTACAAGAAAATCTACGCCAGTAAGGCGGCCTATCTGGATGATTTGAACGCTATCAACAGTGTCATTGCCGCCCAGACCGGATCTCCGACCCACATCATGCGTTTCCCCGGCGGCTCTTCCAACACGGTAAGTTCTTTCAATCCCGGGATTATGACGACTTTGACGCGAGACCTCACCAACATGGGGTACTACTATTTCGATTGGAATGTGGAAAGCGGGGACGCCGGTCGGGTCAAGACTTCCGATGCGGTGTTCAACAATGTCATTGCCGGAATTCAGCGCCACGATGTCTCAGTGGTTCTCCAACATGATTCCCACGGTTTCAGCACGGAAGCGGTCGGGCGCATTGTTGACTGGGGAATTTCCCACGGCTACACGTTCCTCCCCCTAGACGAAACCAGCCCCCAAGCTCACCAACGGGTCGCGAACTGAGGTTTACGCCAGTTCAATGTCGGTTTTGTCGAAATCAGAGCCTTTGAAAAGCAGTGGCTCGCCGCATTGCTTTACGGCGGCATACGTAAGGCAGTCTCCGAAGTTGAGTTTTGCCGGATGGTTTCCCTTGCCATATCTAGCGAAAGCCTTCCCCGCGTGTTTGGCTGTCTCACTGTCGAAGGGCAAGACCTCGATTCCGAACTCATCGAGAAGTCCCCACGCATCCCGACGAGCCTTCTCATAATTATTTGCGGAATATTTGCGCTGTGCAACCTGTAGAAACTCCGCAACCGTAGCAGCTGAAATCATCACGATTGAGGACTCAGACATTTTCCGTGCAAACGAGTCAGCTTCTTCTTCGTTCATCAGAACACAAATTAACGCCGAAGTATCGACAATCATGCAGGTAACCCGTCCTCGTCGTAAAGAATTTCCCCATGCGGACGCGGGTCGGTCACCTTCCAACTGGAAAATTCAGCCTGATATTTCTTCAAAATAGCCATCCGCTTGGCGACGCGTTCCTCCTCGGCAGCCTCCAGCCTTTCGAGCTCCCCGCGCAATCCATCTTTGACGGCTTCCGTGATGGAGACACGCTTGAGGCTCGCCACGCGCCTAGCAAGCTCATCGGTTTCGGGATCTTTAATGCTCAGTACCATGCCACAATTGTACGAGGTAGAAACGTTTTAATCTAGGTAGAAAATTTCGGTGTTGCCTTGGCTCACGCCAGCAATCATCCCTCAGCAGGGTCTAGCTTATCCGGCGCGTCCTCGGCATCAGCCGCTCCGGTGTCCCCGCGTCGAGTTACCTTCGGCCCCTTGCGTTCCAGGTAGGATTTGGTTTCAGCAAAGATGACTCCGGAAAGTGCCAGCAAACCGATGAGGTTTGGAATCGCCATCATGCCGTTCAGGGTGTCGGAGATGTCCCACACAAACTTGATGCCCGCGTTCGACCCCGCATAAGCCCCGAGGACGCAAACGAGCGAAAACACGATGCGGTAAGCCATCACGGCAATCCTGGAGGCGCGATCCGAACCGCGGAACAGGTATTCGAGGCTCTTTTCCCCGTAATACGACCAGCCGAGAATGGTGGAGAAAGCGAACAGGGCAAGCCCAATTGTGAGCCCCCAGCCACCCCACTGCCCGGGCAGGCCGTGGTTGAAAGCGGCGATAGTCAAGGCCGCGCCTTCATACTTCGGATTTTCCCCTACTCCGTCAGTCCAGATGCCGGTAGTCAAAACGACCATCGCGGTTAGAGTACAGATGATGATGGTATCCACGAAGACCTCGAATACTCCCCACATGCCCTGCTCCACGGGCTCTTTCGTGTTGGAAGCCGAGTGGGCAATCGGTGCCGAGCCGAGACCGGCCTCGTTGGAGAACACACCGCGAGCCACGCCCTTTTGGATCGCCATCATGATGGTGTAGCCCGCCACGCCACCCACCGCGGCCTGCGGATTGAAGGCAGCGTAGAAGATGAGGCCGAGCGTCGGGATGATTTGGTTCGCGTTTACCACGAGCAGAACGAGGGATAACAGGATATAGAAGATTGCCATAAACGGCACGAGCTTCTCGGTCACTCGCGCAATGGATTTGATGCCACCAATGATGACGGTCGCGGTGACGGCGGCAAGCACAATCCCCACCACCAGCGGATCCCATCCGAAACTCGTCTCAAAGGCAGTAGCAATAGAAGATACTTGGGAAATGTTGCCAATCCCGAAACTCGCCAAGGTGGCGAGAACCGCGAAAATAGTTGCGAGCCACCCCCAATTGAGGCCGTTCTTGATGTAATACATCGGACCACCAACGTTTTGTCCCTTAGCATTCTTTTCGCGGAACTTGATGGCCAAGACGATTTCGCCGAACTTTGTCATCATCCCGAAAAAGGCAGACAGCCACATCCAGAACACCGCCCCGGGACCGCCGGCGGTAATCGCGGTGGCGACGCCGACAATGTTGCCAGTTCCGACCGTCGAAGCCAGAGCGGTTGAAACGGCTTGGAACGGGGAAATATTCGTCTCATCAGCCTTGTCACCTTGGCGGCGCAGCAACTTGCCGAGAGTCGAGCGCATCGCGAAGCCAAACTTGGTGACTTGGAAGAACTTGGTGCGGATGGTGAGGTAGATGCCGGTTCCCACGAGGAGGGCGAGCATATAGGGCCCCCATACAATGGAGTTTAGTTGGGCATTAATATCTAGGATAATCTTCACAATTGTCGCCTTTTGCCGAAGTTGTTTGAAATCATATCCTTAGGCGATACTTATTCACAAATACGCATATTTATGCCACAGCATCATCGAGGTTCCCTGAGGCGACACGAAACCTACATTACTGCCCTACTCCGTCGCGAGAATTTATCACTAAGGCTCGCCCGAAGCCGATAGTGACTTGGGCTGATTCTCCGAGGATCTCATTGCTGACCCCGCGGGTGGAACCGGCTGACAGGGTAAAGTCTTCGACCTCATATTTCACTCCGGTAAGACCGAGACCCTTTACCTCATCACTTTGCGGAATTACTCCGAGATACTGATATCTCCCCCGAGGCACCTCGTGAGTGCCCGGCCCGAGCAGCCGCACGCGATTGATGCCATCAAAGAAACTCACCGAGACTTGCGACTCGCAATATTTCTCGAGAATTGCAAGGTTTCCCAGAGTGTGGTCGAGTCTTCCGGCCAGACCTCCCATAACATCGATAACCTCAAAACCTCGGCTAGCGGCATAGTCCACGGCGGCTTCCGAATCGGTAACGTTCTTCTCGGCGGGTAGTACTACGACCTTGGCACTCCCCTCTGAGCTCGAATTCTGCTCCTCTAAATCGTTTTCCGCGGTTTTTCCGTCGAGGTCCGCGTGAACCACCCTCCCCGCAGGAGCCACCGAAGAATCGAAGTCTCCCAGATACACGTCCACATCTAGCCCGAGCCGCTTGGCAGCAACCTGGCCGGAATCGGCGCAAATCACGAAGTTATAGCCGTCTAGGCTCTCTCTTTCGATTAAATCCAGTCCCTCAACTCGCCCGACGACGACTAAACAACGTTTCACAAAAAGAGTTTACTGCTGGGGCCTCGTGGCACGTGGCTCCGGAGCGGGAGCCGGTCGCTGTTCTCCCGCTTTCACCGCCGTAAACAGCGAGTTGCGCAACTCCGTCATCGCATCGTTGACCCCACCGGGATTGGAGGGGAGCATCAGGGTTTGAGTGTTGGAGGCCTTCGCCACCTCTTGAAGGGTGTCAAAGTACTGGGTCAACAAGAGCATTTCTTGAGCCTCCGCGCCGATACCGGCATCACGCAAGGACTCGTACTGCTCCACGAGGCCGTCCACAATGGCTTTACGCTGAGCCGCAATACCCTCACCTTGGAGGCGTTTGTATTCCGCATCAGCCTCGGCCTGCTTCACAATCTTGATTTTTTCCGCTTCGGCGAGGCTGATAGCGGCTTCGCGCTCCCGCTGGGCGGCGTTAATGGAGTTCATCGAGGCGCGCACTGTCGGATCCGGGTTGATGTCGGTGACGAGTGTGTTGATGATGGCGAAACCATAGGCATTCATCGCCGCAGACAGCGTGGTTTCCACGTCTTGCGCAATCTGGTCTTTGGAGGAAAACGCGTCATCAAGGTCGAGTTTAGCCAGCGAAGTACGCACGCGGTCATAGACGTATGACTGAATCTGGCGTTCCGGGTTCGCCAGACGGTAGTAGGAGTCGGCGACGCTCTGGACCTGGTATTGCACCGAGACAGGAATCGTCACAAAGACATTGTCCTTGGTCTTGGTTTCCACCACGGAGTCGAGTTGCATAATCCGCAGGGGGACTTTCTTGGCGATACGATCCACAATCGGAATTTTTATTCGCAAACCGGGCAGAGCCACTTTGTGGAATTTACCGAAACGTTCAATGATGTAGTTGGTTTGCTGTTTCACCACGTAGATCGAGCCGGTCGCGAGAAAAATAATCAGGAGAACCACAATCAGTCCGATGATGAAACTCATCATCCCACCAGCAAGGGTAACAAGAGCTTCCATGTTTAACCTTTCAATCAACTATCCACTGCCAACACTTTCACTTTACCTTTAAATCGATAAATTATTCTCTGTAATTTACTTAACTTCTTCAGGAAAAAGCCGAGTGCCGGCCCACAGTGCCACGAAGATGAGCAGGCATAGCATCCCGATCGTGAAGGCGAAAGCCAGGGAACCGAAATGGTAGGTGAGAGCGTAGACAATGCCGGCGTAGGCGATTAGGGAAGAAGCGCCGAAGGTGTCAGACACTTGCAGGGCAGAAGAGATTTTTCCGTGTTTGGCCGGGGGAGTCATGCCCAAGGAATGCACCGAAGTAGCGGGATAAATCAGACCTACACTGAAACCGGCTAGACACCAGCCGATCAAAACCCACCAGCCGCCAAAGCCGTGAACAAGGGAAAGCATCGTAATCAAGGTTCCCAAGATTTGACCAAGCGGTCCAATTTTTGCGAAGAGGCGGAACTGTTTTTCATCAGGATAGCGCCCTTGAATCCACGAGCCTACCGCCCAGGTGACTCCACTCGCAGTCATGACCAGACCGGCTTGAGTGGGATTCCAGCCATGTACGTTCTTCAACATGAACGGGAGGAAAGTCTCGGTAGCGATAAATGTCCCGTTCAAAAGACCTCTGAAGGCGATAGTGGCCGGCACCCCGCGGCGAGCCAGGAATGTACCGGTCGGTAAAAGACGGCGGATAAAAATAAACAGCAACACCGTGATGACCAAGGTTCCGCCGAGAACATAGGCGTCAATCTCCTGGGGCTTGATGCCGGAAATAATCTGAAGCGCCCCGATGAGAGTGCCACTGGCCAAGGTGGCAAACATGAAACGTTTGCGCATTTTCAAGGGTTTAGTCGCGTGCAGAGGAGGAAACTGTTTGAATTTCACCCACATCACTGGCAAAAATATGATGAAAGCCAAGGGGGAGGAACCGAAAACCCACCGCCAGTGCACGTAGTCGACTAGGAATCCCGCCACGAGCGGCCCAAAGAGACTGGGAAGAACCCAGGCAATCGCGAAAGCCGCAAAGAAAGCGCCCTGTTTTCGCGGTAACACATAGGCACCCACCATGACATAGAGCGGCACAATCAGGAGCCCGCCACCGAGCCCCTGAATGCCGCGACCGACAACCAGCCAGCCTATCCCCGGAGAAAAAGTCGCCGCGAGAAGGCCCGAGAGGAACAAGACAATACCGGTGTACATGACGGGCTTGGGTCCCTTGGCATCCACCCACGGACCGGCCAAACCGGTGGAAACCAACTGGGTAGCGAGGGGAATCCCCGAGGCCAACGCATAGAACCGATTTCCCTGTAGCGAGTCCACAATAAACGGCATCGCGGTGGCTACAGCGACGGCCTCAAAGGCAACCAAAGTGATCATCCCCACGGCGATGATTTTGAACCAGGCCGCTAGATGCCCACTTAAATACAGGTTTTCGCTGTTATCGGCGGGAGAAGGGTTGGAACTCATCGCACTCATTCTAGCGTTTCAACCGAAAAGTCCGGAACTCGCCAAGTGGCTTTGGTTCCGGACTTTTCGGATTGTGCAAGGACTAAATCAGGTCTGACGCCTTCAGGTAGGCCTGGTAGCGGTAGCATTCCACCGGCATCTGCCAAGACAGGTTGTCGGCGTTGAGCGCCCGCAACGTGAGCTGGAGAGCCACGTCGGAATACGGGATATTTTGGTGAAGATGCGCATCCGCGGGGCAGACGTCTTGCAAGGTCAGATTCTTAACCCCGGGCTCTTCGATAAAGGCATTGGTGTAAGGAGTCACCACGGTATCGAGTTTCGTGGAGATAACAGTGTACTTGATGTCAGGGTAAGTCATGCCGCCCTCGTTCAGGGAGGTCAGCAATTCAGAATTGACCAACTGTTCCAAAAGCCCCTGTTGATTCGTCGCATCCAACACATCTGTTTTTATGCCGGGCCACTTGACGAGAAGTTTGTTGAAAAGTTCGTTCATCCCACCCATGGTCGTGCCGTGATTGTTCGGAACCAGACCGATGAGCTTGTCAACTTTCTTATCCCCGCCGTACCACTTGATGTAAGACCGCGGCAAAACGCCGCCACCCTGGGAATGTCCCACCAGGTCAACCTCTTGCGCACCGGTTGCCGCCAAGACACGGTCAACAAAACCGGCCATGAAAGCCGCGGTCTGTTTAATATCACCGGAGAAAGCCTTGTCATCATCGGTTACCACGTTGCCGTGAATATCTTTATGGGTAGAGGGGTTGTAGTTGAAAGTGAAAACACAGTAACCGGCCTGTTTGAGCCGAGGGGAGAAATAAGCCCAGGCCGCATAGGCATCTTCGGCAGTTCCAGGAACGAGAACCACCGGATTTTGGCCCGCCTGCGGGACACAGTTGAAATCATTGGCTCCGAGAGGATTCAACCCGGGCTGCATGCCGGAGCGCGCCTTCGCAGAGAGGAACAAATGCAAATCCGGCCCATATCCGTTGGCCGGAACTCCCGCGGGGGAAGTGACGGCCTCAATACCGCCGGGGTTATCAATCGTGGGTTCACTGGGGGCACCAACCGCGGTAACGGCGCCCAGGGAGACACCGAGCAAAACTGCCGAAGCTGCCAAGGCTAGGCGGGTTAAAGATTTCACGTTTACTCCTTTGTAGGTTAAAACACCCATAAGGGTCAGATTTGAACCCGAGCGGGAGCAAATCGTTACGACCTGTTTACAAGTTGAATCCTAAAAGAAAGCTGGGAAAACTCCAAAAGTTTGTAATTGACAATCAATTTACCAGGACTTTTTCGTCCACCATTCCGAGGTCAACCCAGGTTTCCAAAGACTCTCGAGCCTCCTCGGGAGTGAGGAGATCCATTGCGAAACCGTTCTGGATGAGAACATAGTCGCCAACTTTAGCCTCCGGGACATAGGCCATGCAGGCATCCTGCACCTGACCGGCGACATCGATGCGCCCCATTGGCATCAGCCCAGGGGTGATAGACAGGATGCGGCACGGCACTCCCACACACATTGTTTCGCCTTTCGTTTACTTGCTTCACGATTCTGACGTCGGTTCTTTTCCGCTCGGTTTACTGCGTTCACTTTCCAGCAAAGTAGCCGACTCGGAATCACTCCGCTCCAATAATATCGAGTTTGAGTCCCATCTGTCCGGGAGGCGCGGAACTAATCGGGAGGCAGGGATCGGCTTCGCGGATGGAGTCCTCCAGCGCCGCCTCGCGACCATCTGGGGTGGTCTCAGTCTCCGCGGCGCGGGTGAGGAGATCGGCTAGCCACGGTTCGTTTTGAGCCGTCGGGGTGAGAATGATGGATCTGGTGATAGTTCCACTGTCATCCACTTCGTAAGTGTGGGCCAAGATCCCCCGCGGACCATCCACAAGTCCGGTCGCCGTGCCAGCATGGATGGGTTCGGGAGACGCCACGACAGTTTCTGCGTCGGTTTCTACAAGGCGTTGCTGAAGTTCGGAGACAAGTTGAGAAGTCCGCTCCAGTACATGCAAAGTCACAATGGCGCGGGCTTCAGCAGCATCGCGGGCGCCTTTGAGCCAGCGTGCTTGCGCTGTTTTGGCTCGCACAGTGGAAAGTGAACCTATCGAGAGTTGGGATACCGGCCCGACTCGATAGCGTCCCGCTTCTTGACCAAGTGGTACAAAATAGGGGCGGGGCGCTGGCGAGCCAGGAATCTCCTCGGCAATCTTTTCGTTCCATTCACTAAACCCAAACTCCTCCACAACCTCGCCGTTTCGAGAAACCCGCATTCGCGTTCCGAAAACGTCCGGATTCCCCTTCGCGTCAATCAGCGCCACGTCGAGGATTTGAGGTGAAACGATGGGGGCGTGCTTTTTCGTTTCACCAAAAGCCGCCACCACCCGCTCGGCCGTGTCTATTGCCGCACTCACCCCATCGACCACCGCCTGCAGGTCCGTGGCGGCTGGCCAAGAAGTCACTCCCCCCGGACGCGCCGTTACCGGAAAATGCCCCGGGGAACCAGCCCCCACCAACATCAACTTGGAAAACTTTTTTAACGCAATCCCCGCCTCGCGATCCACACTCACAAACCGCAGGGAGTGTGTCTCTACGATGGATCCGTAGTGCAAGAGTCGGCGCACCATTTCGGCGAGGTCACTAACCGCACCGTCGCTGGTCAAAGCGTCCAAAGCGCGCATCCCCGCCAGATGATGAGCCACTGGGCAAATCCCACAGAGATGTTCGGTCATCTTGAGAGCCTCTCCGGCACCTTTTCCTACGAGCAAACCCTCAACCCGAGGCAGTCCGGTGAGGTCGAAGCGGGCGTGGCGTTTCCCGGACTCGTCAACTTCGACGACGACGCGGCCCTCGGTCGGGTCGATAATCTCCCCAATATTGATTTTCATAGGACTCCTGGGACAATAGGCGTATGCATGAACTCGGGTTATTGACTTCCGTGGTGGAGGCGGTTGAGCGCGCCGCCGCGGAGGCTACCTCCAAGGTTAGCCGAGTTGAGAATGTCGCGCTCAAGGTCGGCACCCTTTCCGGTGCTGTTCCCGAGGCTCTCCACGGTTCTTGGCCCCTTGCTAAGGCCGGAACCATCTGCGAAGACGCGAGGCTCACGCTTGAGGTGATTCCCGCGACCGTTTTCTGTCCGACCTGTAATCGTGACGTAGAGATTGATGAATTCTTCGCCCTGACCTGTCCCGAGTGCGGCACCCCGACCGGGAACATGACCCACGGTCGCGAATTTGCGCTGGACTACGTGGAGTGGTCAACAGAAGACAGTCCCTAGACCAACCACCTATCAAGGATTTCAGCCGCCATTTCAACCGCGCGGGGAATCCCACCCGCGGCCGCCGCGGTTAAACCGAGCCGCAAATCGACGTCTTCACCGACGACCCCGGCCACCTCCAACACGGCAGGCTCTCGCCCGGTCAACCGCGCGGAAGTTAAGATATCCAACAAGCCGACCTGGTGGGGCGACATTTTCATCGACAGCAGACGCGGGACATGGTCTCCGCTCAGATGCACGGCATCGCCGGCGCGGCGCCCCGCCCCGCCCGCCACCGAATCCAAGATCAGCAAATGCTCGGATTCTTGAACGACCGGTACAAGTTCCATGCCTCCGGTGCCACCCTCGACAAATTTCAGCTCCCCACCCGCTAGAGCCGTCGTCCACGCGGGCCGAGAATCAATCATTGCCTGGAGCCGCGAAAAAATCTCGAGGCCAATCCCGTCATCTCCCATAATCGGGTTGCCGACTCCGAGGACTACAAAGCGCGCCCCACCAAAGCCAGAACCATCCACGCGGGAGAAGTCCGGCAAATCCTTAGTGAACTCGCCCATCACACCTCGGGAGCGTCTACCGGCTTGGAACCGCGGCGGAGGTAAACCCCGCCGTTGATCATGGCCGAAACCCCGCCATTGCGCTCGGTGGAATCCGCGCGGAACGCCAGGTAGATGTGGGCAATAACGAAAGCCCAGAACAGGAACATAATCACCGCGTGGAAATTCCGCAAGGCCGGAACCCCGAAGAGATAGTTCGGCGTGGCCAAAAAGCTCCAAATCGGATTGGCCGAAACATGCGGCAAAGCGTACAGCGCCAAACCGATAAGCATCTGGAACGCTCCGATGACGTAGATTCCCGTGTAAGTGAGCTGCTGCAAGGGGTTGTGCGCCACATAGAGTGGGCCTTCTTTGCGCAAGAACAGATATGCCCCGAGCGTCTCGCGAAGATACCGGAAGTCTTCCTTCTTCTTGAACGGCCAGAATGTTGACCAGCGCAGGTACCTGTCCTTCGAGGTGAAAGCCATGAAGGCACGCACCACCCCGACCGCAATCCAGGTGAAGGCGGCGGTGAAGTGGATAAAGCGCATCCATCCCATCAGGTAGCCAATCTCAATGCCACGGAAATAGGTGTCGCCGAAGAAAGGATTCATGATGTAGAAGCCGGTTACTGACATGGTCACAATGAGAAACACGTTCAGCCAGTGCAAGAACCGCAGCCCTCCGGACCACACCTGGAGGCGAACCCAGTCGTCGCTGGTGGGAGTCAGGTCCTCGCCACTCAGACCCGTCCCGCGCGGACGCACATTGATGAATCCCTCCATCTGGAACGGCCCCAACTTGCCGTCTTCACCGACAGTTGCGGTCGCGACCCCGAGACAGCGGAAACCGCGAGAACCCGCCATTTGAGCGTTTTTGCGAAGCAAAGTGCGCTCCTCGCGCTTGACTTCGGCCACGTTCATGACTGATTCCAAGTCGCCGCGGGCGATAACCATCTTCAAATCGGGACCGAATTTGGTGCGTTTGAAGTTCGAAATCCGCGCCAGAGAATAGCGTCGGCCTTTCGGCGGGTCGAAATCCTCCGGCGGCACCTCGACGTTCGGAGCCCCGTGACGGAACTGGTAGGTCAGGGAGTCTTTCAAGGCGATGTCAACCGGATCGGTGCTGCCTTCGGGGGAAACGGCCGCCATGGTCAGTAAGCGCCGCATCGAAAGATCCCCGGAACTGAAACCGCCACCCACCTCGATACCTTGAGAGATGGTGTCCTCTTGAGAACCGGGAGCAAAGAATTCCACTTCCTTTTCGGGAACTGCAGTTTTCTTCTCCGGGGTCTGAGTTTCGGTGCTCATGACGTCATCACCTCTGTAACTGGATTTCCATCGGGGTCAAGCACGTGTACCGCGCAGGACATGCATGGGTCATAGGAGTGGATGGTGCGCAGCGGTTCCAGTGGTTCTTTCGGATTCACCAAGGGGTGATTTCCGTTGCCCATCAAGGACTCCTCGTAGGGGCCGGTCACGCCTTGCGGGTCGCGGCCTCCGGCAAGCCAAGTGGTTGGAACCACGGCTTGATAGCGTTCCACCTTGCCGTTCTTGATGGTGACCCAGTGGGAGAGATTGCCGCGCGCCACTTCCACAAAAGAGTAGCCGGAGCATTCCGCAGGCCAGCTTGCTGGTTCCCACTTGGTGGCATCGAAGACATCAATATTGCCTTCTTTGATGTTTGCCACCAGCGCGTCGTAGTCCTCTTTCAACAGTTGGGAAGACACCATTGCTTCGGCTGCCCGCGCGAAAGTGCGACCCATTGTGGAGTTCAGTTGAGCGGGAGTGATGCCGAGTTTACCGGCGGCTTCATCCACCAGTTTCTTCACTGGCTCGAAGCCTTGGGCGTAGGCGAGGATGATGCGAGCGATCGGGCCGACCTGCATGGACTTGCCGTCATAGCGTGGCGCCTTGCACCAAGTGTATTTATCATTGTCCGCTAGCCACTTGTAGGGCGGTTTGGGGCCGGTGTATTTAACCTTGGTCTCACCCTTGTCCGGAGTCAGACCCTTATCGTCTCCCACCGAGTACTCATACCAGGCCGAGGTGACGAACTCTTCAATCTTCTTCGGGTCAAAAGGCAGCACCTTGGTGAGGTCGCCGTTCATGACCACCCCGGGCTTAATCGCTGTGTGGCGGGACTTTACGCGAGATTCCGCCGGATCGCCACCGTAGGTAGCGCCTGCTAGTCCCACCGCAAGGTAGTTAGGGTGGCTCGCGCCGATATCGAAGTAGTCCTTGTAAACTCCGGCCACCGCCAACACGTCCGGATAGTAGCAATCGTTGACAAACTCGATGGTTTCTTCAATCCACGACTTCACCTGGTCGAGTTGAACCTGGTTGATGGACTCCGAAGAATTCGGGTCAATCGAGCAGGCCATCCCCCCGACGAGGAAGTTCGGGTGGGGGTTCTTCCCGCCGAAAACCGTGTTGATCCGAATCATGGAACGCTGGAACTCCAGCGCATCGAGATAGTGGGCCACGCACATCAAATCTGCCTCCGGAGGGAGACGATAGTCGGGGTGATCCCAGTAACCGCCGGTGAAAACGGACAATTGTCCGGAATCCAGCACTGACTGAACCGTGTCGCGCACTTCCGTAAAACGCTTCAAGTTATTGCCCCGCCACTTGGAACCAATCGAGTTCGCAAACTCGACGGCTTTGGCAGGGTCGGCCTTCGCCGCGTTCACCACGTTGACGAAGTCGAGCGCGTGGAGGTGGTAGAAGTGAATCACGTGGTCTTGAACCTCTTGGGAGCCCAAAACCAGGGAGCGAATCAGGTAGGCATTATCCGGAAGCTTCGAGCCAATAGCGTTTTCAACTGCCGTGACGGAGGCGATGGCGTGAACGGAAGTACACACGCCACAAATGCGCTGGACGAAGGCCCAGACATCGCGAGGGTCGCGGTTCTGGACGATTTCTTCGATGCCGCGGAACTGGGTGGTTTCGCTCCAGGCCTTCGAGATTTTCCCGCCTTCAGATTCGAGTTCGATGCGGAGGTGACCCTCGATGCGGGTCAACGGGTCAATAACAACTTTCTCTGCCATGTGGTTTAGGCCTCACTCTTCTCGGTCGTTTCGGTGGCTGGTTCGGGTTTCTTGGCGCCAGGGGCGGTGTCACCAAAGGCCGCCATGGGTGAGTTCTTGGTGGCCCGTCGATCGGCTGCCTTCTGGGCGGCGGTAATGCCGGCATGGACGGCCACGCCCGCAGCAACTACCCCAGTCAGGCCCAAGCCGATTTTCTCGGTTGTGGATTCCACGCCGAAGCCTGGGGCAGACGGCAAGGTCTGGTAGAACGGGGTGAAACGGTCGTAGAAGTCGCGCTCCGTGCATCCGATACAGGGGTGACCTGCGCCGATAGGCCAGCCAGACTTCAGGTTCCATTGCACAATCGGGCAGGGGCTGAAGGTCGAGGGGCCCTTACAACCCACATCGTAGAGACACCAGCCTTCGCGCGCCCCGGCGTCATCAAAGGTTCGCACGTATTGACCGGCGTCGTAGTGGGGTCGACGCGGGCACGAGTCGTGGATGCGCTGGCCGTAAGCGAATAGCGGGCGCCCTTCCGCATCAACCTCAGGAGCCTTCCCGTGGGTCAGGATGTAAGCCAGGGTGGCGGTGATAACTTCCCCAATCGGCGGGCATCCGGAAACATTAATCACCGGCTTGTCCTTGATGATTTCATCCACCCCGACGGCACCGGTCGGGTTCGGCTTGGCGGCTTGGACCGAGCCGAAAACTGCGCAGGCTCCCACCGCGAGAATCATCGAAGCGTTCTTCGCGGAATCTTCCAGAATTTGCTTGGCAGACTTACCGCCGATGGTGCAGTAGATACCGTCGTCTTTAAGCGGAACCGAGCCGTTTACCACCAAGATGTGGTCTTGGTTATTAGCGTCTTCCAAAGTCTTCTCGGCCGCTTCACCCGCCGCAGCCATCACCAGCTCGTTGTAGTTCACGGAAAGGAGATTGAGGACTACTTCCTCAACTGTTGTCCCGCCCGAACGCAACACCGATTCCATACAACCGGTGCATTCTTGGAGCTGGAGCCACACCACCAGCGGTTTCTTCACCTCCCCCAGAGCCTTCGCAATTTGTTCAGCACTCGGCTTCAGAGAGGCAGCATTTGCCATAGCGGGGGTTCCAACTGCGAAAATCGCGGCGAGGCCACTGCAGAATTTCATGAAATCTCGCCTGGAGACGCCGGCTTTAGCAATGTTCTCTGCCAATGTGCCTTGGGTCCAGGGTTCTACGTTATAGGTCACTTCTTTATGCCCTTCGTCTTTAAACTGGGAAAAGCGTCGATAAACGCCTTGTTTAGGCTACCTGATGAGATTTCAGTCATTTCACACTTTAGAAAAGATGTCCCAAAATTGGGACTAAATGCCCTTGATAACGCCATTTTTTTCGACCGTAGTAGGATAGCAGGTGGAATTTACAGGCAAAAGACCGGCGGATTTAGCGCGGGATTAAGGAAACTTTGAAATGACCGAAATCACTTTGTCGGGGGATTTAACAGATTCCATAGCCACCGCAGGCTTGGGCGATATCGAGGGCGATGTTTGTATCACCTGCTCCGATGAGGGGCGCCCGCTGGAGATTGTGGGTTTAGAACCCGATGGGGTCACCGCCCGGGCTTTGGGAGCGCGAGGGGAGGAAACTGTGGATGTGAGCCTCGTTGGTCCGGTTGCTATTGGAGAGAAAATTTTGGTTCATGCCGGTCTCGCGATAACGAAAGTGGAGGACTGATTGATGAGTAATGCCGCTGATGAAGCCACGGTTCTGGAACGCATCGAAAGAGTGCGGGCGCACGGGGACAAACTGAAAGACGAGTTTGTGACCCTCGCCCACGGCGCCGGCGGAAAAGCCTCCGCGCAACTCGTGGAGCAAGTGTTTGTGGCCGAATACGGCAATGACACCTTGAACGAGATGACCGACGCTGGGGTGATGGGCCTTGCCGCTCTGGCCGCGGCCGCCGGGACGTCGCTGTCAGGCGGGGAACAGCTCGCTTTCTCTACAGATTCCTATGTCGTCAACCCAATTTTCTTCCCCGGCGGCTCGATTGGGGATTTGGCAGTAAACGGGACTGTCAACGATTTGAGTGTTTCCGGAGCCGTGCCTTACGGGATTTCCGCGGCTTTCGTCATCGAAGAAGGGCTAGAGATAGATGTGTTGCGGCGAGTGGTTGCCGACATGCACCGCGCTGCTGACCGTGCGGGAGTAAAGATTGTAACGGGCGATACAAAAGTAGTGGCGAAGGGGGCTGCCGACAAGTTGTTTATCACCACGGCTGGGGTCGGGATTGTGCCGGCGTCTGTCGCGTTGCGCGCCGGGGCGGTCTCGGTAGGTGATGCGATTTTAGTCTCGGGACCGATTGCGGATCATGGGATGGCGGTGATGCTCGCGCGCGGCGACCTCGCGCTGGCGGCTCCGATTGAGACCGATTCCAAACCGGTCAATGGGCTGACCCGGGCGCTTTTGGAGGCGGCTCCGCAGACTCGCTGGATGCGCGATGCGACCCGCGGAGGGCTGGGGACCGTGTTGAATGAGCTGGCGAAGACTTCGGGTAAAGGAGTGGCGGTTTACGAAGAGAAGCTTGTGGTTCGCGAGATGACCCGCGGGGCTTGTGACATTCTCGGGATTGATCCGCTCTATGTCGCCAATGAGGGCATGTTTGTCGCGGTGGTTCCCGCCGATGAAGCCGAGGCTGCTTTGTCGGCGGTTAAGGCGCTTCCCGGAGGCGAGGAGGCGGCGCTGGTCGGGAAGATTGTCGCTGAGCCGGCTTCAGCAGTAGTCATGGTCACCGGATTCGGGGGTACGCGGATGGTGGACATGTTGGTGGGGGATCCCCTGCCGCGGATTTGCTAAATTGAAGAGGTCGAAGGAAAGGAACAAGTTATGTGTCTGGGTGTTCCCGCTCAAATTGTGGATTTCGAGAAGGCGGCGGAACGGATTGCGACCGTGTCGATTTCGGGGGTGAACCGTGAGATTTCCGTGGATTTAATGGAAGGTGAGCCGCTGGAGGTGGGTGACTGGGTCCTGGTTCATGTCGGTTTCGCTTTGGCCAAGATTGATGCCGAGGAGGCCGCG
The DNA here is from genome assembly GCF_009695935.1 of Mobiluncus porci. Taxonomy (GTDB): domain Bacteria; phylum Actinomycetota; class Actinomycetes; order Actinomycetales; family Actinomycetaceae; genus Mobiluncus; species Mobiluncus porci. The sequence continues at coordinate 38,351 of NZ_VUMY01000016.1, forward strand.
GCGACTTTGGACCAAATCAAGAAACTCGGGGGCAACACCTTCGAAGACGAGCTCGACTCCTTCGCCACCTCAGCCATCAGTTAGTCCTAGCCTGGGACGATAAACCACGCCCCCATCGTCCCACCAAAGAAAGATAAGCATGAAATACGTTGACGAATATCGCGATCCGGTGGCGGCTAAGGCCCTGCTCCGGAGAATTGAAGAGCTCGCGGAAAAGCTCGAAAAACCGCTGGCCTTTATGGAAATCTGCGGCGGACACACCCACACGATTTACCGCCACGGGCTCGAACATTTACTTCCGAAAAACGTCGAACTCATCCACGGGCCGGGATGTCCGGTCTGTGTCATTCCGCTCGGGCGCGTTGACGACGCCGGTTGGCTCGCCCGCCAACCCGGGGTTATTTTCACGACTTTCGGCGACATGATGCGCGTCCCCGGCACTGGGGGATCCCTTCAACAAGCGAAAGCCCAGGGCTGTGACATTCGTTTTGTTTACTCCCCCCTTGATGCACTCCAGATTGCGCGGGAAAACCCCGATCACGAGGTAGTTTTTTTCGCCGTCGGCTTCGAGACCACCGCGCCGTCCACTGCCGTCGCACTCGATCGAGCGATAAAGGAAAACCTCGATAACTTCTCGATTTTCTGTAACCATGTCCGTATCGAGCCGCCACTTCGCGCGATTCTCGGCATGGATCAGGGGCGCATTAATGGCTTCATCGGGCCCGGTCACGTCGCTACCATCGTGGGAACAAAAGCATTCGAGTTTATTCCCCGCGAATATAACCTTCCGGTGGTGGTGACAGGTTTCGAGCCTTTGGATATTTTGCAAGCGGTGGAGATGCTCTTGGAACAATACGTTTCCGGCGACGTTGCCGCCGGAGACGCCCGGGTCGAAAACCAGTACGCGCGCGTGGTATTACCCGAAGGAAACGTTGCTGCGCTCGCCCTCATGGACAAAGTGTTTGTCCGGCGCGAGACTTTCGAATGGCGCGGGCTCGGATTCATCCCCGATTCCGGATTCGCCGTCGCCCCAGAATACGAAAAATATGACGCCGAAAAACGCTTCCACCTCCCGAACCTGCGCGTCGCCGACCCGCCCGCCTGCCAGTGTGGCGAAGTCTTGACCGGTCAGATTAAACCCTGGCAGTGCAGCGTTTTCGGGACGGCTTGCACGCCGGCTAATCCGGTGGGGACCTGCATGGTAAGTCCTGAGGGAGCCTGCGCGGCGTATTACAACTTTGGTCGTGTTGACCCCTCGGTTGCGGCGTCTTTAGTTTGAGTTGGAGCGGTTACGCTCGGTGCGCTTTTTCGCTTCGGCGACGCGTGGGGAGGGCTCTCGCAGCTACGAGGGGGCGCCCTCCCCAGGCTGCTTCGAGCCCATCCCCTACGCGCCACCTTCCGCGAACACCCTCCTCGCGCAAGGCTTTTGGTTTACCCCCAAACAGCGACACCGCAACCGGGGTCACGCCCGGTTGTAATACGCCGCGCGACGGCGTTCCTCCTGGAAGACGCGAAATTTTGGGGTGTTAAATTTGAGGATTAATTGAAATTTTGGGCAATTACTTCCCGCCGTCGTGGGTGGGGGTCCAGTGGGAGCCAACGGTGGAAGTATCGCCGGAAACAATGGAGAGATCGTTGCGGATATTCGAGCCGGTAAGCATCCCGCGAGCCACGGGGATGAGCTTGTGGGCGACTGCGGTGCGTACCAAAGGCACTATCAGCTCTGCCTTTTCTGTCGGCACCCGACCCACATAGGTTTTCTTGTCAAGATAAGCCCCTAAACCTCCACCGTCTTCAATCATCATCAGCGCCACCGGCACTGTTTTCCCCGTCGAAATGAAAGGACGCAAAGGCTCGACATTATTCTCGAAATCCTCCAGCAAGATTTCGTCCCCGGGAGGCAAAATGGTGAATGCCTTCTTGGGGAAGAAATTCACTGGCCCCACCCCGCCAACCGGCGGCAAACTCAAGGTGACCCGATTCGCCAGTCGCGTCTTAGTGCGTTGCGCCCACAGATGCGCCGGCACCACGAGATTTAGCTCCTGGGCGTCCAAGCCGTTCATTTCCACCACATATTTACCCGCCGTAGCGCGATCCAGACGCCCAATAAAATGCCCCTGAATCCAGATACAGACTGCCGCATAGTCATCGGGATTGTTTCGTTCGCGAACTAGATAAGCCCAGTCATCAAACTCCGCCCCGTTGATGTCCTCCACGTTTCGACCCGCAAAAAGAGCCTCGAATTCTGCCTGAAACTCCATCGAATCATCAACAGTCGCGAAAGTGGAGGGAGCCTCCCAGCCCGCGAAGCTCTTCGGATAGGGACGAGCCGGACCCGACCCGCGGTTCCCAGACGACTTGCTGAACAACCCCACTGCGTTCCTCCGTTCAATCAGCGCTGACGAATTAAGCATAGCGAAAAATGGCGTTTTCGAGGGCTTTTTCAATCACATCCGACACTTGAACGCCAGCCAAAACTAGTCAAGCGTGGCGCAGTTTTCGGGAGACTCGGGATACTTTCCGAGCTCATCTCCGCCTAGAATCTCCTTTGAAAGCGCCCCCTGAAACTGTTCTCCCAAGAGCACGGTAATCTCGCTACCTTTGACTAAGTCAACCCGAACATCCGAATCCGGCAAAGCCCTTGCCAGCGAGAATGCCTTCACAAGACCCTCTTTTCCGGTGGTAATCCGAGCCGCTCCCGCGTAGGAATCAGCAGCATTCCCGACTGTACCCACCTTCACCCCAAAAGTTTTCAGCCGATCCGCGGTCTCTCGGGCCAGGCCATTCCGAGACGAACCGTTGAGGATATTCGCCTTCACGGTCTTCAAATTCACCGGCTCACCGCTCGGGGCGCAGGGAGGCGCCTTGGCTTTAGCCTCCTCGGAGAGTGTAAACGAGTCACCAAAGGGCAGGGTCAAAATCCCAGTCGCAAAGGGGATTGCCACTACTGCCACCAGAGCCATCCCTAAGACAATCCACCCGAGAAGAACCGTCTGGCGGGCAAACATGTAGCGGCGCCGCCGCGCGCGCCCGGAGGCGGATTGTTGCGAATCCGTCTCCCCCATCACCATTTCGCCAAGAGCGGGAAGGTTTTCCGGTTCACTCATTTAGCTTTCCTTGTCCGCCGCAGGTGTCGAGGGAGGAAGCGTCGCACTCGGCTCACTGTCCCCCACGGTTTCGCCGGACTTCCGAGCTCTACTGGCGTGACGCTTACGGTAAGCCACGGAATCCAGTTCGGTCCCGCCCGGCGCGGAAGCGGGCGAAGCCTGTTCCAGGTTGGTGCCGCGGAGGTTGGAAATCCAGCGCATCAGGTGATAGATGACAATTGCCCCGAAGGAACCCATCGCAATACCCTCGAAACGAACTTCCCCAATCACCAAAGTGTAGTTGGCAATGGCCATCACCATGGCGACCGCAGCCGTGTTCAGGTTTACCGGATCCGAGAAGTCGACCTGATTCTGAACCCAGATTCTCACCCCGAGCATCCCGATCATGCCGTAGAGAATCGTAGCGGCGCCACCCAAAACTCCCGGAGGAATGGTGGCAATAATCTCCCCGAATTTTGGAAGCATCGACAACGCCAAAGCACCGATAGCGGCCACGATATAAGCCACCGTGGAATAGACGCGGGTCGCAGCCATAACGCCAATGTTTTCCGCGTAGGTCGTCGTCCCGGAACCGCCGCCCGATCCAGCCAGCATGGTGGAAAGGCCGTCAGCCATGAGAGCCCGTCCCGAGAGGTCATCAAGGTTCTGGCCGGTCATCGCGGCTACTGATTTGACGTGACCGATGTTCTCCGCCACCAAAACCAGCACTACCGGCAGGAACAACCCCAGTAGCGAGGGGTCGAAAGCCGGAGCGTGGAACTGGGGCAAACCGACCCAATCGGCTTTCGCGATGGCCTCGAAGTTCACTTCCCCGCGAATCACGGCGCAAGCATAGCCAATCAAAACCCCGATTAGGATGGACAGACGTCCAATGATGCCTTTGAACAATACGGTCACCAACAGTACCGCCACAATCGTCACGGTGGCAGTCACGGGAGCTTGTTTCACATTGTTCCAAGCGCTCGGCGCCAAGTTGAAGCCAATCAACGAGACAATGGCGCCGGTCACAATCGGGGGCATAATGCGGTCAATCCAGATTGGGCCGGCAAAGTGAACCACGAGGCCCACCACTAGCAGCAGAGCGCCCGCGGAGATCACCCCGCCTTGCGCCAGAGCCATCTTGGCTGAGTCGATAGGAGCTCCCCCACCTTGCACATAGCCGGTGACTGCCCCGATGGGAGCAATCAGGGCAAAGCTAGACCCCAGATAGGACGGCAGTCTCCCCGAGGTAATCAGGATGAAAAGTAAGGTGCCGATACCGGTGAAAAACAAGGTGGTTGCGGGAGAAAAACCGGTCAGCAAGGGAACCAGGAAAGTGGCGCCGAACATGGCCACAATATGTTGCATCCCGATTCCGACGGTCCTTGGCCAGGTGAGGCGCTCGTTAGGTTGCACGACTTCACCGGTGGTGATGGATTTACCATCTCCGTGGAGTTTCCATTGGAATAACGCCGGTTTCTCATTACCTTTGCTGGGATCAGTTGTCACCATGTCTCCTTGTTGGATTGAGCTTGTTGTCTTTAGTCTAATACGACAGGCAGAGCCCTTTGAGATAGGCTGGGGGCGTGAACGAAGGTTATGTCTCCTATTTCCCCGGAACCGCCGAAGTTGACGCCTCCAAAGTCTTCGGTGTCCCCGGCTATCACGAACAGAGTCAGAAGATTTCGCCGCTGGTGGTGGCGCTTTTCGTGGGGTCACTGCTCAGCTTGTTCCCCCTGATTGGTTCCGTAATTTCCCTCGTCACCCTCCCCGTCTCAGTGATTTTGTATCAGCAACGTAAAGCGAGGCGCGACAGGCTTCCCGGCGAATTGCTTCTGAGAGCGGCAGTTGGGTTGTCGGTTCTGGGTTTTGCAATCGGATTAAACGTAGTCATCTTGATGCTCATCGTCACGGCAACCAGTTGACACTCGGAGTCTCAACCACTAGGGACGGCTCCTGAATGGCTAGATTTGGGCGGCGTCAGGAATTTCGGAAGACAACAACCTCTTGATTTGGAATTCCTGAATCCAGGTAGTCCACAACAACCCACCAAGGGTCGTCGCCACAAAAGCAATTGCCGCCAGCCACGGCTGGGCCACTACCGAACGGGCCACGATAATCGCTGACAGCAGGCCGATAGGCATGAATGCCCCGAGCCAAATCGTCTTGTAACCGGTCGGATCATAGAAACGACCCGAGCCGATACGGGAGGCAAAACTATAGGTGAAGAGCAAAACGATGGCCATCAAGGCTCCGAAAGCGATCAGAGACAGGAATCCGTTCAAGGCGGAGACGGCCGCTCCACACAGTCCTCCAAACAGGGCAATGACCCAACGAACCCAGCGCGGCACCGCGACGATACGAGCCAAAACCTGGCGGGCATGTTCTGGGTCACGAATCGATTCCATGATCAGGGAAACTTCGTAGCCCGTGTAGTAGGAGGGGTGTTCCCGAGCTATATAGGGAATGGGGTAGCGAATATCTGGTTCCGGAACGGAACCAACCGAAAGACCCACGGCGCGGAACTGCAATCCGTCGGAATCCTCGAGTTCTTTCGGGGAGGCAATCGTGGAGGCGGCGAGATTGGAGACCGGCTGGCCCAGAAGCTCCTTGAAAGACAGGGCCGCATTGGGGTCGCCCGGTAGGGAAATGTTACCCAATAGCGAGCCATCGCTGGAACCAGACTGGTTTGGGTCCGTTTCCGCACCGGATTGGCGCTTCTTTCGCCTAGTTTGACGGCTGGCAGAAGAGGGAACGAGACCCGGCATATTGAAAGGAACCCGAGTTCTCAACTCCGCCAAATCCGGGTGTTGTTCTTCAGTCATTTGGGCGACTTGCCGAACGTCCATCGGCTGGTTGGGATAGCCCATCGGCATCCCCATGCCGGGCTGGGGTGGCATTCCCGGGTACATTCCGGGCATTTGCTGGCCGGGTAGCGGCTGAGGTTGGTAGGGAGGCTGGTTTTGGTAGTTCACCGGAACAGAGCCACCCATCGGGGGCATTTGTCCACCGTAAGGAGGATATCCATAGGCGCTAGGGTTAATGGGATTAACGCCTTGCGGACGACCCGCATTCATCGGAGGCACAGGAAGATTTACCGGCGGTACCTGAGGATTTTCCGGTTGCGGGTTCTCATCGCCTGGGAATCCTTCGCGCGGGTTGTTCACCCCACTCATAGACGCAGCCTCCTTGTGTCATGACATTCCTAAACGTATTCTACTTGGTTTTTACCCGATGAGGCACGTTAATGAGGGTGCAATGAAAAAATCGTGTGGGCATATTCGCGCTTTGTACATTCTGCGTGTCGGCGGCTAAAGCCGCCTCAACAGCTTCCTAGGCCTCGGAAATGCCGGGCGCCACGCTCTTCAGACTAGCGCATACGAGGTTACAAGGATGCCACTGTGTCGGCGGCTAAAGCCGCCTCAACAGCTTCCTAGGCCTCGGAAATGCCGGGCGCCACGCTCTTCAGGCTAGCGCATACGAGGTTACAAGGATGCCACTGTGTCGGCGGCTAAAGCCGCCTCAACAGCTTCCTGGGCCTCGGAAATGCCGGGCGCTTCGCGCCGCTCCTTTTTTCTCGAAGTTCGCTTTTAAGCAAGCTTGAGCGAACTTCTCGTAAAAAGTAGCCTTTCCGGCATTTCGCTCGGCCTGCGTTGCTGTGCGCGAAAGGGGAGTTGAACCCCTACCCTATCACTAGGACACGGACCTGAACCGTGCGCGTCTACCAATTCCGCCACTCGCGCGTGTGCGGCTGTTTTGAGAAAAACAACGCCATAAAAACATACCGAATCTTTAGGATTTCAGCAAATTTTTGTCACATTCAAACTCATTAGTTATTCTTTTCTTTATTGTTACTCCTAAGAAAGGTGGGAAGAATGAAGAAATTTTTTACACGTATTGTTGTAGTAGCTGGAGCTGGATTTTTAGCCGCGACTTTGAGCGCCTGCGGTGGAACCAACACCGCCAGCGACGTTACGGAACTAACTGTCGGGGCTTCCCCGGTTCCTCACGCCAAGATCCTGCGGCACTTGGAGGATTCTGGCGAAGCGAAGAAGACCGGTTTGAAGATTACCGTTAAAGAATTCACCGACTATGTCCAGCCCAACGAGGCCTTGGCCGGCGGCGATATCGACGCGAACTACTTCCAGACCGTGCCCTATCTCAAGGATCAGTCCGCTTCTCGCGGTTACAAGTTCGTAGCCGGTGAAGGTGTTCACCTGGAACCCCTGGCTGTGTTCTCCCAAAAAATCAAGAGCTTTGATGAATTGAAAGACGGCGCCACCATCACCATCATTAACGACCCCGCGAACCAGGGTCGCGCCTTGGCGCTTCTCGCCGCCAACGGCTTGCTGGAGTTGGAAGGCACCGACGCTTCCGTCGTTGAAATCAAAGACGATCCGAAGGTGAACCCGCGCGGTTTCAAGTTCCACGAAGTCGAAGGACCGGCTTTGGTGACTTCCCTTCCCGACGTGGATATCGCAGTCATCAACGGTAACTTCTACCAGTCTGCTGGTTTGAAGCCCTCCGATGCCTTGGCGATTGAGTCCCCCGAGGGCAATCCGGCGGTAAACGTGCTGGTGTGGCGGGAAGACGAGAAGGACAAGCTCGATGCCATCAAGAAGCTCGACGAGTTGTTGCACTCTGACGTGACTAAGAAGTACATCGAAGAAACTTGGCCCGGCAAAGAGGTTATTCCCTCTTTCTAAGGCTTAGCGAGGCGGTTCGGGTTTCGACTTTGCTGTAGCGCCAAAGCGCGGAACAAAGTCAAAACCGTCCCCTTAGAGAACGGTTTATTGAACGGTGGCTCGGGTAATCCCGAGCCACCACACGTTTAATGACTTCTAAACCAACCCGTACAACCGGTCACCGGCGTCCCCCAGCCCGGGAACAATATAGGCGTGTTCATTCAGGTGGTCATCCACTCCGGCAACAACCACTTTGACCTCGGCGCGATCTCCGACCGCATTTTTGACCGCAGTAATCCCCTCCGGCGCAGCCAAGAGGCAAGTGCAAGTCACATCACGCGCCCCGCGGTCGAGGACGTAATTAATCGCCGCCACGAGCGTCCCACCGGTGGCAAGCATCGGGTCCACAATGAAGCACTGTCGCCCCGAAAGATCATGGGGAAGACGGTCGGCATAGGTTTCAATCGCCAGAGTCTCCTCATCGCGTTTCATCCCGAGAAAACCGACTTCCGCGCTGGGAAGGAGCCGGGTCATTCCCTCCAGCATCCCTAGTCCCGCACGCAAAATCGGAATCACAATTGGGCGAGGGTCAGCGAGTTTTGAACCGGTAGTTTTTGTCAGTGGGGTCTCCACCTCGATAGTTTCGGTCCGAACCCCGCGAGTGGACTCATAAGCCAGGAGGGTCGTCAACTCGTCAGCAAGTTGGCGAAACACCGGTGAAGGCGTGTTCTTGTCACGCAACAGGGTCAATTTATGGGCGATAAGCGGATGGTCCGCGACATGTAATTGCATGGTTCTAACTTACCGCGCCGGCGCGGGGCGCGGGGTGGCTTCGATAGAGTTGTCTCGTGATTGAGACTGGATTGAGTGAGGCCGAGAGGCGCGCCGTGGACACGGCTTTCGAATTGGCGCGCCGAGCCGCGGAGTCCGGGGACGTGCCGGTGGGGGCAGTTTTATTGACGCCTTCCGGTGTTGTCGCCGGTCTCGGTCTGAATCAGCGCGAGGTGGAGCCTTTTGACCCCACCGCGCACGCCGAGATTGTGGCTCTGCGGGAGGCAGCGGGGCGGTTGGGCCGGTGGAGACTCGATGGCGCCACGCTTGTGGTCACGTTAGAGCCCTGCACGATGTGTGCCGGGGCAATCGTTTCGGCGCGGGTCTCGCGGCTGATTTTTGGGGCCTGGGATCCGAAGGCCGGGGCTTGCGGCTCGGTGCGCGACGTGGTGCGCGACTCCCGCTTGAACCACCAGGTCGAGGTGATCGGCGGGGTGGACGAGGAACGCTGCGGAGGATTGCTGACGGATTTCTTTAGTCGTCAACGCTAGGATTGAAAGCATGGAACTTACTGACGAAGAATGGCGGGAGCGGCTTTCACCAGAGGCTTATCGGGTGTTGCGCGAGGCGGGAACCGAGAGGCCTGGCAGCGGGTCTTTGCTCTATGAAAATCGCGCTGGGACGTATGTTTGTGGCGCTTGCGGGGCTGAGCTTTTTGACGGAGGGACTAAGTTTGATTCCGGTTGTGGCTGGCCGAGTTTCTACGAGGCGAAGCCCAGGTCAGTCAAGATGCTTGTTGATGAAACACACGGCATGACCCGCACCGAAGTCCGTTGTGCCAACTGCGGCTCCCACCTCGGCCATGTCTTCCCCGATGCCCCCCAAACCCCGACCGGAAACCGCTTCTGTATGAACTCGGTAGCGTTGGGATTCAACGCAACTGCGGGGTCATTAAATGACTGACCGGACAGACGCTGCTGCTCTGGATTTCATCCCAACCCGTTACGGGGCTACTTGGCCGTTTTATCAACGGCGACAAAGGCTTGCCCCAGCACGTCAGGATTTGCTTCGCCTCGGTTGATCCCGAGGATGTATTCGATGAAGTACTCCCACGCCACTGCTACCGACATAAACCTCGTTGGCGTAAATCTGCCACATTTTAGCGGCATGCTCCTCTTCGCCAGCCGGAACCGGTTCCTCATCACTCACCTTAGAATCGATTCGGTACCGCGCAGCAAGGGTGGCATCTAGCTTCGGGAACCTTTCGGAACTCCAGTGGCGCAGCACGCGGGTCTTCGAATTGCTTTGATCACCGAAGATGAAGTCCTGCCATTGTTCTTTCCCCTTGCATCCTTCGACCAGAATAGCGAGAGCGTACCCGAACAACCCAAGGGTGTACCTAAATAACCCACAAGAAGGGTAATTCGGCAATGTTTACAGAATCCGGTTTTTCGTTTCCCCAGTTAGAATCATTTTCGCCATTTGTTACATTATTTGGTTGTGGTTATTCAGGTACGGGGGTGGGTTATTCGAGCTCGCAATCTAAGTCTCAATGCCGCCGCGGCTTGGCGGATCCAGCAATCTTGCTTCACATAATTGCGCACCGCTACTTCATTCTCGGGAAAGAAACCGCTCACTGCGTAAGCAGCACACCGCAAGCGCTGCCTCGCAGCGTCGCCGCGGTGCCAGCGGTGTTCGGCGACTTCGTCGCCTCTCGCCGCTGCCTCATCCTCGGGAAAGAAACCGCTCGCTGCGCGAGCTTCGGATTTTTGTTTTACCAGTCCTTTCGAGCAAGCTCGACGGCCTGGTAAAACAAAAATCCGCGGGTTTCTTTCCCTCGGATTTCATTGCGGTGGAGGCGGGATTTGAACCCGCGGTGGGTTGCCCCACACAGCATTTCGAGTGCTGCACCTTCGGCCGCTCGGACACTCCACCATACAGAGTTTTCTCACCCACCAAAAGCATCAAAGATGTTAAAGGCAAGTAAAACGGTCTGTCTTTGGTAGATTCACTACCTTCTGGACTTAATAAAAAGCCCGGCTCAAGATACTAACATTTGTGTGGACTCATTCGCTAGTTAGAGGTTTGTCTTTGACATCTTGGTTGAGTTCAGGACAGCTCCGGATTCATTGCCTCAGCCATTGCGGCGCCGAGCGGATTCGTTGATTTGCCCGCAAAACACCACTCCCTGAGGATGCAGGTTAAGGATTCATTGAAAAACGCCGATGGGGCTGATAGTGGAGAAAACCCTATTGCAACACGTTTTCAAGCAGCTCATCCAAACACTCAACTACCTCTAACGAGGCATCTTCCATAGCCGCTAAAAAACCTGGCACCTGTGCCGTCTCCCCAGAAGCAAGCGCCAACACAGCCTTCTTACCGTTGTCATGAACTGCATCGTGAGCCTTTTCGAGGCGCGTCGCCGCCGGAAAATGTCCATAGTTAGATCGTCCAGTACCCTCGTAATACCATTTGCCAAGCCTGCAAGAATGCGAGTTGGCCACTTTCTCTGGCTCTGGTTCCGCCATCTGAGCAACCTGCTTATATATGCCGCTCTTAAAAATGAAATGATCCAATTTTAGAATCGACATAAATGAGCCACGCTTCGCATTAGCTATCGCCCGCGCCATGTTTTGAACCATGTCTTGGATAATTTGCGCTGTCTCGCTTGACGTCGCTTCAAAGCCGCATGACTCATCTCCCGCCGCGAGAACCTGATCTTTCGCATCTGCTGTGCCTGTGGTGATTTCCTCAACCAAGGCAGCGATTTCTTGCGTAGCGGAGGATGTACGCTCCGCCAAAGTCCTTACCTCACCGGCTACCACCGCGAAGCCCCGCCCTGCTTCACCGGCTCGTGCCGCTTCAATCGTGGCGTTTAACGCAAGGAGATTTGTCTGGGATGCGATACCTTGAATCTGTTTCACAAAGTCACGAATCGCATCAGACGAGGCTGTCAAGCGTTCCATGTGGTGTCCAATCTTCTCAAGATTAGAACTCATAGTAGAGAAGCTCTCTGCCATAGTGTTTAAATCCGACGCTGAGGACTGCACCGTGTCCTTGGCAGAAACAGAAGTATCAAAGTCAATATCCAATCGGTTTAGAACACCATTAAACGAGGTTCTCACCGCTTCTGCGGAGTCATAAAATCGCATCATTTGATGACAGCTCGCTTCATCTATTTCCTGTCCGGTTCTAAGAGCTTCAAGACTGGCACGCAGCTCATTGTTTTCTGTATTCAACGCATCAATTTGTTCTTTTAGAGAGTCAGTGAGTTGCATATAATCGATTCCAGACTGGCGTTTCTTCATCATTTCCTTTCCAGGGACGAGTTCTTGGCATACATTGTAACTGATATGGCACGTGAGTCTCTAGGACTTTTTACTAAATTGAGGGGTTTATTTCAGGTTGTGCTAGCCTCAAAAAATAGGCATAAATCGAAAGGACAAAATGAGCCTCAACGTTAATCTGAACATTCCAATGCTTCCCGCGAGGGTTCCAGTTCTAGCAATTGTCACCGCCGCTATGGAAGACGAGGCCGCACCGCTGTGGGATATCGCCAAGGGTGGGGGAAACATTGTTCGGCTCGGAGCCAAAGGCTCCCTGCAGCTTCTCGCCGTCGAGGACGCCACCATTGCGCTGGTTACGGCCGGAATCGGCCTGGTCAATGCGGCTAGTTCCTTGACCGCTGCTCTCCAATACGTTTCCCCGCGTTATATTTTTTCTTGCGGATCTGCCGGCGGGCTCGATGCCGAGGCTCAAGTCGGGGAAGTCGTGGCCGCCTCGGATTGCGTCTATGGGCGAGCCGATGCTCGCGAGTTTGGGTATAAACTCGGTCAGATACCAGGAATGCCGGAGAGTTTCCTCGCCGATGGGGATCTTCTCGACCGCTTCACTTCCCTTCCCGAGAAGGTTGGTCCGGCTCGCACCCGTAGCGGGAGGTTCCTATCCTCAGACTGTTTTGTGGGAACTGAGTTGGCTCTAGAGTTTCGCAAGTCATTCCCGACCGCTACCACAGTCGATATGGAGTCAGCAGCATTAGCTCAGGTCGCCGCGGGTGTCGAAGTGCCGTTCCTCGCGGTTAGAGGGATTAGCGACCTGTGTGGTCCGGAAGCGGCGGCGGAGAACTATCAGCGCGCGGGGGATGTGGCACGGTTAAGTTTCCTGGTGGCATTGACGCTGATTGGGTTAAGGGAGCCGGAAGAGATTCAATAGCGCTTTGTTCGCTACGCCGGCGCGGGTCAGACCCTTCAGGTTATGCTCCCTTCGGTCACTACACCGGAGAGGTCTGACCCGCGTCGACTCCATGAAAGTCTGACCCGCGTCGGCTACGCTCAATGGGAGTAGATTTTGTCCCACTCTTCGCGGTGGTTGAGCATCTTTTGGGCGGCAGCCTGGGCGCCCTCGAGAGTGTGACTGGCACCCCAACCACATTGGACTTCGTTCGCGGCAGGAACCTCCGTCATGTGAACCACGTCAACCAAAGTGTCTTCCAATACCCGCATAAACTCTTCGGGTTCAATCCCTAGAGTCATGGCATAGAAACCCGTCTGGCAGCCCATTGGGGAAAAGTCCAAGAGCTTGTCGGTATGGTCGCGCATGTGCTCGGCGATGGAATGTTCCAAAGAATGCACCACCGGCATTTCTAGGTGTTCCACATTCGGCTGGCAAAACCGGATATCGTACTTGATGAACTCGTCACCGCCTGGCAAAGTCTCGCGGTGCGCGACGCGCACGAACGGAGCCTTCACCTTAGTGTGATCGAGTTGAAATGATTCCACATTTGTCTTTTCCATAAGACTATTTTATGCCTTTTTCGCTGCGCCGGCGGGGGTTCTCCATCGCTGCGCCGGTGGGGTCAGACCCTTTCGGCTGCACTCGCTTCGCTCGTTACGCCGAAGAGGTCTGACCCGCCGGCTACGCGACACGCCGATAGCATCCACGAAAAATTAAAAATCTTTTTGCACAGCCTGTGGAAAACTACATCCATGTAACTTACCCCTATTACGTGGGATAACACCCTCTTCCACGCCTCCATCCACAGCGAAAATCTCACTTGTCCACAACCTGCCCCGCCAAAAAATTTCAACCACTACATATTGTGGTGCTGGACTCGACTCCCCCCAAGGTGTAGTGTTTTGAACTCGAAAGCACTTTTGTGTTGGAGTATAATAACAACGCTGTAGTTTTCGCCCGTAACTCGGAAATGACGACTATCCGATCGGCGCCAGAACTTCAGGGGAGAAATAGGGAAGACGGAGGAAGAAGATGAGCATCACTGTCTACACGAAGCCGAACTGCGTACAGTGCAACGCGACGAAGCGCGCTTTGGACAAGCAGGGTCTGGATTACGACACAGTGGATTTGACCCAGGACATTAATGCGCTCGATCGCGTTAAGGAGATGGGTTTTTCCCAGGCTCCCGTGGTTTTCGCGGGTGAAGAAGCCTGGTCCGGTTTCCGTCCCGACAAGATTAAGGCTCTGGCTGTCGCCGCCGAAGCGATTGCGATTTAGTTAAGACGACTGCGATTTAGCTGACCTAGCCATTGGCGAAACTCCGGAGAACTCACGGAAAACCCTCCAAAATCTATGTCAAAAGAGGACAGTAACATTGGGACTGATTGTCTATTTCTCTTCCGCCACCGGAAACACGAAGCGATTCGTTGAAAAAGTGGGGATGCCCGCCAAGCGCATTCCCCTGCGTCCCACCGAGGATCCCCTCGTGGTTGACGAAGAGTACGTCCTGGTCGTGCCCTCCTACGGCGGTGGCGACACCAAGAAGGCCGTCCCGAAACAGGTCATTAAATTCCTCAACAACAAACACAACCGAGATCTTTGCCGCGGGGTGATTCCGTCTGGAAACATCAACTTCGGCGAAGCCTATTGCATCGCGGGGGATGTCATCTCTCGCAAACTCGGCGTTCCCATCTTGTATAAGTATGAGCTTTTGGGGACACCAACAGATGTCGAAAAAGTACGTAAAGGATTGGAAGAATTTTGGGCGAATCTACACTCTCAGCCAGCCGACCCGGCCTCGGAAGCGCCGCAGTCATGACGGATACTACGGACGCGGAATTCCTCGATCCGGAACACGACTACCACTCGCTAAACGCGAAGCTGAATCTCTACGGAGCGGACGGAAAAATCCAGTTCGACGCGGATAAAGCCGCGGCGCGCCAATACTTCCTCCAACACGTCAACAAGAACACCGTGTTCTTCCACGATCTCAAAGAGAAACTCGACTATCTCGTGGAAGAAGGATATTACGAGAAAGAAACTCTCGACCAGTATTCTTTCGAGTTCATCAAGTCGCTGTATAAAAAGGCTTACGCCCACAAGTTCCGTTTCCCGACCTTCCTTGGAGCCTTCAAGTACTACACCTCCTACACTTTGAAAACCTTTGATGGCAAGCGCTATCTGGAACGCTTCGAGGATCGCGTCTGTATGGTGGCGCTCTATCTCGCGAGGGGCGACGAAGATCTCGCGGTGGAAATCATGGAAGAAATCATCACCGGTCGCTACCAGCCGGCTACCCCGACGTTCTTGAACGCCGGTAAGAAGGCGCGCGGTGAGATGGTGTCGTGCTTCTTGGTGCGCATCGAGGACAATATGGAGTCAATCGCGCGCGGCATCAACTCCGCGTTGCAACTGTCTAAGCGCGGGGGCGGCGTGGCGTTGCTTTTGACCAACCTCCGCGAGGCCGGCGCGCCGATTAAGAAAATCCAAAACCAGTCTTCCGGCGTCGTTCCAGTCATGAAGTTGCTCGAGGATTCGTTCTCTTACGCGAACCAGCTCGGGGCGCGCCAAGGTGCGGGTGCGGTTTACTTGAACGCCTTCCACCCCGACATCATGCAGTTCTTGGACACGAAGCGGGAGAATGCGGACGAGAAGATTCGCATTAAGACGCTTTCTCTGGGTGTGATGGTGCCGGATATCGCCTTTGAGCTCGCGAAGAACAAGGAGCCGATGTACCTGTTCAGCCCCTATGACGTGGAGCGAGTTTACGGAGTGCCTTTCTCCGATATTTCTGTCACCGAGAAATATCGTGAGATGGTCGATAACCCGAAGATTCACAAGAAGAAGATTGATGCTCGCAAGTTCTTCCAGACTTTGGCGGAAATCCAGTTCGAATCCGGTTACCCCTATATCGTTTACGAAGACACGGTCAACAAAGCAAACCCAATTGACGGGCGCATCATTATGTCGAACTTGTGCTCCGAGATTCTCCAGGTCTCCGAGCCCTCGGAGTTGAACGAGGACCTCACCTACAAGAAGATTGGCAAGGATATTTCTTGTAACTTGGGTTCCATGAACATCGCGAAGGCTCTCGAGTCTCCTGATTTTGAGAAAACCATTCGCGTGGCGATTCGCGCCCTGACAGCCGTGAGCGACCTCACGAATGTCGAGTGTGTCCCGACGATTCAGCGCGGCAACTCGATGTCCCACGCGATTGGGCTTGGCGCCATGAACCTCCACGGTTGCCTCGCCCGCCATGAAATTTTCTACGGCTCCGAAGAAGGCCTCGACTTCACCAATATGTACTTCTATGCCACGGCTTTCTACGCTCTGAAGGCCTCGCACACTCTGGCCGTCGAACGCGGTCAGACTTTCGAGGGCTTTGAGCGCTCCAAGTATGCCACTGGTGAATACTTCGAGAAATACATCAACGGGACTTGGGAACCGAAGACCGAAAAGGTGCGCGAGATTTTCGCGGGAACCTCAATCCACCTTCCCACCCCCGATGACTGGCGTCAGCTCGCCGAGGACATCAAGCGCGACGGGATGTATAACCAGAACCTCCAGGCCATCCCGCCGACCGGCTCGATTTCGTACATCAACAACTCGACATCTTCGATTCACCCGATTGCCTCCAAGATCGAGATCCGCAAGGAAGGCAAGATTGGCCGCGTCTACTATCCGGCGCCCTACATGACCAACGACAATCTGGAGTACTACCAGGACGCTTACGAGATTGGGTATGAAAAGATTATCGACACTTACGCCGAGGCGACCCAACACGTCGACCAGGGCTTGTCCTTGACCTTGTTCTTCCCGGACACGATTACGACCCGCGACGTCAACAAGGCGCAAATTTATGCTTGGCGCAAGGGCATTAAGTCGCTTTACTACATTCGGCTCAGACAAGCTGCCCTGGAGGGCACCGAAGTCGAGGGTTGCGTAAGTTGCATGTTGTAAGCACACTCTTTTACAAATCCACAAATATATCCTAAAATTTAGGGTATATTTGTGGAGCGTAAAGGAGTGGCGACATGAACGTGAATACCGAGACCCTGGTTCCGATTTCCGAAGCAAACCAGAACTTTTCGAAAGTCGCGCGGCTTGTTGATAACTACGGTACGGTTATCATCCTCAAGAACAACGAGCCGCGCTATGTCATCATGGAGTTCAATCAGGCTGATAGTCTCCAGGAAGCGGACGATGCGGAAGTCGCAAGGATCTCCAAGCAGCTAATGGAACGTAATAAAGCGGTTTACGCGGAGCTCGCGAAATGAAGACGCTCAGCAAAGCCCAAATTTTGCGTCTCCAAGAGGATTTGGTCTCCGAAAGTGGAGGAGAGCCGGGACTTCATGATGAGGGACTACTCGAGTCCGCTCTCGAAACCCCGTTCCAGACTTTTGACTGCGTGGAGCTATACCCATCAGTTATTGAAAAAGCGGCACGCCTCGGATTCGGACTCGTGCGCAATCACGCATTTCAGGACGGGAATAAACGCATCGGCACGCACGCTATGCTGGTGCTTTTGGCGTTAAACGGACTGACTTTTGAATATGAGGATGAAGACCTTGTGGCCATGATCATTGAACTTGCCGCTGGTGGGGCCAATTATCAGCATCTGCTTGATTGGGTACGCACGCACCTAGCGTGAATCGCTACGCCGTTGGGGTCAGAACCTTTTGGCCACATTCGCTATGCTCATTACCCCAAAGAGGTCTGAGCCAGCGGCTACGCTAGGGTTGCAGGGCTTCGGAAACGAGGTATTGCAACAACACCATTGCGGTATCGTCCGTGGGCGAACCGCAACCGGCACCGTAAATTAACTCGTTGAAGATCCGCAAAATCCGCGCCTCGGTTTCGACGTCGACTTCGTCGCCCATCTCCGCCAGGAATTCCACCGCGACTCCGGCAGGCTCGCCCGGAAGTGCCCACTCGGCCCCGGCAAAAGCCTGAGCCAGCGCCCCCATAATCATTCTTTGGAAAGCGCCTTCGTTGTCGCAGTCACTCAACGCGAAAGCCATCAGGGGAAGTACCGGCTGTGGGGAGCGAAGCTGCCGGATCCCCATTAATGACAACATGACCTGGTTTCCGGCGATGGTCACCATCCCCGATTTCACCGCCAAAGTGAAGTAGGAACGCAAGCTGTCCTGAATCCGCTCCTGATCCTGAACTGGAAAAAAGGACAAAAATTCTTCATCGGGATGAGCCAAGGCGGCTTCGAATTCACTAAGGTCTATCCCACAATTGCCGCAGCTTTCCACGCGAAGGCCTTCTAAAATCCAGTTCAAAGGCCGCGAAAGATCCACTTCCGCAACTTCCACCTGCTCAGAACTCACGGGAAGATTCGACAGTTCCAGGAGGTAAAGTCCGAGTTTGGAGCCAGGTTGAAGATGCAGCAATTGGTCTCCCAACTGCGAGACTGGAAGTTGGGTCGCGAGAGCCAACAGTTGGGTTTCATCAATATTCTCCACCGAACTCACCTCCTCAAAGCTTTTCCTTACTCCACTTTTCTAACAGGTTTTACAAGTTTTGTCTTTACTTACCCTAACCGGACAGGTCACGTCCGCGAGGCCGATTCATCAAATGAAATCACGCAAAACAAAAATTGAAAGTCTTAGCTATGTGGATAAAATTAGGAGAGTTGACTTCCGAGTCTTTTCAAGGCCTCCGGTTCGCTGAATCTGAGTTCCATAACCGAGGAAGTCACATAAACCCGCTGGAAAAGGAGAAAACATGGTCATCGGCATCCCCAAGGTCGTCCAAGCCATTAACTGGAATGACATTGAAGACGAGAAGGACTTGGAGGTGTGGGACCGGCTGACCGGCAACTTCTGGCTTCCCGAAAAGATTCCGCTCTCGAACGATCTTCCGAGCTGGAAGACCTTGAACGAGGACGAAAAGAACATGACCAACCGCGTCTTCACCGGCCTGACCTTGCTAGACACCATCCAGGGCACTGTCGGCGCGGTCTCCCTCATTCCGGACTCCCGCACTCCCCACGAAGAGGCCGTGTACACCAATATCGCCTTTATGGAATCTGTCCACGCGAAGTCCTACTCCTCCATCTTCTCGACCCTGCTCTCGACCGAGGAAATCAACGAGTCTTTCCGCTGGTCAGAAGAAAATGAGTACCTCCAGAAGAAGGCTCATATTGTTTTGGACTACTACCACGGGGATGACGCGGAAAAGCGCAAGGTGGCCTCGACTATGCTCGAGTCTTTCCTGTTCTACAGTGGCTTCTACGCCCCGATGTATTGGTCAGCGCACGCCAAGCTCACCAACACTGCCGACTTGATTCGCCTGATTATCCGCGATGAGGCCGTCCATGGCTATTACATCGGCTACAAGTACCAGGTCGCGGTGCGCGAATCCTCTCAGTCCCGCCAAGAGGAGCTCAAGGACTACACCTTCTCGCTGTTGATGGATCTTTATGACAATGAGGAGCTCTACACCGAGACACTCTACGATCCGCTCGGGCTCACCGAAGATGTCAAGAAGTTCTTGAAGTACAACGCGAATAAGGCGCTCATGAACCTCGGCTACGAGGCGCTGTTCACCCCCGACCAGGTCGACGTGAATCCCGCGATTTTGGCGGCGCTGTCCCCCGCGGCCGACGAGAACCACGACTTCTTCTCCGGCTCCGGCTCGTCTTACACTATCGGGACCGCCGAGGACACCGAAGATGAGGACTGGGACTTCTAAAGTCGGTAGCCCCTACCCCTAGGAAAATGA
This sequence comes from Mobiluncus porci, assembly GCF_009695935.1. Taxonomy (GTDB): domain Bacteria; phylum Actinomycetota; class Actinomycetes; order Actinomycetales; family Actinomycetaceae; genus Mobiluncus; species Mobiluncus porci. The sequence goes on from NZ_VUMY01000016.1 coordinate 57,858, forward strand.
AGAAAAAGCTTTCCGCAAACGATAGAATTTATCCATTGTTTTAGGGTATGAGGTTCTACACTTTTTGCTAGACTACATGAGATAGAGACAAAAGTAATCGAGGTGTTCATTTCTTGTCGCGTCAAATCATTCTGACTCAGGGGGCCGTGGAAGCGGGCCTGTGGTATGTGCTGTCTTTGCGCTACGACGAGGAAATCGTGCGTGATATGAAACAGACGCCTCCGGACATGATTGAGTATCTGTCTCGTAAGCTGAAGCTAGACCCGCAGATGAAGGTGGATTTGGCGGAAGTTCTCGAAGAAGAAGTCCAGGTTGTCAAGGAGCAGCGTCTCGCGGATCGGGAGCTGGGGGCGGAAAAGAAACAGTACCTTTATCCGACCCTGGATGAGATTTGGCCACGAATCGTGTTGGCGAAGAAACGCTCTGTGGAGCGCCCCACCACGACGATTCCCGCCGCGGTCTATGAACGACTCCGCACCAAAGCCATTACCTCTCGCGGGGTCTACTCTTCCCAGGGAATGGTGCGTTGGCCTCCGACTTGCCAAACCATCACCAAGCGCTGTGGTGGATCTTGGAACAAGGCGCTGGAGAATATGGGCTTGATGACGTCCAAGCGGGGTCGTGCTCGGGGGTCGCTGAAGTTCAGCGACGAGACATACCTCCAGGCCAGTGTGGAATTCATCAAGCACTGCCGCGAAGTGGATCGTGCGACAACGGTCGCCTACTACTGTCAGTGGGTCGCCCGCGAGCGCCGCAAGGGCAATATTTGGCCCTCCGCCGCGGCTCAGCGCCAACTGCGAGGAACGTGGAACCGGGTGGTGGAACTGGGAACCGAGATGATTAAAGGCAAGATGCTTTCTTGATTGAATTCCCGTTTTCGAGGAGAATTCCTTAATTTTGCCAGCATTAGGGCGATTGGATACTTTAGAGTTACAACGCTTGGGAGGCGAAAGTGAAACACGCAATAAACCGTCCGATAAAAGCTATAAGGAAAGTCGGTATTTCCCTGATTGCCCTGGCTACTACAGGTTCGCTGGCCATTGCTGCCACCGCACACGCCGAGGAAGGGTTTACCGATTCCGCCTCTCAAGAGTCCATTCTCACTGCGGCAGTCGTGGGATTCAATCCCGGGATGATCATCTCCGACGAGGTGTTTTACAATCCAAACACGATGGATGCGGCGGCGATTCAAAACTTCTTGAACGCTCAGGGACGCTCTTGCCAAGCGGGATCCAGAACGGTTCCGGGACCCGCTAAGCCTGACGGAACCCCCGGCGCTCCTCAGACGGTCCCGATTCCGTGTTTGAAAGATTTTGTGCAAGATACCCCCACCCGTCCTGCCGACGCCTACTGTCCCGGGACTTACCAAGGAGCCTCCGGGGAATCTGCGGCCACGATTTTGGCGAAAGTCTCCCAGGCTTGCCAGATTAATCCCCAGGCCCTCTTGGTGACTCTTCAAAAAGAACAGAGCCTGGTCACGGCCTCCGGCAAAGGGCTTAGAATCACTAGCTACCAGCGCGCCATGGGCTATGGCTGCCCCGACACGGCTCCTTGTGACGAGCAATATTACGGTTTCTTCAACCAGGTCTATAACGCGGCGCACCGCTTCCACTACTATCAACAGCACCCCGAGAAATTCCGCCACCGCGCTGGAAGGGTGAATGACCTGCTGTTCCACCCGAAACGCGATGCCTCCGGCAACTACGTTTGTGGAACCAAGCCGGTCTTTATTGAAAACCAGGCCACTGCGGGGCTCTACAACTACACGCCCTACACGCCCAACGATGCGGCTCTCGCCGCCGGCGGCGGGCTTGGAGATGCGTGTTCCTCCTACGGTAACCGGAACTTCTACCGTTTCTTCACGGCTTGGTTCGGTTCGACCGGTTCCTCCAATGCCATTCCTTCCACGCGGATTGCGGGCAACGACCGTATCGGAACCGCCGCCGCGGTTTCGGCTCGAGCCTTCCCGAACGGAACCCAGAAGGTCTATATTGCCCGCGCCGATGGTCCGATTGATGCCCTCGCTGGGGGAACCTTGGTTGATGGGCCAGTGTTGCTGGTTCCGGTCAATTCGCCCATCCCCGCTTCGGTTCGAGATGAAATCAATCGCACCCGCGCCGTCCAGGTCGTGGCTCTCGGCGGACCGGGGGCCGTACCGGATACGGTGCTTGCGGATGCAGCGCAGGGGCGCGACACTGCCCGTCTCTTCGGGCCGGATCGCTACTCCACCGCAATCGCGATTTCCCGCGAGGCTTATCCGGATGGCGCCAAGCGAGTCTATATTGCCGACGGAGTTGGCGCCGACCGCTCCGGATCCCCCGATGCCGTCATCGGTGGCACCTTGAAGGATGGGCCGGTTTTCATTATTGACCCGAATAATCCCGCCAGCTGGGACTTGGTAGCTTCGGAAGTGAAGAATCTGAAGGTTGACACGGTTGTCGCCCTAGGCGGGGAGGGAGTCGTCCCCAACAAGGCCCTGCAGCGGATTGCTGACGGCAAGACCGTGGCGCGACTTGCCGGACCGGATCGTTACGCAACCGCCATCGCCATCGCCTCCTACGCCTACCCGCCCCAGCCCGGAGTCGTCGGCGCTAATGGGGAGCCGGTTCTTTCCGACAAGGTGGTTTATGTGGCGCGTGGCGACAATTTCGCAGATGCCCTAGTCGCCGGCACTTTAACCGATGGACCAGTCATCTTGATGCCTTCGCGCACCGACACAACACCCGATAATGTCCACAACTATGTCGCCAACCTCCACCCGAATACGGTGATTGCCCTGGGCGGGATGGGCGCGATTCACCCCGACACGGTTGATGCCGTCGTGAAATCCGTCAAGGCGGGGTTGCGCTAGTTCTCGGTGATAATCCAGATGCGATCCGCGCGGTGGCGAGAGCCTTCCGCTAGGAGCCGGTCGGGGGCGTCGACTCGCGCAATCCACGTCTCGGATTCCGCGAGGGTTTTCCCCGCCTCTTGGTGTCGTTCCAACAGCCGCTGGTGGGTCACGTTCTCCGGCACATCGAGATAGATGAGCAGGTCAATGGCTTCGCGCACCATGGCCCACGGCCCGTCTTGGGAGGCAAGATAGTTTCCTTCGGTTAGGACAATGCCGGTGCGTTCGATTTTGTGGCTGGCCGCTACTGGCTCTTTCAAAGCGCGGTCGTAGCCGGGCGCGTAAACAACAGTGGTGCCGTCGTGGGCGCGGTCCAAGGTCATCAAAAAGCCCACGACGTCGAAACTCGCCGGAGTGCCTTTGAGATCGGAGAGTTCTTCGGCGGCGAGAACCGCATTGGATTTATGAAAGCCGTCCATCGGGAGGATTCCCGCGAGAAGCGGTTGCGTTCCCAGAGTCGCGTCTTGGAGCAGTTTCTGGAGTTTGGAAACGGCTTCTGATTTTCCGGCTCCCGGGGGGCCTGTGAAACCGACCACTCGAATAACATTGTGGTTTTGGGCCATTTCTTTTAACTCGGCGGCCAAGCCTTGGCAAAGGGCATCGAGAGTTCCAGAAGCTGTTTGCATCATTCTTCACCTTGGGTTTTACGTGCGTTAGGGGCTGTCGTGATGCCAGTCTAACAGTTGTCTTGCGGATGCCTCGGAAAATGAGTCGTGGGGGGGGGGGGGGGGGGTGGGGGTGGGGGGGGGGGGGGGGGTTGTGAAAAAAACACAAAACACAAACAAAAACAAATAAAAAAAAAAAAGTAGAAAAAAATTGGCCAAAACAAATCAAA
>NZ_VUMY01000017.1 GCF_009695935.1 Mobiluncus porci
CTTCAGAAAAATCAGCGACGACGACATCACAGAAATGCAACACCTTCTAAACATCCGCCCCCGCGAAACCCTCGGCTGGCAAAACCCCGCCGAAGCACTCAATGTTGCACTCACCACTTGACACCGCCCTATTTCCAGTGCGCGCCTAATTCTCCTGGGTTAGGACCGAGGACACCGTTTTGGAAACCGAATCTCGGGTGTTTCTGGCGCTAATTTATCCCCCAAGAGGTTTCCCTCTCCGGATTTCCTTTTTGAGGTCTTGTATTTCGTCGCGGAGGCGCGCCGCCAGCTCGAAACGGAGCTCGGAAGCTGCCGCGTGCATTTGCTCGGAGAGCTCTTGGACCAAGGCCACAAGATCGACGACTTCCTCACCTTGCTGGTTATCCTTTACCGAACCCGCACGCGCCTCGCTGATGACCTCAAGGGCCGCGCGGGCTGCCGCTGCGTCGCGAGCCGCGGTCGTGGCGGCCTGGCTCGGTTTCTTCGTGGGCTGGCGATAGCCGGTGGCGAGAAGTTCCTCGGTGTCGATGTCCTCGCGGGCGAGCATATCCGTGACGTCTGAAATCTTCTTCTGCAAGGGCTTCGGGTCGATTCCGTGCTCCTTGTTGAACGCGAGCTGTTTTTGGCGACGCCTCTCGGTTTCGTCAATCGCCGCCCGCATCGAATCGGAGATCTCATCGGCATACATGTGAACCTCGCCGTGAACATTACGCGCAGCGCGGCCGATAGTCTGGATTAGCGACTTGGTGGAGCGGAGGAATCCCTGTTTGTCGGCGTCGAGGATTGAAACGAGCGAGACCTCGGGAAGATCGAGGCCCTCCCGGAGCAAGTTGATGCCCACTAAAACATCGAAAGTCCCTTTACGAAGCTCGCGCAGGAGTTCCACCCGCCGCAAGGTGTCCACATCCGAGTGAAGATATTCGACCTTGATGCCGCGCTCTGCGAGGTACTGGGTGAGATCTTCGGCCATGCGCTTGGTGAGTGTCGTGACGAGAACCCGCTCGTCGCGTTCCTTGCGTTTCCGAATTTCTTCCATAAGGTCATCAATCTGGCCTTCAATCGGTTTGACCACAATCTTCGGGTCAACCAGGCCGGTTGGGCGAATGATCTGTTCCACGAAACCATCGGAACGCTCTAGCTCATAGTCCCCCGGGGTGGCGGACAGATACACAGTTTGACCGATGCGCGACTGGAATTCTTTCCACTTCAGCGGACGGTTATCGAGCGCGGAGGGAAGCCGGAACCCAAAATCGACAAGATTGCGCTTGCGAGACATATCCCCTTCATACATCCCGCCAATCTGGGGCACAGTCACGTGGGATTCATCAATCACCAAGAGGAAATCATCGGGGAAATAATCAAGCAAAGTGTGCGGCGGCTCCCCCGGTTTACGCCCATCAATATGCATCGAATAGTTCTCAATCCCCGCGCACATTCCGATTTGGCGCAGCATCTCTAGGTCGTAGGTCGTTCGCATCCGCAATCGCTGTTCTTCGAGGAGTTTGTTTTCTTGGTGGAACCACTCACAGCGCTCCTCCATTTCTTTCTCGATGCCGGCAATCGCGCGTTCCATACGTTCGGGACCGGCGACATAGTGGGAGGCGGGGAAGACATAGATTTCGTCGACTTCGTGGAGAATATCACCGGTAACGGGATGCAAGAGTGCAAGAGCATCAATCTCGTCGCCGAACATCTCGATACGAACCCCGAGCTCTTCATACATGGGGATAATGTCGATGGTGTCTCCGCGCACCCGAAAGTTTCCGCGGGTGAAATCCACGTCATTGCGGTTGTATTGCATGGAGACGAATCTTCGAATGAGATTATCGCGGGGAATCTCCATGCCGCGGGAGAGGTGAATCCCGCGGGAGACGTACTCTTCGGGCGTGCCGAGGCCGTAGATGCAGCTTACCGAACTCACCACGACAACATCGCGGCGGGTCAACAGGGAATTGGTCGCCGAGTGACGCAGGCGCTCCACCTCGTCGTTTATCGAGGAGTCCTTTTCGATGTAGGTGTCCGTTTGAGGGACATAAGCCTCCGGTTGGTAATAGTCGTAGTAGGAAACGAAATATTCCACCGCGTTTTTCGGGAGTAGCTCGCGGAACTCGGCGGTGAGCTGGGCCGCGAGGGTTTTGTTTGGTTCCATCACCAAGGTCGGGCGCTGGACTTTTTCGATTAACCAAGCCGTTGTCGCGGTCTTGCCGGTTCCGGTCGCGCCGAGCAAAACGACGTCTTGTTCCCCGGCGTTGATTCGCTCGGCAAGCTCCTCGATTGCCTGGGGTTGGTCGCCGGCGGGTCGGTAGTTACTTACCACCTCAAAGGGAATCGGGTTCTCAACCAAATCGCGCGGTAGCTTCGGCTTCTCACTCATAGGGTTAATCATAGCGGGACGATGGGGGCATGCTTTGTCATCGCAAAAACTCCAGAAATTCAAAGAGAGATGTTTAAACTTGGGTCTCCACAATGATTGCTACGCAAGATTTCCGCCCCCATTCCAGGTTCCTCTCCAAAACACAGAAACAGAAAAAATGTCTACGAAACTTGACAAGTGCACAGGCGCAAACGAGTAACCAAGCTACCCCAAAATTCTATAATAAAATACCCCAATAATATATAATAGACTTCTCCAAAAATGTATAATAAGTATCGTTTCATCCCGATTTTTCAAGGAAATACTATGCTGGAAACATATCTACCTCGAGTTGCTGACGACGAGTTATCTTTCCGCCTTGAGACTTTTGACGCAGTGTTGATAGAAGGCCCGAAATGGTGCGGGAAAACCACTACTGCCCAGCAACATTCCAAGAGTGCCCTTTATCTTCAAGACCCTGAGATGCGGGAAGAGTATCTGCAAACTGCCGATGTTAAACCATCGCTTCTTTTGGCGGGAAAACAACCTCGGCTACTTGATGAATGGCAGGACGCGCCAGTACTTTGGGATGCAGTGCGAACTTCAGTCGACCGCGAAAAGAGGGAAGGACTATATATACTCACCGGTTCAACTTCCGTTGACACCTCTGCTATAAAACACAGCGGTACAGGGAGAATATCACGCATGAAAATGTATCCCATGAGCCTCGCCGAATCTGGTGAGTCCAACGGACAAATCTCCCTCAAGGCACTCTTCGATAGGGAAATTGCCGAGGTTGATTCGGCACAATCAGACCTTAAAATCGAGGAACTAGTTTTCGCAGCTTGCCGCGGGGGCTGGCCAGAAAGCCTTCGGAGGAAGAACGACCGCGCCCGATTGGCCATAGCAAAAGACTATCTGCGACAGGTCTACGAGGTGGATATTTCCACAGTTGATCGAGTAGCGCGAAACCCTACATGGGCGAGCATTTTGTTGCGTTCTTATGCACGCAATGTTTCCACTTTAGCAAAGAATAAGGCGATTTTTGAAGACGTTACAGCCAACACAGAGATGGATTCGATACTCACTATGAACTCCTATATTGAAGCCTTGGAACGCATTTTCGTCATTGAAAATCAGTCTGCTTGGACTCCGCGGATTCGCTCAGCCACGAGCATACGTTCCGGAGTGAAACGACAGTTTACCGACCCGTCTATCGCCGTGTCAGCATTAGGCGTGTCACCTGATTTTTTTTACCAAGACCTAAAAACATTCGGCTTTATTTTTGAAACACTCTGTGTAAGGGATCTGCGCGTCTATAGTTCGAGCGCAGGTGGCAAGATTTCATTCTTCCGTGACCGGTATGGTCTCGAAGCCGACGCGGTCGTTCACCTCGATGATGGACGTTACGCCCTAGTGGAATTCAAATTGGGTAGCCGTGAGATTGAAGCAGGCGCAGCTCACTTACTAAAGATTCGTGAACTCGTAAGAAAAGCAAACACAGAGGCAAAGAAGGGACTAATCAGAGAACCGGATTTACTCATCGTTCTTACCGGAGGCCGATTCGCATACACCCGTAAAGATGGTGTTCATGTAATCCCCATCGGCTGCCTTGGAGCATAAGCAGTAACTCCCCGTCTCTCAAAGAATCGGGTTCTCAACCAAATCGCGCGGCAACAAGGGCTTCTCACTCATAGGGTTAATCATAGTGGGACGACAAAGCACGCCCCCATCGTCCCAAGATTGGAGAATTTCCCAGAGTTCGCGGGCGACGTCTTCGAGGTCGGCGGGGCTACCGGTGTTTTCGACCCAGAGGTGAGCAATGGATTCGCGCTCTTCGCGGGTGGCCTGTGCCCCGATGCGGGCCCGCGCATCGGCTTCGGTCATACCGCGTTTGGCCAAGCGCTCGACTCGGGTTTCCACAGGCGCGTCCACCATGATCACGACATCGAAACGCCCGTGATTCCCGGTTTCGGTGATGAGCGGAATCTCGGCAATAAGCGTCTCCGCCAACGTCAAGCCCGCCACTACTCGATCCATCTCTTCCCACACCAGCGGGTGCAAGATACTCTCGAGGCGCGCCTTTGCGGAAGCGTCGGCAAAAACCACCCGCGCCAAAGCCGCGCGGTCCAAGACCCCGTCGCTCGCGAAAACACCAGATCCGAAAGCCTCCCGCAAAGCCGGCAAGGCCACTCCCCCGACTCCGGTCGCCTGGCGCAAAACCTCGTCGGCATCGAACCGAACCGCCCCGAGCCGCGCCAGAGCCTCCGTCAAAGCCGACTTCCCCGAGCCAATCCCTCCGCTCACGCAGACTTTCGAGGCCCGACCGATCGGCCTCGCGGGCAGGGGACGCACTAGGCGCAGCAACTCAGTCTTCAAAAGACTTCAACAAGACGTCACTAATCGCCGGATTCGCCCCGACAGTCATCAACTGCAACGCCAAAGTCACGGCGTCTTCGAGCAGCATCGGAGCCTTCTCCATTGCGGTTTTATCCCCCGACATGGTCTGGTGCATAATCGGAACAATCGCGGTGAAGCCATCTTGGAGCAGAATCTCGTGGCCAATCCCGAGTTTGGCGGTAAAAGCAATCACCGGAATGTCCTTGGAACGGCCCAGTTGCGCCACTCCCCACGGGGTCTTCCCGCGCTGCGTTTGACGATCCAACTGGCCTTCACCGGTCAAAACCAGGTCAGCCCCCTCCATCGCTTCATTGAGGTGAGTGGCTTCTGCCACCACCTCGAAACCGCGTCGATTCTCTGCACCAAGAGCCAAGAACGCCGCACCCATGCCGCCAGCCGCACCGGCGCCCTCTTCATCAACGAGCTTCTTCCCTGTGGTTTCCTCAAGCAAGCGCCCCCAGTTCTTCAAACAGCGGTCGAGCTTACCGAGCTGCAGGGGTTTTGCGCCCTTCTGGGGCCCGAAACTTGCTGAAGCCCCACTCGGGCCGGTCAGGGGGTTGCGCACGTCATTGGCGGCAATAATCTTCACCGTCTTCAACCGCGGATCGAGTCCGGACAAGTCGAGTTTCACCGCGCTCGGAAGCACCGAAACTTTCGGGTCAAGTTCTTTACCGGATTCATCAAAGAGCTTCGCGCCGAGGTTGTGCATCATCCCCCAGCCGCCGTCATTGGTCGCAGAGCCACCCAAACCGACAACAATGGTTTCCGGCTTCAAATCTAGGGCCGCCTTCAGGAGCATCCCCACGCCCTCGGTGTTGGACTCCATAATGTTTCTCTCCAGCATCCCGATATACATGATTCCGGCGGCTTCGGCCGTGTCGAGCACCACCATCTTCTGGGAGGGAATCCAGGTAAATTCGGCCTCGCGTTCGCGACCGAGAGCATCCACTACCGGACACTTCTTGACCTCGCCCCCGTAGGCTTCCAACATGACTTCGGCGGTGCCTTCTCCGCCGTCGGCCACGGGGACACTGACGCACTCGGCATCCGGGAAGATGGCTTCCACGCCGCGGTGCATGGCGGCAGCCGCCTCCTGAGCGGTCAGGGATCCTTTGAATGAGTCTGGGGCGATAACGATCTTCACTTTGGTGAGCCTTTCTTCATCAAGAGTCTGTGGGATTCGACCAGGTTACTTTGTCGAGATTACCCGTGTCTCAGTCACCATTTCAGGATAGTTGAGAAACGAAGAAAAATCTTAAAAAAGGAGCGGGAACATTGTGTTCCCGCTCCCTATTTAAGCATGCTCGCTCCCAAGTTGATTCCTTCGGGAGGAAATCCTTGGTTGAACCGCCGGTTACTTGTCTTCTGCGAGCTTGTCGCGCAACGCGGCCAAAGCCTCGTCGTCAGCCAAGGTGCCCTCGTGAGAGTCCTCTTCTTCGGTCGTCGAGGAGTAGGAGGTCTGCTCCGCTTCGCCTGCGGCAATCGCGGCTTCCTTGTCGAGCTCCTGGGCCTTCGCGACCTGCTCCTTGTGAGCCTCGAAGCGAGACTGAGCCGCCGCATAAGCGGTCTCCCAAGCAGCGCGCTGTTCCTCGTAGCCTTCCATCCACTCGTTCGTTTCCGGATCGAAACCTTCGGGGTACTTGTAGTTGCCGTTTTCATCGTATTCGGCCTGCATCCCGTACAGCGAGGGATCGAAGTCATCAAAGTTGATGTCCACGCCTTCGTTAGCCTGCTTCAGCGACAGCGAAATCCGGCGACGCTCGAGGTCAATATCGATGACCTTGACGAAGATTTCGTCGCCAATCTTGGCAACTTGCTCGGGCACCTCGACGTGGCGGGCGGCCAGCTCGGAGACGTGAACCAGGCCTTCGATGCCGTCTTCGACACGGACAAAGACACCGAAGGGTACGAGTTTCGTGACCTTGCCGGGGACAATCTGGCCGATTTTGTGGGTGCGCGCGAAAGTCTGCCAAGGATCTTCCTGGGTGGCCTTCAAGGACAGGGACACGCGCTCGCGGTCAAAGTCAACATCGAGAACTTCGACGGTGACCTCCTGGCCGACCTGGACAACCTCGGACGGGTGGTCAATGTGCTTCCAGGACAGTTCGGAAACGTGGACGAGGCCGTCTACGCCACCGAGATCCACGAAAGCGCCAAAGTTGACGATAGAAGACACGACGCCCTTGCGGACCTGACCCTTTTGCAGGGTGGAAAGGAAGGTGGTGCGAACCTCGGACTGGGTCTGTTCGAGGTAGGCGCGACGCGACAGCACCACGTTGTTGCGGTTCTTGTCGAGTTCAATAATCTTGGTTTCGAGTTCACGGCCAATGTAGGGGGCGAGGTCACGCACGCGGCGCATTTCCACCAAGGAGGCCGGCAGGAATCCGCGCAAACCGATGTCGAGAATCAGACCGCCCTTGACGACTTCGATAACGGTACCGGTAACGACACCGTCTTCGGCCTTGATCTTCTCCACATCGCCCCAAGCGCGCTCGTATTGAGCCCGCTTCTTGGACAGCAGCAAACGGCCTTCTTTGTCCTCTTTTTGGAGAACGAGAGCCTCGATTTCGTCACCAACTTTGACCTCTTCATCCGGGTCAACGTCGTGCTTAATGGAAAGCTCCCGGGAGAGAATCACACCTTCGGTTTTGTAACCGATGTCGAGAAGAACTTCGTCGCGGTCAACCTTAACAACGGTGCCGGACACCAAATCGCCATCATTGAAATATTTGATGGTCTTGTCGATTTCTTTGAGTAGGTCCTCGGTCGAGCCGATGTCATTGACGGCTACCTGAGGAACGGTAGTAGGAACAGTAGTAGTGGTCATTGAGTTGGTGACTCCAATGGGTCAAATAGTAGGGATATTTACTTCGGCGTCGCCCCACCCAACATGCGTTTAAGCGAGGAAACACAAAAAATAATCTTACTTTAACCCCGCGGATTTCGCCAAATTCGAACTCGTTTACCGGATTGGCAGAGTATGGAGCCGTTTTAAGGCTCGAGTCTTCAACAAGTCGTTATCCCCAAGAGACGCTCTATTCCTCGGGAGCCGAAATGCTGAATCTAATAATATCGGTGGTTTAATAGCGCCTATGCAATCTATTATCACCTTTTTCAAAAAGGGCGGCATTCTTCTTGCCGTCATCCTTGCCATCGTCTTAGCGCTCATTTGTGGACAGTTCTTCCCCGTTCCCCTCGTGCGCGCTTTCGCGACCTTCAACGCGGTGTTCAGCCAGTTCCTGGGATTCTGTATTCCGCTCATCATTATCGGTCTCGTCACTCCGGCCATTGCTGACCTCGGCTCGGGTTCAGCAAAGTGGCTTGGCATCACGGCGCTAATCGCCTATGCCTCCACCCTGTATTCCGGTTTCTTGACCTACGGCGTCTCGATGGCAGCCTTGCCAACGTTCCTACACCAGGGAGGTCTGGCCAATATTGAGGATCCTTCGAAGTCTAACTTGGCTTCCTATTTCACCATCGAAATGCCCGCACCCATCTCCGTCATGGGAGCGTTGATTCTCTCTTTCATCTTGGGTATCGGGCTTTCGATGGTTTCTCGCGGGGTACTCCGCCGCGGTTTCGTGGAGTTCCGCGCGATTATCATCAAGTTGATTGAGAAGGTCATCATCCCGTTGCTCCCGATTCACATCTTCGGCATTTTCTTGAATATGACCGAATCCGGAGCGGTCGGCCAGGTCATTATCGTGCTTTTGACGGTGGTTATTCTGGTTCTCGTTCTTGAGGTCGTCATTTTGCTGACCCAATATCTCGTCGGGGCTTTGGCTTATGGAGTGAACCCGTTCAAGGCCTTGTGGACCATGCTGCCGGCCTACCTGACGGCTCTCGGGACCTCTTCTTCCGCCGCGACGATTCCGGTGACCTTGAAGCAGGTCAAGAAGCTGGGCGTGCCCGATGCGGTGGCTTCCTTCACGGTGCCGCTGTGCGCGACGATTCACCTCGCTGGTTCTACTTCGAAGATTACGGCTTTCGCTTTGGCGATTATGATTACTTCGGGGATTCCGATTGATCCGATTCAGTTCATGGGCTTCATCTTCATGCTCGGCGTGACGATGGTGGCGGCTCCCGGTGTTCCCGGCGGCGCGATTATGGCGGCAACCGGCATCTTGGCTTCCATGCTAGGATTCAATGATTCCCAGGTAGCTTTGATGATTGCCTCCTACATTGCTTTGGACTCCTTCGGAACCGCCACGAACGTTACGGGTGACGGCGCGATTTCTCTCATCATGGCTCGCCTTAGTGGCGGGAAATTCAGCGAGCGGGACCAGAAGATTGCCTCTAGCTTTGCCTCCGAGTCCTCCTTCGATTCCGAGGCCTACCTCGCCGACGTGAAGTAGGCGCAGTCGGCGGGTCAGACCTCTCCGGTGTAGTGACCGCAGGGAACGAAACCGGAAGGGTCTGACCCTGCGGCCGGCCTTTAATGCGCGGCCTTCCGCCAGTTAGCTCCCACCCCGACCGAGACTTCGAGGGGAACCTTCAAAGTCACTACCGTGGTCATGGCTTCGGTGACAAGCCCGGTCAGTGTCTCTTCCTCCCGCGGAGCCACCTCAAAGATGAGTTCATCGTGAACCTGCAGGAGCATCCGCGACTTCAACTTCGCCTCGCGCAAAGCTGCCTCGACTTTCAGCATGGCGTGTTTCATGAGGTCAGCGGCTGAACCCTGAATCGGCGCATTCAGCGCCGCGCGTCTCGCGTTCTCTGCCACCTGCCGGTTTGATGACCGCAAATCGGGAAGATAGCGTCGTCTGCCCCACATGGTCTCGGTATAGCCGACCCGCCGCGCTTGGTTCACGATGTGCTCCAGATAGTCCCGCACCTGACCGAACCGCGAAAAGTACGTCTCCATCAGGTGTTTGGCTTCCTTTTGGGGGATGCGGAGCTGTCCGGCGAGCCCGAAAGCACTCAGCCCATAAGCCAGGCCGTAAGAAGTGGCCTTCACGTGGGACCGTTGGGTGGGAGTGACGTCCTTCGGGTCAATGCCATAAACGAGAGCGGCCACACTGCGGTGGAGATCCTCTCCGGAGTTGAAGGCCGCAATCAGCCCCTCATCTTCGGAAAGGTGGGCCATAATCCGCATTTCAATCTGAGAGTAGTCGGCGGTCATGAGGTTCTCAAACGGCGGCTCGGCCGCGAAAGCCTCCCGAATCCGCGACCCGTCCTGGGTGCGGGCGGGAATGTTTTGGAGGTTCGGGTCGATACTAGACAGCCTTCCCGTGGAGGCCACAGTTTGCCCGAAAGTCGTGTGAATTCGCCCATCCGCTGCAATCTTTTCCTCGAGATTCCGGACAATCTGGAGGAGTTTGATGCGGTCACGGAAATACAGCAAGGCCTCTAGGAACGGGTGGGGATTATAGAGCGCCAGTTCCTCGAGGGCTTTCGCGTCCGTGGTGTAGCCGGTTTTGAGTTTCCGCGTCGGGGGAAGCTGGAGCTGGTTGAACAGGACATCTTGAAGCTGCTTTGGGGAAGAGAGATTCACTTCCCTTCCAATGGCGTTATAAGCGGCCTGCTGGGTTTTTTCTACCTCCGACTCCAGTTCCTTGTCGAAGTTCTCCAAAACCGCCCGATCTATCGCGATTCCCACGGATTCCATTCTTTCCAGAAGATATGAAAGGGGAATCTCTAGGTCGAGCAGGTGATTGACCTGGTTGTAGTAGAGTTTTTCTTCCAAAATCGGAATCATATAAACGAGCGCCAACGCATACTTCGCCTGGTTGATGAGGGTTTGAGGCAGCGGCAAGGCCTCGGCGGCAGTAGCGTCATCAAGCCCCAGGTCAAAGGTCATCTGTTCATTAATTTTTCCCACGGCCGAGGGCTTTTCATCTATTGACCACCCCAAAAGACGATCCGTGACGGAAGCGAACTTCACCCTCGGCTTGTCCGGATCGACCAGATAGTCGAGGAGATTCGCGTCCTGGAAATTTTTTCCGAGCTCCCAACCGTAGGCTCTCAAAGCGTGTCTCAAAGCCTTGGCATCGTAGACCACCTTGGTTTTTGATTCGTCAGCAAAGAAATCCTTCAGGGTGTTTTCCGCTTCGGGACTCAATATTTCCGGACTCACCAAGACGGCTTCCTCTGGTCGTTTCGCCAACAAAAGCCAGTCGATATGCGGGCTCGTGACCCCGATTCTCCCCACGGCCCACACGCCGAACGCAGGTCCTTTTTCCGCTCTGGCCTTTGTAGAATCCGTAGAAGTTTCCTCGCCGCTACCGACTTCCAGCCACTTCGAGAAATCCGCGGGAGAGAAATCCCGCTCTAACTGGTGGATTACGGGATTCGGTTCCACCCCGTAGCCATAAGCCTCGGTGGCCAGGGGCGACTCAACTCCGGTTTCTTCCCCTGTTCCCGCGGCTCCGGTATCGGTTCCAGCCGGAACTTTGTCAATCGCGGAGGCGGTGGCACCTTTAGCAGTGCGTTTACCCAACTGGGAAAAAATCTGGCGACGCATTTCCTTGAACTCGAGTTCCTCGCAAATTGCGTCAACGGCCGCTTCATCGAAGCCGGTCCACTCCAAGTCAGCCAGCGTTACCGGAAGGTGGAGGTCGCGGCGCAGTTGATTGAGCTGCCGGTTCCGTTTCACATCCTCCACATGGGCCCGCAAGTTTTCCCCGCGTTTACCTTTAATCTCTTCTCTCCGCGCCAAAATCTCTTCGAGACTTCCGTATTCATTAATCCAACCGGCAGCAATCTTGTCCCCCACCAAAGGCACCCCGGGAAGATTGTCCGCTTTCTCCCCCACGAGCGCCGCGATTTCAGGATACTGAGCGGGCCAAACATCATATTTTTCTTTCACTGCCTCCGGCGTCATCCGAGAAGTCTGGGAGATAGTCCGTCCCGGATAGAGCACGGTGATGTTTTCGTCAACAAGCTGGAAAGTGTCTCGGTCCCCCGAGGACACCAGGACTTTCATCCCCCGATTTTCGCCCTTCGTTGCCAGCGTGGCGAGAATATCGTCGGCTTCCACGTTATCCATCGTGAGCCACTTAATCTTCAGGGCATCCAGGAATCTTTGGATGAGTTCCACCTGGCCAATAAACTCCTCGGGAGTGTCCGAGCGTCCGCCCTTGTAATCAGGATAGATATCAGTTCTAAAGGAGTGTCGAGAGAGGTCAAAGGCCGCGCCGATGTGAGTGGGTTTCTCCTTTCGAATCATCGTCAGGAGCATGGAGAGGAATCCGTGAACCGCGTTCGTGTAGACTCCAGTTGTGGTTCGGAAATTTTCTGGCGGGCGGGAAAAAAACGCCCGAAACGCCAAGGAATGACCGTCCAATACCAGCAATCGATTTTCACTCATAACTCAAGGCTATCAGGAACCTAGGAGGTAAAAATGGATGAAGAAAATATTGGCGAGGCCATAGCGAAGATGGGCATTACTTTTCCTGAGATTACCGCCGAACACGCCGTCGGAATAATGCCGGTGGAAGGCAACACTCAGCCCTTTGGGATTCTGCATGGAGGAGCTGCCGCCTTGCTCGCAGAAACAGTGGCTTCCTTCGCGGCTTATAAATGGGCGCAGCGCTCCGGCAAATCGGCAGTTGGCGCGCACCTAGACATTACACATATCAAGCCGGGACTCAGTGGCAATATTGTTTGCACAGTAGATGCGATTCACCTGGGACGCCGCACGGCAGTGTATAGCTTTCAAAATGTCAGCGAGGATAGCGGCAAGATTATCTCAGCTGGGGTCATGAGCTGTGCCATTGTCGACCACCCTGAACAGTAAAACGGCTTTTTCCAGTGATCCAAGCGTGAAATCAGATTGGAACTAATCGCCTAGCTGGTCGATGACGGCTTCCGCGACTTCCCGCATTGAGAGACGACGATCCATGGAAGTCTTTTGAATCCAGCGGAAGGCCTCGGGCTCCGCGAGATCCATTTTTTCCATCAACAGTCCCTTGGCGCGGTCCACCTGCTTACGTGTCACGAGACGATCTTGCAGGTCAGCAATCGAGTCTTCCAGGGAAAGCATTTCTTGGTGACGAGACAGCGCAACTTCCACCGCGGGAAGGAGGTCTTTTGCCGCAAAGGGCTTTACCAGGTAAGCCATAGTGCCGGCATCTTTAGCGCGTTCAATAAGTTCCTTGTCGGAAAAGGCCGTCAACATGACGATGGCGCAGGGAGCCTCTTTCATGATTTTTTCCGCGGCGGAAATTCCATCAAGCCGTGGCATCTTGATATCCATAACGATGAGATCCGGCTCATGCTCGATAGCCAGGTTCACAGCTTCTTCCCCGTCTCCGGCTTCTCCCACAATTTCGAAACCATTCTCCTTCAAGGTTTCGACAATGTCGAGACGAATCAAAGCCTCATCTTCAGCCACTATGGCGCGACGATTTTCGGTTGAATTACTAGCGTTAAGACCAGAGTTCGTCATCGTTTCACATACCCCTTTGGATGTTATGTTTTGTTTTTTCTTCGTCTATACTTTAGTATAAATGTCGTCTTTCGGCATGTACTTTGCCAAAGATTGCCCTGGTAGCCCAATTGGTAGAGGCGGTCGGCTCAAACCCGGCTTGTTGTGAGTTCGAATCTCACCCGGGGTACTTCGGAATTTTTGGCGCTCACAAGGTGAGCGCCAAAAATTTTCCAAAGTACCCCAGCAGTGTGGAGCCGTCAAAAAACGGTCCAGTGGACCGTTTTAGGTGAAACTCCTCTAAGCGCGCTGGCGCGCTCATGGTACCCTAAGCGGCGAAGCGGAATAGCGACGGTTCGGGTTAGGAGCGTGCACGAATGTACGGCCTAGACCCGTCAAGCCTTGTATCCCGAAAACTCAAAACGCCAAGACCTGCGCAAACACTTAAACGCTCCAGGGACAAACCTCGGCAAAACCGGCCAGGCCGTACATTCGTGCACACTTCCGTGGGTGCCGCGCGGGTTCCGCTCCCTCTCCGCAAGCTTTTTACCGGCTCGAGGACAAGGGTAATATCGTTACCTAACTCGGGCGATTTTGGGTATCGCTGCCACTATTTCCACTAATGGTCAAAATCACCCGAGTTACCTCAAGACCCCCTACTGTGCCAAGTCTTTTTCCAGGCCAGACTCGCCCAAAAAACCGGATTATTCCCAAATGTATTTACAAATTCACAGTCAATTTTCAGATTTAGCCCAGTAATCTTTATGCTTGAACTGTTCGATGAATGGAAGCAACGAGGATGGTTCAGTTCCGAACACAAGACACTGATCACTCACAAAAAATACAGACCTAAGTGAAAGGGACTCTCTCATGAACAAGAAGTTTGTTGGTTTCGCACTGGCAGCAACTCTCGCTATTCCCGGCGCTATCGCCCCTACTGCCGCATTTGCTGCGAGCGAACCGACTACCGGCGAAGTCACTATCGTTCAGGACGGTACGATTACCCCAACCGAAGCAAAAGCCTACATTGCCGATATCAACTCGACCATAGAAACCTTGAAGCAGGCCAAGGCCAACGAGCCGCAGGCTGACTGGTCCGCCGAGTTCAACCGCTTGTTCGCCACCGCCTCGGAACTGACCCAGTCCCTCGCGGTTATCGCCAACCACGGAGCTAGCCTGGCCAACGCAGATCTCACGCTCGCTCGCGCCCACCTCATCGTGGAGATCGGTGTCACTATTGACAAATCCGTGAATAACCTCCAGTACAAGATCGAAAAGACCCACGTGGAACTCGGTTTTGCGGTAACCCGCGCGATTCTTCGTGTGTCCAACATCGGCGCCACTACCGCCCAGTTGAACGACTCCATTACGGACTTGCAGAATACCTACAACCGCGTGTCTACCTACCGGGACCTGCTCTCCACCGACCGCGCCACCATCTACGTGAAGAGCCACCTCAACAAGGCCATCTGGAACACCCGTTTCGAGCGCGACAAGAACATCCTCGGCAAGAAGGATTTCTGGACCTACAACGCTTTGAACAAGGAAATCACCAAGGCTGTCGGCGTGTGGTTCCGCGCCAAGTCCACCGTTGCTGACTGTGATGCCGCGATTGCGGCTCTGAATGCGGCCTACGCTAAAGCCTACGCCGCACCCAACGCTAAGTAACTCCAAGTTAGGTTCCAATAATTGTTTCCCCGTTTCATCGGGGAAACATTTTTTAACCTCCCGCTAATAATCGGTTACCCCACCACCGCGAGTTCGGACCAATGCGTGGTTCCACGATTGGAAAGCATCTCGCGTTTCATGGTCCAGTCCGGAGGAGCGGCAAGTCCCGCGAGACCGAGGCCGAGCGAGCCTTCCCCGACGGAGGCATTCACCTTGTCAATCAGTCGCCCGAGGCGCCCCGCGTTCGGGTCGGGGGCAAAAATCGGCAGGGGCGTGGCGGTTTCACCAAGGGAGAGGTCACTTAAACAGATTCCGGCGCGAACATAGGCGCAGTTTGAGTCCACTTGTGGAAGTAAAACAGCCGTAGCCGCACGCAACACCACGACCGGATCATCCGTTCGCGGTGTAAGCGCGACCGCCCCGAAAATTCTCGAGAAAGGCTCCTTATACCAGGCGGTCGAAGCGAAGGCCCACAAGGCTCCAGCCACCGTGTTTTGGCGACGCATCCGGCGCGTGACTTTCTGGGCATAGATTGACATGACCTGGTGCATTTCTGTCGTTGAGCTAACCGGAGTCGAAAAGGACCTTGAATACATGATTTGATGCTGGCGATCCACATCGCGTTCCTCAATCTCTATACACGGAATTCCGCGCAATTCCAAGGCAGTTTGTTGCAAGTTCACATTAAACCGCCGCCGAATCAGCGCCGGATCCGCCTCGCGCAACTGTCGGGCATTCTCGATTCCCAAAGCTGCCAGCCGCTTGGCGAAGCGTCTCCCCACTCCCCACAGTTCCGAAACCTCGGTTGCCTCTAAGATGGCATCAACCTGTGCCGGAACGTAGCAATCCAGCGAAGCCACCCCGCCCAGACCAGGCGAATGTTTTGCCCCGTGAGAGGCGAGTTTCGCTAGAGTCCGCGTCGGGGCAATCCCGATCGAGACCGGTACTCCGAGGTCGCGCCAGACCCGGCGGCGCATCTCGCGAGCAGTCTCGTCAATCTCTCGCGGGCTGCCGTAGAGTCCCACGAAGGCTTCATCAATGGAGTAGACCTCGACATGAGCGGAAAAATCACGAAGAATCGCCATGATTCGCGCCGAAATTGAGCCGTAGAGCTCGTAGTTGCTAGACCGCGCCACCACCCCGCGAGACTCGGCAAAAGCTCGAATCTGGAACCAGGGCATCCCCATCTTGATTCCGAGTGCCTTGGCTTCCCTTGAGCGCGCCACCACGCAACCATCGTTGTTTGACAGCACCACTACGGGGCGCCCATATAGGTCGGGGTGAAAAATCCGCTCACAGGCGGCGAAACAGGAATCCACGTCCACTAAAGCAAAGCGCCTTACAGCCGGTGTAGGCATCTTGTCACCACACCCCAAATCGACAGTTCATGGGGGTAAAGCACCGGATAAGCGGAATTCTCGGGATGTAGCTCGGGGCCTCTAGTCCCAAAACGCAAGCGTTTTACCGTAAGTTCCCCGTCGATAACGGCGATAACCACGCTACCTTCGCCAGGTTCCAGCGAGCGATCCACAATGAGCTCATCACCATCGCTGATTCCGGCGCCAATCATGGAATCCCCCGCCACGCGCACGACAAAAGTCGCCGGCTTATTGCGGATGAGATGTTCGTTTAGGTCAATATCACCATCGAAATAATCCTGCGCTGGAGAAGGCCAACCCGCGGGCACTAAATCCGGCGCTACTGGCAGAGCGAACTTCGCAGTTGTTTCCCTGATTGCCTGGGGCAACGAGACACTTCCAAAAGAGATAGATTCGAACACGTGTTCGATTTTATCACTTCGAGCGTCCCACCCCAAGCGATTTGCGAAAAACTACATCGCGGGAACGAGATCCAGCCCCAGGTAGTCCAAGGCGCGCTTTTGGCGAGGACCGGTGGTCTTTAGATCCTGCAGGGCAGACTGCACCAGAGGATCCCCCGCGAAGTCCTCGAACCAGGGCCGAGCCACCTCGGGGAGGCTATTTTGGTTCACAATATTCTTGGCGACACGATGGAAGTTGCGGTCGAACAACGACCAGGTTTTCGTTAGGTTATTCATCTTCTTCTCCTTCTTCTTCTGGAGGGCTGACACCTGGGTTGTGCCTGGAACCCTCCGCGCAAATCGGAGTATTTCTCCGTTTGACGCTTGGCGCTTTAGTGACACTCACCAAAACGCCGACGTTTTACTGTGACTTTTTGCAAAGTCTCCAAGTTCAAAATCCTTTGAAGAACCTCTCGCTTGGTTGCCTTCTTAGCTCTGACACATTCATTGTAACCGGCTAAGAAAACCAAACACAATATAAAACAAAAATTTTACAAGAATTATTCCCAAAACGCAAGTTTATTAAATACGCGTTAAAATTCAGAGAGAAAAATGAAAATTAGTCAGTTAATTTTCCGGTACCGTTTCATCTAAATTTTTCACTGGCAACTTGCTCGGTAGCTCCCACTTGCGCGCCGCGATGAGAAGCCCTGCCCCAAAAACAACTCCTGCTCCCGCCACAATCTGGAACCACCGCACGCCACCCACGGTGTATTGGTAGTCAATGCGCACAAATTCGAGTAAAAACCGCCCCAGAGAATACAGCAAGAAATACAGCGCCGTGAGCTCCCAGGCATAAAGATTTTCGCGGGACTCCCGCACCCGCTCGTAAAGCAAAATCACTCCGAGAGCAAAAAGATTCCAGATAATCTCGTAGAGGAAAGTCGGATGGAACAAAGTCCCGCTGGCGGTTCCAGCCGGAAGGTTCTCCGGGGCTATCTCCAGCCCCCACGGCAGGGTGGTGGCAGAGCCGTAGACTTCTTGGTTGAAATAGTTCCCCAAGCGCCCCAGGGCTTGGGCCACGAGAACCGTGGGCGCTACCGCGTCAATAAAAACCCCGACCGGTAAGCCTCGACGCCGCATCATGACCACCATCGTCAAAACTCCGGCAATCAGCCCGCCATAGATCGCCAAGCCGCCTTGCCAAATCGCGAAAGGCTGCCACCAGGGAATCCCCGGCCCGAAATAATCCCCCGGATAGGACAGCACCGCCATCGCGCGCGCGCCGAGAATCCCGAAAACACACACGTAGAGCCCCACATCCCACAACAGGTTAGGATCCCCGCCGCGTTTCTTCCAGCGCCGTGATGACCAGAGAATCGCCACAATCATGCCGGTAATAATCCACAGGGCATACCAGCGAATCGTGAGCGGTCCCAAAGAAAGCGCAATTGGTGAGGGCGGTGAAGGAATCGCGAGGGGCAACAAGCGGGTCGCCGCAAGGCTGGCCAAGAGAGTTGGCATTTAGGCTTCGCCTTCTTTCTCATCGGTGTGATGACGGTATCGAGAAGCACGATCGGGGCGCAGCGCCGGATGCTGGGCCGCGGAGGTCATTTTTCGAAGCAAGGAGCGCGGATCTGGGGAGCGAACCAGCGACTCGCCGACCAAGACGGCATCGGCTCCCACCCGCGCATAGTCAAACACGTCCCGCGGCCCGCGCACCCCAGACTCAGCCACTACGGTGATATCGGGAGGAATCACGTCAATAATCTGTTCGCACATGGAGCGATCCACCGCGCCGGTTTCGCGATCTCTAGCATTAATGCCGATGATGCGGGCGCCAGCCTGGATTGCTTGCCTCGCCTCGAGACGGGAATGACACTCCACGAGGGCTTCCATTCCGAGCGACTGGGTTCTCTCCACCAGGAGGTCCAGCACTATCGGCTCCAACAGCGCCGCCATGAGGAGCACCATGTCGGCTCCGAGCGCGCGAGATTCGTGAATCTGGTAGGGGGTGACGACGTATTCTTTTCGCAGCAGCGGCACCTCGACGGCGCGGCGCACCGCCCGAAAATCATCTAAGGTTCCCAGATAGTTGGGGGTTTCCGTCACGACAGAAATCGCCACCGATCCGCCCGCCACATATTCGCGAGCCAGCTCTCCGGGGTCTTCAATCGGGTCGAGGAATCCGGCGGTGGGAGTGCGGCGTTTAATCTCTCCCATCACTGCCACAAATCCGGGATGGGAATGCAGGGCTGCGGCCCCATTCTTCGGGCTGGGGGCTTTCCGCGCCTTTTCTTTCAGTTCCTCAAGGGGCATGGTGGTTTGACGAAGGGACACTTCTGCCTGGGTTTGCTTATAAATCTCCGCATAGGTCAACACCATCAGGAAGCCTCCCCCGCTTCCTCGGACTCCGCCGCGTTCGTTTTCTCGGCCAAATTCTCGGCCAAATTCTCGGCCAATCCCTGCGCGCGGACCCCAAAAAACGCCGGCTCGACTTTTCCGCCGGCATCGAAACAGGAAAATGTTCCCGTGTGACAGGCCACGCCTATCTGTTCGACCTGGAGTAACAGCGCATCCCCATCGCAGTCGATTTCGATGCCGCGCAACAATTGGAAGTGTCCGGAAGTGTCGCCTTTGCGCCAATATTCCTGGCGAGATCGAGACCAAAAAGTGACGCGCCCCTCTTTCAGGGTGCGCGCCAAGGCTTCATCGTCCATATAGCCAACCATCAAAACCCGTCCGCTGGTGGCGTCTTGGATTACCGCGCACACCAGCCCATTAGCGTCACGCTTCAGGCGTGAGGACACGGCGTCGGGCAATTGAATCACGAGATTATACTGCCACGTAGACCCCTATGTTCACCAAATCGAGTGAGTTTTTTGCCCGCTCTCAAAAACCCAACAACCCATTTTCGGCTAGCGAACGGCGAAGCCGGCGTCACCAAGGGCTTGTTTGACCTCGGCGAGGGAAACTTCCCCAAAGTGGAATACCGAGGCTCCCAAGACGGCATCCGCACCTGCTCGCGCCGCTTCTACGAAGTGTGCAGCCGTGCCCGCACCGCCCGAAGCGATGAGAGGAACCGGACAGATTTCCCGAACCATCCCCAACATTTCGAGGTCAAAGCCGTTTTTCGTACCATCGGCATCCATCGAGTTCAGCAAGACCTCTCCGGCTCCCAAATCGGTGGCTTTCCGAATCCACTCCAAGAGGTCGATGCCGGTGGATTGTTTGCCGCCGTGGGTCGTGACTTCAAATCCTGACGGGGTCTCCACCCCCTCGCGAACTCTCCTCGCATCTGCTGACAAGACGAGGATCTGGACTCCGAACCGTTTCGCGATTTCTTCAATCAGCTCCGGGCGCGCAATCGCAGCCGTGTTCACTCCCACTTTGTCGGCGCCCGCGTGGAGAAGCCGGTCTACGTCTTCTAGACTCCGCACCCCTCCCCCCACCGTCAGAGGCACAAAAACCTCGGCAGCGCAACGCTCGACAATGCCAGTCATCGTGGCGCGGCCTTCTTGGGAAGCGGAAACATCCAGGAAAGTGATCTCGTCCGCGCCACTCTCGCTATAGCAAGCAGCCAGCTCAACGGGATCTCCGGCGTCCCTCAAGTTTTCAAAGTTCACCCCTTTGACCACCCGACCGGCATTCACATCGAGACAGGGAATCACGCGAATCGTCAAAGTATCTTCCGCAAAACGTTGGGACATTCTTGTTCCTTTCAGGGTTCGGGCTCTCTCGAAGTTAAATCTCATCTCTTCTGAGTCTCGGAGTGAAGCGCTTTTCTTCCTCACAAAGTGGCAGCCGGTTTCGGTTTGCTGGGATCCCAGGCGGCCAAGACATCAATCATCAAGATGGTGGCCTGGTTTCCCGCTCCTTGTGCCGGCGGAACCTGGACGACAATCCGCGACCCAATCTTTTGGTCGGTAATGGCTCGCATCACGCCGGACTGCAAAGTGCCGTCGAGCCGGAGTTTCACGGGTTCTTCCCAATGGTCTTTTAGTAGCGCCGGCGGGTTGGAGAAGGAATACTCAAGGTATCTCACCAAGACGGTCTGTCCCACGGAGACGGTGGCGCCTTTCCCGTCCAGCAAGGTGTCAACCCGAAAATCACCGGTAAATTCGCCGGAAACGCTTGGAGTCAAGACCTCGTTTTCCTCGCTAATACCAATCCCAGATTCTGGCGGGAGGGACTGCATGGTTCCGGAAAGTTCCGTGGGAATCACGTCAATCACTCCGATTTCCATCCGTGAGGTGCCTTTGTCCTTTACCGGCTGTTTCAAAAGGTATCGAGACCCTTCGGTGGCGTTTTGCACCGTGTTATAGACCTCCGACCCGAGAACTTCGGGAGACAACTTCCCCACCAAGACGGAGTCATCCCCGCCGGCTGAAAGTAGCTTCCCGTCCAGACCGGAAAACACGGTGATCCGCAGCGCCACGGTTCTTCCGACAGTAACCTTTTTCCCCGTTCCTTTCAGGAGAATCTGGGTGGAGGCCTTGTCCAGGGGCAGCGGTTCGGAAAGGCTCAATACCGGCTGGGCTCCGACCGCGCCGAGGACCTCAATATGTGAGCGTTGGGGGTCGTTAGCAACCACTCGCGTTTGGAACCACAGCACGAGAACGAGCGCGGCAATCGCGAGGAAAGCCAGAATTCCCAAAGTCAGCAAAATGGGCACTTTGCGGGTCTTGGACAGTGGCTTCGGGAGGCGGGGTTTATCCCGCAGCTTCGCGGCACGACGTCGACCCACGGTAAGGCGAGTGGTGGGAGCGTGTTTCAGCGCCGCGGCCGAGGTCGATGGGTCAGAGGTTTTCGGCAAGGTGCCATTCTTTTTGGCGGCCTCGGTAGACACGGGCTTCTCCGCTGTCGGCTCAGTGGCTACCGCCTCGTTCTCAACGGCTGCTTTCTCCATCCGCGAAGCTTCCACCCGCACTGGGCGGGGAGGCGCCACTTCAGTCGGCGGTGTTGGCTGAGCCTCGAGGGGGCTCAGCGAGGCAGTCTCCGTTCGAGAAGGTTCGGGAGACGTTTGTGCTCGCGGTGGGAGCGAGCCGGCCCCGTGGCGTTTTTCGCGGCGAGTGAGCCGTCTGGGTTGCTCGGTAACCGGTTGGGTCCGCTCTTGCTCGGCAGCGCGGGTCATCTTCTGGAAAGACTCAAAGTCATTGAACCCATTTTCGTGCAGCCACTTGGTGAAAAGATCGGCTGCCCCCGGGCTCACCCCCGACAGTTGCGAGGCGGTCTCACCACTCGCTTCCCCGCTTCCCGCGGCGGTTAAACCGCTTCCCGCGTCGAGTTTTTGGGCGGCTAACTTTGCCCTCCGGCGCGGGGAATCCGCCAAGTCTCGGTGAGGGCGCGGGCGCGGGACATCGTCCACCGGACCCGCGGCCCGATGGGAGTTACGTCGCGTCGGATTCTCGTTCAAACTGTCTCCATCGTTCCCATCAGTTTAGCTACCTCCTCGGACTTCGTCGCGAAGGGATCCGAAAGTGTCACGGTTCCCAGCCCCGATTCCGGTAGCCGTAGGTGCGTCCAATCCGCCTGGAGGTCAACGCGTTGCTCCCGCGCTTTTCCAATGAGGTCTCCGCGAAGTAGCGCCCGCGTATTGGCTGGTGGGGTGGTTTTCGCTGTTGTAACCGCTGCGGGGGCGCTGAGTCGGCGCGCCAAACCGCGTTCCTCCAGTTTTAGCCCCGCCACGAGGTCGTGATAGGCCAAATCGAGTCTCGCAAGTTTCGAGTCCCCCCATTCGAGCCCTTGCCGACTTCGCAGTCCCTCCAGTAGTAACCTCTTGGTCGGCCAATCCAACACTCCCACCAGCCGCTCCAGGTCCCCGCTCCCGAGCGCCTCGAGACACTCGCCCCATTCTCGCAAAACTTCACGGTAATCGGCGCTCAAGTCGGCGGCCTCGAAGGCCCGACTCAGCCTCTCCCAAAACACCCTCTGAATCTCAAGAGCGGTCCGGCGCGAACCATCGGCCAGTTCCAAGGGCGTGCCCTCGTGTGGCGAGTCTTGAGAAATCCCCTGGAGCGCCGCTATTGGCGAAGTCAAAGTCAGGTCCGTGAAATCCAGCCCCGCCTCGAGCGCCCCGAGCAGAAGATTCATGGTAGCGATCTTGAAGCGGGTCGGAGTCTCTAAAACATTGGAATCTCCCACAATCACGTGGAGCCGCCGATACAGTTTCGCATCCGCGTGGGGCTCATCTCGCGTATTCACCAAGGGGCGAGTCGAGGTCGTGGCGGCAGACACCGTGTCATCGATCTGAAAAGCCCGACCCGAGAGGCAAAACTTTGTTTCCCCTTTAATCTTCAGCAGCGCCCCTGACCCCGTCACGACCTGACGGGTCACCAAGAAGGCAACGAGAGACTCCACCAAATCCCGAAATTTTCCGGAGCGATACAACAGATAGTTCTCGTGGCACCCGCAGGAGTTCCCCGCCGAATCCAGGTTGTTTTTGAACAGGTGAACCTGGGTGGGAGTGCCTAAATCCGCCGACAAGCGGGCCGAAGCCTCCGTGGCCATGTCGCGAAGAATCTCCGCTCCGGCGCGATCTTGAGCCAAAATATCGCTCAAATCTTGGCATTCCGCCGTGGCGTACTCCGGATGCGAACCCACATCGAGATAGAGCCGCCCCCCGTTTTCCAAGAAAACCGAAGTGGATTGGGTTCGGTTTAAAACCCCCGCGAATAGGGCCCGACCTGCCGTGTCGGCGTCTGTAGTGGGGGTACCATGCGGGCCGACCGCGAGAATCCCATACTCGGTTTCAATCCCGAAAATGCGCGGAGCGAGGCGATCTAGATGAGGCGAGGTCATGGCGGTTCCTTATTCACCGCCCTCTTGGACAAAGCCCTGGACGAAACTCTGGGCATCTTGAGCGACCAGGTCCTCGATTTCGTCTAGCAAGTCATCCAAACCCAGGGGAACCTGGGACTGGGTGGTAGAGCTGGCCATGGTCGCGCCTGTCGCGGGCGTGTCCCCCGCGGGCCGGTTAATCTGTGATTGTTCCATTCTTTCCTCCATATCTACTCTAGAGTCTCTCCCCCTTGGCCACTAGCTTGGTCGCCAGATTTGTCACTAGCTTGGTCTCTAGCGGGGCGAACGTCACTAACGACGCTCTCCCCCAACAGTTTCTGCAAGGGTAGCGGCGGGTTCGCCAAGGGTCAGCCGACGCCACTGTCCTGAGTCGTCCACTACCAGGCTATCCCACGAGGCCGCTATCAGGTCTTTTCGAGACTTGACGGCTTGGCCTCTCACAGTTGCTCTAGTGGAATCGGGAGGTTCCACCGTCGCAATAATCACCGCGCAGCGCCCCACGACTTCCTCTAGATAACCCTGGAGTTTATCCACCGGAGAGTGGCCTTTGCGAAGGTCAGCCCACTGAATATCCAAGGCCGCCAGTTTCGGATCCTCCCATCCGCCGCGAAGTCTAGAAGCCAGCTTGGCGAGTAAAGCCCGTTTCGCCACCCATTCCACGCGTCCTTCGGCTTCTCCCCCGTTGAGCATCTTTGCGGTTTCTATCCAGGTAGCGACGTCTTTCAGGGCTTCATCAGCGAGTTCAGTCTCGGGGAATTCAGCCAAAAACTCGCCGGTGCGCTCGGCCGCCTCGAGCTGCCAGGCGACACTTGACCGCTCTCGGCCATCATTGCAAGGGAGTTTCGTTTCAAAATCAATATCGCGCGAGATCTGCCACACGGCCTCGACCGGATCACTCGTGAAGAACAGGCCTTGGAGAGGGAACTCGCGGTGGTATTTGGTGGCGATTTCCAGCGCCGCCAACCAGGCTCGAGTGGAAGCCACTTTCGCCAAGATCGAACCCTGAAAACGGTTCGCATCCCCATTGATGACGTGGAAACGACGCCACTGGCTGCCCGCGTGGGGTTCGTCACGAGTATTGACAATCGGACGGTTGAAGGTCGTTTGCAACCCCACCAAATCCGCGATGAAATCGGCGCG
This sequence comes from Mobiluncus porci, assembly GCF_009695935.1. Classification (GTDB taxonomy): domain Bacteria; phylum Actinomycetota; class Actinomycetes; order Actinomycetales; family Actinomycetaceae; genus Mobiluncus; species Mobiluncus porci. Next base: position 24,490 of record NZ_VUMY01000017.1, read on the forward strand.
TTGGGAAATCTGGAACCCGGGCTTTTCACTCTTCTGGCCAAGTCCGACCCTTCCCGCGCCACAGATAACCGGTCTCGTCGCCAAGAACGGCACCAGGTAGTCGCGCAGAGTCTCGAAAGGAATCGCCCGCGCTACCTGGTAGTTCTCGTGGCTACCGTAAGACGACCCTTTAGAGTCCGTGTTGTTCTTGTAGAGAAGCACATCGTGGCCCATTTTCGCGGCTCGCTCCATCGCCACGCGGGCAAGGTGTTCCCCCGCCACATCCCAGGTCACCGCCTCCAGGGAAGTCAAAACCTCCGGCGAAGAATACTCGGGATGGGCGTGGTCAACGTAGAAACGTCCCCCGTTAGTCATGACTACATTCGTCATCATCGGGCTGGAGAGATCGCCTAGCTCGCCGCGGTCAACTGCGGTTCCCTCCACGGGTCGGTCGGTGTCTCCGCTGGGAGCAAAGGCATGGGGGTCATCTGTCAACAGGGAAGGGTGGGCGCTGGCTCGTTCCAGGTGGGTTCCCCGTAAATCCTGCAAGGGGTTTTCCCCCGCCCAATCCCAGGCAATCGCCCGGCCATCGGGTCGCAAGGTGGACTGCCAGGCCCGCACTGCCTTCGCGGTAGCCACCGCTAAAGCTGGAGAGGAGAAACGCGACTCCACGGGAGAGGCCGGCATGACCCCGAATTCGGTTTCCAAACCGATGACGTGGGGCTGATTCAAGAGGATACCTCACTTCCGTTGGATGAATACGGGCGGGATGCTTTTCCCGCGCTCAAAGTCGGGTCGTGAAAAACTGTCTGGATTTGGCCTTGGATCCCTAGTTCGCGGGTGAGTTTCTCCGGAGGTTGCATCAGGGTCAAGGCTCTCGCCTGGTCAACAGTTTGTCTAATCGCCTGGTCAAGGTCGCTCATCGTGATTCCCAGACCTTTTCCGGACAGTTCCCGCAAAATCGCCAGATGTTTCGTCAGGCTAGCCAGAGAAACGAGGAGCGCTCCGGTGACGACATCGGAGAAATACACCTCTGACAAGCGCTTTGACCCCGCTAAATCCAAGTACTTCACGGTGCAGAGATAGGTGGCTGGGGTGGGGGTAAACAGGCGGTTCACCGCCGTTTCCGTGAGGTTCACCGCGAGAATCGTGGGGCTGCCCGCCTCTTTGAGTTCGCGTTCATCAAAGGGGATGGCGGGACTCAAGTGGTGTGACAAGATCTGTCTTCCTGCGGAAGCATCGGGGCGTCCCACCCGAATTTTTAGGTCGAAACGCCCCGGTCGCAAAATCGCCGGATCAATCATGTCCTCACGGTTGGAGGCCCCAATCACGACAACGTTACGGAGTTCCTCCAGACCGTCCATTTCGGTGAGAAGTTGGGGGACGAGGAAATTTTCGACATCGCTCGACACACCGCTCCCTCGCGTCCGAAACAGGGCCTCCATCTCATCAAAAAACACCACGACCGGTCGGTTTCCTGCCGAGAGTTCCCTGGCGCGGTCAAAAATATCGCGAATCTCTCGTTCCGTTTCCCCCACGAATTTACTGAGTAGCTCGGGACCTTTCACGGAGAGAAACACCGAGGGGTTTTCGCCTCCGCTCAAAGAGGTGGCCACAGCCTTCGCGAGCATGGTTTTCCCGCATCCGGGCGGACCGTAAAGCAGGATACCGCGCGGCGGCTTCAGGCTGTATCTGGAATATAGCTCCGGATGGTTATACGGCAGTTCCACGGCGTTTCGCAAAGTGGCGATTTCGTCTTCCAAACCGCCAATGTCGTGGTAGGACACTTGGGGACTTTCCGGAGCCAAGGCTTGCTCCACTCCGGCGCGTTCCCACAGTTCCAACCCCCACTGGTTTTTCACGTCGACTCGAATCGTGTCTCCGCTTTTGACCGTGTTTTGAAGCGCCGCCGTGAGGTTCACCACGAGTTCGTTTCCACTAGCCAGCTTCACGACCCCGCGTCCGTCTTTCACTTCCGTAAGCACCCCGATGGTTCCGACCGCTCTGGGCGTGGCGGGGGCGAGTGCCACCAGATTGTCGTTTATCCACAAGCCGTCCCCGGGTTTCAGGTCTTGGAGCCCCTGGTTATCAGACATTGCAATGCGAAGTTGCCTGCCCTCGGAAACCACCTCGGCCTCAGTCTGGCTCGCTTTCGGGTCTTCGCCCGCGGACTCAGCGGCGTCTTGATGAAACCCCTCGAAAACCGCAAAATGCAGCGGCGGTTGGCTGACTTGGAGGATGGTCTCGCGCATCTGTTCTAGCTGCATTTTCGCCTCACGCAAGGCCATCTTCAGCCGGTCGTGTTGCGCCTCGAGGGAAACCAGTTCGCGCTGCAAATCCGCCAGGTCTTCGGAACTGTCGGGGAGGTCACTCATCAGTAGTCGCCTCTCGAGTTGCCGCCTCATCTGGGCCTGAACTCGCGGCCTGTGCCTGTTCCTCGCTCGAAATCGCCTCGAGATCGAGGTGAATACCCAAGAGCTCTGCTTTCGCCACGGCATCTCGCGTGATGCGCCGCAGTTTCCGCTCGGAAATGGCCCGCGGTTTTTCGTACTCCAGGCTCTCGTCTTCCCACAGGGCGTCGCGAGAATCGAGTTCACCCAGAGGCTGTTCGCTGTGGCGAATCGACTGCTGACCATCCGCCAACCGACGGGCGGTAAAGATAAAACCGGTGTGGGCAATCATGCGGTGGTCGGGACGAACCGCGAGACCATCAACGTGCCAGGGACGCACCAAGGACTCCCAAGAGCGAAGCGCCGTGAACCCCCCAAAATTCCTGAGGTCTTGTCCTAGTCGCGCCAACTGTGTCGCGGTGGTGATATAGCAGGTCAAAACCCCGCCCGGGGCGAGAACGCGCTGGATTTCTGCCAGGTGCTCCCAAGGGAGAAGCATATCCAACACAACGCGGTCCACCGATTTATCGGCCAAGCCCCGCAAGCCCTCGGAGAGGTCACCGAGCCGGAGCTCCCACCACGGAACATCTCCGGAAAACCACATTTCCACATTCGCCCGTGCAATCTTCGCGAAGTCTTCGCGGACCTCGAAACTGATGACTTTACCGCGCGGGCCGACTGCCGCGAGGAGGCTCATCGTCATCGCTCCGGAACCGGCTCCGGCCTCCACCACGGTGGCTCCGGGGAAAATATCACCCTCCATGACAATCTGGGCGGCGTCTTTGGGATAGAGAATCTGGGCGCCGCGAGGCATCGAAAGGTGGTAGTCCACCAGCAGGGGGCGCAGCGCGGTGAAGCGGTGTTCACCTTTTTCCGCCGGAATAACACTGCCTTCGGGTTTCCCGATGATGTCAACGTGCCGGATGGCTCCTTGATGACATTGAAAATAGCCCTTTTCCTGCAGGAGCTCCGTGTGCATCCGCCCTTTTTCATCGGTCAGTTGCACCCATTCGCCGGCGCGCAGGGCTCCCCGCCGCCGTGCTTGGCCACCTGGAAGATTCGTCTCTGTGCGTGTTTCACCCATAGGGCTAATCTTAATGGCTCACTCGAGTTAGCGGAATTTTGGGTTGGAGATGGGTGATAATCTCGAAGCATGAGTGAATCCAGACCGCCCGCCCTCTCCGCTAGTTCCGCCAAGAGTTTCTTGCAGTGTCCGCTACAGTTCCGGCTGCGCTTTGTCGATAAAATTCCCGAGCCTCGAAACGCGGCCATGCTGAAAGGAACCCTGGTTCATAAAGTCTTGGAGGACATGTTCGACCTGCCCCGCCCAGAGCGTCACTCCGAGCGTGTGATTGCGACTGTGGAAAAGGAGTGGGAGGAAGTTGCCGCCAGGACCGACATGCTGGAAGTCACTTTGCAAGACACCTCCCCCGAAGAGCTGATTCGTCAGGCCAAAGAACTGTTGACGGCGTATTTTGAGCTCGAGGATCCGCGAAATCTCGAACCGAGCGGGCGGGAACTCGGGGTGGAAACCGTGCTGCCTTCGGGGCTTCGGCTGCGCGGATTCATCGACCGGGTCGAAACCGCGCCGAACGGGGCAGTGCGGATTATCGACTACAAAACCGGCAAAGCCCCCGATATGCGTTTCACTTCCGAGTTCGTTTTCCAGATGCGGATGTATGCCCTGCTGTACCGAGAAACCCATCGGGTTCTCCCGAGGCGAACCCAGTTGTTGTTCTTGGGCGGGGGTAACCCGCAAGTGCTCACTTTTGACCCGACAAATGAGGACGCGAACCAGTTTGCGGAAGAAATCTTGGAGATCTGGTTGGAGATTGCGAATCGAATCGAGTCCGGACGCTTCGAAACCAAGACTTCGCGCCTGTGCGACTGGTGTTATTTCCAAAATATCTGTCCGGCTTTCGGCGGGACACCCCCCGAGGTTCCGCCCGAAAAACTCGCCTACATGTCCCAGATTGGCCCCTCCCCTAGTGGCAACCGCAATTCCTGACGGTTGTGAGATAGCGTGAAACTATGGAATTGAGACGTTTAGGTAACACGGGCCTACAGGTTTCCGCCCTCGGTTTGGGGACTCTGACCTGGGGTAGAGACACGTTGGAAGCGGAATGTGCCGCCCAGCTCGAAGCCTTCATTGAAGCCGGTGGGAACCTTCTCGACACCTCCCCAACCTATGGGGAAGGCGAAGCCCAGAAAGTCCTGGGCTCGCTCTTGGGGACGGGAGGAAACCGGATAGCGAGACGTGAAGACCTGGTCATCGTCTCGAAATCCGGAGTGAACCGCCGCGGGGAGAGAACCTTCGTGGAAGCCTCCCGCTCGGCGATGTTGGCGAGCCTCGACGACACCTTGCGTGAGCTCGGGACCGACTATGTGGACCTCTGGATGGTTCAGGTTCCCGATCCCGAGACCAACTTCGACGTAGTTTTGGCAACGCTCAGTGCCGCCTACCGATCCGGTAAAGCCCGCTACGTGGGGCTTTCCAACCACGCCTCCTGGCAGGTCGCCTACGGGGCGGCGCGGCTCGGAAACACTGTCGGGGGCGGAATCGCTGATTCCGGATTGGGACTGCCGGGGTTGGCCGCGGTGACTAATGAATACTCCTTGTTGAACCGCGAGTTGGAACGCGAAATCCTCCCCGCCGCCACTGCCTTAGGCGTGGGAGTCTTGGGCTGGTCGGCGCTGGGGCGCGGGGTCTTGACCGGCAAATACCGCAACTCGACTCCACCGGATTCTCGCGGTGCTTCTCTTCACCTCCAGGGGTTCGTGAAGCCGTATCTCACTTCGGAAAAGCGCCGGATTGTCGAGTCTGTGGCGACCGCGGCCGAAGGATTGCACGAATCGGTTTTGGCGGTTTCCCTGGCTTGGGTGCTGTCTCGCCCGGGGTTGTCGAGCGCGATTGTGGGGGCACGAACCGGAGACCAACTGGTCCAGATTTTGCGCTCTGTGGAAACGAAACTGCCTCGCCAAGTGGCGACAGCCTTGAATGAGGTGTCTGACCCGATTAATCCGTTGAACTAATCATCGGAGTGGAGGTCGAAATCCTCGAGATCGTCTTCGCCGAGATAATCGTCCTCGTCATCGTCGTCATCAAAGTCGTCCTCGTCTTCGAGGTCATCCTCTAATTCATCCTCGTCCAGGCCATCATCCGATTCCTCGTCCAAGTCATCGTCGTCGAGGATGTCGAAAGGAAGCTCGGCGCCGGTCATGGTGAACAGGGTGTCATCGTAAGTGAAGAAGGAGTCGCGCAACTTGTTTTCCGCATCGAGTAAAACCTCGGAATCTTCGACTTCGCCCTCTAAGGACACGGCGATTTCGAGGTGGCGTTCCAAGGCGGCAATGAGGTTATCTAGGGCATGACGAGGGTCTTTACTCATGACCTCAAGTCTAGCGCCCCAAAACTCTTTTCGCAGTTCAATCGCGAATGGTTTCTTGTGTCCTGTTCGCTCTATCCCCGCAACTGCCGACTGAAGCCTAGGGAAGGTGGAGTTGTCCGCGCACCATCGTCACCATCAGGTCATTGCCCTTGATTTCCGCGGTTTCATCGGGTCCCACGATTTGAGGCTCCCCGTTCGCGCCGGTGAGTTGGGAGGCACCGCCTTCCATTCCGAGCGGCAACACAATCCACATTTTTCCGGGCGTGTAGGTCGTAGTGGGCTCGTTTCCAGCGATTTCGGCCTTTATATTTGCCACCACGACTCGCGCGTGTGCCCGAGCTGCGTCCGCGCGTTTCGACTCGGCCACGTTGGTGATGTCGCCGACCGCATAGACATGGGGAACACCTTTGACCCGCATGTATTCATCAACCGCAATCTGGCCTTTCTCGTTTAGTTTGTCGCCGTAGTTGGCGCGCAAATATCCGGAGGCCGTCTGGGCTCCGTAGCAGAGGAACCACATATCGGCATCGATTCCAACCCCGCTATGGGTTTCGACGTGGAAGGGACGCAGTTCACCGATATCGGTGGGGGGAACATAAGCCAAGGGGGAGCCCAAGATGAGTTTCACTCCGGCGTCTTCCAGCTCTTTGGTCAAAACGTCGCGCAATTCTTCGGCGTATTCATCCGAACCCAAAATATGGGGGGCGCGGTCAACCATAATGATTTCCGCTTCCGGAAAGTTCGAAACCAGTTCACCGGCGAATTCGATGCCGACAGTTCCTGCTCCGACCAGCAGGATTCGCTTCGCTTGGGCCAGGTTCTCCCGCGTTTCTTCCAGCCGTTTCTTCGCGATAGAGGCGGTGGGAATGTTGTGTTTTGCCGGATAGGGATAGGTCGTTCCGGTCGCCAAAACGAGATAGTCAGCCTCAATCGGGTCATGATTGGCGAGATAAACCGTGGTTCCCTCCACGCGGGTGGCTTCCCCGTGAACCACCTTCCCGTTTTTCAAAAGACGAGAATAGGGCATGAAAATCGTGTGGGACCAGATTCCGTCAACTGCGGCGCGCAAAGCAGCAGCGTGGTGGACGAATTGATCTTTTTGCTCTACCAGAGTGACTTCCGCAACATCGTCTAATCCTCCAGCGACGGTGATGCCTCCGTAGCCACCACCGACAACTGTGACACGAACCACAATCTCTCCTCCGTATGTTAGGACTTTACTCCCATATCCTACCTTGAGGGAGCAACATTTTTATCCAAAGCGCGTTTGATATTCGGATTGAAGAAGCCGGGGCCTTTGAGAACTTTGCCGTCATCTCGATAAATGGGCTTGCCGTCTTCCCCTAGTTTCGACATATTCGAGGCCTGGACTTCGCGCAGGACCGCGGGGAGGCTGATACCCGCTTCCAGAGCCATTCCGTAAACCACGTAGGTAAGATCTGCCAGCGCGTCAGCGACCTCTACGATGTCGCGCGCGCCCTCGTCTTCCGTCTGGAGTTTCCGAATCGCGCCCTGGATGGTCTCATAGGCCTTTTCCCCGTAAAGGGCGCGGACGAGCTCGGAGGTCTCTTCGAGAACCAGAGACAGCCGCATGTGCATCCGCTCGTTTTCGATGTTCGGGCCGTCAGTCACCACCGGCAGGTTATAGGTTTCGTGGAACTGGCGCACGAGCGCCTCGGGGTCGCGCGGATTCGGGTTCATTCCAATCATTTCCGTGTCTTCCCAGGTTCCTTTGGGTTCAAAGGAATCTCCTTTGAGAATACTGCCAATAACCAAGTCGTCGCGAGCCCCGCGACGCAGCCCTAAACCGCGCACCACCCCGCCGAAGCTAAAACCACATTTCCAAGCAACTTTTCGAGAAGCCAAGTTGTCCGGTCGAGCCTCCCAAGTAACGCAGTCAAAACCGAGTTCATTAAAAGCAGTCTGGATCGCGAGGCGTACGGCGCGAGTCATGAGACCTTGTCCTCTCCAGGACTGGTCAATACAGAATCCGATATCCGCCACTTTGTCTATGCGATTACGCAAAGCAATTGTTCCAGCGAAGTGCTTTCCGGCTTCGTCATTTACCCGAATCACCCAACTGGAGCCCCCCTCAGCCCAAATCTTCGGAGTGATGTTTTCCACAAAGAATTTGGCATCGTCAGGTCCATAAGGAATGGGAACAGTCGTAAACCGCTGAATCTCCGGATCCTGGCAGGCGGACGCAATGTCGTGAATATCCTCAGCGCGGGGCACGTCGAGACTGAGGTTTCCCTCACTTACCGCAAAGGGCTCGTGGGCGCCAATGCCGCTATCCTTTGCTGAAGTCGCCACCGAAGTAGCAATCCCCTCGACGAAATTCTGTCCCATAGCGCTACCATCCTTTGTAGATACCAAAAAAGCCCGGGAGCTCCGGGCTTTGGTGCGAGGAAAGGGACTTGAACCCTCACGACCGTTTAATTAGTCACTAGCACCTCAAGCTAGCGCGTCTACCATTCCGCCACCCTCGCAAGTGCGAAAACGCATATCAAATTTAGCGGGTTAGTCGGTCGATTTCAAACTGAACCGTTTTTAGGCGGTTTCCTCGAACTGCCACACCTCGATCATGGCCGCGGCGGGAGTGAGGAAAAACGCATTTTCATCCACATCGTCTTTACCGGTGGGGCTGGCTTTCACGAGAACATAGCCGCTGGCAAGTTTGATGCCGATAGTGGCCGGATCTGTAGCAGATTCCGCCGAAAGAGTCCCGTCGGAACGCAGGAAGGCGACCGTTTTCGCACTCCCCCGCATCACCTCGGAAACTTCGGCATTACCGGAATACACCCCGATTACGATGAGTCCCGAACCCACAAGCGGATCGCCGCGAACCAAGGATTTCGCGCGAACTGCCGCCCGCTGGTAATAGTTACGCCCCTCTAAAATGTCATCATTCATAGCTTGTATTCTGTCACCTTTCTCGCCTCCACGTTCGGCGTTTCGCGATCTTTAGTCGAGCAGCGAACGCAGTTCTTCCAGGGTAATCTGCGGGTGAACCTCCCGATTCTCTTGCGGGCTCAAAACGGAATCGATTAGTTCCCGCTTTTTTTCTTGGAGAGCCAAAACTCGCTCCTCGATAGTGTTGGCCGCCACCAACCGGTAGACATTCACGGCGCGGGTTTGTCCGAGGCGATGCGCGCGGTCGATGGCTTGGGCCTCCACCGCCGGATTCCACCACGGGTCACACAAGAAAACATAATCCGCTTCCGTGAGGTTCAACCCAAAGCCGCCTGCTTTCAAGGAAATCAGGAACACTCGGTTGGGCCCGTCCTGGAAATCAGCAATCTGCTTCTCGCGGTCCCGACTCGTCCCGTCCAGGTACGAATAGGGCGTGCCGACAGTATCGAGTTGTTGACGAAGCACCTTCAAGAAGGAAGTGAACTGGGAAAACACCAGGATTTTGCGTTGTTGAGAAGCGAGGTCTGAAAGCGCCCCCATGAGATAGGTGATCTTGGAGCCGTCCTCGGGGATTTCGGGATTGATGAGTCTCGCGCTTAGCGACAATTGCCGCAGTCGAGTGAGCGCGGTGAGAATGTTGAGCCGCGGCGCCTTCGGGTCGGCGGCCTCTAGGCGCGCTGCCGTCAAATATTTGTCGTAGAGACCTTGCTGGGTGGGTTCCAACTCCAAGGTGATCTGTTGTTCAATCTTGGGCGGGAGGTCACTTGCGACGGCCTCTTTGGTGCGTCGCAAAAGGAAAGGCCACACTTTCCTCCCAAGTGCTTGCCTCGTGGCGGCGCGCTCCGACAGGGCGTCTTGAGAGAGCCGTCGCTCAAATACCGGCAGAGGCGGGAGAAGTTGGGGAACCGTCAACGCCAAGATGGACCAGAGGTCTTTTTCGCGGTTCTCCACCGGCGTTCCGGTGAGTGCAAAAGCCCACCTGGAACGAAGGCGGGTGAGGGCTTTGTGGGTGGCGGTGGCGGGGTTTTTGACGGCTTGGGCTTCATCAAGGATGATTCCGGAAAACTCTAGAGTTTCCCAAAAATCCATGTCTATCCGCGCCAAAGTATAGGTCGTCACCACCAGGTCGGCTCCGAGAACTTCGCGGGTTTTCTTTTTGAGTTCATCTGCCGTTTTTCCGATTGTGGTGGCTTGCACCACGACGCGAAGGCTCGGAAACCATTGCGCGGCTTGCTGCTGCCACGTAGACAAGAGGCTCGCCGGCACCACCGCGAGGATTGGCTCCGAGTTTTCGGGTTGGGAAGCCACCACTGCCAGCATCTGCAAAGTCTTGCCTAGACCCATGTCATCAGCCAATATACCCCCGAGACCGGCGTGGGCTCGGGCATAGAGCCACTGGAACCCGTCTTCTTGATAGGGTCGCCACGTGCCCTCGGGAAGTGTCGGCAAGGGCGCGGGCTTCGGATCGAGGAGCGCCGCGGCCTGGGCTTTCCACTGAGGGCTCAGTTGGCGGGTCGTCGCGAGAGCGGAGAGGGATTCCACCAGGCCTAGTTGGGGAAGTCCGACATTCCATCCGGTTCCACCTTCGAAATCGGTCAGACCGAGTTCGGAAAATTCCTGGAGGATTTGTTGCAGTTCGCGGTTTTGGGAGGAAAACAAATCCACCCAATTTCCGGCGGGAGTCTGCCACCATCGGTCGTGGCGTCCCCAGGCGGGAAGAAAATCCGCGCTCCGGAGGCGCTCCCCGCCGAGATTCAGGGCGATGTCAAGGTGGTAGCCTCCGGAGGCGGCGTCGGTAATTTCGAGATTGATGTCGGGGATTTCGCTGTAGATGGCGAGTTTGTCCAAGTCTTCATCAATGGTTATCCGCCCGCTCGATCCGCTGTTGACCCGCGCCACCAACTCCCGCAGCCGAGAGAGCTCCCAGACCGGAAATGACCGGCTGAAAAACTGTTCAGCCTCGACTTTTACCATCCCGAGACTCTTCCCGAGCTCTCCAAAGAGGTCTCTCTCGAGTTGGCCGGCGGTGGCGGCATCGAGGGGGTAGGTGGTAGTGTCCCCGCCTTTGGTGGTGCGGCTGACGTTCCAGCGGAAATCCATCAAGCGGGAGTCTTTTCGGTTTGGCTCGAGGATTCCCTCCAGGTGGCTTTCTTGGAAACTGTGGTTTTCGGCCAGATGCCTAGCTTCGGGGGTGAGAATCTGGCGCAGAGCCGGCCGCTCCGCCCACTGGGCCCAAAAAATGGCGGTGTCTGCGAGGGGGATGCGAATGCCCTCGGGCGGGAGAAGTTTTAGCCGCTGAAGAGTCTCGCGCGGAAAAGACGGAACCACTTTGAACTCGGGGAAAGGGGAGGTTTCCGCGGGGGCTGGGATGCCTGGAGCGGCTAGGGCATCTGGAATGCCTGGGGTGTCTGGAGTGCCTGGGGTTTCTGGAGTGGCGGCTAGTTTGAGCTCCAACCCCTCCGAGTTAGAGATGATGTCTAGGTGATAAGAGACTTGGTCTCGAGGGACGAGGATTCTATCGCCTTGGGGGTCAGCAAAAATTTCCACTCCGGTCTCGTAGCATTCCCGCAAGGCGGTCGGGCTGGCAGTTTGCAGCGTGACGGCGGCTTGCAGGTCTGAAATCTGTAGGGAGCCACCGCGCGAAAACCGTTCAAACAGATTCTTTAGGGCCGCCAAATGGGTGGGGTTCAATCCGGCAGTTACGGAAACCCAGCGAGAGGTGAGATCTCGCCAAGTGGCCCGCTTTGGGGACCATTCAAGTTTTGAGTCCAAGCGCAGCGGCACGATGAGCCCCTTATCGAGTTTGAGAGCCAGCGGCTGATTCTCCGGATCGATTGGGGCTTCCACCAGCAGTTTTGCCAGTTGCTCTTCCCAATCTTTCTCAAAGTTGCTCATCCGGGCAATTTTACCAGCCCTTTCCTTACTTCGCTGGGCGGCAGTTCTTCAGCAAATTTGCTACGCCACTTGGGGTCAGACCCTTCTGGCTCCACTTCGTTACGCCAGAGAGGTCCGACCCCGTGGCTTCGCGCACAGCCGGTCCAGCACCAATTAGAGTGTAGAATCAAAAGGCTATGTTGCATCTCATCTTCTTTGAACCCCGCATCGCCGGCAACACCGGCGCCGCGATTCGCTTGGCCGCTTGCACCGGCTCCACCCTTCACGTGGTGGAACCAACCGTCTTCGATTTCGAGGACACGAAGCTCAAACGCGCGGGCCTGGACTATCACGACCTCGCTCACCTCGAGCGACACCCCAATTTGGATGACTGCCTAGCCGCGATTCCCGGGAAGATTTACGCCTTCTCGGGGCATACGGATGTCATGCTCCCGTCAATCACGTTCGAAGACGGCGACGGGCTCATGTTCGGGCCGGAAGACACGGGGCTTCCGGTGGAGGTCATGGACGATCCGCGGGTGACTTCGCGGGTCCGGATTCCGATGCTCGAGGGACGCCGTTCCCTAAACCTCGCGATTTCCGCGGCGGTCGGCCTCTACTATGCCTGGGGTCAACTCGGCTACCCTCGCGGGGTCTAAGCGAATCGTCAAGGGTTGTCTTCCTGCAGCTTTGAGATTAGTAGCGGAATATCAACTTTCAGGGCGAACCACAATTTCTCGTAATCTGCTGTCCCATAGGCGTGTGCAATCACGTTTCGCATTTGATAAATTTCACGCCAAGGCACATCCGGGCGAGTTTCTTTGAAATCAGAATGGATTTTCCGACTGGACTCGGTCAGGATTTCTATCGTCCTTTCGGCAAGCTTCCGAAGACGCCTTCCCGAGTCATCATCGGCAAAGAATGCCTCCTCCCCCTGAGAGACTATGTACTCGGCATCGAGGGCTTGTTCCTGGATTTCTTCAAGCCGCCTCACAGTATCCTCCGGCTTGTAAGTTCTGTTTGATTTCTCAAAGCCGTGAAGGGCATAATACTCGTCTTGAACTGGGGTTTTCATTAAGCCACCTACCCAAAGGACTCCAATTCAACCGCGTCACGCAGCGCGTCTTGAAGTTTCTCCCGATTTCGCGAGCTTTCCATCACAATGTCGACAGAAACACCCAAAAGGTCTTGCAGTTGCAATATCAAGCTAGTTATCCCCAAAAGACCGATACTGATTTCGGGACCAATCAAGAAATCAATATCAGATTCAACAGTGTCTTCCCCTCGGGCTACCGACCCGAATACGCGCGCGTTTTCGATTTTGGCTTGTCGGAGAATCTCTAGAACCTTCTCATGGTGACGTTTTAGCGTTTGCGAGGGGCGTTCCTGTAACGCAGCGAACAGCCTCTGTTCCATTTTTGGGGTCAGGGCTCTCGCGCCACTTTCAATCGCGGAAATAACCGGCTGAGAGGTATTGATCTTTTCAGCCAGCTCAGCCTGACTTAGTCCTAAAGCGGTTCGCTTAAGTGCTACGCGTCGCGCGGGGCTGTATTCCTGCCATTCATCCGGTTCCATAATTTGATTATATCGATTAGTGATATATTCCGCAAAGGAATATTTATTTTTCGAAAACGAGTTTAGTTTCGATCCCCGTGGCTCAGTTTTCGGGAAGGAGGACTACCCCGTCGAGGTCGGCGTGGAGGATGTCGCCGGGTTTCCAGATGATACCGCCGAAGCTCAGCGGTATGTCCTTCTCCCCCGCGCTGTCTTTAGCGGATTTCGCCGGAGTGGTTCCAAGCGCCTTACAGCCGAGGGGAAGCGCACCGATGGCTGCTGAGTCGCGGATGGCCCCGTTGACGATAATCCCCGCCCAGTTGTTCTTCACGGCCGCCCCGGCAATCAGGTCTCCACAGAGAGCCGTCGCGAGATCCCCTTCCCCGTCAATGACGAGCACCCGTCCTTCGCCGGGAGAGTTCAGGGTCGCCTTAACTAGGCCATTATCGAGGTGGCAGCGGATTGTCGCGATTGGGCCCGCGAAGGACTTGTTTCCGCCAAAGTCGCGCATCTGCAGCGTGCTCACGCGAAGGTCTTTTCCGTATTCATCCACGAGGTCGGCAGTGGGTTTAGCAACAACTGGTTCGGTCATGGTTATCCCCTTCATTAAACGTTTCCCGATTTGCTAACTTAATCCTAGCGTAGCCAAACGCTCCCGCGCAGCGGACGGGTCAGCACAGCCGGCGTAGCGAAACCCCTGCGTAACCGCAGCCCCCCCCAGCCAGCACCACAATTCCCGATCGATCCACCTCCCACCATGAAGCTTTTAGAAGCATTAAACCGCCTGGACTGGTTCGTTTTACCCTTGCTCGGAATCATGATTTTCGAGATTTTCATCCGCGGTTGGCCACGTCATGGTTCCGATTATGCTCTTGCACCTTGTTGCAGCTCTTGATGTGTTCCCTCCTCGCCTCCCGCCTCGCCAGCACTGCCCCCGCGGAAACTTCTTGAAACTCGGCGCCAGGCCGACCTTCCCTTTCGCACTCAAAATCAGTAAAACACAACTCTTGAACATTTGTAGCCTAAAGGCTACAATTTCTCTGTGGAGATAATCACGACAGATGAGTTCGATGCTTGGATTGCGAAGCTGCGCGATCGTCAGGGGCGACTTCGAATCCTTCATGGGATTCGGAAATGCGAAGCACACAACACCATGGTCGGAGATTTGAAACCTGTCGGCGAAGGCGTGACCGAGATGCGCTTTCACTTCGGGCCTGGCTATCGGGTCTAGTACACAACGCACCAAGAACTGACTGTGTTACTGCTTATCGGGGGCGATAAATCGACGCAGGAAAAAGACATCGAAAAAGCCAAACGCCTCGCGCGAGAATTCTGGAAACAAATGGAGGAGGAATCAAAATGACCTTGAAAACAAACAACTTTGACGTAAGCAAATACCTCGACACCCCGGAGGATATTCGAGATTACCTGGCTATCGCCCTCGAAGACGGCGATGAGCTAGCCTTGCAACTCGCACTGGGCGACATCGCGCGAGCCAAAGGCATGAGTAAAATTGCCGCTGAAACCGGACTTAACCGCGAATCCCTCTATAAGTCACTGTCAGCCAAAGGCAACCCCTCCTTCGCCACCATCAGCAAAGTCGCCGCAGCCCTCGGTCTGAAACTCACCTTCCAACCGGTTCAAGCGTAGCCGGCGCACCAAGCGAAGCCGATGAGGTCAGACCTCTCTGGTGTAGTTGCGTAAGCAACGTAGCCAGAAGGGTCTTACCCCCAACGGCGCAGTAACTCGGGAGGCAAAGCAGTCCTAAACCTCGTCTTCGATGACGAGTTCCGGGAGGGCGACTACCAGGTCCAAGGTGCGCATCGAGACCGTGACGAGGCGCGGGACGAGGGTGGCGATTACAGGCCGCGTCGCCCACTTAGTGAAATTTAGGCATTGTAAAGCTCCGGATCACAAAAACCGGAAACACCTATAAAAGCGAATAGTCAATTAACGTCGAAAAATCGCATCATGGGTTCCAGTGCGCTGGAAAACAGCCATTCCATTTCCGGTCTTCCAGACCACCAGCCAGTCCCCCGCATTGGCCACATGACACTCGAAACTACCACGCCATCTTCCGCCAAGCGTGTGCATATTGTGGCGTCGCTTTAATTCGTCAGCAGCTTCGAGGTTGTCTTCCAGCACAAGGCTGATCACTTGACGAAGTGGTGCAGTATCAACACGTTTACGCTTTAACCGCTTCACATCTTTCTTGAAATTGCTGGTGTAGTCGGCTTTCAACATTTCGTACTAAATCCCAAGGCTGGCAAACATCTCATCCGCCGAATCAAACCGAGCCTTTCCACCATCGATAATCGCTTCAGCCTCAGCGATAGATGCCTTCGATTCCTCATTTGGTTCCGGATAGGAAAGCGTCAGCGGAATCCGCCGTTCCCGGACCATCTGTTTCCAAAAAGCGCGTGTAACGGAAGAAAGATCGAAACCAAAATCCTCCGCGATTTTCGCAGCCTCCGACTTAGTTTCCTTGTCGACCCTGACCGTCACCGAGCCATCCGTTATTGTTGACACAACGACCCCCTTTCATCCCACATTTAAATAGTAACGTCTTACGAACATATTTTCAATAGTTAGACTAGACCCTCGATTAGGACCATTTCATCAGTTTATGCCCCCGCATAGTCTAGCTTTCGGGTTCGGTGTGTAGCCGGTGGGTCAGGCCCCTTCCAGCTACATTCCCTTCGGTCATTACGCCGTCGGGTCCGACCCGGGTGGCTACGCTCCAACGCAAGAGGCTCCCGCCTGTAAGACTTTAATTAGCACCAATCTCATGTTCATTCCCGCCGGGATTCAACTCAGCAGCATTCTTGGAGGTAATGACAGGTTTTCCGATCTTCGCTTCCAAACTCTTACGCACTTCACCAGCAATCGAACCGCCCTGCCTCGCGATTGCATGGTTTTCAGAGAAAGATTCCGGTTCAACTGCAACGGAATCGATTGGATGATGCGTAACAGTTGCTCCGTGTTGGCCACGTCGGTCAGGCGTTTCTTGCCGTCGGTGGCGGTCATTTTCAACTGTACGATTTCTTCGTACAGTTGGGTCGCACCTTCCGCCTATATTTTACGCTTGAGGTCACTCCAATATCGCCGCGGATTGTCCGCCTCGGCGAGCGCCCCAACCACATCAACCACGGAAAACAGCCATTCCTCCCGCGTTTCATCCCATGCGGTTCGGATGCGCTGATTGTCAAACAGTTGAATGGAATCTTCACCCATCGCAGTCCCTTTCGACTCTTAAACAAGCCTAACAACCACCCCGGGACGAAAAATTCGCTTCGCCGCCACCCGGATAGTAGCCAACCAAGTCGCTGTGTCGCTAGGTGGCGTAGCCGGCGGGGTCAGACCTCTTTGGCATAGTGAGCAACGCGAACGGAGCCAAAAGGGTCTGACCCCACCGGCGCAGTAACTCGGGAGGCGAAGCAGCCCTAAACCTCGTCTTCGATGACGAGTTCCGGGAGGGCGGCTACCAGGTCCAAGATGCGCATCGAGACCGTGACGAGGCGCGGGACGAGGGCGGCGATATAGGCCGCGTCGCCCACTTCGCGGCAGTAATCATTGGGGTCGTTCACAATGCCGCTGGCCTTGCACGAAATTTAGACACTATCCCCGGATTGAAAGCGTGAGCCAGTTATAGCCGCACCCCAGAGCGTCTCCAAGTGTCGGGTTCATACATGAAGACGTTGGCTTCTCCAACGAGTTCCCTGTCAAGGTGCAAGTGCTTTACATTTCCATAGATAAGAAGATTCTTCGGGTGTTTTTCTTCTAGCAAATACTGAATCTCGCAACGCACCCGTGAACGACTCCAATCATCGTGGTTCATTCCATGAATGCTTAAGAAGATGGACGACTCGAGCGGCAAACCTGCAGTCGACCAATCTTCAGTGCCTGGCCCATTCCATCTTGAGCTGCCAATGACCTTGACTCCTTCATGTTGCAGCCAAGCGCCGATCTGGAAGTTCCTTCCCGCATTCGTAATTTGTTGGTAAAGTTGTAAATTCTCATGAGTGCTGAAATCACTCATGATTGCCCCGCCGTATCTTTGTATTATCGGCAGGTACTTTCTCGGCTTGTTCCATAACTGTTGAAATTTATAGTCATCCTCAAAGAAGTGAACCCACGTCTCTTTGTCAGGTTTTCTTGACGAAACCGCTTCACTGAAGGAAATGATTTGCAACGGCACGTCACAACATGGTTGAAGAAGAGGGATCCCATAGGGGCGCACAGTTGGCACGCCATCTAGCATGAAATTGTTCAGGTTGTCGCCCCTAATATCAGAAGCTGGCTTGCGGGTGAATCCTCTTTTCACGGGTAACTTGACCCAGTTCTCCTGCCTGAACTCTTTGATAGGCAGTCTGGTCAGCATATTTGCCGCAAGGGAGACTTCTTGACATAAACTAGCCATGTTCTTCCTTTCGTGAGTTAGCTTTCAGATTGGTGAACACGCGGTGCTGGCGACTCTTGGCGGGGTACCAGCGCCGCATAGTTTAATCACCGCGGGCTTCTTCTGAAACGTTTCCGTCATAAACAGTAACATTCTCAGTCAAATCAACGATTCGGGTTGGGAAATTCCAGTATCCGATTTCAAGATAATTGTTCACGTTCCATCTTCCTGGATTTATAACCTTTGTCACATCGAATCCCATGGCGTTAAATTCGATGTATCCAGGACCTTGAAACTCAGTCCCGTCAACTCCTTCGTTATCGCTTTCATAATCAGTGACCCATTTACCTTCATACTTGTCACCTTCAGAGAAAACGAAAAGATAGGTACTATTCTTGTGTTTATGAACATAGCTTGACAAAATCAGCGTGGTAGTTTTCTCTAGCTCATTGAACATCATTTTTCTTCCTTCGGGTAATTGCCATCTGGTGCTGCAGGAACAAGATGTGTCCCTGTTTTTGAATATCTAATCATTCCGAACATAGTCAATTTTTCCTCCCCAGTGTTTATATCGACCCAGTAACCAATGAACTCTCCAAAATTTACGACCTCATTGTTGTTACCTTTCCATGTTCCTTGGTCAGCATACTCGTTGATGAGTTCTTGCGCGTGCTCTATTGTGATAAACAAGAAAGAACGACCCGTCTTATCAGCTTCAGGTTGATAGTGTCGCATCTGCTTGTCGCGATTTATCTTAGTGGTAAAACCTTTACTGGTTATGTGGATTCCGGGCGGCGTGGTGTCATAGTCTTCACTGAAACCTTTTCCCATCAATTCACCTTCCTTAAGTAGCTTTCAGACTTACTAGTTAGATTCCTGCGACTCTTGGCGGGGTTCAGGAATAAGAAAACAGTACTACGATATTTCCCTTAAATCCAATCTATTTTTTGCTTTGAGATTCTCCTGAATAAAGAAAGCTTCAATAATACGGAATTCGTAGTCTTTAATCTCATATTTCCCTTTATATACGCGATTAATACGACGACACATTTCCCAAGCACAAGAAGCGGTAACCCCACAGAAGCCCATCACATCCTGGGGACTGACTGGAGAAAATAAAATTCTGGCAATAATATCGGGCATAAGGAGGTAACTGGCAAAGAAATTAGCTTCCTGTTCTTCTCGCACATAGGACTCATTACTGCAGGAGTGGTTGAGGATGATATGTCCCAACTCATGGGCAAGCGTGAATGTTAGGCGTTCCCTACTGTCGCTACCTTTGAGAAATACCATCCAGGCGTAGCCCACAGGAAGGGAAATCTTTACCGTGTAACCTCCACCGTCGCCACACGACGGTTGCAACCAGGGGGAAACCTTGTCTGGATTGTAGCGATAGACATCGACCCCCAATTTACCTGCCAGTTCCCAAGGATCTAGCGGATAGCCCAAACCGTAATCCTCGACAACATCAGCGACGACAACCTTGATTTCTTCGTACCTTTTGCTCGAAAGTTGAATCATTCAGACACCCCCATGAGAACCCGCACAATTTCGACTTTTTGTTCTTTACTCAATAACTTGCCGTTTCTAGCCACCAGGTCAACAAGAACTTCGCCAGTAGGCACCTCAGAAACCCGCACCCCACCTACAAGCCATTGCAGAGTGACACCAAGTTCTTGAGCGATCCGGTTAGCGGTTACAAGATGCGGTTCTCTCTCCCCCTTCAAATACCGACTCATTGCCGCTTCGGTAACCCCAATTTGGGCGGCAAGCTCCCTTTGACTCATACCCCTATCAGACATAATTGACCGGAGACGTTCGGAAAAAGAATTATTTGTCATGATACGAAATTATCATTTCGGTAAGTCTTTCTTTTTTGGTTGTCTCGGCGTGTCGCAAAATTCTTCCAGATTATCCTTCGTCTTCGATGGCGAGTTCCGGGAGGGCGGCTACCAGGTCCAAGATGCGCATCGAGACCGTGACGAGGCGCGGGACGAGGGCGGCGATATAGGCCGCGTCGCCTACCTCGCGGCAGTAATCATTGGGGTCGTTCACAATGCCGCTGGCCTTATCGGTCGTGATGCGGTAGCGGTCCACCATCCACTCCAGCGGGGAGCGCCCACCGACCTTGTAGTCATTCGCGAGTTCCGGAATGCCGGTAAACGTGAGCCAATCGTTGTATTTCAGCCGCGAATAGTCGTTGACTTTCTTGCCGTCCTCGCCCGGGCGTTTGGCCCAGGCAAGTTTCTCCACGTGATACTTTTGCCAGGGATCAGTCGGCGTGCCGGTGGCCCAATTGGGCTTCACGCCCGGGTAGGCCTCAAGGGTTTCATAGTTCACGTGCAGGTCGGCGAGTTCCCTCCCGGTAAGGGCATAGGCGCGGAAGTCCGCGACCTTGGGAATGCGCGGCAGCATTTTCTTGAGGTCCGCCTCGTATTTCTCGCGGTATTCGCCGTGGTGTAACAGGGCGTAAACATAGAAGAAAATCTCTTCTTTCGAAAGCTTCGGGTCTTTGTAGTGTTCCCGGTAAGCGGCGAGGGTCGCGTCAGTGATATTGTCGCGGCGCTTATAACCGCCGATGACTTTCGGCACTTGGGAGGCTATGGGCCGGTCAAAGTCGAAACGCCCGGAGAAACTTTCCGGGGTGGGTTCCGGGGACACTTCCTCGAGGTTATCAAACAGGGTCCCCTCACTGGTTTTCACCGCCAGAGGTTCCCAAGTGTAGAGGGGGAAGATTTGCGAGGTTCCGACAACGTGAAGGTCAGGAAGTTTATCGAGAATCAGGCCGGCACCTTCTTTTACGCTGTCTTGGTCAATAGCAAACGCCAGATTCGACTGCTCCGGGGTCGGGAAAATCTGGGGCAACTGATAAGGGCGGTGATTGAGTTGTTGGTCAAAGTACACCGCTTCTTTACAGAACGGTCGGTAAATCGATGTCTGTAATTCTTCCGGTTTGAAAGCAAACTTGCGCCCATTCTTGAAATGCGTTTCCAAGGAACTTGACCAGGAGACTTTGGTGGCATCAAAGTCCTGGTTACCCTCATCAACCTGTTGGTTGTAGTTTTCAATCATGCGCGACATATTGTTCGCCACTGCATCGCGCAAGAAGTTATAACACCACGCATCGCGATTTGTCTGTAAACCAGCGGAATATAACCGGAACATTGCCGGGGTATTGTCTTTGCCTTTGGTTTTCTTGTCGCCGAGAGCCTGATATTCGAGGTAGTGCGCATCGCGCTGGGCCAGCCAATCTCCAAACTCATTGGGGGTAATTTGACTGAACGTGGTGCCGGTGATGTCTTTTTCCGCGTCCAAAACATCGAGCTTTTCCTGGCGGGCGAGGTAATCATCCACCTCGGCATAGTGGATATTGGCCGCGCCTTCGTGTCCCTTGGTTTTCACCAGGACAGTAATGGCCACTCCGGTGCGCGAGCCACTGCCAAAAATCTTGCCGCCTTCTTGACGGGAACGTTCCCCTTGGGTGCGCTGATTGCCCTTCAGGTTATAAATATAGATGTCCGAGAACTCCTCCTGCCAAGTCAAACGCACCCCATCGGCGGTGTTTCCATCAATGAAACTGCTGTTGGAGACAAAGGCAATCACGCCTTCCTCGCCAATGCGGTCTGTCGCCCAACGCAAGGCCCGGAAATAAGAATCATAGAGGCTGTTCTTATTAGTGCCGGTCGACCGCGCCACATAGGTGTCCTCGATGCGCTTATCGAGACGCGGATACTTGAGGTTTTGGTTATTGTCATTCGCCGAAGATTGCCCGGCCGAATACGGCGGATTCATCACCACCACCCGTATCGGCGTTTCCTTCTGTCGCTGGGCCCGCGCGAGGTTCGCCTCAAAGATCCCGGCATCGGCGTCGATTTTGTCATCCGACTCGTGCATCTGGAACGTGTCGGTGAGGCTGATTCCTGGGAACTCCACGTAGCCCTCGGAAAAGCCCTGGGAAGCCCTGACCTCGTGGAAAACCTGCTCAATATTGATCGACGCAATGTAGTAAGACAGCAACACGATCTCGTTGGCGAAAATCTCGTTCCGGTACTTAAACTCGAGGTCATCGGGGCGAATCAAACCCGATTGCAACAAGCGAGTCACAAATGTCCCCGTGCCCAGGAACGGCTCCACGAGAGAAACGCCCCGGTCGGACAGGGTCTTGCCGAAGTGTTCCCGAAGCGCCGCGTCGGCCGAGCGCAAAATGTAATCCACTACCGGAGTCGGGGTGAACACGATCCCGAGCCGATCCGACATCCCCTTGAAAGCCTTGGTGAAGAAGCGGTCATAGAGCGTTCGCATAATCTCTTGCTTGCCGGCGATATTGTCAATCGAGCGGATTTTCCCGGTCATCGTCTCATAGAACTCCGCCAGCCCCTCGCGCTCCTTATCAAACATCGTCCACTCGCCAAGTTTCGTCAAAATCCCCTGCATGGCACGGCTTACCGGGTTCTGGGCGGTGAAATCCGAATCGGGGAACATGGCGTCGAAAAGCGGCTTGGTGATGAGGTGCTGGGCGAGCATCTCGACGGCCTGACGGGCATCAATGTTGGGATTGAGTGTCGCCTGGAGTGACTCCACGAAAGCGGCGAATTCGTCTTGGATATTCGTGGTTTCCAAGAGGCCCTCGATGAGCTCAATATAGTTCGTGGCGATTGTGGCAATGTCCTTGGACCAGTCGTCCCAGTAGAGCCGGTTGCCGACCTTCTTGACGATTTTCGAGAAAATCGCCTCTTTGAACTCCGCGGCGTTGTAAATCAACGGCAAGACACCCTGCACGCCCACGCCGGAACCATCGGGGCCACCAGCGCCACCGTCATCACCGGGCGGTTCATCCCCGCCACCGGCCGCGCCCTCCAGAAGAGGCTGCGATTTCTGGGGATGCAAATCCACCACGTCGATGAGGATGTTTTCGGGATATTCCTTGTTGAGTTCGATGGAGTTGATGGTGTTGTCGAAACGGTCATCGTGGGCGCGAATCGCGGAAAGCACCTGCCAGACGACCTGGAAACGCTCGTTCTTGTCGAGGGCTGTCTTCGGGTCCTCGCCAATCGGCACCGCCACAGGCAGGATAATATAGCCAAACTCTTTGCCCTCCGCGCGGCGCATCACGCGACCCACGGCCTGAATCACATCCACCCGCGATTTGCGCGGGTTCAAGAACAACACCGCGTCCATAGTTGGCACGTCCACGCCCTCCGAAAGACAGCGCGCGTTGGTCAAGATATGGCACACCGGGTTCCCCGGGGTCTCATCCTTCGGCGGGTCTTTCAACCAGTTCAACTCGGTGTCGCGCTTGATTGCGTTCATGGAACCGTCAACGTGGCGGCAATGCACCGTGAGGTTATCGGTGAGGTCCTCATTCGTGAGGTCACGAAGGAAAGTGTTGGCCAGTTGCGGGAAATCATTCGTGATGCGCTTGGAAGTCTTGATGTCCTTGGCGAAAGCCACCGCCCGGCGAATCGGCTCGGTGTCGTTGCCGTATGACACGTCCGTGAAGCCGTTCTTTCGCTTGGCCAGCGCGTTCCAACATCCTACGAGTTTCGCCGTATCCGTGAGGGGTAACTCCGCGAGCTGCGACATATCTTGATAAATCGGCTGGACCTGGTCTTCCGGGACGGCAAGGACCACGACCTTGTAATCCGTGAGCAGCCCTTGATCCACCGCCGCGCCAAAACCGAGGCGATGAAACACTGGCCCAAAGATGGCTTCATCGTCCATCGAGACCAAAACCACGTCTTTTTCCTTCGCCATGTTCTTGGCGCTGTCGTTATAGATTTTCGGCGTCGCCGTCATATAGAGCCGCTTGTCAGCGCGGATATAGGCGTTGTCGTGAATCCGGACGAAAGCCGACTTGTCTTCCCCCGCCAGGGTCTTGCCGGTCGTGCGGTGGGCCTCGTCACAGATAATCAAGTCAAAATCAGACAACTGGGAGCCCGCCAGCTCTTGGGCCTGGTGAACCACGTCGATCGACTGGTAGGTGGCGAAAACGACCTGGAGACCCTCGAGGGGGCGCGAGGTGAGTGAAGTGGCAAGCTTTTCCGGGTCGGTCGTTGGTGGAATCGGGAGATCCACCGCGGAATAACTTACCAGGTCGTCGGGGTTCTTCTTTTTGCGACCCACTTCTGTGTCGGAACACACACTCCACGGCGTGAACTTGAGCTGGCACTCGAGCGCCCATTCGAGCATCGTCTGGCTCATTAGGGCCAGGGATGGCACCATGAACAACACGCGGGCGTTTTCCTCTCGATCCTTGGCGAAACGCTCGGCGATTTGAAGGGAAGTGAAGGTTTTCCCGGTTCCACAGGCCATGACGAGCTTTCCCCGGTCATGGGTTTTGAAACCCTCCATCACGTCGGTGATGGCGCGAACCTGGTGGTCGCGCGGGGTCTTGCGCGGGCGAGTTTCCGGGGGCGTGTCCGAATCAACAATGAAAGTCGACCAGTCAACGTTTGAGGCCCTAAGGCGCTCCATATCGATGCGGGTCAAGGGCGGGTTCGTGTCAAGGATTTCTGCCTCGGCTTCCTCCGACCATTCCCCCTCGGTAGTATCAATGAAAAGGCGCTCCACGAAAACCCGCTTGGAGGAAGCAGCCAGGAAGGAATCGATGTTCTCCTTCTTGATTTTGGTGCCTTCGGCATAAAACTTGCATTGAATTGCAACCGCCGGAGTGTCCTTGGTGACCTCGCCGTTTTCCGGCATGGAAACGCTCGGAATCGCGACCAGGTCAATGCCATGGTCTTTCCTGTCATCCCTGCCGGGCCATTCGTTCCAGTAAAACACCTTGGCGAAACGCTCACGATAAACATTGTCGCGCTCGAGGAAAGCCTTAGTGAGCTGCTCGAGGAGGCTTCCCTTCATGCGACTCGAGTCGCTCTCGGCGCTGTATCTTGTGAGCAGTTCCTCAAGAGCGCGAGCATTCTCGGCCATGGAACGCGCGGAATCAATGGAAAAATTCGCCTCAGGCATCGGTGTTTCCCCTTCGAATCGACTGTTCCAATCCTAGCAACGCCGGTGCGGCGCGGCGGGGAACTCGCGGGTTTGGTTTGGTATTCGCTATGCCAAAAGTTATGCCTTGGCGAGTTGGGAAACACGTCCCTTGGTGATGCCGAGCATGGCCGCGATATCAGCAACCTTCACGCCTTCACCACGGAGTCGCACCACCAGCGTCGACTGAGTTTTTCGCGACTTCTCGGCCGCCACCTGTGCCGCCTCCTGGTCGCTGCGATACGCGGCAATATCGGCAGCGAAAGCACGCGGAAGAACCAGGTTTACCTCCATAGATTCCGGGTTTGGCAAGGTCTCATCCTCGGCGCACATCTTCAACACGTCCTCGGCCATCATCTTTACCTCGGCCAGATCGCGACCCTGGGTGTAAAAAGTGCGATCCCCTACCGGAACCTCAGCGGCCCACCATTTGCCCGAACGGTTCAACTTCACATCAATCATCACTCTCACTACTTTCCTTTTCCGCATCTTTCAAAATACCTCGAGCAGTCATCTCGTTGATTTCCGTATGTCTGGGGACAATCAAAGTCCTCCCGCCAATCCTCACCTTGGTGTGATTACCACCCTCGACAAGCTCAAAGGTCAGCCCCTTTTCACTCGCGATTTTACGCAGTCGTTTCAAGAGGTCATTTCTTCGCACTATTTAGTATAGAGCGACTAAACCAATCTGTAAATGGCCACTATACTGATTACACCCGGAGGAACTTGGCGATTTCGGGGGTGGGCGGATTCGCGCGGAGATCAGCGAGCTGCCCCCGCGCGAGGATTTTGCCTTTGTCCATCACCCCAACAGTGTCAGCGACGAGCTCGGCCTCGGCCTGGTCGTGGGTGACATAGAGCGCCGTCGTGCCTTCCGCGCGGAGAATGTCGCGGATGTCGGCGGCGAGTTCGTATTTCAACTGTTCATCAAGGGCTGATAAAGGCTCATCCAGGAGCAAGAGCCGCGGCGCCGGAGCGAGAGCGCGGGCCAGCGCCACGCGACCAGCCTGTCCCCCGGAGAGTGTCCCCACCTCGCGGTTCTCGAATCCTTCCAGGTGAACGAGTTCCAACATTTCCGCGACGCGGGCCTCCCGCTTAACCCGAGACGGTTTCGGGCGCAACATCTCTAGCCCATAAGCGACATTGCGGCCCACGTTCCGACCGGAGAAGAGTTCCCCGTCTTGGAAAAGCATCGCGAAGCCCCTCCGGTGGACCGGGACTCCTGAGAGATCTTCGCCGTCCCAGGTGAGGGTTCCGGTGGTGGGGCAAAGAAGCCCGCTGATGACCTGGAGCAATGTCGACTTCCCGCAACCGGAGGGACCCAGCAGGACGGTGACGGATCCCGGCTCGAGAGAGAGGTTTACTGAATCCAAAACCGGAACCGGAGCCAATGCGCGGGAGGCGGGAGGATAGGCGAAACTTACGCCTTTGATTTCGAGGCCTTTAACCATTTGTTGACTCCTTAAAGATTTGGTCGCTACGCCTTGGGGTCAGACCCTTCTGGTTACACTCGCTTCGCTCATTACACCAGAGAGGTCTGACCCGCAGGCTTCGCGCCCCAGGAAAACCGACCCGCAGGCTTCGCGCCCCAGGAAAACCGACCCGCAGGCTTCGCTGGCTCCGCTCCGACCCGTCGACTTTGCTCGAGAGTAGCCACCGGGTCGGTACCTGACGGCGTAGCGCAGCGTAGCCGGAAGTGGCCTGACCCAGGTGGCGTAGCGAGACCCCGCCAGATACACTCTCCGCGAGGAACATCGCCAGCGCGCAAAGCCCTGCCAATAACACCGAAGCCGCCGACGACGCGCCTTGAGCAACAATCTCCGGCTTCGAAGACAGCGCGAAAATCGCCACCGGCAAGGTCGGACTCAAAGGTCTCGCCAAGAAGCTTGTGGCCCCGAATTCACCTAGCGCAATCGCGAAAGCGAAACCTGCCCCGACCCCGCTGACCCGAAACAACACCGGAAACTCTAAAGTCCAGAACACCCGCAAAGGCGAGGCTCCCAAAGTCGCCGCCGCGTCGAGCATCCGCGGTCGAATCGCTCGCATTGTCGGCAAAACAGAGCGCAACACCAGTGGCAGAGCCACAATCGAAGCCACCCCGCCCAAGAAAAACGCATTGGCGCTCATCGAAAACGGTGGTGCTTGCAAAGTTATCAACATCCCGAATCCGACGGTGACGGCGCTCACTCCTTGGGGGGAAGCCATCAAGACATCTAGGAATTCTTGAGTGCGACGCCAAAGCGGGGAGTGGACTCGCCGCGATAAAACTACCGCCACCGACAAGCCCATAGCCAAAGTAATCAACGTTGAAATCAACCCGACCAAGAGCGAATACCCTGCCGCCTCCAAGGCCGTCCCGGGAAGGCTCGCCACCAATCCGGGCCGTCCCAGAGCAGCGAAGTTATCTAAGGTCCACTCGCCTCCCCGCCTCAGCGACGCCACCACGAGCCCCGCCAACGGCACCACAACAAGCAAAAATCCGAAGCCAAACAACACCAGAGCCACCCAGTCTTCGCGGCCAATCGCCCGTGGCGCCACCTCGCGAAGTTCACCGGCGGCGCGCTCGAAACGAGCCCGCGCCAGCGAGTTTATCCCGAGCGCCACCAAGACAATCAGAATCTGGATGATGGACAAAACGGCCGCCCCGGGAAGGTTCAAATAGGCCGCGGTTTCAAGATAGATTTCCACCTCGAGAGTCGTAACTTTCACTCCCCCGAGAACCCTCACCAGCCCGTAGGAGGTGATGCAATACAAAAATACCAGGGAGCCAGCAGCCAGGATGGAGGGCAACAACCGCGGTAAAGTCACCGTCAGAAATGCCCGCGCCGGCGTGGCTCCGAGAACCCGAGCCGCCCACACGACCCGCGGGTCGAGGCGAACCCAGGCATTGCCGACCACGCGCGCCACCAGGGAAAAGTTGAAAAACACCATCCCGAGAACAATCGCCGTGCGGGTGCCTTCGAGCCCCAGGAATCCCAAAGGTCCCGAGGCAGCCAGGAGATTTTGGAAAGCCACCCCCACGACCACGGAAGGCAAAACAAACGGCACCCCGAGCAAAGCCCGAAACACACGTCGCCCCGGCAACCGCAAACCGTAGAGAACCCATGCGCCCGCGACTCCAAGCACCACCGAAAACATTGTTCCGGCCAGCCCCATCGCGAGGGTCCAAAACAACACTGACCAGGTGCGTCCCCTCCCGAGAATTTCCCGCCAGGCTTCCCCGAAACTCAGCGAACCGGGCAAGACTCCCCCGCTAATCCCGAGCCAAATCAACTTCACAGTCGGAAGGAGAAAAAACAGTCCCCAGAATCCCAGCGGCACGGCCACAGCCAGCGCCAACAGAATCCTGGGGACTGTTTTCTCCGACTTCATGTTGATTTTCCTATTTCTCACCCAATAACAGCCCCTGGAGGGGGCTCCAAGTTCTGCTGGACTAGAAATTCATGGATTTTCCGGATTAATACCACCGGTGGTCTCTGTAACCCGTGCGATTTTGGCCATCGCTGCCGCTATTTCCACTGAATGCCGAAATCGCACGGGTTACAGACAAGACACCGACTATAAACACCCGGTTTTATCCCACCGCTCCTAGCCCATAATCTCGGTCCAAGAACGAACCCAATTTTCGCGGTTTTCGCTCACCTTCACCGGATCCAAAGACTGCGCCTGTCCGGAGGGAGCCCCGAATTTCGCCAAGGGCTCGGGCAGTGTCACGGAATCCAACACCGGATACATGTAGTTGTTTTCTGTGAGATCCTTCTGGGCGGTTTCCTCGGTCAAGAACTTCACCAAAGCCGCAGCCCCTTCGGGATTCTTCGCGTTGGCAAGCACCGCGGCATATTCGGTCTGGCTGTAGCAGGTCGCCGGCACATTGCCGATAGTAGACGCATCTCCCGCTTCGTTTACGGCCCAAGCCGGAGAGGATGCGTAGGAAACCATAATCGGGAAGGCTGCCGACTTGTTTTCGTTACCGCCCGCAGTGAAGTCGGCATTGAAGGCCGTGTCCCAAGAATCCACAACTTTCACGCCGTTGGCCTTTAATGACTTCCAGTATTCTTGCCAACCGGCTTCGCCCTTCGCATTCACCGTTGCGAGCATGAAAGCCAGTCCGGGAGTGGAAGTCTGGGGGGACTCGACCACGGTCAGGCCCTTGTAGGGCGCGGCTGCCAAGTCATCAAAACTCGCCGGTGGGTTCAGCCCCTTGTCCTTGAAATAGGCAATGTCATAGTTCACGCAAACTTCGCCCTGGTCCACGGGCACGAGTTGCTTCTCTTCCCCGCGGATTTTCTCCACGCTCGGCGCAAGTTTCTCGCTGAAATCGGCTAGAGCGCCGGCTTTCACGGCATCTTGAGCCGTGTTGTTATCCATTCCGAAAACCGCATCCCCGAGCGGAGCGTCCTTGGTCAAGACGACCTTGTTGGTCATCTCCACCCCGTCGCCGCTCTTGACGACATTGAGTTTATAGCCGGATTCTTTTTCGAAAGCCGCTTTGGTTTCGTCACTCAACGGGAAAGAGTCGTAGGCCACCAGCGTCACGGTGCCGTTGCTGCTCCCCTCGCTGGCGGAGGGGGACGCAGTTTTACTTGCCGGTGTGGATGAGGTACATCCGGCCAAGGCCAAAGCGGCACTCAAAACAATGCCGCCGGTAACTAACCCCGCGCCAACGTGGCGGGAGCGTCCTTTAGACAACCCCAAGTTTTCAAACATAAATCTGCTCCTTATTTCCAGAGCGGGGGAAAAGACCGCGGTTTAGATGCGTTCTCGAGATCGACTCGACTTCCTTGGCGGCATTATCCGCCCAGGTTCGAGGGTCTGCCCGCAGCGTCTCAAAGCCGCTACCGACACTCTCAGCGAATTTCGCTCCCCTGTCGTTTTCCTAGTATAACCCGCTACTG
Organism: Mobiluncus porci; assembly: GCF_009695935.1. Lineage (GTDB taxonomy): Bacteria > Actinomycetota > Actinomycetes > Actinomycetales > Actinomycetaceae > Mobiluncus > Mobiluncus porci. The sequence goes on from NZ_VUMY01000017.1 coordinate 53,870, forward strand.
GCTGGGACGTTACTCGGAGCCCGATTTGGAGAGCAAAGTCCCCAATCGGTAAAATCTCTAACAATAATGCTGTAATTCTTTTACCTTGCAGGAGGCATAAATGTTTAGCAATTCAAGCCAAGTTATTAATTTCGTGAAAGAAAAAAACATCCGTTTCATCGATGTGCGTTTTTCCGACCTTTACGGAACGATGCAGCACATGACGATTCCGACCAATATGCTGGAAGACACTCTCGAAAACGGAATGATGTTCGATGGGTCATCCATCAAGGGCTTCACGGAAGTTCACGAGTCGGATATGAAACTCATACCCGACCCAACGGCCGCCTTTGTTGACCCGTTCCGCAAAGAGCCGACCCTGGTGCTGTACTCTTCCATCGTTGACCCCTTCACCAACGAGCCCTTCAGTCGCGACCCTCGCGGCGTGTGCCAAAAAGCCGAGGCTTATCTTAAATCCACGGGGATTGCCGATACCTGTTTCTTAGCTCCCGAACCGGAGTTTTACCTCTTTGATTCCATCCAGTATCGCGCCGATCCCCACGACACCTTCGTGAAAATCATTTCCGATGAAGCGTCTTGGACCGCCGGAGACTATGAGGAAGGGCACAACCTGGGGGATAAAATTCCTTTTCAACAAGGGTATGCTCCGGTTTCCCCGATGGATAAGAACGCCGACATCCGCGACGCCATTGTTCGGGCCCTCCAAGAAACCGGCTTCGAGATTGAGCGCGCCCACCACGAGGTTGGCTCGGCCGGTCAACAAGAAATCAACTACACCTACTCAACTTTGCTCCACGCCGCCGATAACCTCACCGTGTTTAAATACATTGTGAAGAACAAAGCTATCGAGCTCGGTAAGACCGTGACTTTCATGCCGAAGCCGCTGTGTGGCCAGGCTGGCTCGGGAATGCACTGCCATGTTTCGCTGTGGAAAGACGGGGATCCCCTGTTCTACGGCGAGTCCGGCTACGGCGGTTTGAGCGACATGGCTCGCTGGTTCATCGGCGGGGTGTTGCGTCACGCGGCCGCCATCTTGCCGTTCACGAATCCCTCCATCAACTCCTACCGGCGTTTGGTGCCCGGTTTCGAGGCGCCGGTGAACTTGGTTTATTCCGCGCGAAACCGCAGCGCCTGCCTACGGATTCCGATTACGGGGACTTCACCAAAGGCCAAACGCATCGAGTACCGTGTCCCCGACCCGTCGGCGAACCCGTATTTGGCGTTCCCCGCGATCTTGATGGCGGGCCTCGACGGGGTCAGGAACCGCATCGAACCCGCCGATCCCATCGACAAGGATCTCTACGAGCTCCCACCCGAGGAATACCGCGACATTGAAAAATTGCCGCCGTCTTTGGATTTGGCGCTCAAAGCTCTGGAAGAGGACAACGAGTTCCTCACTGAAGGAGATGTCTTCACGACAGATCTCCTCGAGACCTGGATCTCCCAGAAGCGCGCCGATGAAGTCCAGCAGCTCTTCATCCACCCGCACCCCTTCGAGTTCGAGATGTACTACAACTGCTAAAACGAGGCTCAGCCGGCGGATCAGACCTCTCCGGCATAAAACGAAGCCGGCGGGTCAGACCCAACGGCGTAATCAAATCGGTCACTTCTTGGGCTTCATCGCCCAAGGTGCCACCATCAACATCACCCCGATAATCGCAGCGAAACTCAAGGCCACGACATCATTGGCGGAGACTCCGTTGACGAAAATCCGCAGAATCACCAGTCCCAAAATCAGCAACCCCACGGCGCTAATCATATTGGCGGGAGTGAGCCCCGGGATTCCGAGGTTCAGATTCAAGGATTGTTGAAGTTTCGCGGCAAAACCCGAAGCCGCAGCGGCCTGGCTCATCACAATCGGATCCTCGCCTTGACTGGGGCCAATCCCGAGTTGACCGGCTTTCGGAGCCGGATCTTGGGGCGTCAGGGGGGTGGGGACTCCCGCCACCATGGAGGCGTCCGGTCCGGCGGTTTGGGCGCGCGGGTTGGTTCCCGCTGGTTGTGACTTCCCCTCCACAGCGGGAGCTGACTGGGCCTGTTGGGCAGCAGCTTGCTGGGCGGCTTGCACCTGCTGGCGCGCCGCCGTTTCAGGGCGAACCGCCGCGGTGGGGTCACCAAGAGGCACCGGGGTTCCAGGAGGAGCCGACTTTCCGGCGGTCGCCGCCGCGCCGGCAGCATTTTGTTGCGCCCCCTCAGCGCGCAAGGTGGCGGCACCGGCAGCCGGCTGATTAGCCCCCGCAGTCTGGTTCGCCGCCCCATCGGTCGCGGCGCTGGTAGCGGCCTGGGCATGGCTCGCAATATTGGCAGCCGTAGCCGCCGCGTTCGGGGCCGCCCCCGCGGGCTGACCCGCCGCTTGCCCTCCGGCAGTACCTGCGGCAGTTTGAGCAGCGGCGGCGCCTTGACCGGCAACAGTCGCGCCTCCAGCCTGTGCTGCAGCAAACAGCGCCCCGCCTTGCCCCGGAGGAATAATTTGGCCCTGTCCCGAAGAAGTGTTCACGGTTCCCGTCCCCGGTGCCACCGTGGATTGGGAAAAAGATTGCAGCATCCGCGCCATAGCTCCGGTGGAGCCGGCTCCTTGCTGACTTTGAGCAGCCATGCCTTGCCAAGATCCTGACGAAGACAGCGCGGTATCAAGCCGCGCAGAGGCAGCGGCAGTGTTGGGAAGAAGCTGGGTAGCGAGCATCGAACCTCCAGGGGTGGCGGGGGCAGGTTTGGCTGCCGCCCCCGCGGTGGATTGCGCCGATTGCAAACCCGCTGCCATCATTCCCGCCGCCGCCGAGTTCGGAGCGAGTGGGGTTCCACTCGCGGTAGTGGCTGCCTGGGTCTGTGCCCCCATATTTGCGGCAGCCGCATTGACATTACTCTGGGCATTTTGCACATTCTGGGTGGCCACTTGCGCCGCTTTGGCAGCCGCCGCGGCGGTGTTTAAAGACGGCAAGGAGGGTCCCACTGCTGGAATACTCATGGATCCCTCCCCCGTTTTCACTCCACAATGTGCTAGTTTGACTTGACTGTAAGGTTCACCAATAAAATCGGCAATTCTTCTACTATTATGAATGTTTATTGGCCGAATCGGATGAATTAAGGCGTGATTTCACCAAATTTCAGGTTGATTTTCCGCTCTTCAAGCATTTTTGCAATAATCATAAGAGTATTTCTCGGGAGGTTATTTTGACGCTCAACTATTATTCAACTTCACCTCAGATTCATCTTGAGGAGACTGACTCCATTCCAGCTCTGTTCTTTGCCCGAGCGAGGCGAACCCCTCATGCCGTGGTCATGATGCGTCCAAAACCCTTTGAACAAGGCTGGGAGGAGATTACGGCTTCCACCTTGGCTACCCAGATTATTGATTTGGCGCGCGGATTCATCGGTATGGGGCTCAATCCCGGGGATTGCATCGCCATCATGGCGGGGACCTCCTATGATTGGGTTCTCGTTGACTATGCGGGGCAATCAGCGGGACTGACCGTGGTGCCGATTTATGAAACCGATGCTGCCAGCCAAGTCGATTGGATCTTGGAAGATACCGGTTCTCGACTTGTGATCACCGACACCGCCACCCAGCAGCGGCTGGTGGAATCCACTGGGCGTCAGGTTGACCTGGGAGTTTTTGCAATGGAGGACGGCGCCCTGGACCAGATTCGCCTTCTCGGGGCGGGAGTATCCAAGCAGGAAGTGAAAGATCGTCTGGCAAACGTGAATCTCGATTCCCTGCTCTCAGTGGTTTACACTTCCGGAACCACTGGAAAGCCGAAGGGCGTGGAACTGACGCAACGCAATTTTTGCTATATGGCCTTGATGATTGGCGATGCACTACCCGAGGTCATCGATAATAAACGCACCAGGTTTCTGCTGCTCTTGCCACTGGCTCACGTTTTCGCCCGTTTTGCTTCTTTTACGGTTCTCTCGGGGCGGGGAATGCTGGCCTGCATCCCAAATGTGAAGAATCTGTTGAGCGATTTGCAGAACTTCAAACCCACCGCGATGACAGTGGTGCCGCGGGTGTTGGAAAAGATTTATACTGCCGCCCAGGTGAAAGCCGGCAAAGGTTTGAAACACACCGTGTTTTCTTGGGCGGTGAACCAGGCGATTCGCTATTCACAGGCCCTTGATGACCCCAAAGGCCCTGGCTGGAGACTGAAGCGCCAACACGCGTGGGCCGATCGCCTGGTGTTTTCGAAAATTCACGAGATTCTTGGCAAAGATTGTAAGTATGTCATCAGTGGTGGGGCGCCTTTGGGGGCGCGGCTCGGTCATTTCTATCGCGGGATAAGCCTCAATGTGATTGAGGGCTGGGGGTTGACTGAGACAGCCGGGCCGGTCACCGGTAACGTGCCAGAGGTGCGGATACCGTCAGTCGGACGCCCCTTGCCAGGAGTGGAGATTAAGACCGATGAAGCCGGTGAAATTTTTGTGCGCTCCGATCTCGTCATGCGCGGTTATCGGCACAATCCGACGGCCACTGCCGAGGCTCTTGATAAAGAGGGATGGTTTGCTACTGGAGATTTGGGAGAAATCGACAATGACGGTTTTCTCACCATTACTGGTCGGAAGAAGGAACTGATTGTGACGGCCTCGGGTAAGAACGTTTCTCCGGCTCCACTGGAAGACGCATTCCGTGGTCATCCTCTGGTTTCCAACGTGGTCGTCATCGGGGATAAACGTCCCTTCGTTTCGGCTCTGGTGACTCTGGATCGCGAGATGTTGCCGACTTGGTTAGCGAACCACAAGTTGCCACCGATGGACGCGGCGGCGGCAGCCGTTCACCCGGCTGTGCAGGAATCGCTGATGCGGGGAGCAGCCCGCGCTTCGGAGGCAGTTTCTCGCGCCGAGTCCATCCGCAAGGTGCGAGTGATTGTGAGTGACTTTACTGTGGACAACGGGTTGTTAACTCCGTCACTAAAGGTTCGCCGCGACCTTGTCTTGAAAAAATACGCTCGCGAAATCGATTCCATCTACGAGAAATAGCCGGCGGGTCAGGCGCAGCCGGCGGGTCAGGCGCAGCCGGCGGGTCAGGCGCAGCCGGCGGGTCAGGCGCAGCCGGCGGGTCGGTCGCAGCCGGCGGGTCAGTCGCAGCCGGCGGGTCAGTCGCAGCCGGCGGGTCAGTCGCAGCCGGCGGGTCAGTCGCAGCCGGCGGGTCAGTCGCAGCCGGCGGGTCAGGCGGAGCCGGAGCGGGTCGCACCTCTCCGGTGTAGTGACCGAAAGGAACGGAACCGGAAGGGTGCGACCCCGACGGCGTAGCCGCTTTTATCAGTTTCCCCCTGCATAGTCGTTTTCAAGCAGTTCTCCCCTGGGTTAGTGGGTTAAAACGTGTGACGCCCCAGGAGGGTTCCTGGGGCGTCACAGTAAAAGTTTTAGTGCGGCGGTTTCCTACTCTCCCACACACCGGCGTGTGCAGTACCATCGGCGCGGGCAGGCTTAGCTTCCGGGTTCGGGATGGGACCGGGCGTTTCCCTGCTGCTATGACCGCCGCCACAAAAGCGGGCCGTCAAACCATCAATATTTAGTTTGAGTTGAGCAACCCAGCCGTATACTTTGGCTGGTTGGTTTGTTTTCGTATAGCGGTAGCGAGTATCTGCGACAAGCAGGTTTCGCAATGTCTCGTTTCATTGTTGTTCCCCGTCCACGACAAGTCGCGTGGTGGGTGTTTGTTTGTGTTGTTCTCGGCCGATTAGTACCGGTAAGCTCCACACCTCACGGTGCTTCCACGCCCGGCCTATCAACCCCGTAGTCTACAGGGGGCCTCACCACAAAATGTGATGGAGTCCTGGTCTTGGAGCAGGCTTCCCGCTTAGATGCTTTCAGCGGTTATCCCTCCCGAACGTAGCAAACCAGCCATGCTCTTGGCAGAACAACTGGCACACCAGAGGTTCGTCCGTCCCGGTCCTCTCGTACTAGGGACAGGCCTCCTCAAGACTCCAACGCGCGCAGCGGATAGGGACCGAACTGTCTCACGACGTTCTGAACCCAGCTCGCGTACCGCTTTAATGGGCGAACAGCCCAACCCTTGGGACCTACTCCGGCCCCAGGATGCGACGAGCCGACATCGAGGTGCCAAACCATGCCGTCGATATGGACTCTTGGGCAAGATCAGCCTGTTATCCCCGGGGTACCTTTTATCCGTTGAGCGACCACGCTTCCTCAAGCCA
>NZ_VUMY01000018.1 GCF_009695935.1 Mobiluncus porci
GCGTGGAAGCACCGTGAGGTGTGGAGCTTACCGGTACTAATCGGCCGAGAACAACACAAACAAACACCCACCACGCGACTTGTCGTGGACGGGGAACAACAATGAAACGAGACATTGCGAAACCTGCATGTCGCAGATACTCGCTACCGCTATACGAAAACAAACCAACCAGCCAAAGTATACGGCTGGGTTGCTCAACTCAAACTAAATATTGATGGTTTGACGGCCCGCTTTTGTGGCGGCGGTCATAGTAGCAGGGAAACGCCCGGTCCCATCCCGAACCCGGAAGCTAAGCCTGCCCGCGCCGATGGTACTGCACACGCCGGTGTGTGGGAGAGTAGGAAACCGCCGCACTAAAACCTGCAAGCGCCCCGAACCCTTCGGTTCGGGGCGCCATCACTTTTAACCCCGAAAGACAACCGGGAATTTAGCGCCTCCGAACAGATTGCCGCCCCCGCAAGCCTCCTCGGATTTGGTTTTGAAATTATTTTTAAAAATTTGTCTGCACAAATCTCTAATATTTGAATCCAAACTGACGATGACGTTAGATGTAATGGGGACTCTCCATGTACAGACGGGATGAGAACATGAAACTGACAAAGACGTTAGCGGCGGTCTCCGCAACCATATTGACGACGACTTTGCTGTCGGCGATTCCAGCTGTGGCAACTCCGGCTCTGGCTTTTCCGACCTTGCCGAATCGCTCTCACCCTGCGGTTTCGACAGCGCAACCCGCCGAGATTTCCCTCAGCGCCACGGCGCAAACGGCAACTTCCGCTGTCAGTTCCGTCGCGAAAAGCGTCGTGACGTATGACCTGGCGACCAATTCGGGCTGCCGGGCGACTGTGGTGGACTCCAGTGTTTGCGATCCGAACAGCAATACGCTCGTTCCATCCGACGCTAAGGACTTCCCCTCTGTTGCCCAGTATGTCTCCGGCACTGTTTTCAAACACGTCGGCGGCAAACGCGGCGTCTTGGAGAAGTCCTGGTCTTGGGGTGGATGGAAAGACGATAAAGTGCCGGGAGAAGACGGCATTCCCGGTCTAACCGTTTTCGCCCGCTGGTATGACGGTACGACGCGAGCCGGCGCCTGGTCCCCGCGTTTCTATGCCACCAGCGATAGCGAAGGTAACTACAAGATTGCCCTGCGTGACTTCGTGGACTCCAAGGGAATCACTCACCACTTCACCGGGAGTGGTTCAAGCAGCTCCTCCTCGAAAGATCAGTTAGTTCGCGTCGGGGTGCAGACCGATCAGTATCGTCTCGTGTGGTCTCCCAATAACGGCAATTCTTTGTCGAAGGCGGTCGTCAGCAATGGTTTAGCTAATAACGTCAAGTGGGGCAGTGGTCAAGTTACCGGCTACAACTTCGCCCTGGCAGATAAGGTCTTCATCGGCCCAGCCAATCGCGGGGTCAAAGTGACGCAGAAGAACAGTGGGGAAACCCCCGGTTCCTGTAACCCCGCAAGGGCGGCAAACTGGTATAAGATCACCGGAACCGTTTTTTGGGACTACGCGCAAAACAAATTCCGGAACTACGACCCCAGCCCCTATGACGGGAGGACATACTCCTCCGATCTGGACTGGCAGCCGACCATGCAATCGAAAATGGGAGACCAACCCGCCAGAGGCGATGATCTGAACTACTACGTCATCGCCTGGATTCCGGAAACCGAAGGAACCATGGGGCCGGATTACCCGGATCCAGATAATGCCGTTGTGGGCTGGGGCAAAGTGAAGAACGACGGCACCTACGAGTTCTTAGTTGATGGTGGCGGAAAGTTCTCGATTATCACCCGCAACAATCGCATGAACCACGTTATGGTGCAGCTGGTGCAAACTACAGGCGGGGAACCTGTCTTGAACGGCTCCGAAATCGAGAATGCCCAGACCATTGATGCCCAGTATGGTTTTTGGAACCCGACAGCCGAACAGTTCCGTTCCTGGGTGGATTCCGGTGGCACCGGCACCGGCACCGGCATCAAACAGAAACCAGAAGGGCTGTGTGGCAAAGACGCCTACTCCACCATCTACAACGTGAACTTCGCCATGTTCCCCTGGCAGGCTTTCTTGCGAACCAGCCTCGATGGCGCCAGCTGGTCTCAGCGCACCACCGTCATCAAGGACGACATGGTGCACGTGAAGGTCTCGGGTCTCGCCCCGCTGGGAACCTACCGGCTCTTCGCCGACAGCTCCACTCTCTTGGTGGATAGTTTCACCACCGACAAAAACGGTGACTGGATCGGTCAGTTGGACACCTCCGGGATGAGCGAACCCACCTGGGACGATACCCAACACCAACTGAACGTGGTTCTCCCCGGAGTTGATTCCGTTGATCTCACGAAGTCTCCTATCGTCGCCAACGGCATGTTGGAAGTCGTGCCGTATCGCGTGAATGAAGACCCCATCGAACTCACCGTCAACGAGGATCAACCCGGAGTTCATGGTTTAGAGGTGGAAGGCGCGAGGATTCAATCCTGTGAGTGGTCAGGGGGTCAGCCCGAAGGTTTGACTATCAGCGCGGATCCGGCGACGAACTCCTGTAAGGTGAGCGGAACCGCCACCCAGTCCGGGGCGTTCCGCAGCAGCGTCAAGATCTTGACCGACGAGGACAACGGCACTCCGACGACTTGGAACGTTTTGGTGCAGGTTCACCCGAAGGTTCTTCCGCAGCAAACCGGAGATACTGTCGGAGCCGGAGAATCGGCGGTGGCGAGGTTCGCCGGGGTCGGGGAGCAGTTCTTCGGTCAGGTGACGGTCGACAAAGATAAAACCAACAATCCATTTACCTTCGCGCTGACCGACTCGGCGGGAAGACCGATTCCCGAGATCAACGGGGTTTTCGATCTCGGTCACGGACTAAAGTTCCATCAAGGCAACGGGCAGATCCTCGGAACCCCGACCTTGGCGGCGTCTGAGCAAAGCGCCACGGTGAGTTTCCAGGTGAGCGCGACTGATTCCACGGGATTAGCCGCCTGGGAAAACAACCAACCGCAAGCCCCGGTTCCTTTCAACATCAGTATCGCCGCCCCGATCCGGCTCGTCGATCCGATTCTGCCGACGGTGATCGCTGGTCAGGAGATTGTGAATCCGGATGGGAGTCCGATTCAGATTTGGGTTCAAGGCGGAGAGGCTTCGGGAACAACGAATCCGGGCGGGTTCAACACCTATCAGTCGATGGAACTGGCTGGAGACAACACCATTGCCGATCGTCAAACTTTCCAGAATCTGGGATTCAACGCGGCGCCGGATCAGGCGGGGGCGGCTGCGGGGCAGATCTTGAAGATAACCGGCAGCTCGACGGCTGAGGTCAACACACCTACCGTTTTGTACCTTCCGGTCAAAGTGACCGATCGGAGCGGTCGAGTTTTCGACGGCTCTAAAAAATTCACTTTGCCGCAGATCAAGGCTAGAACCTCCGCCCTGAACGGCTCCGAAGGCTGGCTCAGGATGATTGTCCTCCCGAAGATCAGCGCCGGCACCCTGCAAGACGGAACGGTCGGAACAAAATATCCGGCTAATAGCATCGCCGATACCTTGAAATCCGGAGCCGGAGCGGACGGCATCGGGGCGCGGGTCACGGTCTCGGGACAAACCTTCACCTATGACTGGAACAATTTCACCTTTGCGGCTCAGGGGCTGCCCGCCGGTCTCAGCATGGGGTCGGACGGAACCATCACCGGAACCCCGCAGGTGGCGACTCCCTTGGACGGAACTTTAATCAGCATCACCTTGACCGGTAAGGACGGGACTGCGGCGGCGAAGACGAAACTGACCGTCCAGGTTCCGCTGAAGATCGGCAGCAGTTTCAAGGTCGCCACCGAAACTGTTGCGGCTAAAGCGATCGGCGGAACCGCCTACACCGCCGGAACCTCGCTGCAAACCAGTCAAGGAAAGACGCTATCCGCCACCATCAACCCCACCGGGGGGCAGGCGCCTTACACCTACAAACTCCAGGTGAAGCAGGGCGGCACCTGGATCGAGGCGACAACCGAATCCGGGCGTTACCTGATCCCGAACGAGGATGGCTCTCCTTCGGGACTGAAGATTGACTCGAACGGAAACATTATCGGGGAAACTCTGGGCAACTCTCCGTTCCCGGAGCTGCGGCTTGTGGTTAGTGACTCCGACACGGTCAGCTGCGTCAACAGCGGCGCCGCCGCTGCTCCGTGTGCCCGGACGGTCACCTTGAACCTCACTCGCGAAGACACGCGGAAACCGGTTTTCGACACCGATAGAGTGGTTTTGGATTTGAAGTCCAACTCGAGCGGTGCCGTGCCGATTACGGAAGGTTCGGGACAATACACGCAGCTGAGTCTGACCCCGAACGGTAGTTTCCCCGCGGGGCTGAACTTGAAGGTCACCAGCACCACCGCCACCGGCGGCACGGAGGAAATCACCTTGAACAGCTCCACTGTCGGAACTCAAATTCTCGGTGACGGAGTCACTCCCGCCACTTTCCAGTTCGTCGCCACCTACGACTCGGATAAGCCTGAGGTCGGGGATTATCCGGCGGCGTTTAGCGCGGTCGTGAAAGACTTGAACGGGAATGATGGCGATTCGACCGACATCACTGTCGAGATCACCGACACCCGGATGCCCACACAGGTCACTCCCAATCCCGGCGTCGTCACCGGACTTGAAGAGGGGGTTTCTCACGTTCAGAAGCCGGCGAACCGCAGCCTCGCGGATTACTTCGACCAGGACAGCGCCGAGATTGAGTGCTATGTTTCGTTACAGTGGGATTCCTCCAATGGATGCCCCTCCGAGGATGAAGCGAAGGGGATCTCCTTGGTGAATCTTCCGGGGATGTCGATTCTCCCCGACGGCACTTTGAGCGGCACCCCCAATCGGGGGGTGACGGGAACCCAGGCGGTGAGCGTCCGTGCCATCACCTCCACCGGCGCGGTTTCGAACCCGGTTGTTGTCCAGGTTGAAGTGGCGCCTTCCACTCTTGACTTCCGTCCGGGAACTCCGGTCGGGGTTGTTCGCAACGAGCCGCAATACAGTTGGGCTTTCTACCCCGCCACCGGCGGAGCGGACAATAAGACCTATCGCCTGTTGGATTCCAGCGGACAGCCGCTTCCCGGCTGTGAGGTTCATCCCGGAGAGGGCTCCAATGCTGGGAAACAGGTTTTGACCTGCGGAACCGCCGTGCTGATTGACAGAACCGGGCTGGTTTTGGAAGTCTCGACTCAAGACGGTGGAACCGGGAGCCGGATCACCCGCACCTCGGCGGTTGACTTCACTTTCGTGGCTCCGGTTTCAATCGTGAAGAAGCAGCTTCTCCCCGCTTCGGTTGGCGTGAACTACGCGAATACGGACGGATCTACCTTCCGTTTCGCGGTGGACGGGGGACTCGGCCCCTACACCTTCGGTTTCGCGGCGGGTTCTCCTCACGAGAAAGCCTCGGCTCCCGATGTTTGCGCAGGTGGGTGGAGACTGAAGGTGGCTTCCACAGACCCCTCGCAACTCGGCACTTCTCCAACCTTGAGTGATTCCGGGCTGTGCCTGATGCCGGATGGCTCCATCACCGGCAAAGCCACAACTCCCGGGGAAATCGATCTCACCAAGTTGCAGGTCACCGATTCGATGGGGAGAAGCGACGGCATCGACGATTTCACTGACCCGGATTATCCGAAGACCATTAGGATCTCGAGTGAACTCGCTATCGAGAGTCACTTCGGGGACTCGAGCCACGCGTTGCAAAGAGAGAAGAACCAGGTTTTGGCAGACTCCCCGGACTGCACTAATCCGGCGAGCTGCGCGGTGAAAGTCGCCACGATCAGCGGCGGGGCGCGCCTGTTCTCGGAAGTGACGATTCTCGGTTTGGGACAGTTCATGAACCTCGCTGACGGGGCGGATTCCGCCTTGGCTCTGACCCCCAGCGGCGACGCCCTCGGCACCACCGGGTCGTGGAGCGGAACTTTGAGGGATAAGGACGGCAAAACCTTGAAGGTCACTATCGCGCAACCCGATGCCCCCGGGTTACCTCTGGAAGTCAAGTTCTCCGGCGCTTTCACCAAGATCACCTCATCGAATCTTTTCGCCACGTTGAAGGTGAAGGATAAAGCTGGACAGGAGAAAACCGCCTATATCCACATTCAGGTGGACACGGATCTGAAGTTCGTGGAGCCGCAGAGCCCGCCGACGGGTTCAGCGGTTGCGGTGCAGGATCCCCCCGCGAGCCCCTCCGATCCGATCGAGAAACCGGATAGTTTGACGGATCTCAGCGGCGACGAGTGGGATGACATCAAGGATAACTTGGATCCCACTTTGCCGACGATCGGTTTAGGTCTCGACAAGGATTCGGTTGAAGGTGCCCAGACGAACCCGATCACGATTCCGAAACTCGTTGACGGCGGAACTCCCCCGTACCACTTCACGACCGAGCCTTGTAACGCCAAGGCTAATAACCGGGCTGCCGAGCACGCCACGGAACAAGTGGACTGTGCGATCGGGGACACAGGGCTCTATCTGGATTACTACACGGGTGAGATTTACGGCACCCCGAAAGAAGGCGTGGACACCACGGCGATTGTTATCGTCGTGGATTCGGATCAGCCTCCCCAGCATAAGCGCTCCAACCTGGTGGTGAGCATAGCCGACCCGCGCAAACCCAATGTGACGGCGGGGCAGACTGTTAATGCAGATAAGAAGACTCCCAGCGGGACGAGTGCGATCGCGTTGCAGGACGGTTCGGGACAGTACGCTGCCTGTGCCGTGGCGGCGACCAGACCGGAGATAACTGCTCCCGCTTGGCTCTCCACCGAGTTCACGGGAGGAGTGTGCAGCCTGAAGTGGACGAATCTTCCCGAGGACGCTGCCGGGAGCTACACCGTTTCTTTGCGGGTTCAAGACAAGAACGGCAACTGGAACACCGTTGACGGTCAAAAGACCGGCGAGGTTCTGTCCGATCCGGCACAGACCGTCACTTTGAAAGTCGCCGATACTCGCGAAGCCTCGTGGCCGGCGCCTTTCAACGGTCCCGGACCGTTCTCGGTTAACGCCACCGAAGGCAAAAACCTGGGGGAGAATGATTTCCCGACCCTGAAAGCCGGGGCGCAGGCGGATGGACCGACCGTGACAAAGTGGACGGTGGAGGGACTTCCTCAAGGTCTCAGTTTCGATGAGAATACCGGGAAGATCACCGGTTATCCGGAAAACGACCAGGTGGGGCACTTCGGTGTGACGATCACGGCGGAGACGGCGAACGGCGTCAAAACCACGAAGCGAGTCAACCTGGAAGTGGCGGATTCGGGGATGACGATTGTGCTTCCCCACACCGCGAAACCGGTGCAGGGAAGCGCCTACACCGTCGATCAACCTTTGACGGCGGAGATTGATGGTTCTAACTGCTCGGATTGCACCTTCACTTTCACTTCCACCAACAAGATTTTGACGGTTGACTCCAGCGGCAATGTGAGTCTTGCCAGCGGGGCAACTTGGCCGACAGGAGGCGACAAGGTCAGTGACACGTTGACGGTGACCGTCACTAACGGGCGAGGCATCACCGCGCAAACCAGCTTCACGGTTTCCGCCAGTGACGTCATCGATCTGAGCCCGAAGGCTCTCCCGGCGGTGTTCGACGGCGAAACCTTGACCCAGTGTTTCTCGATCAGCAGCGGGGACGGCTCCCAGGGCTATCAGCTTGTCTCCATCAACTCTGCGGAGCCGGGATTCAGCGCCAGCATCGATCCGACGCGGAACAGTCAGGACGCCGGATACTGCGCCACTTTCACCACCCCATCCGGAGCGAGCCCGACGGTGCACACGTTCACGGCGGTGGTGAGAGACGTGGCTACACGAGCCAACTCAGTCGACATCACCTTGAAACTGCCGGTGCGAAACCACATTGTGATGACACTCAACCCCGAACAGGTGATCGTCAAGAAGGGGCAGCAGATGGAGGAGATCACGGCGAGTGTCCCGCAAACGACGTGTTTCCCGGTCTACAGCGGCGACGACGTGACCTGTGAAAATTCCAGCGGATACGACTGGGAGGTGGTGAGCGGACCTGCCGGGATTGATTTCTCGGGACAATCACGTACGGAAGCCACGATTGGCGGCAGCTTCGATGAGCTATATTCCGGGGATGTGACGGTGCGCCTCACCCGAAATCGGGACGGGGTGGATTTGCGACCGACCGCGACTGCGACCTTCCACCTGAAAGTCGTAACCGACCTTGCGGTGCAGGCTCCGACAGACGCGACCGTGGATACCCAGAAGGATGGCACCGGTAAGGTCAGCGGTAGCGCGACCGATAATCCCACGCAATTGCTGCCCGATAAGACTAAAGCACCTGCGGACAATCCGACCGCGTCTACCGGCAAGTATTCGATTCCGAGAGTCACGCCGGACGGGAACGGGAACTATCCGATTACAGTCACGATTGGCGGAGAAGGCAAGCCGACCGGTTTCGCGCTCACCCCGGACGGGAAGATTGTCGGCACCTTGCTGCCCGGAATCGTCACCAGCGACGCCGGAACCAACGTCACTTTCCCGGTGGTGCTGACGGAGACGGATGCGGACGGGAGGACCAGCTCGACGGATCCTGTCGACGTGTCTTTCACCTTGACTGACACTCGTCCGCCCGCCATGGCGAACATGAAGATTTCCGGTCAAGTCGGTCAAAAAGCCACCGGCACCCTGTCCGGGGTGGATCCCTCCAGCAGCACCGGGAAACCGAAGTATCAAGGATTCACCTGTGCCTCCCCGCAGCCGAGCGGCGCGGGAGCCGTGAGTGTGAACGGGACAGATGCGGGTATCGCCATCGATAAAGACACCGGCACCTGGACGGTTTCCGAGAACTTTGTTCCCGCCGCGACGGATGCTTCCGGAAAAGCGACTTGGGAATGCAGCGGAACCGTGGTGGCAGCCAACGGGCAAACCACGACCGGCACCTTCACTCTCGAGGCGAATGACCGCCGCGTCCCGACTTTCCCGAGCGACCGCGAACGCTACGTGTGGGAGGGACGCAACCTGCCGCCGTTCTCGATTGTGGGAACGTGGGTGACGAGCCCGGACGGCAACCCGGCCGTGCCGCCTATCAAATCCATCACGGTTTCGAATCTTCCCGAGGGAATGAAAGTTGTGCGGGCAGACGGCTCTGAATGGCCGGAAGCTATGGTTTCGAACGGAACCAAAGAGGTGAAGAGCTGGACTTGTGCTCTGAACGGCTCTACGGCTGAGGCTTGTAATATCACCGGCTGGCCGGTGCAAGGCAGCGCCGGGAGCTACGTGGTTTCCCTCGACGTCACCGGGACGAACGGGGTCAGTGCCACCACCAACCCGACTGTTGTCAACTACACTGCGGCGCTGCGCTTGGCTCCTTCCGGAGACGCGATTCGTCGCGGGACGGTGGGAGAGAACTACGACCGGGTGGTGGCTTTGGCGGACTACGCCCGTCCCCTGAGTCTCACCGATGACACGGTTTATAACGGTTCAGGACCGGGAAGTCCCGCCCAGAACAACTTCGCAGCCTGGAAGAACACCTATGCTCTCGATGCTGGGGCGAGCGTCACCGTGAGCGGTGAAGACGGCTGGAGTGCCGCGCTTGTTGACCGGAGCGACTCCGCTGTGATTTCAGGATGTGATTCCTCCACATCCAACTATCTGAGCGGTAGCCTCGCGGGGTGTGATGGGCTGGTTCAAAAAGATATTAAGCTCACTCGTAACGGCGCGTTTGGCTCCGGTGATATCGGGGCGCACAGCCTCACTCTTACCTTGACTGACGGTCATGGGGTGAAGCGGACGCTGCCGGTGACGGTTGATGTGTATGCGCCGCTGGCGTGGGCGCGCCAACCGTTCCAGACCGCCGATGCCAACTCGGATGCCGTGTTGAACCCGAACAAGGGCGTGACAGCAGGTAAACCGTTCGTGGATGAATCTGGCGGCGTGATTTACGCCGAAGTGACCGGCGGAAACTCCGCAGACTACACCACGATTATGGCTCCTCACGGAACCTCTCTCACCTATGCGCAAACTCTTGCCGGGCCAGATTATGCCGGAGTGGAACCGATTTGGTGTAAAGCGCAATTCGACGCCAATTTGAAGCCCTCTCGCGCCAAGTGCTATCCGATTCCCGGATTGGTTCCGGTGGGAGCCACTGGAACCAAGGAAGCTCCCTACGAGGGTGAAGGGGTGTTCTTGCTTTCCAACGCGAAGTTCGTCGGAACTGTACCGGTCGGTACAAGCGCTGGGGAATATCGCGGTGCGGTTGTTGTCACGGATGCCAACCAGGATGTTCTCGCCAAGAACTTCTCGGTTAGGGTTTATGCCCCACTCACGGCAGGCTCTGTCAATCAGAGTATCCCGAGTGGGACGCGGATGAGCCCCTACACTGCCGACGGGACTGAACACGGCGGCTCGGTGGAACTCTTCACGGTAACCGGCGGAGCCGGTGCGGGCTACTCCTGCAGTTTCGAACCGGTCATCCCCGGCATGAGCTGCAGTGTTAATCCTGACGGGAAAGTGATTCTCACCGGAACTCCGGAATCGACCTATTCCGGGCCGATTCAAGTCAAGGTGACAGATAACGCCGACCCGACTCGAATCCTCACTCAGGAAGTCGAACTCGAGATAAAGACCGATTTGGCCTTCGTGCCGCCGGATCCGTCCGCCGTTCCGGAGGGGAGCTCGGTGGTTCCGAATACTGATCCCAATGGTGAACAAACCTTGGAGATCACCACTCAAGGTACCGGGAAGCCCCTGACCGACACGATTCCGCTCGACGTCACCGGCGGTGATGTCACGGCGGGCGCGAAACCAGGAACTCCGGAAGGATACGTTTTCCATCTGACTGATGCGCTGGGGAACCCGATTATCGGCTCGGTGTGCCCCGACGATCCGGCGACTCCTAACATAGATGAGAGCAAGATCGTGGACGGCGCTGACGTTTACCAGCGGATGTGCTATCCGATCGGAAACACCGGTCTGTTCCTCACCTCCGATGGGAAGATGATTGGAACGCCCATTCCAGGAACTACCTCGAATGATTTCACTGTGGTTGCCGATCATGCGGTTCCGCCCAATCAGAAGAGCGCGCAGCTCGACATCACGATTAAGGACTTCCGCCAACCCACGGCCTATCCGGTGGCGCTGAACACGACTGTCGGGACGACGGCAGCGAGCTCTCCGGCTTTGAGCGGTTACGTGATCCACAGCAACTTCACTAACCCGACTGGGGTCACGCCAGCGGTGACTTTTGATCAAGATCAGCGACAAGCGGCAACCGACGGGCAAGGCTTCTACAGTTCCTTCGACAGTTTGCATGTGTGGACTCAGGGCAAGGCTCCTGAATCCGCCAAAGCCCAAGCCTGCAGCGCGGAACCGATGCCGAGCTGGCTGGAACTCAACCATGCCACTGGCGAGATCACCGTCAAAACCGGCGAGACCGTGCCGTATCATGAAACCTTGAAACCGGACAAGAGCGGCGCAATGACTCCGGTTGCGGACGCAAGCTGGCCCTATCAGTTCTGTGTCTGGTATGTAGGGGAAAACGGCATGGTTTCCGATCCGGTGACGGTCACGGTCACTGTCGCCGACAAGCGTGAACCAGCCGCAGATCCCGCCAATGCCTCTCACGCTTTGGATCAACTCACGCCGGGAACTCCCGTGGTTGCAGACGACACCAAGATGGGTTGGAGTATCCCGAAGAATCTGCTTTCCAACACCGGAGCGAATATCGCGAAGGTCGGAGGAGACAGCGCGAAATTCGACCCGAATTACGGCACCGGCTTCAGGGACACCTCCATTCCCGGAGTGGAAGCGATTGTAACCTGCGACCGCTCGGGCGACCCGGTGACCTGCGACTTCAAGCTGCAGGGAACCCCCACCCCGGAAGCGGCAGGGAACACTTACAACCTCTCCTATGTCCTGGATCTGGCTAACGGTGAGCAACTGACCATCCATAAGGAAGTTCAGGTCGGCACCTATGACTTGAAGATTTCTACGGCTGCGATGCCGGTGGCGTGGGTGGGTGAGCCCTATACTCCCGGACCGGTGACGGTCACCGGTGGCGGAGCTGCCAACGAAGTGTCCGTGAAAGCGCCGGGTGGAAGCACCCTGGAAGGTTACGATGCGGGTCAGTTCACCACAGCGGGCGGCGACCCGTGGCAGCCCACCGAGGCAGATGCTGCGGCAGCGACCGGAGGGTATCTGCCGGTGACACTCACCGTTACCGACATGGTGGCTTGCGGCACTTGGAGCGGAGCGCAAGGAGCACAAGATTGCCCCTACAAGCGGTCTAATGCGGTGGAAATCCCGGTAGCGAAGCGACCGAGTGAAGCCAATATGACGGTGCCTGACGTGACGGAAGGTGCTGCGGCAACGAGTGGTCCGCTGGTGGATTCCCCGAACCTGGTCAACCAGCCGGGGACAAGCCAGAAGATTGTTTCGGCGCAAAGCGACAGCGGCGAGCCGATCCCCACCGGAGCTATCTCGGTGGACGGCAACAAACTCAAGATTGGACCGAACGTTCCACCGGGGAACTACACCGTCACCGTTGAAACGACCGTTCCAGGTTTCGGGACGTTCTATCGGGTGGTGAAGTTCGAGGTGAAGCCGAAACCGAATGCGGTGCTGAACCCCGGATCTAGCCCCAATCCCAGCCCCAGCGCCACTGACAATTCCGGAGGTTTCCGGTACTTCCCGCGCAATATCGTGACAGAAGACAGTCTCATCGTGCGTCACCCCGGTGCGAATCGAGAGGCAACAGCGCTTTCAGTGCTGGACTTCTTCGATAGGGGCACAGCCGGGGGAGCTGTGAACGGACAGATCGTGGCAGCCTACCCGGAGTATGCGCAACGCGCCAACGCCGACTGGTCGCAAACCGCCGTCTTGGTCAGAGACGATGAATACGCCGACTCTCTGGTCTCCGGTCCTCTGGTCGCCCAGCTCAACGCGCCGATTCTCCTGACCCCCACGCCGGCAATGAATATTGCGACCCTGAATCAGCTCGTGGAGCGTTCGTTTACGAAAGTCATCATCGTTGGCAATGAGGCGGCAGTAAGCGAGAACGTGGCTCAGACCTTGCGAGAAGTCGGCTTCAATGTCGAGCGCATCGGTGGGGCGGATCGGTACTCTACCGCTACCGCTGTGGCTGATCGGGTGTTGGCTGAGCGAGGAGAGGGATCTTCGATGGTCTTTATGGCAACAGGAGAGAACTATCCCGACGCGCTGACGGCTTCCTCAGCGGCCATCAAGCAGCGCGGAGTCGTGTTGTTGACTCCTAATGTTGGAGACCAGGCGGATACCGCCGCGTGGGTGCAGTCAACCAAGCAATCTTCGCAGGTGGCGATTGGTGGCCCGGCATCACGAGCGATCGATTCCTACGGAATGACGGTGGCGGATCGAGTGATGGGAGCCAATCGCTACCAGACTGCTTCGGCAGTGGCGAGGGAATTCTTCCCGGCGGAACCGGCGCGTGTGGTGGTCGCCACGGGAATGGATTTCCCGGATGCGACTATTGCGACGGCGATTACGGCTCGGACGGGAGCCCCGGTCACTTTGACTCCGCCGACAGCCTTAGCGCCGGTCACTAAGGAATATCTCTCCGACTCTCGGGCTAGCCTGAGGAAGGTGGATATCCTGGGTGGTCAGCAGGCAGTCTCCTCCCGGGTTGAGTCTGAGATCGTGGCGGCTGTCTCCGGCAAGTAGCTCCTCGGTGCCAGCCTTGCTAGGCGCCGAGGAGGTCGGCGAGGCGGGTCAGCGTTTCTGAGGCACCGGCCTCGATGCGGAGGTCTGCAGAGCGGTCATACATGGTGCGACCTCGGTTGATGATGACGAGCGGCGCGCCTTTGGCCAAGCCCGCTTGCATCGCGTAGGCCGCTGTTCCCACGACGAGGGAACTTCCCACCACGAGGACAAGGTCTGCTTTTGCTGATGCGGCCCGGGCTTGGCTCATCACGTCCGGCGGGAGTATCTGGCCAAAAAACACGACCGCCGGTTTCAAAAGCCCCCCGCAGTTCTCACACGGCACCGTCTTGAAGTCACAGGCCTCGGCGGCCTTCCGGTCTGCCACCGCGAGAATTGCGACATGCGCGGGGTCGAGATCGAGGGGATAATCCGGGTTGGCTTTGGTGAGCCGTTCATGGAGGGGCTGGCGGTCGGTGACTTGCCCGCAGATGACGCACTCGACTTTGAGGAACGTCCCGTGCATTTCGAAAACATTCTGGCAACCCGCCTTGAGATCAAGGCCGTCCACGTTCTGGGTGGCGATACCGGTCAGGAGGCCGGCGCGTTCGAGTCTGGCCTCGGCTTCGTGGGCGGGGGCGGGCTTGAGGCGGAGCATCGTCTGCCAGGTCTGGTGATTTCGCGCCCACACCCAGCGCTGCCAGACTGGGTCGGAGACGAACTGGTCGTATTCGACAGAAGGAATCTCCGTGTTGCCCTTCCCGCGATAGTCAGGAATTCCCGTATCCGTCGACATTCCTGCGCCCGTCACCATGATGGTCTTCTTGTTCTGCATCCATTCGGCGAGGGTCTGTAACTGCTTTTCGGTGGTTGTATCTAGTGGCTCCATACCCTCAGTCTAGGTCGAGGAATGAGAAATTAGTATTGATTGATGCGGTTAAGTGTGGTTTAATTAGGAGAAAGGGAAGCATTTGCCGCCCTTGCTGTGGAATCACAGAAGCGCTATAACCAGCGCTACTGCGATTAGTAATTCGGCGATGGCTCGGAACATAGCGGTCAGCTCCTTTATCCGCTGGTTCCGAGCCAAAGCTTTATCCACTCTCGCAGCTTTACGCTTTGACATGCGGTCCACCTCCTTTCCGTCTCTTCGTGCCCGGTAACAAATTGCTGTGGCGGCAGAGAGATGGCTTAGGAGCCTGGGATAAGGTTACGTCATTTTTGATTACGTTGTCTAGTGTTTTTAGCGTCCTGTGGATAACTTTTGTTATCGCAGGGCGGTGGTCATTTCGTCGGCAATATCAGTGAAAACGCCGTCTGCGCCGAGGTCTTTGAGCTCGCGGGTGCGGGTGGGGTCATTGACAGTCCAAACGTTAATGGTAAGATTGGCTTGCTTTAGGTGCTTGATGATTTCTGGAGTGAGGCCTTCGTTCTGTGGGTGAATCGTTTTTGCGCCCACGAGTTCGCAAACGCTTAGTGCATCCGGCCAAAGATTATCCTTCGTGTAAAGACAGGCAGTGGCGATTTCGGGGTGCCTTTGGTGAATAATGTAGAGGAGAACGTGGTTGAAAGAACTCACGAGGAGGCGCTCGGGGCTCCGGTCCTTGAGCCGCTGGAAACAGCGTTCTTCCACGGCCTCAAGGAGATTTAAAGACATCTCTCCGCCCGCTTCATTGGATTTGATTTCCAAGTTGCAGCCCATGCCGGTTTCGTTTAGGAAATCGACCAGGTCATCAAGGGTGGGGATGGGTTCCTGGGCGTATTGTTCGGAGTTTGGGCCGTCGAAGTGTACGCCGGCGGAGATTTTCGAAAGATCAGCGGCGGTGAGGTTGTAGATTGAGCCGGTTCGGTTGGTGGTCCGATCGAGAGTCGAATCGTGGAGGATGACAGGCGTGCCATCGCCGAGAATATCAACATCGGTTTCAATCCAGTCAAGACCGCTCTCGTGGGCAAGACGGAAAGCCGTCATCGTGTTTTCCGGGGCTTGGTGATTGAGTCCGCGATGAGCAAAGATTTCCATGTCTTCAGCCTATTATAGAAGTGAAGTCTGGGGGCGGAAATCCTGCGTGCTGCCCGCTACAACCTCCGGGCGGCGACCGGTGGGCTAGGTGGCTGCGCAAATGCGGGGAGGTCGTCGATTCCTCGGTTGTGCGCTCCGCCGAGCGGATTTCCGTTTAGCCGCCAGTCTCCCGTGAGGAAGAATAGCATGATTGCGAAGTATTGGAAGACCCTCGATGACGGGCGGGTGAAGTGTGAACTGTGTCCACGCGGGTGCGCGTTGCGGGACGGGCAAAAGGGATTTTGCTTCGTGCGTTCGGCGCACGATGGTGCGCTGCATTTGGATACGTACGGGCGGTCTTCCGGTTTTGCCATGGATCCCATTGAAAAGAAGCCCTTATTCCATTTTTTACCGTCCAGTCAAATCTTGTCTTTTGGGACGGCCGGTTGCAACTTGAACTGTAGATTTTGCCAAAACTGGGATATCTCCAAGGCGCGGGAGTTTGACCGGCTGGCGGTGGAGGCCTCACCTTCGGAAATCGCCGCGTTTGCGGCGGCGCGCGGGGCGAAATCAGTAGCCTTCACCTATAACGATCCGGTGATTTTCGCGGAATACGCCATTGATACGGCCCTGGCTTGTCGGGAAGTTGGGATTCGCGCAGTGGCAGTAACGGCGGGCTATATCAGCCCCGGCGCACGCGAGGATTTCTTCCGAGTAATGGACGGCGCCAACATTGACTTGAAGGGGTTTTCGGAGGATTTTTATTGGCATCAAACCGGAGCGCATTTAAAGGATGTCCTGGAGACAATTGCTTATGTTGCGGGCGAAACCTCTTGCTGGACTGAGTTGACGACTTTGCTGATTCCCGGACTAAATGATTCCACCGAAGAAATTACCGAGTTGACTCGCTGGGTTAGGCGCGAAATTGGACCGGACGTTCCAATCCATTTTTCAGCGTTCCATCCCGACTGGAAGCTGCGCAACATCCCGCGGACGCCGCCAGAAACATTGGCGCGGGCGCGGGAGATTGCTCTCGGCCAAGGCCTGCATTTCGTCTACACCGGCAACGTGCGGAATTTGGAGGGCGGCGCGACAATCTGTCCGAATTGCGGGGAGATGCTTGTGGCGCGCGACTGGTTCGAAGTGCTGTCTAACAGGGTAAACGTCACCAATGGTGTTGGTTTCTGTTCATCCTGTAATGCCCCCATTCCTGGCGTTTGGTGAATTTTGGTATTGCTTGTATCGGTGCGATGTGAGATAAATAGGAGCGTCGGCAATGCCAGCGCTGTGGGGCTGGAATTAGCAGCGCTACCAAAAGCGCCGCTGCAATAAGCAGTTCGGTTGTGGCTTGGAGCAAAGCGGTGAGTAGCTTTATCCGCTCGTTCCGCTCCCCACCGGTAAGCCAGCGAAAACCCCGAAAATAATGTCCCCAGACGTACAAATTGTCCTCTAACTTTACATTTAGCTTAGATTGCTTTGTATGATTTTCTAAAATGAGATTTATTTACCTACGGATAACTTTAGGTGCGTTTCGTAAAGTTGCTTTGCGGATGAGTCGAACCAGTCGGCGAGAAGTTTGGCGGCAGTTTTGGCCCGCAGACCGTTTTGGACCAGTTGTTCAAGTTTGTCGAGAAGTGCGGGGGGAACGTCTTCGTTTCCGGATAATTCCTTGTTGAACCCGCCAACTACAATGACGATTTCTCCGAGGACTTCGCCTCTATTTTCGAGCGTTTCCCTGACCGACCTCAAAGATCCGCGCAGAACTTCCTCGTGGGTTTTAGTGAGCTCGCGGGCGACAGCAGCGGGACGGTCAGGGCCAAAAACCGTCTCAAGTGAAGCGAGAGTCTCTAAGGTGCGACGCGGAGATTCCAGGACAATTAGAGTTTCCGGCTCGCGCACCATAGATTGTAACGTTTGTTCCAAAGTTATGGTCTTGCGGGGGAGAAACCCGAGAAAACGGAAAGAATCTGTGGGGAGGCCAGAAGCGACCAGCGCCAAGAGAGGTGCAGAAGGACCGGGAAGAACTGTGAAGGGGATGCCGGCGGCGCTCGCCTCGCGGGCTAAGCGGAACCCCGGATCGGAAATGCCCGGCATCCCAGCGTCAGACACCTGGAGAACCTTCGTTCCGTTGCTTGCCACCTCGAGGAGCCTTGCCGTAAGTTCTGACTCATTGTGTTCGTGGTAGGCCAGCAATTTTGCCGAAACCTCGACCTTGAGGCGTCGCGCGAGATCCCGCAGTCGGCGAGTGTCTTCGCAGGCCACCAGCTCCGCTTCGGTCAAGGCTACCCGCAGGCGCGGGGTTGAGTCTCCGACGTTACCAATCGGAGTGGCGGCGAGGACGAGGTTTAGCTTGTCGAAAGGACTTGGTAAATCCATGTTCTAATCTTCTTATGTGTGAGGTTTTTTTGCTAGTCGCTACGCCGTCGGGGTCTGACCCGCCGGCTTCGCTTGACCGCTTCGGCTGCGTCTGACTTGCCGGCTTCGCGCCGGGTGTTTTAGCGACTCACAGAAAACCCACTAGACTGAGAAGGTGCTTTTGAAGAACCCGCCGGTGTTTTTGACCCCGCGGTTTGTGACGCGCCCCGAAATGAAGTCGCCGGAAGCCAAGTGGGCACTATTTGGCCCGCTCGCGGTCATGGTTCTGGCTTTCATCTCTCGCGCGATTCGGCTCGGCTCAATAAAGACCCTCGTCTTTGACGAAACCTACTACGTCAAGGACGCTTATGGCCTCATCAAACGCGGCTACGAAGTCCAATGGCCCAAAGACTACGATGAAGTCTTCCTCTCCGGTCAATTTACGCTCCCTACTCAAGGCTCATTCGTCGTCCATCCCACCGTCGGGAAATGGCTCATCGGGGCGGGGATGGAGCTTTTCGGGAACAATCCCTGGGGCTGGCGCATTGCAGTCTGCCTCGCCGGAGCCGTCAGCGTTTTCCTCTTGGGTCGCATCGTCTGGCACCTTTTTGGAAGCGGCAAAATGGCGACTCTGGCGAGCTTCCTACTGGCCATTGATGGAGTCCAAATCGCCCTGTCCCGCACCGCGATTCTAGACATCATTTTGGAGATGTTTATCCTTCTTGGCGTGCTGTTCTTCGTCCGCGACCAGCTCAGTTACCGACCGAAGCTCCTCGCGGCCCTGCAAGAGATTGATGAACTTCGCCACACTAAAAAGCTCCAGAGCGCAACGCTACAGACCAAGCCCCAGAAACCCGCAAGCTTCCGCGAAAAATTCGGTCCAGTTTTCTGGTGGCGACCCTGGCTAATGGCAGCGGGAATCGCCTGGGGGCTCGCCATGAGCGTGAAATGGTCGGGGCTCTATCTCGTGGCGGTTTTCGGGATTTTCGCTTTCATTCGCGAGCTGACTGCCCGCTGGGCCACCGAACCCAAGTGGCTGGCCTCCTCTATCATCACCGGCGGGATTCCCGCCTTCATCAACCTCGTCCCTATTAGCGGCGTGGTCTACTTGCTTTCTTGGGCGAGCTGGTTTGTCCATCCGCAAGGTTGGGGCCACACTCCGGGCGGGAATGTCCTTAGTGACTGGTGGAAATACCACGAGCAAATCCTCAATTTCCACACAACTCTTGAATCCGACCACCCCTATAAATCAAACCCTTGGGGCTGGCTCCTGCAACTGCGTCCCACCTCCTTCTACTACGAGAAAGTCGCGGGGGATTGCGGTAAGGATCAATGTATCCAGTCCGTGACTTCGCTCGGAAATCCGCTCCTGTGGTGGCTCGGTTTCTTGGCTTTCCTCGCGGTCATGGTCGCGGCTTTCGCCTTCCTAGATTGGCGGGCAGGGCTCATCCTGGCCGGATATTTTGCAACTTACGGGCCGTGGCTGATTTACTCCAACCGGACAATCTTCACCTTCTATACCGTGGTTATCTCCCCGTTTGTGGTGCTGTCGCTGATTTACGTTCTCGGAATCATGATGGGGGCGTGGCGGGTGGCCGCCGACAAAAATTGGACCGGACGTTACAATCTTGTGCCGGCACCCTATCCAGTCAATCAGGGGCTTATCTGGGGAGGGCTCGCTATCGTGGCGGTTATCCTCCTGGCTGCGGTCTTCTTCTTCCCGATTTGGACCGGTATGACGATTCCGCAGGGGCAGTTCTATTGGCGAATGTGGCTCCCCTCCTGGATTTAAGCATAAGATTGAAGCATGACTCATATTCTTTCAGCCGTGGCATGGCCTTATGCAAATGGTCCGCGTCACATTGGACATGTGGCCGGTTTTGGGATTCCTTCGGATGTTTTTTCGCGCTATATGCGAATGTGCGGCCACAACGTTTTGATGGTTTCCGGAACTGACGAGCATGGCACACCGATTCTCGTGGCCGCGGAAGCCGAGGGAGTCACTCCGCGTGAACTCGCGAACAAGAACAACCGCCTCATTGTGGAAGATCTATGCCAACTGGGGCTGTCCTATGACCTCTTCACCCGCACCACTACTGGAAACCACTATGCGGTCGTGCGCTCCATGTTCGAGGTCGTGCGCGACAATGGCTATATGAAAGTCCAGACCACGCGCGGGGCGATTTCACCTTCCACCGGACGCACCCTGCCAGATCGCTATATAGAGGGGATTTGTCCGATTTGTGGCGCGGAAGGCGCACGAGGCGATCAGTGTGACACTTGCGGGAACCAACTTGACCCGACAGATCTCATCAAACCGCGTTCGAAGATAAACGGCGAGACCCCAAAGTTTATTGAGACGGAACATTACTTCCTGGATTTGCCCGCGCTTGCTGACGCTTTGACGAAGT
Organism: Mobiluncus porci; assembly: GCF_009695935.1. Classification (GTDB taxonomy): domain Bacteria; phylum Actinomycetota; class Actinomycetes; order Actinomycetales; family Actinomycetaceae; genus Mobiluncus; species Mobiluncus porci. The sequence continues at coordinate 20,397 of NZ_VUMY01000018.1, forward strand.
GGCTTGATGACCGCGAGGCGAACGGGAACTGGCGGCCCAACGTCATCAAGTTCTCCAAGAACTTCTTGAAAGACATCAAGCCGCGAGCCATGACCCGTGACATCGATTGGGGGATTCCGATTCCCGGATGGGAAGACCAGCCAAAACGGCTCTATGTGTGGTTCGATGCGGTGGTCGGATACCTCTCAGCCTCGATTGAATGGGCGCGGCGTTTTGGCTCCACGCCGGAGGATTGGCGTCAGTGGTGGAATGACCCCGAGGCTTTGTCCTATTACTTCATGGGCAAGGACAACATCGTGTTCCACTCCCAGATTTGGCCAGCAGAGCTGCTCGGTTACAACGGCGAGGGGGATTTTGGCGGTGAACCCGGGGACATGGGACGGTTGAACCTTCCGACCGAGGTGGTGTCCTCGGAGTTCTTGACGATGGAAGGTAAGAAGTTCGCTTCGTCGCGAGGGATTGTGATCTATGTTCGCGATATGCTTTCGCGCTACCAGGTCGATGCCTTGCGGTATTTCATCAGCGCGGCCGGGCCGGAGAACCAGGACGCGGACTTCACCTGGGGTGAGTTTGTGCGGCGCACCAACGGAGAGCTCGTGGCGGCGTGGGGAAACCTCGTCAACCGGACGGCTTCGATGATTGCCAAACGGTTCGGGGAGATTCCGGCTGCGGGTGACTTGGAGGCTGTTGACCAAGAGCTGCTCGACATGGTCGACGCCGGTTTTGGAACGGTCGGTTCAATGATTGAGTCTCACCATCAAAAGGCAGCCATTGCGGAAGTGATGCGGCTTGTGGGTGAGGCGAACCGATATGTGGCGGTAACCGAGCCCTTCAAGTTGAAAGACGAGTCCGAGCGGGAACGCCTGGGGACGATTCTTCACGTTTTGGCGCAGGTAGTTTCGGACTTGAACCTAATGATGTCCCCGTTCTTGCCGACTTCAGCAAATGCTATAGATCGCGTTTTGGGCGGAGAAGGCCGGATTGCGCCGATGCCGCGAATCGAGGAAGTCGTCGATTTGGATGTCAAGAATGAAGACGGTTCTGAGAGGGCTTATCCCGTGATTACCGGAGACTACACCGGTGCCCCAACCTGGGAGCGCCATCCTGTAACGGTCGGTCAAAAAGTGGAGAAGCCGACTCCCGTGTTCGAGAAACTCGATGAATCCGTGGTAGACGAGGAAATCGCCCGCTACGCCGATCTGTTGAATAAGTGAAACGATGGGGGCGTGCTTTTTCGTCCCACTTTTGGGACGAAAAAGCACGCCCCCATCGTCCCAGGGAGAGAAGATGGGGAAGCATAAGCCGAGGTTGTGGCCACCGGTGCCGGTGGTAGGTTCCGCACTGGAGAAGGGGATGGCTTCGGAGCGAGGGTTCACGCTGGAGGAGGGGGTTGTTCCGGGGCGAGAGCTTTCAACCGAAGAAGAGGGGACTCGCGGGAGTGGGCCGCTGTTTGATAACCACACGCATTTGCCCTTGTTGCCCGGGGAGTTTATCTCCGATTCATCCGGGAAGCGGTTGAGTGCGGAGGAGCAAATATCCCGCGCAGCCCTAGCCGGAGTGGAGCGGATTGTGGTTTCGCAATGTTCACTCCCGGAGGTGCAAACTCTGAGCGAGCAGCGAGAACGCTTTTCAGGAGCGGCATTTGCGACCGTGTATTTTGCGGTAGCCATCCACCCCAACGATGCGCCGCGGCACTTGGGGATTCTAGAAACAGGCCCGGACGGGGTCGCGCAAACTCGCGAATCTTGGCAAGAAACCCCGCTGGAGGAAGCTATTGCCGCAGTGGAATCGGCAGCGCGCCAGAGCGCGGCGCGAGGTAGCGGGAAGGTAGTAGCAATCGGAGAGACGGGGCTGGATTATTTCCGGACTGCGGAAGCAGGAAAAGACGCACAAAAACAGGCTTTTGAAGCCCATGTTGAACTCGCGAAGATGCTGGATTTACCCCTGCAGATTCATGACCGCGAGGCCCATGCCGATTGTGTAGCGCTTTTGAAACGAGTTGGTGCGCCGCGCCGCACCGTGTTTCACTGTTTTTCCGGGGATGCGGAGCTTGCGGGGATCTTAGCCGAAAACGGATGGTACGCGAGTTTTGCGGGAAACGTGACCTATCCGGCAAACACGGATATTCAAGCGGGGGTTCTGGAGATGCCAGCGGAGTTGCGACTTATAGAAACTGACGCTCCGTATTTGACTCCCGCGCCGTATCGGGGGAGGCCGAATGCCTCGTATTTGATAGGATATACGGCCGATTTTTTGGCGGACCTGGTCGGGATTGAACCGGACGAGTTGCGGGCGCAGACTTTTGCCAATGCGCGAGAGGTCTATGGGATTTAGGGTGATATGGCTTCGCCGGCGGGTCAGACCCTTCCGGCTTCGTTCGCTTCGCTCACTACTCCGGAGAGGTCTGACCCGCCGGCTGCGCGTTTCGTCAAGAGGTCTGACCCGCCGGCTGCGCCTGACCCGTGTTGGCTGTGTATCGGAGCTTTCCAGGTCCTAACCCAGGAGAGTATCGCACTGTCACTATTTCCAGTGCGTGCGATATTCTCCTGGGTTAGGACCAGACCGCAGATTGCCACCGATGCTGTCCCAACCGAAAACTATGAATTTTTGTGAAAGATGTGACAACTGTTAACTGATGTGACAGAATATATAACGAATTGGACAACTTTATAACGTTTCGATAACATTTTCACCTATGGGGAAGTTGACTCAATTGATGAAGAAAATCACGCATCGCGCGCCGCGACATGCAGCATCTGTAGAGGTAGCCGTGGATTCGCGGCGTTTCCTGGTTCCACTAGCGGCGGTAATTATCGCCATTGCCATGGTTGCGACCGGCATTGGAACCGCTTTTGCGCTGGCTTACAAGACCGCTGACGTGACCTTTGACGGGAAAACCCGCACCATCTCATCCTGGGGAGCAACAGTATCTGACCTCTTGAAAGATAATGCGATAACCCTTGATGACAAGGACAAAGTCACCCCCGGACTTTCCACCGAGTTGAAAACCGGCATGGACATCGAGATTCTGTCCTCCCGCGAGGTAACCGTGATTCTAAATGGTCAGGAAATCACTGTTGACACGACCGAATTGAGCGCGGCGGCGGCCATCAAGAACAACTGGCCAGACCAGTCGGTACTGTTCAAGAATACTTTCGGAAAAGATCATTACGGGGTGGAACTTCCGCTTTTTGCTCCGGGAGATGAATTCCAGCTCGTGCACGATGGGGTTACCGATTTGGCAAAGGCCCAGAAGGGCGAGGTGGCTGAGGATATCCTTGAGCGAGTCAACCTCAAGATGGGGGATAAAGACCTCCTCAACATTACTTTCAATCCCGGCGCGCTTCCCATCATGCAGGTTCAGCGCGTGACCGAGGAAGACGTCACCTCTCAAGAAGTCATTCCTTTTGAGACGGAAACAACCAATGATGCCAATAAGTACCAGGATGAAAAAACCGTGACCCAGGCTGGCGTCAACGGTTTGAAAGAAATCGTGAAGACAATCCGCAAGGTTGACGGTCAAATCCAATCCGAGAACGTGAAGAGCGAAAACGTCATCACCCAGCCGGTGACAAAGAAAGTCACAGTAGGAACAAAGGCACGTCCCGCCGGAGCTGCCATCGCGGCTACTGGAGATGTGTGGAGCAAGCTCGCCTTCTGTGAGTCGGGCGGTCGTCCGGGCACCAACACCGGTAACGGCTTCTACGGAATGTACCAGTTCACCTTGTCTACCTGGCGTTCAGTGGGTGGAACCGGGCTTCCGAGTGATGCCAGCGCCGAAGAACAGACTAAGCGGGCGCAGATCCTGCAGGCACGCGCGGGATGGGGGCAATGGCCAGCCTGCTCGCGGAAACTCGGCCTGCGGTAAACCCACAACTGTTTATCATCTGTCGCGCGTTGCCGCGCTCAGTTCTGTTAAACTTTGCGGTTTTACAGGCGAGTAGTTTAAGAGGTAAGAATTAGGCTAAATTTCAAATGTGAACTTGTTGGGAACAAGAGATATTCGCCAATTGTGCGGGGAGCTGGGGATAAGGCCGTCGAAAAAGCGGGGTCAGAATTTTGTGACTGACCCGGGGACGGTGCGCCGGATTGCCGCTTTGGGGGTTGTAGAAGGCGAGGAATCCCCGACAGTGCTTGAAATTGGGCCCGGTTTAGGGTCTCTCACTTTGGCGCTGTTGGAGCGTGGCGCAAAGGTTGCTGCTGTGGAGATTGATCGACTTTTGGCTCAGTCTTTACCGGAAACTGTGCGCGCCCACGGGGGAAACGTGGAGAGCCTTCGGGTGATTCAGCAAGATGCTCTGCAGACTGCTTCCGGGGCGCAACTTGTCGAGGGAACCGGATGGGAAGAGCCGCGGCTTCTCGTGGCCAATTTGCCCTACAATGTCGCCACACCTCTGCTTCTGCACGCTTTGGAGGTGATGCCGAAGCTGCGTCGCGCAGTGGTTATGGTGCAAGCCGAGGTGGCAGACCGCTGGGTGGCGAAAGCAACCGATGAGGCCTACGGGGCGCCAAGCGCGAAACTGGCTTGGTGGGGCAGAGCCCAACGCGCTTTTGCGGTGTCTCGGCAAGTGTTTATCCCGGTTCCGAACGTGGATTCGACCGTATTGGAGTTTGAACGAGAAGACATTTTGGACCGACTGATTCAAAATGGTTTGAGTGGCTTAGAAGACGCTTCTAAAGGTCAGGTAGAGCGGTTACGCCAGGAGACCTTTGACGTGATTGCCCAGGCTTTTGGACAGCGGCGCAAAACGCTGCGCCAAGCGCTAGCTCTTTATGCTGGTTCACCCAATGAGGCGGCCTCACTGGTAGAGAAAGCGGGACTCGATCCCAGCCTTCGCGCCGAGAGACTAGAGGTGGTTGATTTTGCCAAAATCGCTGGGGTAAAAATGAATCGTGACGGAGAATGGCAGTGAGAATTACCCAACATCGAGACGGCCAGTGGCGGCGGGTGGAAGTTAGCGCTCCGGCGAAAGTGAACCTGTTCCTAGCGGTTGGAGGCGTGCCAGAAGGGGAAGCTCGTCATCAATTGTTGACGGTATTCCAGTGCCTTGATCTGTCCGAACAGCTCCGACTCAGCACAATTGGAACAAGTGGTACAGAATCTGGTGGCGCTCGCGCGAGTGAGCCAGGGGAAGTCAACAACGACGACGAGGTAATTACTCGTCTGGCTCCGGGTTTAACCGCGCCAAGTGACCTCGATGGAGAGGGAAACCTTATCCGCCAGGCGCTTAGAAAACTTCGCGAAGTCACCGGCGCCCCGATTCCCGCCACTCGAGTCGAAGTAGAGAAAAATATTCCGGTAGCCGGCGGTATGGCCGGAGGCTCGGCGGACGCAGCCGGAACTCTCGCGGGTGCCAACGCACTTTACGGGCTTGGTCTCACGAATCCTGAGCTCGAAGAAATCGGGGCCGAAATCGGGGCCGACGTGCCCGCAATTTTGCGCGGCGGTAACGCTCTAGGGCGGCGTTTTGGAGACGTGATGACTTCTTTACCGAGTGGTCCAAAACGCCACTGGGTTCTCGCCATCTCGAGCGTGGGGCTGTCCACTCCGGAAGTGTTTCGCGAGTTCGACCGACTCGCACCGAGCCCCGTCAAACTTCCTGATAACCCGCCGGATAGTTTCCTCTCCGCGCTCACCGGAAGCGCGGAGGTGCTTGCTGAAACGCTGCAAAACGACCTGGAAGATCCGGCACTTCGCCTGCGGCCAGAACTCGGTGAGATTAAAGCTACCGCTATCGAGGCTGGCGCTTTGGCGGCGATTATCTCCGGTTCGGGCCCGACGATTGCTTGTCTTTGCGCTGATGAGGCTACAGCTAGACGCGTTCAAGCAGCCTTGCAGCACCATCCCCAAGTCGCTCTCGCTTTACCGACCTTTGGCCCAGAGCTCTAAAATTCAAGCGCGTGTACTGGAACAGTCAGTCCACTTTACAATCGCAAACGAATTTTACGAGGCAACCGAAGCATTTACTCGCTTTTAACGTTTCTCAAAACGACCCTTTACATCTCTTTCCTATTCTGATTACGTCATGCAATCTCACTAGGAAAGGATCACCTTGAAACAGCGAATCTCCGTTTTTACCGGTTTGGCTCTCTTTGCCAGCGCGTCTTTGGGTTTGAGCGCCTGTGGCAGCTCCGCAGCCAATGCTGAAAGCGCCGAGAACAAGGCAAAATACCAGGCTGCAACCTCTATTGATGACTTCGATGGCATGGAGGGGCTCGAGAAGGCAGCCATAGCGGAAGGACAGTTGAACGTCATCGCCTTGCCACACGACTGGTCAAATTGGGGCGGAGTACTGGAGTCTTTCAAGAAGAAGTACCCCGAAATCAAGGTAAATGAACAGAACCCGAACGCTTCTTCCAAGGAAGAAATCGACGCCATAAAGACCAACCAGGGAACCGACAAGGCTCCGGACACGGTTGATGTGGGGATTGCGGTGGCCACTGAATCCACCCAATATTTTGCCGCGTACGAAACTCAGGGTGCGAAAAACATCGACCCCGCTTTGAAGCAAAAGGACAATCTTTACACTCCGGATTACACCGGCGTCATGTCTGTGGGCTGGAATAAAACCAAGTACGGCGACATCTCCAAGATTGAGGATCTGAAGGATCCGAAGTTCAAGGGCGTGGTTTCTTTGAACGGTAAGCCCGCCGAAGCAGGCGCGGCCTTCAACGGCTTCTTGATGGCGAACCTTGCCAATGGTGGCGACTTGAACAATCTCCAGCCCGGACTCGACTTCTTCACCGAACTCAAGAAGCTCGGCAACCTCAACACTATCGACGTCACCTCCGCCACGATTGACTCCGGTCAAACTGCGGCCATCTTTGACTGGTCCTACAACCAAGCCTCAACTCGCGACCGACTAAAGGCGCAGGGAGTGGAATGGGGGATTATTGTTTTCCCCGGCTCGGAAGTTGGTAGCTACTACCAACAGGCCATCAACAAGGAAGCACCTCACCCCGCGGCGGCTCGCCTCTGGCAGGAATTCCTCTACAGTCCGGAAGCTCAGAACCTCTGGATGAAGGGCGGGGCTATGCCGGTTTTGATGGCACAGATGGAAAAGGACGGCACTATTGATGCCGAGGCCAAAGCCACCTTGGTCGAGACCTCGCAACCCCCGTTGACCTACTCGGCGGAAGATTCTTCTCGCATCACCAAGTGGCTCCAGGAGAATTGGGACAAGGCCATTGGAAACTAAGCCTCAAAACGTAACTGCGGGGACTGGGGAGCTCACAACCACGGCTCCCCAGTCCGGGGGTGTTAGCGAAACCAACCGCATCGATTCGCGCAACGCCACCGCCGACAACCTCAAATCAAAATCCGGACTAGCCCTCGGCAGATCCACGGATTTCGTCACGGTACCGTTTTTCCTCTATGTGGCAGTGTTCTTATTGACCCCGACACTAATCGTGGTCATCGGAGCCTTCACCAGCGCCACCGGCGGATTCACCTTGATGAACCTCAGTAAGCTCGGGGAACCGAACACGCTTTCTTCCCTGGGGACCTCGGTCTTCGTCTCGGTGGCCTCGGCGTTGATTGGCTCGATTGTGGGTGCGCTGGCCTGTTATGCGCTTGTGTCGCGTTCTTCCCAAACGGGGTTGGTGAGAAGGCTCATCAATGCGGTGTCCTCTGTTCTGGCGCAATTCGGCGGCGTCATGCTGGCATTCGCCTTCATCGCCACCATCGGCATCAACGGGATTGGAACGCAGCTTCTTTTTGCTGCCACCGGATACCAACTCGACCCGAACTGGCTCGCATCCTTGCCCGGTTTGGTCTTGATTTACTGCTACTTCCAGATTCCCCTCATGATTATCGTGTTTCTTCCCGCCATGGACTCGCTGCGTCCCCAGTGGAAGGAAGCAACCGTGAATCTCGGCGGGACGACCTGGGATTACTGGTCGAAAGTGGCCGGGCCGATCCTGTGGCCGCGGTTTTTGGGGGCATTCCTGCTGCTCTTTGCCAACGCGTTTTCCGCCTATGCGACGGCCGCGGCGCTGTTCACCCAGCGTGCCATCCTCTTGCCGTTGATGATTCAAGGGGCTCTTCGCAACGAGCAAGACATCGGCCAAAACGGATTCGCCCAATCGTTGGCCTTGCTGATGGTCGTGGTCGTGGCGCTGGTCATGACAGGCTATGCCCAACTACAGAAGAGGACGGCGCAATGGGAGTAAAGGAAGAACACAGCCTCGTCACGCCGGCGTGGGATGCGGGGGAGGGGGTGGCTCCCGTAAACACCTTGGACGGCGTTGCTCACGCCTCCGCTGACGCCTCCGCTGACGCTCCGCGTTCTCGGCGCACGCATCTGGAGGGCGAACACCCGATGCTATTTGCCGCCTATCAGTGGGGGATTTTGGCGCTAGTGCTGGCGTTCTTGTTCATTCCGCTGTTGGGGATGCTGATTTTTTCGGTTCGCTTCCCCCTGACCGGCGCGTGGACGGCGGGAGCCTGGGAAACGATCTTCAGCTTCTCCGGCACAACTGCTTCGGGAACGGATATGTCCCTGTTGTGGGAAGGGCTGTTCAACTCGCTGGCGTTGAGTCTCTTCACCGTGGTTTTGATGCTGGCGCTGCTGTTGCCGACAATGTTGGCTCTAAAGATTCGTCCCTCGAAACTGTCGCGGGTTGTGGAATTTATTTGTCTCTTACCGCTCGCGATTCCAGCCATCGTGTTGGTCGTGGGGTTGGCGCCGATTTACCGGTTTATCTCCATCCATGTTTTCAACACCCACCCGATTTGGCTCGGTTTTGCCTACACCATCCTCGTGTTGCCTTTTGCCTATCGGGCTTTGGATGCGGGATTCTCGACAATACCGGTGAAAACCCTGGTAGAGGCCTCGCGCTCTTTGGGAGCTTCGTGGCCGACAGTCATGCTTCGGGTCATCATCCCGAATCTTCGTGGAGCAATCGGGGCGGCCTCCTTCATCACGATTGCGGTGGTCCTCGGGGAATTTACGATTGCCTCTTTGCTGAATCGAAACAACCTCCAGGTCGCCATCTTCCAACTGGGACAAGACGATTCGATGACCGCGACGGCTCTGGCGCTCCTCACGATGGTTCTGGGCATCGTGTTGCTGATGGCGCTGGAAATTGTGAGCTACGAACTTAAGAAGAAACGAGAGAAAAATGGAAAATGAAAACGTGGGAGCCGAGGTCAAGCTCATTGACCTCAACAAAAAGTATGGGGAGACGAAGGCTCTGGACCACTTGAGCTGTGAATTCCACCGCGGAGAGATGATTGTCCTCTTGGGGCCGTCTGGATGCGGGAAAACCACCGCTCTTAGGGCCTTGACGGGCTTGATGCAGGTAGACAGCGGCCAGATTATCGTCAACGGCAGGGACATTACGATGATGAATCCGGCCAAGCGCAATATGGCGATGGTGTTCCAGCAATACTCGCTATTCCCGAATATGACCGTCCAGGAAAATGTGGAATTTGGCCTGCGGGTCCGCAAAATGCCCGTCGAGCAGCGCACAAGAAAAGCGCGGGAAGCCCTGGAGATGGTGGGGCTCGCCGACCAAGCCTCGAAGTACACGCATCAAATGTCTGGTGGCCAGCAGCAACGAGTGGCCTTGGCGCGGGCTCTGGTCTTGAGGCCCGAGGTTTTGGCGCTGGATGAGCCTTTGTCGGCCTTGGACGCGAAAGTTCGAGTGCAGTTGCGTGAGGAGATTCGCCGTCTCCAACAGCAGACTGGTTCGACCGCGCTTTTCGTCACCCACGACCAGGAAGAGGCCCTGGCGGTGGCCGACCGGATTGGGGTGATGAAAGACGGGAAACTTCAACAGCTAGCCGAGCCGTGGCGGATTTATAACGAACCCGCCAATGAGTTTGTGGCGACCTTTATCGGGGAATCGAGCCGGATTCCGGCGGTGATTAGAGACGGGGTGGCTCTGGTGGGGGACCAACAAGTGCCAGTGCTCGGGACTTCCTCAAAGCGTAGCAACGGAAAAGCCACGATTCTCGTCCGTCCGGAAGCGGTACAGCTGCAGTTGGCGGTCGAAGAAACTCGCAACGCGGAGAATTGTGGCACCGTGAAAGAGATACAGTTCCTCGGTTCCACCGCGAAAATCCAAGTTGAGATGGTTTCCGGAACTGCTTTAACCGCACAGATTAATCCTTCCGAAGCGATGGTGTTGGTTCCGGGCCAGCGGGTTTCTATCCAGATAGAACCCAAAGCGGTGTTGGCTGTGGCTCGCGATGAGAATCCGGCGCGGGCGAATCCCATCAAGATTGTGAAGAAGGGCTCTGCGCTGGCACCCGCGGCGGTTTAGCGGGTGGGGTTGTCGAAGGGACGCAAAATAGTTCGTAAGTGGTTCGCGAGGATCTCGACATCTGCTTGAGGCATTTCTCCTAGCCACTGTCTTTCGGTCTGCATCAGCTCGGTGATTGCCGCGTCGGCAGCCTGCTTCCCCGCTTCGGTCAAGATCACCAAGATAGCGCGACGATCTTCCGGGTGGTCGGTGCGACGAACCAGACCTCGTTCCTCCAATCGGTCGATGCGGTTGGTCATAGTGCCGGAAGAGACCAGCGACAGCTGCATCAAGGCGCCAGGGGTCAACGCAAATGGCTCTCCAGCGCGGCGTAGTGCCGAGAGCACGTCAAAAGACCACGGTTCCAAATCCACCTTGGAGAAAGCCACGCGACGAGCAACATCCAAGTGACGAGCCAAGCGCGAGACTCGCGAAAACACGGAGAGCGGAGTGAGATCAGCCTTTGGGAGCAGGGCGCGCCAAGCGGCGAGAATACCGTCAACCTCATCTGGGCTCGGCTGCGCTTGGAGTTCTGAAGTCATGTTTTGCCACCTCCTGAACTGGCTAATTATCAACCATAATAATAGTCGATATCGAGATTCTTTGGTGGCGAGATTATTTATGACTTGGGAAAACTGGGGATAAATGGCAAAATAGTGGGGCGCGGTGACGCGATTGAGTTCGCGATAACAGCAATCCGCCCTGGTGTAATGGCAGCACAGAGGTTTTTGGTACCTTTAGTCTGGGTTCGAATCCTGGGGGCGGAACTTTTTATGCCTTTGGAGGCGGTAGGATAGAACCTGTCAGGCCGGTATTCGGCACAGCACTTGCGAGGGGGAATCACCTTTGACCCAGGTCAGTACCATTGTCATCTTGGCGGCAGGCCAAGGCACCCGAATGAAGTCCAAGAAAGCCAAGGTTCTCCACTCTTTTGCGGGTCGCACCTTGCTCTCACACGCCATCCACACTGCTCTCGAGGTGGAGCCGGAGCGAATCGTTTTGGTCGTTCGTCACCAAAGAGATGCGGTGGCCGAGGAAGCGAAGATCGTCTATCCCGATATCATCATTGCTGACCAGGATGAGGTTCCCGGCACCGGACGGGCAGTTTGGTGCGCCTTGGAGAAGCTGAAAGAAATCGGCGAGGGCCAGACCGGAACCCTGGTCGTCACCTCTGCGGACGTTCCCTTGATGGAATCTTCTACCATTTTGTCCCTAGCGGAAACGCGAGAGGATGAAGGCTCGGCGCTGTGCCTCCTGACTACGGAGATTCGCAATCCCTTCGGCTACGGGAGAATCCAACGTGTTGCTGGACAGGTCGCGGGGATTATCGAGGAGCGCGATGCGACATACGCCCAGAAGCAGATTAAAGAGGTTAACGCGGGTATTTACGCCTTTGACGCGGAGTTTTTGGCCACCGCCTTGCCGGAACTCTCCGCGGACAACAGCCAGGGGGAAATCTACCTGACCGACACGATTAAAGTGGCGCGAAACCAAGGCCGCAAGGTCTCCTCGGTGCTTTTGGCGGATACTGCCCAAGCGGAGGGCTGCAACGATCGCGCGCAATTGGCGGAGCTCCGCGCCGAATACAATCGACGTCGCACCCGCTACTGGATGCTGCAAGGAGTGACGATTATTGATCCCACCTCCACCTGGATTGACGCCGATGTGACGATTGGGATGGACACCACCATCTATCCCAATACTCAGCTTCGTCGAAACACGGTGATTGGAGAGGACTGCCGAATCGGGCCGGACTCGACCTTGATTGATGTCACGGTGGGTGACGGGGCAGAAGTCCTGCGAGTCCACGGGATTTCCTCCAGCATCGGACCGCGCGCCACGATTGGACCATTCACCTATCTTCGCCCGGGGACGAACCTGGCCGAAGAAACCAAGGTCGGCGGTTTTTGCGAGACCAAAAACATCGAGGTGGGACGCGGAACCAAGATTCCTCACCTGTCCTATGTGGGGGACGCTACCATCGGAGAAGGTACCAACATCGGAGCTGCGACGATTTTTGCGAACTACGATGGGGTGCATAAACATCACTCCAACGTGGGTTCTTACTGTCGAACCGGAGCCGATAATGTCTTTATCGCTCCGGTAAATATCGGAGACGGGGTCTACACCGGCGGCGGAACCATTGTCCGCCACGATATTCCCTCCGGTGCTTTGGCGGTAAACCAGTTTGACATGAGGATTATCCCTGATTGGGTCGTGAAGCATCGCCCCGATACGGACGCAGCGCGGGCAGCACAAGGAGAATTTAAAACGACCGATACAGAAAATTCTGGAACCGGCGGTACAGAAATTTCCGGAACGACCGATACAAAAACAGGGCAATGATTTTCTCCTTAACTCTACGGGGTAAACTGTGGAGAGTTAAGGTTAGTCGGAACGAAGCAATCACTAATAGACAGGATAAAGATGGCAGACTTGTTTGAAACGCCGCGGAAACGACTGGTAATTGTGTCTGGGAGGGCTCATCCTCAGTTGGCAGAAGATGTAGCAAAGGCTCTCGACACGGAGGTCTTGCCTACGAGCATTTACGACTTTGCTTCCGGTGAAATTTACGTGCGTTACAACGAGTCGGTCCGTGGCTGTGATGTGTTTTGCATTCAATCTATTGCGGGGGATGTCAACAAGTGGCTCATGGAACAGTTCATCATGGTGGACGCCTTGAAGCGAGCCTCAGCAAAGCGGATTACCGTGGTAGCGCCGCTCTATCCCTATTCTCGCCAAGACAAAAAACACCAGGGGCGCGAGCCGATTTCCGCGAGGCTGATGGCTGACCTCTACAAGACCGCCGGCACCTCGCGCATGATGAGCGTGGATATGCACGCCTCCCAGGAATCTGGTTTCTTCCCCGGTCCGGTCGACCACCTCCAAGCCATGCCAGTCTTGATTGACTACGTGAGGACTCGGGTGGATTTGTCCAACGTCACCGTGGTTTCTCCCGATGCCGGGCGGATTCGGGTCGCTGAGAAGTGGGCTAACCGCTTGGGTGGGTACCCTTTGGCTTTCATCCACAAGACGCGCGACACGACCCGACCCAATGTGGCGGTAGCAAATCGCGTCGTCGGAAACGTGGAAGGGCGGACCTGTGTTTTGGTCGATGACCTTATCGACACCGGCGGGACAATCGCCGAGGCAGTCGGGGTTCTCAAGACCGCGGGAGCGAAAGATGTTCTCGTTGCCGCCACCCACGCGGTGTTTTCCGATCCGGCAGTAAAGCGCCTGAGCGAATGCGGGGCGCGGGAAGTCATTGTGACCGATAGCGTGCTGGTTCCTCCCGAAAAGCAGTTCCCGCAATTGACGGTGCTTCCGATTGCGCCTTTGTTGGCGCGTGCAATACGCCAGGTATTCGAAGAGGGGTCCGTAGCGGCGCTGTTTGAGTAATTGGCAAGGCTCGCTGGAGATTGTACCGTTCGGTTTAATTAATTGTACCGGTCAAATTAATTGTACTGACTGGTTCAAAACTATCAGATGCGTTTCCTAGAGTAAGAATCCTTGGGCCCTGATGGCCTCCAAGAGTTGCGGTCCTTTCGGATTGTCGCCCATTTTCTTGAGAATCTGGTTCGTAAAGGTATCCTCGCGTTGGTTTTTCGTTCGTAGGTCATAGTAGTTGTGCATTTCCTGGTCGTATTCGGCCAGAGCCTCGACCCAAGAATCAGGAGCCTGGTAAGTGTCGGTCATTACCCGCAGTCCCGCTGGGATCCGTGGTTTTAGTTCCGGTTCCTCATTGGGGTAGCCCATGATAAGACCGATCGCGGGAAAGGTCAGGGGAGGCAATCCGAGAATCTCAATCGTCTTCGCGGGGTTGTTGAGGATGCTTCCGAGAATCGTGGTTCCCAGTCCGGCACTTTCAGCCGCTACGACCGTGCTTTGGCACATGAGGATAGCATCGGTGAATCCCTCGCGGAAATAGTCAATATTTCCGGCAGTTTCGGGGGTGGCCCCCAGCTCGGAGCGAATCGAGGCCGCGCGGGCGCAGTCGACGAGAAAAACGAGATACTCGGGTGCTTCCGCGGTGTAAGCCTGGTTGGAAACCTCTGCCAAGGCATCCCGCTTGGCCTGGTCTTTTACGCGAATTACGGAAGCATTTTGAGTGGCGCGAGAGCTTGCGGTGTGGATAGCGGCTTCGAAAATATCATCCATCAGCTTTTCGGGAACCAAAGTGTCCTGGAACTGACGAATAGTGCGGTGATTCTGGAGATTTTGGATGGTTTCATTCATGGCTTTATCTTTTCATAAAAAGTAGTTTCCAGGTAGAGATGAATGCGCTACGGCTGAATTGGCGAATCTGGAGGGGAGTCGCTAAACTTGTAGGGTTGCCTCGGCGAGGGGGAGCGAATGGCGCAAGCAGACGCTTGCTGAAAAGCATCGAAAGCCCAGTCGCAAACCGTTATCGACGCGGCCCGAATTATCTACGGGACTGTCAGCCTGCCGCAACACGGCAGGCTATTTTTGTACCAGGCGTTACAGACTTTCTCAAAATGATTCAGCGGTCCAGCCGAGAATACGAAAGAAACATGAGCCGGAAAGGACTGAAATAATGGCTGAAACCAATACTTTGAAAGTTGAAAAGCGCAGCGACTTTGGTAAGGGATTTGCGCGTCGCGCTCGCGTCGACGGAAAGATTCCCGCCGTGGTCTATGGTCACGGAGTGGATCCGATTCACCTCGCGTTGCCCTACCACGACACCTTCCTCTTGGTGAAAGATAACCCGAACGCGGTTATCTCCTTGGAAGGACTGGAAACACCTACCATGGTTCTCGTGAAAGACATTCAGCGTCACCCCTTGAAGCGCACGCTGATGCATATGGATCTTCTCATCGTGAAGGCTGACGAAAAAGTGGACGTGGAAGTGCCGGTCGAACTGGTTGGTGAACCGTTGCCGGGCTTGGCTGCCAACCACGAGTTGTTGAATATGGAAATTTCGGCTCCGGTTATCAACATTCCGGAAAAGATCGAAGTCAGCATCGAAGGTTTGGAAGAAGGCACTGTTATCAAGGTCTCCGATATCACTCTTCCGGAGGGCGTCGAAGCCAAGACAGATGCGGAATCCATCGTGCTTTCGATTATCGTTCCGCAGGAAGTGGAGATTCCGGAAACTACCGGCGAAGAAGAAGCCGGTGAAGAGGCTGCTGGCGAGGAAGCGGCCGGAGAAGCCGAAGCCGAGTAAGTTCGGCTCGGTAGCTTGACTACTGACCGAGTGGAACGACCGTTACACAATGAGTCCAGCACACGAAACCCGCCTCGACCCTTCCCGTCTCGATGACGGGAAGGGTCCCTGGCTTGTGGTTGGTCTGGGGAATCCGGGTCCGGAATATGTCAATACCCGTCACAATTGTGGGTATATGGTTACGGATCGCTTCGTCCAGACTGCCTCCGGAGCCTACCGGAATCAAGCTTTGGGGCGGAGCGGCACCGTAGCGAGAGTGGCGGACGTGAGACTCGGTTACGGCATAGGCACGCCCCAAATTATCGTGGCCCATACGGGAACCTATATGAACACCTCCGGCCCCGCCACGGGAGAACTCCTGAAGTTCTACAAGATCGGAGTGGAGCGGCTCCTCGTCGTTCACGATGATATAGACCTCGAATTTGGCGTGGCGAAGCTCAAAGTTGGCGGGTCAGACGGAGGGCACAACGGGTTGAAATCCATCCAAAAAACCCTCGGAACCAAGGATTTTGCGCGCTTGCGAGTCGGGGTGGGGCGGCCCGTGAGGGGGCCTCTCGGAGGTGACGTCATCAACTGGGTGCTAGGTCGTTTTCCCAAATCCGAAATGGCCGACCTCAAGCAGGTTATTGACCGAGCGGTACAATGTATTTACGATGTCGCGGAGGGTGGTTTGGCTAAAGCACAGGCGCGGCTCCATCTGGGGAACCCCAAGAAGTAAAGCTTGTGAGAAGTGGTTTTAGCGAGGAGCCAAATAGTCAGTAGGCTAGAGCTATGAGTTTGCGGGGGTTGCTGGGTTCCATTGAGACCTCAGATTTTGAAGGTGCCAATGAAATTGTGGCACCGAGCGGGTTTTATGCCCCACTGATCGCGGCACTCCCAAGACAAGACCTCACGGTTATCTTGACGCCGAGCGGGAGGGGAGCCGAAACCTTAGCGCGCGAACTGAGAGTCTTTACCGATGGGGTTGAGGTGTTTCCGGACTGGGAAACTCTTCCGCATGAGCGTTTGTCCCCGCGGACAGACACAATGGCACGCCGGATTTGGGCCCTGCATCGATTGACGAATCCCGAATCATTTGTAACAGTCGATACAAAAAATTCTTTACCGTCCTCGAAAGCGTCTAAGTCGCAGTCTTCGACAGTCAGTAATGAGGTAACACCAGGCCATTTGCGAAACACCTTCACGATTACTCCGCTGGAGCCCGTTCACTATCTAGTGGTGCCAATGCGAGCCGCCTTGGCGCCGGTAAATGTGAAGATTCTCGACTATCCGATTTTCGAAGCGGAGGTTGGGAAACTCTATGACCGAGATACAATGGCGCAAGATCTGTCATCTCTGGGCTATGAACGTGCGGAATTGGTGACCGCCAGGGGACAGTTCGCCTTGCGTGGAGGGATTGTGGATGTTTTTCCCGCAGTTAGCCCCCATCCAGTGAGAATCGAGCTATTCGGAGATGAGATAGACTCTATTCGCCCGTTTACGGTGGCGGACCAGCGTACTTTTAACCAGTCGTTACAAAAAATTGTAGCGCCGGCCTGTCGGGAGCTTCTGCTTGATGAAGTGGCCAAAGAGAAAGCCGCTGCTCTCGCCTCCGAGATGCCTCAAGCCGCCGAAATCCTCAATCTCGCCTCCCAAGGCATCTATGCTGAGGGACTGGAATCGCTGGCTCCGCTGTTGGGAGCCGAACTCAAACCCCTATTTGAGCTCCTGCCTCGCGGTGCACGCCTGATTGCTACCGACCGGCCTCGTTTGGAGGCCAGAGCAGCAGAGCTGGGAGAAACAACCCAGGAATTTCTGGCTGCATCCTGGTCTGCGGCTGTGGAGGGCGGAGAAATCCCCCTGGAGGTCCGCAGCGCTTCCTTCTTGAATCTGGAAGAGCTCCAGGTTGCCGCGGCGAAGGCGCGGATGAAGACGCTTTTCGTCTCGCCCTTTGCGACCACGGATGATGCCATCCAATCCGGGGCGGAGATTATTGAACCCGCCACAGCGGGTGGTGATACTGGACTGATTGGTCAAATTTCGGAGCGGTTCCGTGACGGGTGGACCGTCGTTATTGCCGTATCTGCAAAGGGGATGGCGGAGAGGCTGAAGGCGCTCCTGGAAGAGCACGAGGTTCCGGCGAGGGTGGTTGCGGAGGTGGCTACGCAATCTGGGTACGGTTCCGCAGTAGTCCAGGTGACGGTGGCGCCGTTGGAGGAAGGCTTTGCTCTCCCCGCAGCCAAACTCCTCGTCATCTCCGAAGCTGAGGCGCTTGGGAAACGAAAGTCCCGTCACTCCGGCCAGAAGCAAAATCTGCCGAGCCGGCGGCGAAAAACCATTGACCCGCTCACTTTGAGTAAAGGTGACTTCGTCGTCCACGTCCAACACGGCATCGGGCGCTTTGTGAAACTGGAAAAACGCACTATCGGGCGCGGTGACAAGGCCACCTCCCGCGAGTACGTGGTTCTTGAATACGCGCCTTCCAAGCGCAACGGCCCGCCGGATCAACTCTGGATTCCGACTGATTCTCTTGATCTCCTCAGTAAATATGTCGGCGGAGACCAGCCGACACTCTCCAAGATGGGCGGATCTGATTGGGCAAAAACCAAGCAAAAAGCCCGCAAAGCAGTAAAGGAAATCGCTCGCGAACTCGTGAGACTCTACGCGGTTAGGCAGGCGTCCAAAGGCTTCGCTTTCAGCCCTGACACCCCTTGGCAGCGAGAGCTCGAGGATTCTTTTGAATTCGTGGAAACTCCGGATCAACTGACGACCATTGATGAAGTCAAGTCCGACATGGAAAAACCCATTCCCATGGACCGGCTCATCTGTGGGGATGTGGGATATGGCAAAACTGAAATCGCGGTGCGAGCGGCCTTCAAGGCGGTCCAAGACGGCAAGCAGGTAGCGGTACTTGCCCCGACGACACTGCTGGTGAGTCAGCATTTAGAGACTTTTCAAAACCGTTTCGCCGGTTTTCCGGTCACCGTGGAGGCGCTGTCGCGTTTTACTACCGCGAAAGAAGCCGCGCGCATTAAGGAAGACCTGCAGGCCGGAAAAATCGAGGTGGTTATCGGCACCCATTCCCTGTTGTCCGGCAAAGTGCGGTTCAAGGATCTCGGTCTCGTCATCATCGATGAGGAGCAAAGATTTGGGGTGGAACACAAGGAGGCCTTGAAAGCCTTGCGGGCGAATGTGGACGTGTTGGCCATGAGCGCGACGCCGATTCCGCGAACTTTGGAGATGGCCATTACTGGCATCCGCGGACTTTCCACCTTGACGACACCGCCGGAGGATCGCCACCCGGTTTTGACCTATGTCGGAGCCTATTCCGATAAACAGGTCGCCGCCGCAATCAGGCGCGAAATGCTTCGCGACGGCCAAGTTTTCTTTGTCCACAATCGCGTCCAAGACATCGGGCGCGTGGCCAAGCACCTCCAGGAACTTGTCCCCGAGGCACGCATCCGCGTTGGCCACGGACAAATGCCGGAGGCCCAGCTCGAAAAGGTGATGGTGGATTTCTGGAACCAGGAGTTTGATGTTCTCGTTTCAACCACCATTGTGGAAAACGGTCTGGACGTCACGAATGCGAACACGATTATTGTCGACCGTGCGGAGAGAATGGGGTTGAGCCAGCTTCACCAGTTGCGGGGGCGTGTCGGGCGTGGAAGAGAACGCGGATACGCGTATTTCCTCTATCCCAGTGACTTGAGCTTGAGTGAAACTGCATTTGAGAGGCTGAAAACTATCGGAACCAACACGAGTCTCGGATCGGGGATGGCCATTGCCCAAAAGGATTTGGAAATTCGTGGGGCCGGAAACTTGCTGGGTGGAGAACAGTCCGGCCACATTGCCGGAGTCGGCTTTGACCTCTATGTTCGCATGGTGGGAGAGGCCGTGGCGGCATACAGCGGCAAGGAGCAGCCCGAGGACACGAGCGTCTCCATTGAACTTCCGATTGACGCCTATATCCCCGAGGATTACTTGGACGTCCAATCTCTGCGTTTGGATGCCTACACTCGCTTGTCGAATGCGACTCGGGACGAGGAAATCGACCAGTTGCAAGACGAACTGAGAGACCGGTACGGGGAACTTCCCGAGCCGGTGGAGCGCCTCGCGCAACTGGCGAAACTGCGGAATCTCGCGAGAGCCCAAGGCGTACACGAGATTACGGCGCGCGGGAAGTTTATCCGCTTCACTCCCGTGGAACTTGCTGATTCCCAATTGGCGCGGTTGAAACGGCTCTATCCCGCGGCGCGCATCAAACTTGCCACCCGCGAACTTTTTGTTCCCGCTCCGGTGAAACGAGACGGGCTTGCCGAGGCGTCGGTGGTGGATCTTGAATTGATGGAGTGGATTGAGAAAATCATTAAAACGATTATTAAGCCGTTTTGATAGGATAGCCATTGTTGGCTCTCTGAAGGAGAAAAAGTGAAACACAGCAAGTCTTTTCGGGTAATAACAGCAGGTGCCACCCTCGCCATGGTGGGGATGGGTTTGGCCGGCTGCGAGGCCAAACCGGGAATCGCCGCCTACGGTGATGATGTGGTCGTTACGGAGCAGGAACTGGGTCAGGTTACCGCCGAAATGGGGCAATACCTCATGGTAGATCGGGCTAGCATCCTGCAGCTCCTTTTGGTTCTCAACAGTGGCGGGCGCGAGGCCCTGGATGGCTGCCCGACGTGGGAAGATATACCGGTAAAGGATCTCAATATTCCGGCTGATGCCAAGTTGTCCCAGGATTCGAAAGATGCTCTGACCTTGAGCCTCTGTCAAGCCCTGGCGGATCCTGCTCAGGCGGAGAACCTGGGATTGCCGGTAACATCCCCAAGTACCGTCGAAGCCATTGCTGCCGCCGGAGAGAAAGCACAAAACGACGCCTCCATACGGTATTCCAATCGGGAACAGGCGGCGCTGAATTATCTCCGGCAACAGCAAGCCCAGCAACAAATGACGATGCCACAATAAAAACTCTCACTTTTTTACACTGAACCTAGTGACAAAACAGGGAAAATGCACAAGAATAGAAGTGTGCCGGAGAAAATCTGGACTGAAGATAAACCCTGAAAGCTAGGAGTTAAATTGGCAATCATTGAAAGCATTTATGGCCGCGAAATCCTCGATTCCCGTGGCAACCCCACGGTTGAAGTTGAGATGGAACTGGAAGACGGCACCTTTGCTCGCGCCTCGGTTCCATCCGGCGCTTCCACCGGTCAGTTTGAGGCCGTGGAATTGCGTGACGGCGATAAGGGTCGCTATCTCGGCAAAGGAGTTTTGAACGCGGTCAAGGCCGTGAATGAAATTATCGCCCCCGAAATTATTGGGCTGGATTCGCTCGACCAGCGCGCTATTGACCAAGCCATGATTGACTTGGATGGGACCGACAACAAGGGCAAGTTGGGCGCTAACGCGATTCTGGGCGTTTCTTTGGCTGCGGCTCACGCTTCCGCGGCTTCGCTAGACCAGCAACTCTTTGCCTACCTGGGCGGCCCGAATGCCCACGTCCTGCCGGTTCCGATGATGAACATTTTGAACGGCGGATCCCACGCGGATTCCAATGTGGACATTCAAGAGTTCATGATTGCGCCGATTGGGGCGCCTTCCTTCAAGGAAGCGTTGCGGATGGGCGCGGAGGTCTACCACTCGTTGAAGGCTGTGTTGAAAGACAAGGGTTTGGCTACCGGTCTTGGCGACGAGGGCGGCTTCGCACCGAACCTCGACTCCAACGCCGAGGCCTTGGACTTGATCGTGGACGCGATCTCTAAGGCGGGCCTCAAGCCCGGCAAGGACGTGGCGTTGGCGCTCGACGTGGCGTCTTCCGAGTTCTTCAAGGACGGCAACTACCAGTTCGAGGGCGAAGGCCGCGACACCGCGTTCATGGTTGATTACTATGAGAAGCTCATCTCGAAGTACCCGATTGTTTCTATCGAAGACCCGCTCTCCGAGGAAGAATGGGATGCTTGGAAGAAGCTCACCGACGAGATTGGCGACAAGGTGCAGTTGGTCGGCGACGACTTGTTCGTCACGAACCCGGAGCGTTTGAAGAGGGGCATCGATAACGGTGTCGCTAACGCTTTGCTTGTGAAGGTCAACCAGATTGGCTCCTTGACCGAGACCCTGGAAGCCGTCGAGATGGCTCACCGCGCGCAATATCACTCGATGACCTCGCACCGCTCCGGTGAAACCGAGGACACCACGATTGCTCACCTCGCGGTGGCTACCAACGCCGGCCAGATTAAGACCGGCGCTCCGGCTCGTACCGAGCGTGTCGCGAAGTACAACGAGTTGCTTCGCATCGAGGACTTCCTCGAGGACGCTGCCGTTTACGCCGGTCGCGGCGCCTTCCCGCGCTTCCAAGGCTAGTCTCCAGCCGCGATAACTTAATCAGTTTGGGCCGCGGGAATACCCGCGGCCCAAACTCATTTAGCGGGCTTGAGATCGTAGATGACCGCGAGATGGTCGGAAATCGGCATTCGTATCGTGCGCGGTTCGGCGGCAAAGGTCCAGCCGCGAGCCAGAAGCTGGTCTAACGGAATCCAAGCCTTCTCGGAAGGATAAGAGGCGACCAGGCCGTGAATCTCGGGCAGCATGGCTTCATCGAGAAGCTGCAGAGCCTCGGTCGAGGTATCTTCGCGAAGATTGAAATCTCCCACCAAAACGCAGTTGTCGTGATTGAGGTCGAAAACCGATCGCCAAGAGCGACGCAGTTGGCTTTGCGCCACCCCACGATGAGTCTCGAGATGGATATTTCCAATCGCGACCGTCCCAAACGGGGTCAGCACGCGAGCCGCCTGGAGGACGCGCATCTGGCCAAAAACCAGTTTGACTCCGGCAATCGCCTGAGGCAGGGAACGCAAGCCGGCGAGAAGTCCCTTCGAGAAACCCGTCCAGGTTCCGCGTCCCCAACGCAGTCGGGGACGGGCCTTACCGAGCCGCTTGAAGTGCCATGACTTCACCGGCCAACGCGACATCATCGCCAGCCCGTAGCCATTCTCGCGCGTGATATGGGCGTGAAGCGGACGGCGATGGACGGTATAAGCCGGACCAGCCCAGGCAGCCGCCATACGCCAGTAGGGCATTCCCAGGGCCTCAGACAGAAACTCGGCTTGGGGAATGTAGCCGGAACGGCGTTGGCCCTTGTCGACCTCTTGGAGACAAACCACATCCGGATTGAGTTTCCGGATGATTCTAGCGGTGTCCTCCAGAGCCTTTTTCGCCACCGCGGCACGCGCACTGAGCGAGCGGGGACCGAGCAGTTGCGCGAGACCGCGGGTGAGCCAATAGACCCCCAGCTCCTTGTCGTTCCAAGGAAGCTTGAGAGAACCCACATCGGGGTCTGACCAGCCGGCTTGGGGAGTGCCGTGTTCGATATTGAAAGTCACCAGGCGGAGAAAATCCCGCGGCGGCGCTGGTTCCGTCTCAGTCTTAGCTCGAGAACGGGGAGCTTGGCGGGGACGGCGGATTTTTTCGCTGAAGCTCGAGGAGATTTTTTGAGCGAGCGGTTTAGTGGCCTTGGATTTGCTCATGAGGCGGCCTCGCTGTTCGTGGAGTCGGATTTGGTCTTGGCGTCCTCCTCGGGAAGGCTATCGCTCGGGGTTTTGCCGGTGGTTTGGGGGAAATCGTTCGCAGGGGCCTTTGGTGATTCCTCCTGGTTGGCCTTTGGTGAATTCTCCTTAGTGGCCTTTGTTGAATCCTCCTTCGCGGAATCATTTTCGGGCTCAGCAGCCGCATCCTCCGCCTCCCGCTTCGGGCCGACAACCTTCTCGCGCCGGGCATCCGCATCAGGGGAACCCGAATAGAACCTGTCTGAAGAAATCGTCGCGGTGGTGGACAGGAGCTTCGTATCCGCCAAAGAATCCCGTCCCGAGGGTAGGGTTCCCGCGACGTCGTGCTGAGCCTCTTGAGAATCCAACTCTTGAACTTTCTCGCGCCAAGAACGGCGCCGATCCATTAGTTTCCGAGCATATTGGTCCAAGATGGGCTCCCCGTAGGGGTTCGTGGAAGTCGCGGAGGCCTCGGAGGCTGAAACCGCCTTCTCGCGTCGCCTCGCGTTTTCCTGGTGGGCTTCGGCAATGACTGAATGGCGCAGTTGGCGATCCAAATCGATTTCGTCAAGAGGCAGTCGGACGGTCTCGATTTCTTCCGGCTCGAGGCGCTGGCGAGGCAGGGCATAGGGAGTCTCGGATTGAATCCAGTCAATCAGATGTTCACGCATATAGCAGCGCAAGTCCCACAAATCGCCCGAGTTGGGGGCGCTCACCACGAGCCGCACCACCATGCCTTCAGGCGAGGATTGAGTCACTTGGACGCTGGCGGTGCGTCCGTCCCACAAATCTGTGTCGTTCAACAAACGATCAACTTCGGTTCGAAGCGAGGCCATGGGAAGACGCCAATCGGCGTGGATTTCCACCGTGCCGAGAAGTTTCGAATCCCGTTTCGTCCAGTTCTCAAACACGTCTTCCGTGAATTTCTTGGAAGGAAGGATGAGACGGCGACCGTCCCACAGCAACACCACGACGTAGGTCAAGGTGATTTCTTCGATATTGCCCATTTCTTTTTCGACCACCACCAAATCGCCGACGCGAATGGAGTCGGAAAAAGCAATCTGGAGGCCGGCAAACATGTTGGCCAATACACCCTGGGCAGCGATACCGGCTATCAAAGAAATCAGACCGGCGGAGGCGAGAATCGAGCCCATTGCGGTGCGGGCCTGGGGGAAAGTCAAGGCAATAATGATTATCCCCGTTACTGCAAGGAAAACTTGGAGTACGCGATGGAGAACTTGGGCCTGAGTCACGAGCCGGTTCGGTTTTTTCGGGTCTTCCCGACGGGCGCGGGTCAGATCCTCCAACACGGCGCACAGGCTCATTAGCCACCAGGTAATGGCGGCTATGGCCGCGATGAGTAGACCGTGAGAAATAGGGCCATACCAGTCGCTGGCAGGGTCGCTAACGCTCCACAGCCAGCCGAAATTGATTCCCAGAATGGCGGAGGCAAAGCCCCCGGAAATGCGGGAGCGGCGTTCAAAGTATTTGATGAAAGGGTGGAGTCTTCCGATTCGACGCAGGAAAAACCCCAGCACCTGGGACAATATCAGCATGGCTAGGGCGCCAACGGCGCAAGCTGCCACAATCGCCACCACGTCGATAGAAGTCTCGATAACCGCCTCCACCCCATTGCTGGGGTTCGGGGACGGGGACGGCGGGGGCGCGGGATCGGTGCGGCCCTGGGGCAGTAGCGAACTGATAGCGAAAGCCGGTAGCGGCAACTTGGTCATAGTGAAATCTTACCGTTTTGGAGGGACAAACCACCGCTGAAAGGATTTTATGGACGACGGAGACGGGTGAAGTTTGGGGTGGGATTCCGAATAACCCCACCCCAAACTGATTTAGTTAGGAGTCGCTGGCAGCAACTTAGTTGCCTAGACTCTAGCGACTTGGTGACCTGGTTACTTGGCGGTCACCAGGGCCGACAAGGCATCGGCAACCACATTCGAAACCGATCCCGTTCCACCAGCAATCACACCATTGGCAGGAGCAAGACGCTTCAACTCTGCCGAGACACTGCCTGGCAAGGCGTTCGGAGTGGTCAGCAACACTGGGCCGCCCTTAGCGCCCGCTGCTGCGCCCGCACTCAAAGCATCCGGGAAGTTCACGCCAGTAGCCACGTAGGCCACCGGAACCGCGGGAGCGAAAGCTTGGGAGATAGCCACGGAGGTGCCGTAACGATCCGCGCCGCTAACCCGCTTGGCAGAAACTCCGGCGGCTTTGGAGACTTCGGCCAACGTTGCGTCAGAAACTGCACCAGCGCCACCGACAACGAAGACCTCGCTGGGAGCCAAACGCTTTAACTCGGCCGCTACGGTTGTCGGAAGCTGGTTGGAAGCCGTCAACAGCACCGGACCAGCCTGTTTGGCGGCCGCGGGCGCCGCGCTCAGGGCGTCAGGGAAGTTCACGCCGGTGGCCACGTAGACGGCCTTGGTCTTTGCGGGGAAGTTCTTGGCGGACAAATCCGCGGAAGTCGCGAAGCGATCCGCGCCGGCAGCGCGGCTCGGGGCCACTCCGGTCAGCGCCTTGGCCTGGTTCAAAACTGAGTCGGCGACGGCTCCAGGCCCACCAACAACGACGATTTCCTTCGGGTTCAGCCGAGACAGTTCCGCGCCAATCTCGCGGGGAATGTAGCTGGGGCGAACCAACAGGACGGGGGCTTTCTGGTTTCCGGCCACCGCGGCAGCAGACAGCGCATCGGGGTAGTTCTCACCGCTCGCAAGGAAAACTTTCGCAGCGCCCGAGGGGAAAGCCTGCTTGGAGAGGGCTGCGGAAGTGTTGTAACGGCTGAATCCGGCGGCTCGATCCAAACCGTTGGCAACCTTGGTTCCAAACCACAAGTCGTCGAGCAAAACGCGAGCCATCTCGGTGTCATCGTAGAACTGGCCACGAACCGGATCGTTTCCAGCAAAGCGCAGCTTGTCGGCACCCGCGCCTTTCATGAACCACGGCACCAACTGGTTGGTGTGTTCATCGTGCAACCAAGTGGCTGCGGGAGTCTCTCCGGCTTTGCCGGTAATCGCGCGGAAGTCTCCCGGGGCAGCCCCAGCACCCATCAGATAGCCGGTTTCGTGGTCAGCAGTGACCACCATGAGCGTTTCGTTCCAGTTGGAGTTCTTTTCAACCCAGTTGATGACCGCTTCGACAGATTTCACGAAGTCGGTGGTTTCCTCGATGGAACGGGCGGTTTGATTGGCGTGACCGGCCCAGTCAATAGCGCCGCCTTCCACCATCAAAGCCACGCCGTTAGCGTTGTTATCCAATACGTTCAAAGCCGCCTTGGTCATGGTTTCCAAGCTCGGAACATTGGCGTTCAACGGGCTCGCGCCCACGGTCGGGTCATCTTTGCCGGCTGCAAAAGGACGGCCCTGCTGTAAGGTGGAGGCAACTTGCGGAATTCCGAAAACCTTGGCCGGAGTATTGCCGGAGGTCAAAGCCTCAAAATCGGCCTTGGTTTCGATGAACTTGAAGCCATTAGCGCTTTGGCGCAGAGCATTGAAATCCGCCTCGGAAATGTAACCGTAGTCGGGAGCGGAGAGTTGCTTCCCACCGTCATCAAAGAGGGGGTGTCCCGGACCCATCACCACATCCATCTGAGAGTAGATTTCGGAGTGGGCGATGCCGTGGTAGTCCTTGCGGGTGGCGTTGTGGACGGCGTAGCCAGCCGGAGTCGCGTGAGAATAGGGAACCGAGCTAATCACGCCGGCGGATTTCCCGAGAGACTTGGCGCGCTCGAGGATGGTCTCGGTGGACATCTTGTTGTTGTCCACGCCGATAGCTGCATTATAGGTCTTGACTGCACCGGAAAGAGCGGTGGCTGCGGCTGCCGAGTCTGTCGGATTGTCCTTCAGATAGTCGCCCTTAGCCCAGGCTTTGGTGGAGTCGTAACTGCCATCAACGGAATAGGTCGAGACTGCTTTCAGATTCCAGCCTTGGAATCCGGGACGGGGCTCGGTGGAGTTCGAGGCAGCCATCTTCGCTTGACCACTGGTGGAATCGACCTGGTAGTAGGTTTTCCCAGAAGTGAAAGCGTTGTACAAGTCGAGCTCGTTGTAGCCCATGCCGTCACCAATCATGACGAAAACGTTTTTAGGGCCGGTAACTGCTGGAGTGGTTACGGCAACTGTGCTGGGGATGGCGACGGAACCGATGAGTGCAATTACGGCGGCTCCAGCGCCAGTCCTGATGAGAAAACTACGAGACATGATTCTCCTTGCTACTTGAATTTGAGGATCTGCCAGGTGGCAGAATCCCCCTCGCAGTTTTGACTTTAATTCGTTGGAACGCGGGCAATCAAGGCAGTTTTGGCCAATGCGGGAAGTCTTGACGCAATCCTAAACTCGTCTTAACAATTGACCGAAAAGACTTAACCGGATTTTCATAAAAACGGGGTAGGGTGACTCTAGTTTTTACTTAGGAATCTGGGGGCTTGGCGGTCTCTCAAATACCGAATAATCAAGACTTTAGAAGGCAGAGAAACCCAGGTTTTGCGATTCTCGCGAATTTACCCTAAACTATTTCAAGTCCCAGCCCACGGGTTAGGCGACGCTCCTATCGTCTAGCGGCCTAGGACTCCGCCCTTTCACGGCGGCAACACGGGTTCAAATCCCGTTGGGAGTACTGCGGTTCTTCGGAATCGCCACGGCCCTGTAGCGCAGTTGGTTAGCGCGCCGCCCTGTCACGGCGGAGGTCGCGGGTTCAAGTCCCGTCAGGGTCGCAGGTTTGGGTGCGATCCACTCGAACCGTTGGCTCTGTAGCTCAGTTGGCAGAGCGAACGACTGAAAATCGTTAGGTCACCGGATCGACGCCGGTCGGAGCCACCAAAAGTCCCGCGAGACGGGGCTTTTTTGGTTTTTAGAGATTCGCTCTCGCCTCCGGCGACTCCGCCGCATCTGAGTCGAATCCGGCAAAGCCTCCAAAGCGTTACTGCCCCAGGCACTATCTAGATAGGATTGTGGTGTCGAAAGGAAGAAGATGCGGGCTTTGATAATTGTCGATGTACAACCGACTTTTTGCGAAGGCGGGGCTCTCGCAGTGGCGGGAGGCAACGAGGTTGCCGAGAAAATCGCCGATTTCGTGACGGAGAACCAGGAGGAATATGACCTGGTGGTAACGACTCAAGACTGGCACATAGATCCCGGCGCGCATTTCTCGGAGACACCGGACTTTGTGGATACCTGGCCGCCTCACGGGGTGGCGGGAACTCCCGAGGCTGAGCTCCACGACGCCATCGCCGACTTGCCCATTGACGATTCCGTCAAAAAAGGACAGCACGCGGCGGCCTATTCGGGATTCGAGGGCGTCAACAAAGCGGGACAGACTCTAGAAGAGATTCTTCGAGCCGCGGGGATCACCGAGGTCGACGTGGTGGGATTGGCTGAGTCGCATTGCGTGAAGGACACGGCTTTGGACGCGATTGATTTAGGCTGGTACACCAGGGTTTTCGAAGACCTCACCGTTCCGGTGACGGCGGAGCTTGGCAAGGCAGCGCGCGAAGAAATGGCGCAGGCTGGCGTCGAAGAGATACCTAGCGAGGATGCCTTCAAAGAAGAGGACTGACCGGGTTTGGGGCGCGCAGTGCTCCAGACACGAGTAATCTCAGCAGAGGACTGCGGGCGCCGGAATCACGCTCGGAAATTTATGCCTGCAACAGCGTGACCTTAGTGCGAAAATGCCCGGCTACCCGGCGCATGAGCAGCAGACTCAACGAAAGAAGGGCGAGGGCAACGAGATAATCAGAGAGGACAAAGACGGGTGCGCCTGATTCAATGCTCTTGAGGCTACTTGCGGGTGGGACGAAGCGCAGAAATCTTTCGATGGTACGCGGATATTCCGAGAGAGGAACTAGAACCCCGACTGCTAGCGGGAGAAAGGGAATGAGGAAATTCAGCGCCGCATAGGGGTCTTGTAAAACGAGAACGGCGATTGCGCACAGTATTCCGAAAGCCGTCCCTGTGAGCAACACGAGGGGAAAGATATCAACTACGCTGATAATCGCTGACCAGACAGGGAATATTAGAGCGAGACAGCCTAAGTTTATTATTCCCGAGGCCGTCGAAATCGCCACTGCCGCAAGAATAACACCGGTGAGGTATTGCGAATCCAACGGGCGATGAGAGATAACCTGCGCTAGAACTCCTGTTTCGCGGTCGTGGGCGAAAGCGGCGACGATGAATGTCGCCGTCATCAACAAGATTGAGAGGAGAAGTCCGCGCAATGCAATATTCGTCGGACTCGGAGAATCAAGGACACGTCCGAGAAAATACGAGGTGCAGACCTCAAAAATCGGAGCGGCAAAGAGCGAGACGAAAAGGGTTTTACGATTCGCAAACATCGCCGAAGAGCGGCATGATAACTTGAAAGTCGTTATCAAACGTCGTCCTAGCATGATGACACCCCTCTCACGCCGTAAACTCTGCTAACTGTGCGGTACGTGTCATCCGTGTGAAGCGACCCATGAGAAACAATCCAAGAAGAATCCACGCAGCGGCTGATATAACAGAGAGACACGCGGAGAATGTCAGTAATCCCAGGTCACTCCCAGGCGTCGACATGACATCGAGGATACGCATTGTCGGCGATACAAACTTGAGGATCCATCCTGCGATTCCCGGCGGCGTGCCGAATACGCCCGACAGGAGAAAAAGCGGCATCAGGAGGAGAGGCTCATAGGCGCCAGCATTCGGAGTCAACACGAACAGTGCGGCTACAACCAGCGCGACACCAAAGGCTCCAGCACAGGTTACGACTATGCCGAGCAGAAGGATTGGAGCGCGCGAAAATACGAGTTCAAATGGTAAGTTTCCAGGACCTGGGGGCAACCAGATTACGAGGGCGATGAAGTACGCGAGTATAGACGAAATCGCGACGGCAAGAACGAGTGCCGCCAGGGAGAGACGCGCGCCGATTCGGGAGATGAAGTGATGCACGAGAGTGCCTTTGAAACGTTCGTAGCGAATAATTCCCCCGGCAGCTGTCACGGTAGTCCACATGCCGATGGCACCTGTTCGGATGAAGGCCGCGTACGGGTCAGAGTCCCACGCATATACAGCGAGACGTTGTGCAATCCCCGAAACCACCGTGGAGACCGTCATTAGTTCGATGAAATACGTGACGCGCAGGAACTGGCGGGTGTGGAAAACTGAGAGGCGCCACAGACGCGCTATTGCGTGCGGAATCCTTGTCATTCCGCGTCCTCGCGCGATAGAAATAGGAAAGCGTCCTGGAGATCTGGTTCGCGATGACTGTGCAACGCGACGGATTGCGGTAGCGGCGTCCTGAGGATGGACAGGTATTGCTTCTCCGCTTGTTCACAATAGTCGCTCCAGTAAGCGCTCAGCAACCATCTGCTTCCGTGGGGACGACGATGAACGTAAGATATTCCTTCCACTTTGAGTAATGAATCATAATCGGGTTGCGCCTTGGCACCTAGTACGGTTTCACTGACTTGCTTCAGACCGGCAGCTGTAACGATATCTGCGACGCTTCCGCGCGCAATAATCCGCGAAGATCGCATTAGGAGCACCCGAGTGGCAAGCTCCGCAACTTCCTCCATCGAGTGACTGGACATGAGGATAGCAGTACCGGTTGCTGCTATCGAGGCGATGAGAGAGCGTAGTCGCAGTGCTACGTTCGGGTCGAGTCCGCTGGTCGGCTCGTCGAGAATAACGAATTTCGGTTCTCCCAACAAGGCGCGGGCGATATGAAGTCGCTGATATTGTCCTCGCGAAAGGGTATTAGCCGCAGATGAAGCCTTTGCCTCCAAATTGACGAGGGAGAGAACCCGAGAGACCTCGGAGCGAAGCTCGCGGTGAGGCACCGCCGCTAAATCGGCAAAGAACAGCAAGTTTTCCGAGACGGAGGCCTTGGGATAGAAACCCCTATCACCTCCAAATGAAAGACCGATACTGCGTCGTGCCCGGTAGGGATGCGAACGGGCATCTATCCCGTCGATGTGTAAAGTTCCAGAAGTTGGCTCCAGTAGCGTGGCACACATTCGCAATAGTGTCGTCTTGCCTGCTCCGTTTAAGCCCACGATGGCAAGGATCTCGCCCGGTTCTACAGAAAAGGAGACGTTATCCACGGCTTTGATTTCTGTCTTGGCGGACGGAAAGGTTCGCGTCAGTCCCTCGGCGTAACACACTGCGTTCATGGGCGGTTAATTTCGAGAAGGGGGAGCGTAAGTCCCAGGGGGTCAGTCTTGAGCAAATGTAGTGTTCGGGTAGCTTCTTGAATATTTCCAATTTTTGATTGTGAAGCAATAAAGACTCTTCGAGATGCAGCAAGAGCGGATATCGCTCCGATTTCAGACAATTTTATAATAGCATATATTGAGGTTCTTGAGGCACTAGGGTAATCTTTTGAAAGATAGTACGTTAGCGCCAACGAAGCGGCTGCCTCACCAATGTACTCGTGTGAATGTTGCGCAGTGTAGTGTAAATTGTTCTCAAGTAGCGTAGCAGCTTCCTGTTGCTTTCCTATCTTTAGCAGAAGTTGAGCCTTGTTGATGTGTACCTGGCTGCGATATCGGTATAGTCGTGATAGCGAGTCGTCACTGTAACTTTGATTGTTTATAGCATACTCAAGCATTTCAAGAGATGAGTTTACCAATTCCATCGCATCAATTATGTTTTTATCTCTCATCAAGACAGCGAGCGCTTTAAGATTAAAAAGCAGGGCAAGCTCTTTTTCAACATTGTTGCGTTGATTACATATTGTGAATTGTGCATCGAGAATCTTTATCGCGTCGTTAATGCGATGCTGCCGCTTGATGAGCGTTGCTGCTAATCGGTGCGAGTAAATGTAACTATCTGAATAATTAGCAGCTAAAGAGACTGCCTTTGTAAAGAATAGCCCAGAATCTTGAGTTGAAGTTGCAGCGCTAATGGTTCCAGCCGCAGATAGGAGTTCAGGATTATGATCCTCTAGTATCTCATTTTTTCTTGTTGTGATGGCTGTACTTGCAGCGTCATAGTTACCGAAAAATAGGATTGCAGCATCAAGTGCTTCCTTAAGGCGATTTATAGGTGTTGAAACAAGACCCGCAGTAATCTCGGTGTCTGTCGCAGGAGTAATTGAACAAATCTTGCAGTGTGCCTGGTAAAAAATTTTAGGGTCAACGATGCGACGAATACCCAAATCTGTGATGTAGATGGGAGCGGCCAATGAGCGCAGGCTCATTGGCGACAATCTTCCCTCAGGTAACCTCTTGACGACATGTAAGCGCTCAGGAAGAGCCGGAGAAAAGTGATGAAAGCGGATTGCGCTTTCTAAAGTTTCGACTGCCTTACCCAGTTGCATTTGAGCTCTTCGGCATCAAGGTTTTTGAGCCGGTGTCTCTGTACCGCCGTAATCCAGCTTCTTTAGCCGTGTGACCATACGACCATTGTTGCACCGTACTGCTTGTCAATCTGCTTCTCAATAGTGGTTGACATATTTGTATCCTCCTATCTGGCAACATTATAGCAGCTCATAATTGTTGTCAAGGGGCTCGCGTACCTGCATATTTAATTCTCGACTTGTACAGGCAAGATGCCGTTGGGATACACGTGTAAAAATATCATCCCGTGCTCTCGGCGGTACACGAGTGTTAGTAAGGCAGCTTGACGATAGTTTCACTGTGATGGGCTGTGTGTTGAGTGCAGGGTAACAAGTAGAAGTCACTACTCAGCATTAGTGCTTGTGGCGCGAAGTGCTCCAGGCACGAGTAATCTCAGCAGAGGACTTCGGGAGCCGGAATCACGTTCGAACCTGTCAACGCAGATAGGGGGGCGTCCCAAGCGATGCTTCTCAGTTACTCATCGGATTTCACTGGCAACGCAGCTTGATTAAGGCGCTTTTTCAGCACGTCGCGCAGAGCCTCGTTGACACTATTTTGGTTTCGCTGAAGCATCTGCGTCCAGAAGTTTCCAGCATCGGCGGCATTCGGTGAGCTTCCCACCATCTTGTTCATGTAGTTCAGTACTGCCATAGCCCCGGTCAGGTGGCATACCTTCACCGAAGCCGTGAACAAAAGCTCTTACACGGGCTATGTGGATGTGCTCCCGATGCTAAACGTGCTCTCAAAACAAACGCCAAAGATGGTGTCATACATGGTGTCAAGCGTCATATAAGGTTTTTAATTCTGCAAACGTGCAGGTCAAGTAGGCCCAGAGGGGCTTTTTCTGTTTGGTGCTTCGGCTAAAACGGCACATCGGTGCCGTTTTTTAACGCCTTCGCGCTGTAACGCGCTGGCTCACGCTCCCTGCGGTTGCTGCCAGCGCGCGACTGCGTCGAGGGTGGGTTAAAGGACAAATTGTGTGTCTGGGGGGTTAGTCCCATGTGTTGTTGTAGGGGGTGGTGTGGTGGAGTTCGTTCCAGATGATTCCGTCGCCCCATCCGGGGAGGCTTCGCCTGGTGATGTGCTG
>NZ_VUMY01000019.1 GCF_009695935.1 Mobiluncus porci
TTCGCAGTCCACCCAAGCTCTAACAACTCCAACGCATACTCACGCACAGCCGAACCAGACCACCTACCACCCAAGAGCGCAACTCCCTTCCAAAAAAACGTTGCACTCATCATCTGACACCGCAATAGTGGCAGTGCGGGCGAAATTCTCCTGGGTTTGGACCGGTGAAACGCGAACATGGGAGGGTTATAAAGGGTTGGGATGTTTTTTCCGGCTACGCCTGGGGCAGAAACGGCTTCGTCAGCTGCGTAGACACCGGGTCGGACCTCTCAGCTTGCAACTTTGCTTTGCAAAGTTGCGCGCCGCTTACTTGGCCTCGGCAATGCTCGAGCGACCTCGGCATTGCGCTCGACCTTCGTCGCGGTGGCGTAACGAAGTGTAGTCAGAAGGGTCTGACCCATTGTGGCGGAGTGAAATTGCTTAAAAACAGATTCGCCGGCTGGTCAGACCCTTTGGCTTCGTTCGCGTTGCTCACTTCGCCAAGAGGTCTGACCCGCCGGCTGCACTTGGTCCGACCCGCCGGCTTCGCCAGGCTAGGTATTAGTAGTCGACGACGCGGTCTTCCAAGATGCCTTCGGTGATTGGCGTGGGATCGCCGAAGCGGTGGTTCGTCAAAGCCACGGCCTGCTCGTGGAAGAAGGGAATCATCTCGACGTTGCCGGCATAGGTCACCGGATGATCCCAGATCGCCACGTCCACATTGCCTTCGATGGCCGCCGCTACCTTCTCCTTGGTTTCACCGATGATCCGGATGCGCCCGTCATAGCCGGCTTCTCCCTTGGCCCAGAGTTTCGCCCAATCGAGCCAAGCGGTCTCGTCTTGTTCCATGACGCTAACGCCATGTTTGGCCGCGAAACTCGCCAAGCCCGAGGGCAGAGCCGTCGCGCAAGACAACATGATCTGGGAGCCAACCAGGAGACCGGCGTGAAGCACGCGCGCCACTTCCCAGGGCTGCGCCTCCGGTCCCACGCGCAAGACCACCGGAACGGGGAGGCAGCGGAAGATGTTGCGCTCCACACCAACTTGGGAAGGATCGCGCAGCGTGTTGATCTCGTTGTTGTAAACGAACTCGTCGCTCGCCAAGGACTTGGCCAGCTTCTCATCCGCGCCAAGTTCCTCGCCGAGATCGAGGATTTCGCGAGCCAAAGACCCGCTAGCCGACCCCGAAATCTTTGATAAACCTGCATCGTCGGGCGACCATTCGCCGAGCGCGTAGAGGTAGTTCGGGCCGCCGGCCTTGGAACCGGCCCCAACCACGGAACGCTTCCAGCCGCCGAAAGGTTGACGGCGGACAATCGCGCCGGTGATTCCGCGGTTGATGTAGGCGTTGCCGACTTCAACGTGGTCGAGCCAGTACTGAATCTCACGCGGATTCAAGGAATGGATTCCGCCGGTGAGACCGTATTCCACCTGGTTTTGGATTTCGACGGCTTCCTCCAAAGTGTCACAGCGCATGACTCCCAAAATCGGGCCGAAGTATTCCACCAGGTGGTATTCGCTGCCGGGTTCCACGCCGGCACGCACCCCGGGGCTCCACAACCGCCCGGAATCGTCCAACTTGCGGGGCTTAATCGCCCAGGTCTGATCCGGCTCAAGCTGGGTCAAACCGCGTAGGAGCTTCTCCCCGGGTTGTTCCACCACGGGACCCATCTGGATTCCGAGATCCCAGGGGTAGCCGACGTGGAGAGACTTCACGGCATCAATGAGCTGGTGGTGGAAACGTTTAGACACACCGACAGTCCCGACGAGAATCACCAAAGACGCCGCCGAACACTTCTGGCCGGCATGGCCGAAAGCGGAACTCACCACGTCTTTCACCGCCAAGTCGAGGTCAGCAGAAGGCGTGACAATAATCGCGTTCTTTCCGGAGGTCTCTGCCAAGAGACCGAGGTCGGGACGCCACGAGCGGAACATCTGGGCGGTCTCAATCGAACCGGTCAAAATCACCCGCTCAACTCGCGGATCGGTCATCAAGGTCTTACCCAAATCGTGATTCGCCAAGGTCACGAGCTGTAAAACCTCCCGAGGAACCCCCGCCTCCCAGAGACACTCGGCCAAAAGCGCGCCACAGCGACGCGCCGGCGTTGCCGGCTTCAAGATAACCGGAGACCCCGCCGCCAAACCGGCAATCGTGGAACCTCCGGGAATCGCCACGGGGAAGTTCCACGGGGGAGTGACGACCGTGATCTGGGCGGGAGTGAATTTGGCTCCCGCGACCTTTTCCATGGTTTTCGCGGATTCGGCATAGTAATGCGCGTAATCCACTGCTTCGGAAACTTCGACATCGCCCTGGTCAAGAGCCTTACCAGCCTCGGAGCCCATGACCTCGATGAGATCGGCGCGACGCTGACTCATGATGACGCCGGCGTGGTGCAGAATCTCGCCGCGTTCCGTGGCACCGAGAGCCGCCCACTTCTTGCCACCCTCCTCGGCGCGAGCGAGAACCTCCTGGAGTTCTGCTTCGGAAGACACCTTCGAAGCGTTGACGGTTTCCACCCCGAGCTTCGAGTCTTTCATCTTTGCCGCAATCTCCTCGGCCCACTTCACGTTGGCGGGCAGCGAAGAATCCGAGTCTGGAACGTTCTTGAACTCCCATTCACCAGCAGCGTTCTTCTGCTGTGACTCGATTTCCTCGGCGGTTTCCTGAGCGCGGTCTTGGTGACGCCTCGGGCCAAACTCGATGTCGTTGGCGATA
The DNA here is from genome assembly GCF_009695935.1 of Mobiluncus porci. Lineage (GTDB taxonomy): Bacteria > Actinomycetota > Actinomycetes > Actinomycetales > Actinomycetaceae > Mobiluncus > Mobiluncus porci. The sequence goes on from NZ_VUMY01000019.1 coordinate 2,696, forward strand.
TCGATGGCGTCTTGGAAGCGGTTCAACTCCCGATTCAACATCTCCTCGGAAGTCGTCAAATCGAAGGCGGCACTCATGAAGTTTTCGGGAGCCGCAATCTCCTCCAGGCGACGCACCAGGTAGGAGATGGCCACGTCGAATTCCTCGGGGTGAACCACCGGCACGTAGTAAAGTAGCGGACCGGTGTCCTCAGCGACGGCCCGCGCCATCGAGGAGTTCATGCCGGTGAGCATCTCGAACTCGCAGCCTTTCGTCTCGAAGACCCCGCGCTTGTTGGCGAGTTCATAGGCGAAACCGGCGGTAAAGACGTTCATGCCCGCCACGCCGATACGAATATTCTTGGCGTGTTCAGCGGTCAAGGCGTAGTTCAAAATCCGGATATAGTTCGCGTCCGTGTGGGCCTTGTCCGGCTGGGTGGTCATCGGCCAGCCGTGCATCTGGGCATCCACATGCTCCATCGAGAGGTTGGCGCCTTTCACGACACGCACTTTGATGGGCGCCCCACCCTTCTCGACGCGCTTCGCGGCCCACTCTTGGAGGTCAACCATGGCATCCAAAGAATCCGGCAGGTACGCCTGCAACACGATACCGGCTTCTAGCCCCTGCAAATCCTCGTGTTCCAGCAAGCGCTTGAACACGTCGATCGTCATGTGGAGGTCGTGGTATTCCTCCATATCCAAGTTGATGAACTTCTTCGGGGAGAACCGATTTGCTTCGCGGTATAGCGGCAGGAGATTCTCCACCGCCAGTTCCACCATGTTCTTGTAATCCCAGGGAATATGCGGGCCGGTTACGGCCGAGACCTTGATGGACACATAGTCCACGTCATCTCGCTGTAACAGGTCAACCACGTCGTTCAAGCGTCGTTTCGCTTCCTTTTGACCCAAGACGGCCTCACCGAGGAGGTTCATGTTCAACCGAGACCCGTCGGCGCGAAGTTTCCCGATGGCGGTCCCGAGGGACTTATCGGTTACGTCGATAGCGAGGTCACCAACCAGCTCGCGGAAAACCCGACGCGCGGCCGGAACCGCCACCTCCGGAAGTCCGGCCCCCATGGCGCCACCGTAGATGGCGGGGAGTTTCAGGTAGGTGGGGAGGAATTTCGGGGGGATAGATTTCACCAAAGCGGCAAGGTTTTTACCGGCAATCTTCTTGTCTTCCGGACGGACCACCTCGTCAACAAAGGCGACCGTGAAATCCAGGCCCTTCGGATCTTTCAAGGTCTTCGAAAGGAGCTTGGAGGCATAGTCAATCGGGTATTTCTTAGATTCTTCGACCCATTTCTTGGCGCGTTCAATCGCCAATTCTCCAACTTCCCGCAGTTCGGCAAGCTCTTGTTCATTGAGAGTGTTCAACTTTTCTCCTTTAATCCTAGTTGTGATTTTCTTGAGTGAAGGGGACGTATTCCTTGGCCTTCGCCATCTCTATCGCCTTGTCGAATTCGGCGTCGATCTCCGGATTCGGCTGGTAGGTGAGTATCGAAACAACATACGCGACCAGCCAGCAGAGCACAAAGCCCGGGAGGATTTCATAAATCTTGGTGTCAACGATGGTAGAGAACTTCCCATTGTTGAGCAGGTAGTGCCAGAGGACTACCACGACCGCTCCGGTAATCATGCCCCACAGGGCTCCCTGCGCGGTGAGTTTACGCCACCACAGCGACAGGATGATGATCGGACCGAAGGCTGCCCCGAAACCGGCCCAGGCGAAGGACACGATGGCGAGAATCGAGGAAGAAATGAAGCTGGTGGATTCTTTCGCGTTCCAGGCCAAAACCACGGCGATTACGGTAACGATGAGAACCACCACGCGACCCATCGTGACCCCGAGGTTCGATTCGCGAACCGTCTTGTCACCGATGGTGATTCCGAGGTTGACTTCTTTCACGTTGTGCTTGGAGAAGGAGTTGTAGATGTCTTCCACCACGGCCGAAGACGTCACCAAGAGCTGGGAGGAAACCGTGGACATGATGGCGGCGAGGATGGCAGCCAACATGAAGCCGGCAATGAGCGAGGGGAAGAGGGTCTGTCCAGTCACCAAGAAGATGGTCTCATCGTCAGCGCCATCCATATTGATAATGCCTTGAGCGGCCAAAGAGATACCGACCATGGCCGTACCAATCGCCCCAAACAGCGACAGTGCCATCCAGATAGCCCAAATTCGGCGCGCCTGTGTGGTTTGCTGGGGGGTCTTCAAAGCCATGAAGCGGACAATAATGTGGGGCATCCCGAAGTAGCCCAAGCCCCAAGCCAGGCCGGTGATAATGTCGCGCGGGTCAACGTTGAAGACCAGGGAAAGCATTTCCTGGTCGGTGGCCGCTCCCTTGGCGGCAACATCAAGGGCCACTTGTTCAAAGCCGCCGGCCATAATCAGGCCCACAATCGGAACCGTGACCAGGGCGATAACCATCATCAAGCCCTGCACCATGTCGGTCCAGGACACCGCGAGGAACCCGCCGACCAAGGTGTAGAGCACCACGATGGAAGCCACAATAATCATGCCGGTTTCGTAGGGGATTCCGAAAGACGAGTCGAAGAATTTGCCGCCGGAAACCAGGCCAGAGGCCACGTAGAGCGTGAAGAAAATAAAGAAAATGATGCCGGCGGTCACCCGAAGTGCGTTGGATCTGTCGCGCAGACGGTTGGAGAGGAAAGACGGCACGGTAATCGAGTTTTGAGAAACTTCCGTGTAGGTTCTAAGCCGAGGAGCCACAATCCACCAGTTGATGTAGGCCCCCACGGTCAGTCCGATTGCAATCCAGGACTGGACTAGGCCCGCTGCGTAGAGGGCGCCGGGAAGACCCATCAACAGCCATCCCGACATGTCGGCGGCGCCGGCGGAAAGCGCGGCCACCAGAGGATTGAGCTCACGACCCCCGAGCATGTAGTCATCCATGGTGGAGGTGCGGGTGTAAGCCCAAATCCCGATGATGATCATAGCCGTGAAATACACAATCATGGCGATGGCCACACCCTGGGTGCCGCTGAGGACCTCGGCGGTGGTGGGAACAATGGTAAATAGGTTCATATTTTCATACCTTTCTAGAACGGGTCGGGGAAGCGACAGCGCATCCGCGGACGAGTCGTTGCTTTAGTATACCGTGAAGCTTCCATGACGCGAATATTACCCATGATCTGCTAGACTTAAGTCGCTATGCATGTACCATTAATTGCCTGGATTATCCTCACTGTCGTCATTATCGGCATCTTGACTTTTGACTTCTTCGGCCACGTCCGGAAAGACCATTTTCCTTCGATGAAAGAGTCCGCGATTTGGACCTGTATCTATATCGGGATTGCTTTGAGCGCCGGTGTCGTTATTGGGCTGACCCTGGGTTGGGATTTGGGTGCCCAATATTTTGCCGGCTGGGTGACGGAATGGTCGCTGTCTCTCGACAACCTTTTCGTATTCGTTATCATCATCGCCGGTTTCAGCGTACCGCGGGAAATTCAACAAAAGGTCATTGCGGTTGGGATCACTTTGGCCTTGATTTTCCGACTGGTCTTCATTCTCTTGGGCTCGGCGCTAATCGAAAACTTTTCCTGGATTTTCTATATTTTCGGGGCGTTTCTCCTTTTCACCGCCTACAAGCAGGTCCGCGAAGGCGTCGGGGCGGATGAGGACGAGGCCGAGGATTCGGAGGAATACGAGGACAATGGTTTCGTGAAACTCGTGCGCCGGATGCTGCCGGTGACCCCTAATTTTGTGGGCCACAAGTATTTGCATCGCCATGAGGGCAAACTCCACATCACTCCGCTTTTGCTGGTGGTGATTGCGGTGGGTTCCGCAGATGTCATGTTCGCAGTGGATTCCATCCCCGCTATTTTCGGTCTCACCAACGAGGCTTTCATCGTTTTCGCCGCGAACGCTTTCGCACTGATGGGACTGCGTCAGCTCTACTTCCTCATTGAAGGGTTGATGGAGCGTCTGGTGTTCCTCCACTTCGGGCTGGCCGTCATCCTCGGATTTATCGGCGTGAAACTCCTGATTCACGCGCTGGCTACCAATGAACTGTGGTTCATCAACTCCGGTCTTCCTTTCGAGAATCTTCCCGAGCCGACCATCCCGTTCTCCCTCGGTTTCATCGTGGTGACCTTGGCTCTTACCGCGGTAACCTCGCTGATAGCAACGCGTCACAAGGCGAAAAAAGCCCAAAAAGCGCAGCAGGCTGCTGGTGAGACTTCCGAAGTTGAAGCCGCAGAGGCTTAATAGTTCAACGTTTTGGCCGATGGGTGGATAGTGAAGAAACTACTGTTTGCGGTCTTGGCGGGCTTGGGAATACTGTCCCTGGCGGTGCCGGCGGGGGCCGTCACCCCGCCGAACCATCCCGACGGCTCCACCACCCCTTGGGCGGTGCAGCTAGCGATTATGGATACCCAAGACCAAGGCTTTGTCCACTGCAGCGGTTCGATAGTTTCCTCCCTTTGGGTTCTCACCGCGCGCCACTGCGTAGAAAATCCGGTGATGAGCGAGGCCTACGCTGACGTGGGGGCGGGGCCTTCCTATGAATTTCCCTACCGCCTCACCGAAATCGTGAAGCATCCGTCCTACGATGTCGCCTTGGTGAAACTTGACCATTCTCCGCAAAGGCCATCCCTAGCGCTGGTTGACGCTCCAGTTGCCCCCGGAAGTAACGCCACATTCTACGGTTTCGGAGGTTCGGATGTTCTCACGGAAGCCTTGGTACAGGTAGTCGGGACGAGCTGGGACGGTCACCTGTTCGCACGTTCTCCCTCCGGGGTGAAGACCGTCGTCGGGGACTCCGGCGGGCCACTGGTCAGTAATGGCAAGATCGCCGGCGTGCTGTCGGCAGCAGTCACCTACCCCTATGAGTCATTTATTCCCGAAGACTATAAGTTTGTGCCGAGTTCCGTGTTTCGGGATTGGTTTTTACAAACGCTCGGTTTAGCGCCCTCGCCGCAGAATCCGGCTCCTGCGGGACCCGCCAACCCTGCGGCGAACCCGACTTCCGTCCCCGTGCCTACCGTGCCGGTGGCCCCGAACCGTATCGCCGGATCTAACCGTGTCCAGACCTCCCTAGCGGTGTGGCAACAGGGCGGATTTATCAGCAATGCGGTCGTTATCGCTACCGGACGAAACGCTGCTGACGCGCTCGCGGCCGGACCGCTGGCAGCCTCGATGAATGCGCCCCTGCTCCTATCTACCGCCGCGACCATTGAACCCACCACGGTTGCGGAGATTCTGAATCGGGGGATTCGCGAAGTTTATCTTGTGGGGGGTGGATTACAATTCGACCCGAATTCTGTGGCGGCTCTCGGGGGGCGGGGGATACAGGTGCATAGCCTGGCGGGAGCCGACAGGTTCGAGACTGCTGTTTTGGTGGCGCGAACTGCCATTGAGAAGTGGAACCTCCAAGGTCGTCTTATTAACCCGATTTTCTTAGCCGATGGAATCAATTTTCCCGATGCTTTGAGCGCGGGGGCCGCCGGAGCAAACCTTTACGGCGTCGTTTTACTGACCAATAGTCATTCGATGCCTCCAGCGACGGCTGCCTTCCTCGGTTCCCGCGCCGCCAGTTCCCCTAGGCTTTATGCCGTAGGCGGGCCGGCCTACCAGGCCTGGAACTCCAGCCAGCCCGGGGGAATACCGGCGGTGGGACTCGTGGGGGCGAATCGCTACCACACCGCTGCCCTGCTGGCCGCGAATCTCACCCCCTACACTACGAGCGCCCTAGTCGTCTCGGGAGTGAATTTCCCCGATGGCTTGTCAGCAGCGCCTTTGGCGGCGCGCCGAAACGCGAGGCTCTTGTTGACGAGCCCCTCGCAACTCCCGCCCGAATCCGGCACCAGCCTCGCGACCCTCACGCAGCGCCAGTCCTCCCTCGTCGTGGGAGGGGCGGGTGCCGTCTCGGATGCGGTGGCCTGGGCGGTGCTCGGCTAGTAGCTGTGTTCGGCTAGGGGCGGCGCGAAAGTTTGGTGGCGAGAAGCGAACACATCAGTAACTGCAACAAATGCAGGAGCATTATCGGCACCATGATGTGGCCCACCTGGTTGGCGGGAAAAATGATGAGAGCCATCGGGAGACCGGTGGCGAGAGATTTTTTGGAGCCGCACATCAACAGGGCAATCCGATCTGCCCGCGGCATTTTGAAAAGACTGCCGAAAACAAACCAGGTGAAAATGAGCATAATCCCGACGATGACCACGGCATCTAAACCGATGACGAGGAAGTCTCGCGGGGAGACAGTGTCCCACAGACCCTGGAGCTTGGCCGAAGACACTGCGGAGATAACGACCAGGTAAATCGTCCCCTTATCGACGATTTTCGTCACAATCGGGTGGGTGCGCAACCAGCTTCTCGTCCAGCGTCCCGAGAGTTGTCCGAGTACGAAAGGCAGGAGAATCAGCAAGGCGATATCGCGCAAAGTGGTGAGTGAAATCGTGGTGCCCTTTTGGAGAAACAACATCACCAGCAGCGGGGTGAGGAAAGTGCCGAGGAGATTGGAAACCGTTGCGGCGGTGACGGCTCCGGGAACGTTGCCACGGGCAATAGAGGTGAAGCCGATGGAGGACTGGACTGTGGAGGGAAGGAGTGTCGTATAGAACATTCCGAGGGCGAAGCCGGCTCCCAAGAGGCGCCCGATGAGGGCGTGGTTCAACAGCCCTAGGAGCGGATAGATGACAAAGGTGGACAGGAGAATCGCCACCTGGAGACGGAGATTCTTTAGTCCCCCGATGACTTCTTCCGAGTTCAACTTTGCCCCGTAGACAAAGAACAACACCACAATGGCCCAGTGGCTCACTGTGGCGAAAAAATCGACTGCGGGAGAAGGGAGGGGAACGAAAATCCCCAAAATCATAATCGCGAGTAGCGTCAGGACGAACCAGTCGAGACGGTTCAGGGCTGGGAGAAATTTCATATTTGTTTTCAATGGCTAGTTTGGGATGTGGTGAACTCCGCAATCGCGGGGACGGTTCCACTTTGCTTCATTCGCCTTCGCGCATTGCGCAGAGCCGAAACCGTCCCCGATTGCTCCGCTACGCTACTTCCCCGACGGTAGGATTCCATTTGTGGGTCGCGATGTTTTGGACAATACCTGCAAGCTGGTTAGGGTCTTGCTGGAGCCACTCGCGAGCCTCCTCGGGGTTTTCCGTGTTCAGAAGCAGGAGCGCCCCGGGAGTTTCCGGTTCCTCGACCCAGGCGCCGGCAAAAGTCAGCTTGCCTTCGTCCTGGAGTTGGCTCATATAGGCCAAGTGTTTGGGGCGCAACGCGGCGCGGTCAGCTTCGCGGGCGGGATCATAGGTGTAAATCACGACGGTTTTCATGGTTTGATTCTAAACCTCGACGAGGAAGGGTGGGGACACCTGCCATATGACTCACGCGGGGAGAGTCCCCGAATCGCGGGTTTTTCCGCGGTGGCTTAAACTGTACGGGTGAAAGATAAGATTTTGGTTCACGGGGCTCGCGAACATAACTTGAAGAGCGTAGATGTGGAGTTGCCCCGAGATTCGTTGATTGTTTTTACCGGTTTATCGGGTTCGGGCAAATCATCCTTGGCCTTCGACACGATTTTCGCCGAAGGGCAGCGCCGCTACGTGGAGTCGCTGTCTTCCTATGCGCGCCAGTTTTTGGGACGGATGGATAAGCCGGTGGTGGATTTTATTGAGGGGCTGTCTCCGGCGGTTTCTATTGATCAAAAATCCACCTCCCACAATCCGCGTTCCACGGTCGGAACCATTACGGAAATCTATGACTATCTGCGGCTGCTGTTTGCCCGCGCCGGAGTCCAGTACTGTCCCGTTTGTGGAGAAAAAATCCAGGCCCAAACCGCCGAACAAATCACTAACTGGCTGATGGATTTGGAGGAAGGCACCCGCCTCGAGGTGCTGGCTCCGGTGATTCGCGGGAGAAAAGGGGAGTACGCCGAGCTTTTTGCTGACCTCGCCTCTCAAGGTTATTCCCGCATCCGCGTGGACGGGGAAACCCACCGGCTCGAGAACCCGCCGACCTTAGAGAAGCAGCTCAAACACGACATTTCGGTGTCGATTGACCGCGTAGTGATCCGTGACGGATCCCGCTCGCGGGTGGCTGACTCCGTAGAAAACGCCTTGAAACTTGCCGACGGTCTTGTCGTGCTGGATTTTGTGGACCGAGCCGAGGACGACATGGAGCGGACTCGGCGTTTTTCCGAGAAACGGGCGTGCCCGAATAACCACCCGCTCAGTTTGGAAGAAATCGAGCCGCGAACGTTTTCTTTCAATGCGCCTTACGGGGCTTGTCCGGATTGTTCCGGTATTGGCTCTCGTCTCGTGATTGACCCCGAACTGATTGTGCCCGACACGGATTTGACGCTGCGGGAAGGGGCGGTGAGCCCTTGGTCAAAGTCTAAAGACACGATGCAACGCATCTTGAAGGCGCTGGGAGATGAGGAGGGCTTTGACCTCGACACCCCGTGGAAAGACCTTCCACCGGAGGTTCAGGAGCATCTCTTGTGGGGCAAAAACTATCGCATCAAGGTGAAATACCGCAACCGGTGGGGTCGCGAACGCGTGTATGCCACCGGTTTCGAGGGAGCCGCCCAATATATTCAACGCAAATTCGACGAGACCGATTCGGATCTCGCGAAAGCCAAATATGAAGGCTATATGCGCGACGTGCCCTGTCCTACTTGTGAGGGGCGCCGACTAAAGCCAGAAGTGTTGGCGGTGCGAGTCGGGGAGTTGAATATCTCCGAACTGTGTGATTTATCTATCGACCGGGCGCGGCAGTATCTGCTTGACGTGAAACTCGAAGGTATGGTGAAAACCATTGCCGAACCGATTCTCCAAGAGGTAGATGCCCGACTGGCGTTTTTGCTCGATGTGGGTCTGAACTACTTGACGCTCTCGCGCGCCGCAGGGACGCTTTCCGGAGGGGAAGCCCAGCGGATTCGCCTCGCGACCCAGATTGGTTCGGGTCTCGTCGGGGTGCTCTATGTTTTAGATGAGCCGTCAATTGGCTTGCATCAACGCGATAACCAGCGGCTCATCGACACTTTGAAGGGCTTGCGCGATCTCGGCAACACCTTGATTGTGGTGGAACACGATGAGGACACTATCCGCGCGGCAGACTGGATTGTGGATATTGGGCCGGGAGCCGGCGAAGCCGGAGGTCATATTGTCCACTCGGGAACCGTCGGGGAGTTACTAAAATGCAAAGGTTCTATTACCGCGGATTATCTCTCGGGACGCCGCCAAATCGAAACCCCCAAAAAGCGACGCAAACCCGATAAGAAACGTCAACTCACGGTTGTGGGGGCGCGGGAGAACAATCTCCAGGATCTCACGGTTTCCTTCCCGCTCGGCTTGTTGACGGCCGTAACCGGCGTGTCCGGGTCGGGAAAATCTACCCTCGTGAACTCTGTTCTCTACCAGGCACTGGCTCGGGATTTGAATCACGCCCGGACGGTGCCGGGGCGACACAAGCATATTGAGGGGCTTGAACACCTGGACAAGGTGATTCACGTGGATCAATCCCCGATTGGGCGCACTCCGCGCTCCAATCCGGCGACCTATACCGGCGTGTGGGATCAGATTCGTAAGCTCTTTGCCGATACTCCCGAAGCGAAAGTCCGCGGCTACGGTCCGGGACGATTTTCCTTCAATGTCAAGGGAGGGCGCTGTGAATCCTGTCGCGGAGACGGCACCTTGAAGATCGAGATGAACTTCTTGCCCGATGTCTATGTGCCTTGCGAGGTGTGTGGGGGAGCGCGCTACAACCGCGAAACCCTAGAAGTTCACTACAACGGGAAGAATGTGCGTGACGTTCTCGATATGCCTATCAGTGAGGCCGCCGAGTTTTTCTCCGCTTTGCCGGGGGTTTCGCGATATTTGAATACTTTGACTTCGGTCGGCTTGGGGTATGTGAAACTCGGGCAGTCCGCGACGACGCTTTCCGGCGGGGAAGCCCAGCGGGTGAAGCTTGCCTCTGAACTCCATAAACGCACCAACGGGCGGGCGATCTATGTTTTGGATGAGCCCACGACGGGACTTCATCTCGAAGACATCCGAAAACTCATGGCGGTTTTGCAAGGGCTCGTCGAAAAGGGCAACACCGTCATCGTGATTGAGCACAATCTCGATGTCATCAAATGTGCCGACTGGGTGATAGACCTAGGTCCAGAAGGCGGAGCCGGAGGTGGGACGGTTGTGGCGCAAGGAACGCCGGAGGCTGTGGCGAAAGTGAAGGCGTCCTACACCGGGCAATACCTTGCGAAAATCTTGAAGTAAAGTTCGGACTACGTCCCAGGTGTTATACTGATTTTGCTCTGGGGGCTGTGTAAGTCAGCACCGGCGGTAAAGTCCGCGACCTCCCACCAGATGTGGGAGCTGAGCTGGTGAGATTCCAGCACCGACGGTTAAAGTCCGGATGGGAAGAGCCTTTTGACCGCGTCCGCGGAGGATTTCTGCGTGGCGGGTTATCGTTCTTACCCCAGGTAGCCTAGCGGCTGGAGCCGAAAGGGTAAGGATGTCCTTCTCGAGTGCTAATGCGAAGACGGTAGTCTCTCGCCGTGACACGCTCGGGATTTTCGATATCTTCGCCCCCATTGTTTTCGGTCTCGTCCTGCTGGGTGCCTGGATTGCAGTGACCACGCTCGGGAAGATTCCGGCGTTCATTTTGCCAACCCCGCAGGCGGTGGTTCGCGCCGCTATGGAATTGTTCGCGTCTGCCACATTTTGGCCATATCTGGGGAACACGCTGGCAGAAGCGATCGCCGGAACCGTTCTCGGCCTCGTTGTGAGCCTGCCTTTGGCCTTCACGATTCATCACCTCCCCTGGCTCAATGCCGCGGTGCAACCGTTCTTGGGAGCCTCCCAAGCGGTTCCGGCTGTGGCTTTGGCGCCACTGTTGCTGATTTGGCTACCGGCATCTTTCCTTGCGATTGTCGTGCTTTGCGCCATCATGGTGTTCTTCCCGATTCTGGTTTCCACCACGGTCGGGTTGCGTCACCTGGAGGGGCACATCCTCGAAGCCGCGATGCTTGATGGAGCCGACACCTGGCAGTTGTTGAAATACATGGAACTGCCGCTGGTGTTGCCGGGCCTGATGGGTGGAATCCGCAACGGGATTACGCTGTCCATCACCGGTGCGGTGGTCGGGGAAATGGTTATCGGAGGCCACGGCATGGGCACTCTCATCACTTTACAGTCGCACAATGTTGACACGTCGGGCATGTTCGTGAGCCTGTTCACAATCTGCACGCTCGCTGCCGGCATCTATCTTGCGGTCTATCGCCTGGAGCGTCATTCCAAAACCGTGAACGCGGTTTGATAAGTGAGAGGTAAAGATATGTTCAAGAAATTCTCTGGATTGCTGGCAGCTCTGGCAGTGTCTGCTTTAGCCTTGAGCGGTTGCACTAGCGGGGCAAGCCCAACCAACTCTACTGACTCGAGTTCTCCCACCATCACCGGTGGACCTTTAACTCCGGATGTTGCTGTCACTATTGGCCTGACCTATATTCCAAACATTCAGTTCGCGCCGTTCTATGTCGCGAAAGAGAAAAAACTCTTTGATTTGGCTGGATCGAAAGCACCGGTTAACCTGCGCCACCACGGAGCCGACGAGGGACTGTTCAACGCGCTACTAAGCGGGAAAGAAAACTTTGTCGTGGCCTTTGGCGACGAAGCGGTACAAGCGGCTTCGCAAGGCATGGAACTCACCACCGTCGGGATTCTCTATCAACGCTATCCGGTAGTGGTGATAGCCAAAGCAGATTCCGGCATCAAGACGTGGCAGGATTTGAAAGGGAAAACTGTCGGTTTGCCGGGGAGATACGGTTCAAACTGGTTCGGGTTCCAAGCCGGTCTCAATGCCGCGGGGTTGACCCTTGATGACGTGAAAGTTTCCGAAATCGGCTACACCCAACAGACCCAGCTCACCACCGGAAAGGTCGATGCGGTGGTGGGATTTTCCAATAACGATCTCGTGCGTTTCAACTTGGCCGGAGTGAAGGTGACGACCCTGGCGCTTCCCGAAAATACCCCGCTTGTGGGAGCCGCGATTGTTACCACCGAGGATTACGCGAAATCTAATCAGGAGATTTGCCAGGGAGTGGTTGACGGAATGGCTGAGGCAGTCAACCTGATTAATGAAAATCCCGAGTTGGCGCTTACCGAGACGCGAAAATATGACGAGACCTTGACCAACGAGGCTTCACTCGAAGCCGCAAAGCAGGTTCTCGCAGCCACTAATGAGCTCACGAAAATCCCGAACTATGATCCGGAAAACCCCGGCAAGGCATCGCTTCCGAACCCCAAACAGTTCCGGGACATGATTGCGCTACTCGATAAAATCGGCGCCCTGTCAGACCAGGTTGACCTCACGAAACTCGACGATGCGGGTCTGGCCAAAATCGTGTGGAGCGGGTCAAAGCGCTAATTTTTCTAAGCATTTTGGCGAAAACTGCCTTATGTTATAGCGAGAGTTCAATTCGGATACTAAAGTTAACCTAAGTGTTATATCCGAATTGAGTGGAGGGCTGAGGCTGATGAGTGATACCAACACGTCTAAGACGCGGTTGGACAGCGGGGAAAAAGAATTTCGCGCAGGTTGGACGCTGACGAAAAAACTCCTTATGAACGGGGTCATCACGATTTTTTCGGCCTGCATGGTGGCCGGATCCACCACTGTTTTCCTCGTGCTCATCTCCCTGGCCCTCCAAAAAGCTCGCGGGACCGCGAGCGCTAAAGAGACCTTGACGTCCCTTGATGAAGCCCAAAATTTGCTTTCTATGGGAATCATCGTCGTGATTGTGACAGTCATTTTGGCTTGTATTTTCGTTATGGGACCGATTGCCATCGTCATTTTGCAGGTCACTAAACAGATTCGCTCCTTGGACGCCTCGGTCGAGGCCCTCTCGAAAAGCAACTTCACCGTGCTTCCCCAGGTTCTCGGCAAGGACGATTTGGCTGGAATGGCGTGGAAATTGCGTCAAACCATTAGGATTCTCTCCGATACGATGGCGACGGTGCAAAGCGCCGCCGAGCGGGTGGATAGCGCGGCTAGCGAGCTGGGTGCGTCTTCAACCAGCTCCGACAAGGCCGCGCAAGCCACCTCTACTACTCTCGGCAATGCCTTGGAGAAAACCGAGAGAAGCCGCGCGGTCACAAATGACGCGGACGAAGCCCGTACGGAGCTCCAGGAACAGATGGTCGTGATGAGCGGAGCTTCAACTAAAGCGGGGGAGTTATCCGAGCGCGCGGTAGCGGCGGTGCAAACTGCCAGTGACTCGGTGTCGGCTTTAACATCAGCGGCCGACCAGATTTCAACAGTGGTAAATACGATTGCGGATATTGCCGAACAGACCAACCTGTTGGCTCTGAACGCCACCATTGAAGCGGCTCGCGCCGGAGAGGCCGGCAAGGGCTTTGCCGTGGTTGCTGACCAGGTCAAGTCGCTTTCTACCGAAACCGCAGGCGCGACTGCGGATGTCTCCACCAAAGTCCAGTCCATCCAGGACTCCACCGCTTCGGCCGTCGCTGAGATTGAATCCATCTCCCAGGTGGTAGAGGAGATGGCGGCGGTTCAAAATGAGATTGCTAGTGCCCTTATTGCTCAGGATGCTTCTGCAAGGCGCTTGATGGATTCTCTCGGGCAGATGGACACGTGTGTCGGGAACATGACCGGACTCATGAATGAGGCCGTGGAGTTGTCGGGGGAGAACACCAAGGCCGCCAGCGATGTTTCCCAGACGGCGGCTTCCCTCTCGCGGCAAGCCGAGAAACTCCATATCCTCGTCAGCAGGTTCACCTTCGAAGGACACGAAGCCACATTTAAATGCTAAGTTCGGCTACACCGGGGGTCAGACCCTTTGGCTACATTCACTTCGTTCATTACGCCAAGAGGTCTGACCCGGCGGCTTCGCCTCTGCGGGGGAGGTCTGACCCGGCGGCTTCGCCTGACCTGGCGGCTTCGCCTCCGTGTGTCGCTGAGCTTAGCGCCACCCGCCTGCGATAGAGTACATATGTTCGAATTAATTATTGAGGGGTGAAACCGTGATTGCACTGGTGCAAGGTGAGGTCGTGTCCAAGGGGATAGACCGCGCGGTAGTGCTGGCTGGGGGGATTGGCCTGGAGTTTTTTGCGGCTCCCGCGACGCTTGGCAGTTTAGTGGTCGGTCAAACCGCAAGAATCCACACTTATCTCGTGGTGCGCGAAGACGCGCTGACCCTCTACGGGTTTTCTCAAACCCAGGAACGCGAGACCTTTGCCACCTTGATGGGAGTCAAAGGTATCGGCCCTAAACTCGGGCTGGCGACCCTCTCGGTGTTGTCCCCAGCTGAGCTGGCGACAGCCGTGGCGAACCGTGACATTGTTACTCTGCAAAAGATTCCCGGGGTGGGAAAGAAATCCGCCGAGAGAATGGCCATCGAAATCGGTGACAAGCTCGGTATCGTCCCCGCCACCGGCGCGACCGCCGTCAAGGCAACGAGCGGATTTAACGCGGAGACGGTGGTTGAGGCGCTGACGAATCTCGGTTGGAACCAGGCCCAAGCCACCGAGGCTGTGAACTCGATCGAAGCTACGGATGCCGCAAGCGCGTTGCGGGAGGCATTGAAATATTTGGGGAGTAAGAAGTGATTGACGAAGAAGATAACTTTTCTTATGAACAGCGGCTGGTGGACCAGGGGTCAACCGACCAGGAGCGCGCCGCCGAGGCGGCGTTGCGCCCGAAGACCCTCGCGGATTTCATTGGTCAAGACACCGTGAAAACCCAGCTCAAACTGGTTTTGACCGCTGCGAAAGAACGCGGAGACGCCGCCGACCATGTTCTCCTCGCGGGACCTCCCGGCCTCGGGAAAACCACGCTCGCGATGATTATTGCCGGAGAAATGAACACCTCCTTACGGCTCACCTCCGGTCCAGCCATTTCTCATGCGGGAGATTTAGCCGCAATTCTTTCCTCCCTACAGGAAGGTGACGTCCTCTTTATTGACGAGATCCACCGGCTCGCTCGTCCCGCCGAAGAGATGCTTTACCTCGCGATGGAGGATTTTCGCGTGGATGTAGTGGTCGGTAAGGGTCCGGGAGCCACCTCGATTCCCCTGACTCTGCCTCCTTTCACCCTGGTCGGGGCCACAACTCGCGCGGGACTCTTGCCCGCTCCCTTGCGGGACCGCTTCGGTTTTACCGCCCACATGGAGCCCTACCAGCCTGAAGACCTCGCGCTGATTGTGAAACGTTCCGCGACGCTCCTGGGGGCGAAGATCACCGAAGAGGCGGCGGGTGAAATCGCTCGGCGGTCTCGCGGTACTCCTCGCGTTGCCAACCGTCTCCTGCGTCGTGTCATTGATTTCGCCTTGGTCAATGGGCATGACACTTGTGACCTGGAAGCCGCCCAAGCCACTCTGGAACTGTTTGAAGTTGATGAGATGGGATTGGACCGGCTCGACCGCGCCGTTCTCCACGCCATTGTGGAACGATTCCGCGGGGGACCGGTCGGGGCCGGAACCTTGGCGGTTTCGGTGGGTGAAGAACGCGAAACCATTGAAGAAGTCGTAGAACCGTTCTTGGTGAGGGCGGGACTCTTGGCGAGAACCCAGCGGGGACGAGTCATCACTCCGAAAGGATACGACCACTTGGGGCTAGCGGCGCCCCAGGATAATGCCCTTTTTCCCCTGTCTTAGTTTTCGTTTTTCGTCTCTAAGCCTTAGACTTTGTTAGTTGCAATTTTCAAGTGAAAGGTTGATTTGTGCTTCTGACGCTAAACACAGGCACTACCGGACAGAGCCCGATTATGACCTGGGTGGTCATGATTCTCCTCTTCCTGGGCATGATTATCGTGATGCGACGTTTCGGCAATAAGCGGGTCGCTCAGATGGAAGAGCAACGCGAACAAATGAAATCCGAGATGGTACCCGGAACCTGGGTTCGCACTACCTCCGGCTTTTTCGGAAAGATTGTCGAAATCTCGGGCGAAGTTGTGACGCTAGAGAACATTACCGGAGATGAAACCCTGTGGGATGTGCGGGCCATTGCTGAAGTCAAGGAACCGAATTTTGGTAACGCTTTTGAAACTTCCTCCGAAGAAACCCAGTCCTCCCCAGAGAAAACGGGTCAGACCTTCAGTGAAAACGCGGTAGCGAGCGATGAGACTTCCATAAACGGCAAAGTTTCGGAAGAAACCTACGGCTCTAATCTCGATGAACCGGAAGACAAAAATCCCGAGGAAACTAAGCTCTAAATCAGGCTTTTATCATACGCAAACACGAAAGTAAGGATCAGTAAGTGGCTGGGACAAAACCGAAGAACAAGGCCTTGCGCACGTTAATATTATTCATCGTTATCCTGTTGGGTTTGGGGGGAACGTTCGTTGGGTCGAATTTTTTTTCCGACGCGACGTGGACGCCTAAGTTGGCTATCGACTTGGAGGGCGGCACCCAGCTCATCTTGACCCCGAAGAAAACGGAAGACAAGGGCGGAGCGATTTCGGCTGAGGACATCAACCAGGCTATCGAGGTTATTCGTCAGCGCGTGGACGCCTCCGGTGTGGCCGAGGCAGAAATCGTCCGTAACGGTAACGAAAATATTGCGGTAGGTCTTCCCGGCACTCCTTCGGAAGAAACCTTGAACTTGGTGCGTTCCTCGGCAGTGATGCGTTTTAGGACGGTGCTGTTGTCAACCGTGGGCAACATGACCATCAACGATGACCCCGCGGCCACTTTGGCGCAAGTCACCGGCTCCGCTGCTCCGGCTGGCGCTCCGGCAGCGCCGCAACAGGTTCAGGTGGGTGAAGGCAACAATACCGTGACCGTCTCACCGACGCCGGTTCCCTCTGAAACTGGCACCACCCAGGCGCTACAGACCCAGACCGATCCGAATGCTACTCCGGCTCCCGTGACTCCCGAGGTGACACCCCAGCCGGCCGTGACGCCGACCGGTTCCGCGACTCCGGATTTGGCACCGGCTCCGACCGCTCCGGCTGCCCAGCCATCAGCCGCCATCCCCTTTGATGAACTCATGAAAGAGGCCGAAAAGTATCCCGATACTCCGGCGGGAGCCTCTACGGTTGTCAACGACCCGAAACAGATTACCGTTCGAGATATGTTCATTTTCAACCACCTCGACTGCACCGACCCGGCTTCACTAAAGGGCGGCTCTAATGATGACCCGAAGAAGAATCTCGTCACCTGCGATAAGAATGGTCAAGAGAAATATATTCTCGGCCCCGAGGTCTTGTCCGGAACGAATGTGACCTCCGCGTCTTCCGCAATGGGGCGTAACCAGCAGGGTAACGCCACCGGTCAGTGGGAAGTTGATTTGAAGCTTGATTCTGAGGGTGCCAAGAAGTTCGACGAGGTAGCTAAGGTTCTCCACCAGTCAAAGAGCGCTTCGCCAACCGGCGGGAATCCTGACAGTAACCGATTCGCGATTGTCCTCGATACTTTGGTTGTAAGTGCCCCCGGTGTAAACGAGCCCGTTTTCAACGGTTCGGCTTCGATTTCAGGTTCCCTCACGCGGGAAACCGCCGCGACCCTCGCCAACCAACTTCAGTTCGGCTCGCTGCCTCTGAACTTTGAAGTCCAGTCCGAGCAGCGCATTTCCGCTACCCTCGGCGGGGAACACTTGAAGGTCGGTTTCTACGCCGCCATCATCGGTTTGCTTCTCGTCTGCCTGTACCTGTTGTGGCAGTACCATGCCCTAGCCGGTCTCGCTACCGCCTCCTTGATTCTGGCCGGTGTCATCACCTACCTCGTGGTGTCGATTCTGTCCTGGGCCATGGGCTACCGCCTCTCCTTGGCCGGCGTGGTCGGTTTGATTGTGGCGGTCGGTGTCACCATGGACTCCTTCATTATCTACTTCGAACGTATCCGTGACGAGGTTCGTGACGGCAAACCGCTCGCCATCGCGGTGGAAACCGGCTGGAAGCGCGCCAAGCGCACCATCGTGGTTTCCGATATTGTGAACTTGGTTGCTGCAATCGTGCTCTATGTTTTGGCCGTGGGTGGGGTGCAGGGCTTCGCCTTCACTTTGGGTCTAACCACCATGGTTGACCTCGGCATTATCTTCCTGTTTACCCACCCGATGATGAGCCTCTTGGTGAAGACCCGCTACTTCGGGGAGGGCCGGAAGTTCTCCGGTCTTGACCCCGTCCACTTGGGTGCCTCCAGTAACCGTATCTACCTGCGTTCTTCTGGAACTACAGTCAACTCCAAAGCCAAGAAGAAGGTGGTCGCCTCCGTCGCGGCTCCGACCGTGTCCCTGGCTCGCCAAAAGGCAGGTCTTCCCCAGGAAGATGAAGAGGTTGCGACTGAGGAAAAAGAGGAGACAGTTTCGGAAGAGACCGTGGAAGAGACCCCAACAGAAGTCACCGCTTCGGAGACTGTGGAACCGGAGGACACGACCGAAAAAGCAGCATCCCCCGCGGGAGAGGAGGCCACCAAATGATGAGCTACGCCCAATGGGGTAACGCCCTCTATTCCGGCAAGAAGTCTTACCAGATCATCAAGAATCGCCGGATTTTCATCGGAATCGGGTTGACGTTTATCGCCATCTCCCTGATTGGTTTGGCCATTTTTGGAATCAACCCGTCTATTGACTTCAAAGGCGGCACCGACTTCACGGTGACAAACACGGCCACCAACCCGCCCCAGCAGCCCGCCTACGATGCCTTGAAAGCCGCGGGAGTGACGGAAAACCCGAAGGTGTTCCAGATGGGCACCAACGGTTTGCGGGTGCAGACCAGCCAGCTCCCGATTGAAACGGAAACGATAATCCAAGGCGAACTGGCTAAAGCCTATAAGGTCGATGTCAAAAACGTTTCTAAGGGCTCTATCGGGCCGTCCTGGGGCGCTTCCGTGTCCCGTCAGGCCGCGATTGGTCTCGCCGTCTTTATGGGGCTGATTGCGCTCTTGTTGATGTCCTATTTCCGGACCTGGACGATGGCCGCCGCCGCCCTGATCGCTTTGATGCACGACTTGCTCATTACTGTCGGGGTGTTTGCTTTCACCCAGGTGGAAGTGACACCGGCTACGATTATCGGCTTGTTGACCATCTTGGGTTATTCGCTCTACGACACGGTGGTCGTGTTCGACAAGATTCGTGAAAACACGAAGGACATGTTGAACCAGTCGCGGTCGAAATATGATGAACTCGCGAACCTTTCGATCAACCAGACGATGGTGCGTTCCATCAACACCTCCATTACCGCGATTTTGCCGGTGAGCGCGATTCTGTTCCTCGGTTCGCTTCTCTTGGGCGCTTCGACTTTGCGCGATATTTCCATGCCGTTGTTTATCGGCATGATTGTCGGGACGTTCTCCTCGATCTTCATCGCCACCCCCTTGCTGACCATTATTCGCGACCACTCGAAGGTCATTCAAGACCACAACAAGAAGGTAGACACGGCTCGCGCCAAGGCACTGGAGGACGGCACAGCGAAACTCAACGAAGACGGAACCGTGGCACTCCCGACCGCGGCCAGCGTGGCGGCGCCCATCGTTCCGGGACACCACCTGGGGCAAACGGCGCAGCCGAAACGAAAGAAGAACAAGAAATGACCCCTGAATTGAATCCCGAACTGGGCGACATCATCAAGTCGCATCTGAAGTCCTACGCGGATTTCCCGCATTCGGGGATTCTGTTTCGGGATTTTTCGCCCTTGCTGGCTTCCGGGGAGCCTTTTGCGAAACTCATCGCGGGACTCGCCGACCACTATCGGGGCGAGATTAATGCGGTTGCCGGACTGGAATCGCGCGGGTTTATTCTCTCGGCCCCCCTCGCGGTGGCTCTCGAAATTCCGATGATTATGGTTCGGAAAGCCGGCAAACTTCCCGGAGACATCCTTCGCGAATCCTACGATTTGGAATACGGCAGCGCCTCCATCGAAGTCCAACCCGACACGGTGGCCGGTCTGGACAAAATCCTGGTGATTGATGACCTGTTGGCTACCGGTGGCACCGCGGAAGCTTCCGTGAAACTGCTTGAAAAAGCCGGCGGGAAAGTGGTGGAGATTCTGGTTTTGATGGAACTTCAGGCGCTGCACGGCAAGGATGTTTTGGGAGATATTCCCTACCACGCTTTGCTGGAGCTGTAGGGTCAGCAAAGAGAACAGCCTCCCCTGACGGTTTCTCAAGCTGGCTACTTGCACGGTCAAGGATACCCGTTTGACCTCGAAAACTATTAGAATCAGTCTATGACTGACCAAGCCGTGCCTGAGGTTGACCGCGGGGCAGCGATTGCTATTTCCCCGCTGGCCTGGCTGACGCGCGGTCCCAAGAGCGTCCACCGCGAACTCGAGCCGGTGATTCGCGCCGTGAAAGAGGCTCATCCCAAGGCCAATTTTGCGCTGATTGAACGCGCCTATGCCACGGCCGAACACTACCATCGCGGCCAGTTCCGGAAATCCGGCGAGCCCTATATCACCCATCCGGTTGCAGTGGCGACGATTCTTGCTGAACTGGGGTTGAGCGAAACCACGGTAGCGGCCGGACTGCTACACGACACGGTGGAGGACACGGATTATTCTCTCGACGAATGTCGCAAGGACTTCGGGGAGGACATCGCGAATCTCGTTGACGGGGTCACCAAACTCGACAAGGTGAAATACGGAGATTCGGCGCCTGCGGAAACCATTAGGAAAATGATTGTGGCCATGGCGAAAGATATTCGCGTGCTGCTCATCAAACTCTCCGACCGCCTCCATAATGCCCGTACTTGGCGGTATGTCTCTAAAGAGAGCGCGGCGAGAAAAGCCAAAGAGACCCTGGAGATTTATGCGCCTCTGGCTCATCGGATGGGTCTGAATGCGATTAAATGGGAGCTGGAAGACTTGTCTTTCAAGACGCTCTACCCCCAGATTTATGACGAAATCGACCGGCTGATTGCTGAAACTGCCCCGAGCCGTGACGAACAGTTGCAGGAAATTATTTCCACTATTGAAAAAGATCTTCGCGACGCGCGCATCAAGGGAGTTGTGACGGGGCGGCCGAAACACAACTATTCGATTTATCAAAAGATGATTGTGCGTGGGCGAGATTTCAACGATATCTATGACCTCGTCGCGGTGCGTGTTTTGGTGGACACGGTGCGGGACTGCTATGCCGTTTTGGGGCTGATGCACTCTAGGTGGTCTCCGATGCTCGGGCGGTTTAAAGACTATATTGCGATGCCGAAATATAATCTCTACCAGTCGCTACACACGACCGTTATCGGCCCGAAGGGTAAACCGGTAGAGATTCAGATTCGGACCTATGAGATGCACCGGCGTGCCGAGTTTGGGATTGCGGCCCACTGGAAATATAAGGAGAATCCCAACGCGAAATCCCTCAAGAAGAACGCGGGTTCCAATGTTCTCGATTTGGAAAACGAGATGGGGTGGCTGCGTCAGTTGGTGGATTGGCAAAAGGAGACCCAAGACCCCGGGGAATTCCTGGATTCCTTGCGCTATGAAATCAACTCCGCCCAAGTTTATGTTTTCACCCCGAAAGGCCAGGTACAGGTGTTGGCGGCGGGAGCCACTCCGGTAGATTTTGCCTATTCCGTCCACACCGAAATCGGGGACCACACGGTGGGAGCGAAAGTCAATGGGCGGCTGGTGCCCCTCGATTCGAAACTCGAAAACGGGGATACGGTCGAAATCTTTACGTCGAAGTCTCCCGAGTCAGGGCCGAGCCGCGACTGGTTGTCTTTCGTAGTCACCCCGCGAGCGAAGTCGAAGATCAAGGCGTGGTTCTCTAAAGAGCGTCGTGAAGAATCCATTGAGAAAGGCCGTGACGCGATTGCCCGCCAGCTTCGCAAACAGAGCCTCCCGATTCATAAACTTGCCACTCACGACTCGCTAGACCTTCTCGCCAAGGATCAGGGCTTACAGAATGTTGATGGGCTCTATGCGATGGTGGGAGATGGGCATATCAGTCCCCAAAGTGTTGTGGAACACTTGGTGAGCTTCGCCGGGGGAGTGGAGCCGGAGGACAATGAGCTAGAGGAAGTCACCCAGGAAGCCACCACACACCGACGCAAGAGTGGCTCGTCATCGTCCGGAATCCTGGTAGATGGGTCTGATGCAGATGATATGTGGGTGAAACTCGCCAAGTGCTGCACTCCTGTTCCCGGGGATGACATCATGGGGTTCGTCACCCGCGGACACGGGGTTTCGGTTCACCGGGTGGACTGCACGAACGCTAAGCGGCTGTCGAAGGATCATCAAGAGCGAATTGTGAAGGTTGAGTGGGCTGAACACCCCAAGAATGCCTTTATGGTGCAAGTCCAGATTGAGGCGCTAGACCGTGAGGGGCTGTTATCCGATGTGACGCGGGTATTGTCGGAAAACCACGTCAGTATTATTTCCGGCAATATTTCCACCACCCACGACCGCGTGGCTTATTCGCGGTGGACTTTCGAGTTGGCTGAGCCCAGCCATCTCCAGCATATCCTCAATGATCTCACCGACATTTCCGGCGTTTACTCCGCCCAGCGCGTCACCCCCGGAACAAAGTGACAAGGGGACAGTTTCACCTCAAGTAGAATCGTCCCTGTTGGCTTCGGCGCGTCACCACGTCCCCATCGGGTGTCGTTATTCCGCGGCGGTTTTGCGAGCCTGATCGAGCCAGGACTTGCGGGCGGCGAGATCCTCTTCGAGGTTCTTGGTGTCCTGCTTGGCCGCCTTGGCTTCAGAAATTTCCTTCTCGATTTCGGCAATCTTTTCTTCCAACTGACCCACGAGTCCCTCGGCCCGCGCCTTGGTCTCCGGATTGGTCTTATTCCACAAGTCCTTTTCGGCCTTAGAAATGGCTTCTTCCACGGAACGCAACCCGTTCTCCAGGCGCTGCATATCTCCGCGGGGAACCCGACCGGCCTCATCCCACTTGTCGAGGAGATTCCTAAATGCCGCTTTGGCGGAATCCAAATCCTTGATTGGCAACAAAGCCTTCGCTTGTTCAAGCAGCTTTTCTTTCACCGCCAGGTTTTCGTGTTCCTCGGAGTCGGTCTTGGCGTTAGCCTCGCCGCGGGCATCGAAGAACCCCTGCTGGGCGGCACGGAAACGCTCCCACAAGGCGTCGTCTTCCTTTCGAGACGCGCGACCCGCAGCCTTCCATTCACTCATCAAATCGCGGTAGGCCTGGGAAGTCTTGGACCAATCGGTCGAACCGGAAAGCTCTTCGGCGCGCTTAATCAAAGCCTCTTTCTTCGTCTTCACTTCGGCGCGCTTGGCGTCGAGCTGGGAGAAGAAAGCCTTGCGGTGGCGGTCGAAGGAGGTCCTGGCTGCCGAGAAACGCTTCCACAAAGCGTCTTCGGTGGCGCGATCCAAATGCGGGCCCTTCCGCTGCGCCTCTTTCCAGGAATCCAACAAGCCACGCAGACGCTCCCCGGACTGTTTCCACTGGGTGCGAGCCGGATCCTGAGCCGCGATTTTCTCGGCAGTCTCCACAATCTTTGTGCGAGCCTCCAGAGCCTTAGCTTTCGCAACTTCCCGCTCTTTCGCGAGAGCCTCCTTGCGAGCCTTGCCCTGTTCATGCAGCTTGGCGACCCGAGAGCGCAAACCGGCCAAATCACCAACGGCCATGGGGGACTCCAGAGCCGTATCCAAAGACTTCAAGGTGGCGTCAATATCGCCGGCCTTCAGAGAAGGCATCCGCGCTCCGGCCAAATCTACCTGTGCTTGGAGATCGAGGAACCGGCGCACATAGAGGGCGAAAGGATTCTCCGGCACACCTTCCGGATATTGACCGACTTCCCGTTCTTCCTCCCCGTCCTTCACGAAAACTCGTCCCTCTTCGTCAATCCGCCCGAACTTGGAAGCTTCTTCCATGGCGAGCTTCTCGGTGGGAGCAATAGGGGCTTGGGCGGCTTGGGCGTCTTCCAGATTCACGGGACTGAACCGTGCGGAGGGCTCGGTTTCCTTAGCAGCTTCTTGGGTGGCGGCTTCGGTTTCGCGCTGTGGCGTCTCTTGGACCGGTTCTTCAGGTTTCTCTTCCGGCTTTTCTAGAGGCTTGTCCTCCGCAGAGGCCTTCTCTGTCCCCGGTGCTTCGCCACTTACTGCGGGGGCCACCTCAAAACTGGCAGCTTCGACAGGTTCTGGAGCGGTGCTGGTAGCGGGTTTTTCAACCTCAGATGTAGCAGCTTTGGTTTCCTCTTCCGCAGTGGTCATGTAGTTATATCCTCCTGTGACGGGGTAAGCGATTGGCGTTTCCGTTCTCATTGGCGTTTATCTGATTGAAATTTACCAGATACTGCTAACTTTACTGGAATTTGAGGGTTTAAGAAAAAATCCCCGACTTTGCTAAATACGGTCGAAAATCCGTTAACCTTGAGTTATGGATTTTTTGCGGATTGTTTCCCCCATATATGGGGAGAACTGTTACGTCTTGGTGACGGCTTCGAAAGCGGCTCTGGTGGTGGATCCCGGAGCAAAAACCGCCTCGCGAGTCAGCCAAGTGCTCAGTGAACTTGGAGCGAAACTTGAAGCGATTGTCTTGACTCACGGCCATGCTGACCACTTGTGGAACACGGCCAAAGTCGCCGCCTTAAATCCGCAGGCTCCCATTTACCTGGCGACCCCCGACCACTTCTGGGTCGAGGCACCCGGACCTGCCACCCAGCTCGGGGTGAATAGCGACTTCGAATCCGTGGATGGCGTTTGGGAACCCATCAAAGTGGTAGCTCCTCGTGCGGAACTGTTTGGTGAAGGCGGGGCGGAAATCATCAAGGGTCTCACCTTGCGGGCGCTGCCAGCCCCCGGTCATTCCCCTGGTTGTACCATGTTTTTCGGGCTGGCGAATCAGCCCGATGACCACGGCCAAGGGCTGGGATTCGACGGGAGAGAAAACCAGGCTTTTTGTTTTTCCGGAGACGTGATTTTTCAAGGCTCCATTGGGCGCACGGATCTTCCACATTCGGATCCGGAAGTTATGCAAGAAACCTTGCGTACTTTGCGTTTGAGTGTCAATCCCGACACTTTGCTGCTTACCGGACACGGCCCTTCGACCACTTGGAAACATGAACTGGAAACGAATCCGTTTCTTCCCCGAACCCGGAAAGTGACAGAATAACATTATGATGACTTCGTTATCGGGCTTTCCAGAATATACTCCCGAGGAAAAAATTTTAGAAGACGCGCTTCTCGAAAAACTCACGCGGGTTTTTGAATTGCACGGCTTTTCGCACTTGGAAACTCGGGCCGTGGAGCCACTTTCTGTTTTGGAGAAAAAAGGCGAGACCTCCAAAGAGGTTTACACCTTGACGCGCTTGCAGGATAAAGATTCCGGCTCTAAAGCGAAAAACGGGCTGCACTTTGATTTGACGGTTCCGCTGGCTCGCTATGTTCTCGAAAATGCCCACCTGTTGCATTTCCCGTTTTTGCGTTACCAGATTCAAAAAGTTTGGCGGGGGGAGCGTCCCCAGGAAGGCCGGTTTCGCGAATTTGTGCAAGCCGACATCGACATGATTGGCCAAGACACTTTGCCCGACCACTTCGAGATTGAGGCTCCGCTCATCATGGCCGAGGCCTTGGAGACGCTACCGATTCCCCGTCCGGTGGTTCACGTGAATTCGCGCAAGGTTCTGGAAGGGGCCTGCACCGCCTTGGGGATTACGGAAGTGGATGCCGTGCTCCAGGTGATTGATAAACACGACAAGGTCACTCCGGAGGTTTTCTCCGAGATGCTCTCCGAGTTGGGGCTGAGCGCCGAACAGGTCGGCAAGATTTGGGATCTGTCGGGGATTTCGGGGACAGACCCGTCGGTGGTTGATGAAGTTCGCGCTTTACAACTCGACAATCCCTTGCTGGAGGAAGGGCTCGAAGATGTGGCCCGGATGCTGCGCGCTGCCGCCTTGCGGGGCAGAGACAATGTGATGGCTGATTTCAAGATTGCCCGCGGGCTCGACTACTACACCGGCATGGTTTACGAGACTTTCATCACTGGCGCGGAATCATATGGTTCGATTTGTTCCGGAGGACGCTACGACAACCTGGTGTCCCAAGGCAAGCGAACTTTCCCTGGAGTGGGCATGTCGATTGGGCTGACCCGCCTGATTTCTATAATTCTTGCGAATAACTGGGCCACAGCTTCTCGCAGTGTTCCCACGACCGTTTTGGTTCTAGTGGATTCCGAAGAGACCAGGCCCGCAGCCGATGCGGTGGCACAAACCTTGCGAGCTCGCGGGATTAACACCGAAGTCAGTCCCACTGCCTCCAAATATGGCAAGCAGATCAAATACGCCTCCACCCGCGGGATTCCCTATGTGTGGTTCGTGGAACAGGGGGAAGTGAAAAATCTCCTCACCGGTGACCAGGTTCCCGCCGATCCCGCCGTTTTCGAATTTGCTCCGGAGCTACTGAAACCACAGGTGGAATCCCAAGATGGCTAAGTCCTTGCACGAGTCCTTGCGGGAGCTGGCCCGCCTGTTGGGGGAGCTGAATTTTCAGTTTCCTCGCGAAGGCGTTGCGGCTGGCACTTTGCGAGATCGTACCGTCCGCCGGTTGACCGACCACCTGGCGGCACGCGGGCGTGACCTCGATGCCCCCTTGGTGGCCGTGTTGGTGGGTTCCACCGGTGTGGGGAAAACCACCATCTTGAATTCTCTGGTGGGTGAGATAGGCCCCACCTCAGTCCAGCGCCCCACCACCCTTACTCCGGTTTTGGTGCATCATCCGGATGATGAACTGTGGCTGGCCGCGGATCGAATCTTGGGAGGGTTCGACAAAATTCGTTTGGATGCCGATGAGGCGTCCGCGGAGGGAAGCCACTCGGAGAGGCCAGTCTTGCAGGTAAAAACTTCCGAAAAGCTCCGGCCCGGCATTTTCCTGATTGATACTCCCGATGTGGATTCCTATGTGGAGACAAATCGTCACCTGGCCCTGCAGCTACTGGATGCGGCGGATCTATGGATTTTCGTCACCACCGCCCAGCGATACGCCGAACCTCAGGGGATCGACTTGCTCAAGGCTGCCGCGAGAAGAAAAGTTGCGGTCGGGGTGGTCTTGAATCGGGTTGGTCACGGGAGTCTATTGGATTCCAAGACGGGTTTTTCTGAAAAAATTCAACAAGCGGGATTGGGCGACACCCCGATTTTTGCTATCACCGAAGGCCAGCTTCAAGGCGGGATGCTTCCCGATGCCGATGTGGAGACGCTGAAAAAATGGTTGGACGGCCTTGCTGGGGATGCCCTGTTGCGGACCGCCACCGCTCGACAGGCCCTTTTCGGGTCACTGGCGGAAGTGCTGGAAACCTCACGGAAACTGGCCTCGATTTTTGCGGCGGAAGAAGAACAATCCCAGCGGGCCCAAACAGCGTTAGCGGAGCTGGCTGCGTCCCAAAAATCGGCGGGAGAACATTGTTGGCTCGAGACCCCGATTCTGGAAGGCGAACCGGTCTCTCGGTTCAACCACTATGCCCAAGCGATCTTTGAAGAAGATTCCGCCGAGGATTCGTGGATCCGGAAACGCTTGAACTGGCGGCGGAGCCTGTATGGAGAAAAACTTAGTTTGCGGCCCGGTGTGGAGGCTGCCAAGCGCGCCTTGGACGCGGCCCAAGAGAGCTTCATGGCGTCGATTCCTCGCACGATTCACCCACGTTTGGAGGACCTCGACCTTGAGCCGAGCCAGGGGGAAGGCCTAGGTGAGGATTGGAAAACCGTGTCGCTTTACAGTCAATGGCACCGCGCGCTTTCCGGCGCTATTAGCGCTAAACAAACCGCGGACCGCCCTTGGAGAGAGGAAACCCCGGAGGCTATTTTCTTGGCTCTACTGATGGAACTCTATGTGGCGGAAGAACAAACTCCCGTCACTTTCCTAGAGCATTATCTAACTTCTGCTGACCACGAGGAACTCAAGACGAAGCTTCGGGAAACCGTGGCTGGGAGCGTGGAGACGTGGGCAGAGGAGGTTCACGAGGCCATGGAAAAACTCGTACCCGCAACCGAAGACAATCCGGCACAGGCCAAGGAAATCTTGAAACTCATCACCGAATTGCAGGAGCAGTGGTCACAGTGAGAAACACCCCGGAAACGCGTTTTGCGCGGGTCAACCAAGCAGGCGAAGACCTCCAGGCGCTGCTGGCCCCACCCGAGTTGGGCGAGAGTTTCCCCGACTTGGCTCGCTGGCACGAAGAGCTAGCGGCCCTGCAAAAAAGTCTTTCTACTCAGCAGTCTCATTCGGATTTTGCCCTGGTGGTTTTCGCCGGCTCCAGTGGCGGAGGGAAATCCACCCTGTTGAATGCGCTTGCGCGGTCGAACCTCGTGGAGACGGGAACTGCCCGCCCCACAACGAAAGAGATTCGAGCCTTCACTCACCCCGAAGCCGATATTTCAACCAGGCGCGAATACACGGGGCTCGCGGATTTACGCGCGGTAGATAGCGAAGATGCCGGGGCCTTTCCCGAGTGGCTGGTGGCGGTAGAGGTTCCGGATCGGAGACTTTTCCAAGAGGAAAACCCGAGGTTCGCAGCAAAAATCGAGGAGATTCTCGACCTCGCCGACGTAACCGTGTGGGTGACCGACCCCCAAAAATATGCCGATGCCGATTTCTTGGCGGATCTTCGCCGGTGGGGCAATCCCCAAGGCTCAGTGGTGGTCTTGACCCACACCGAGGCATTGGCCGCTGATTCTCTCGACGCGGTGATGAAAGATTTACAAACTGCTCTCGAAAAATCGGGGATTGGGCTTCCGGTTATGAACGCCACCGTTTTTGACGAATCCACTGTGGCGGCGTTTCGGGAGAAAATTCTCGAGATGGCTACGTTGCCCGAGTCTCGTTTCCGCGCCATGAATTTCCGTCTCCAAAAAGTGGCCCAAACCATTGCCCGCGAAGCCGCAGTGAGTCCGGAGGTCGAGGTCGAAACTCAGGGCGCCGAAGAGAAGTTCTGTGGGCAAGTGGCTCAGGCTTGCGCCGTGGAAGAAACCGAGGAACAGCTACAGAAATCCTATTTGCGAGCCTCAAGGCCCTTCATGATGCCCCCGCCCCTGACCTGGCTGGCAGGAGCCCAGCCCCTGACCGAATCTCCCCAGTTCCTCCCTCCGAAGACGAACACCGCGGAAGTGAACCTCGCGGCGAGACACTTCGTAGATGCAGTAGGGGAGAAATACCCCCAAAACTGGAACAGTTTTTTCCACCGTCGGGCCGCTCACCACGCAGCGTCACTCATCTCTGCGCTGGACTTGGCGATGGCCTCCTGGGAGGGACCGCGTTTGGAAAACAAATTGTGGTGGCGATTGTGGCGAGCCTGGCAGTGGATCATCCTGTTTGCCCTGGTAGCGACCTCGATCTGGGCTTTGATTTGGTTGGTTAGCTTCCTGGGAGGTGCCCCGATTCCAGGGTTGCTCGGGCCAGTTCCGCTCCCGCCGCTGAGCTTCGGGTTGGCTCTCGTAGTGGTCGTGGTCTCGATGCTTCTCGGGCTTAAAATCTCCGGTTCTAGAGCCAAGAAATTTGGTGAAACCGGAGCCCAAAAATTCCGCCAGCTCCTTGATGAAGTCTCCCGTAAGGCTTTCCTTGCCCCACTCCATCAAGAGATGACCCTCTACCCGCAGGTCTCAGAGCTGACGGCGCAAATGGGTGGGATATAATCTTTTACCTGGAACTGAAAAGGACCTCGGTAGAACCTCCGAAACGTAATAATCGCATCAAATGGCACTTGAAAGAAGGAACACGATGCTTCGAACACACAAATGTGGAGAGTTAACTCTCCAAAACGACCAGGAGACAGTCACCCTGACTGGCTGGGTAGATCGCCGCCGCGACCACGGCGGGGTAGCCTTCATGGATTTGCGTGATGCTTCAGGCATTGTGCAACTCGTGGTCGGGGAAGAAGTCGTTCACGAAGTTCGCAACGAGTATGTCCTCAAAGTGACCGGTAAGGTGCGTAAACGCCCCGATGGGAATGACAATCCGGACATTCCCACCGGCGAAATCGAAGTCGTCGCGGAAGACGTCGAGATTCTGAACACCTGCGCGACCCTGCCGTTCCAGGTCTCTGAACATGCCGAAGAATCCGGCAACGTGGGCGAGGACGTGCGTTTGCGTTACCGTTTCGTGGATTTGCGTCGCCGCCAGTTGCACGACAACTTGGTTTTGCGCGCGAAGATTTCTTCTATTGCGCGCCGCGTCATGGAAAAACATGAGTTCCTGGAGATTGAAACCCCGACCTTGACCCGTTCGACCCCGGAGGGCGCGCGCGACTTTGTGGTTCCCGCCCGCATTAAGCCCGGGTCTTGGTATGCGCTGCCACAATCGCCCCAATTGTTCAAACAGCTTTTGATGGTCGGCGGGATGGAGCGCTATTACCAACTCGCGCGCTGCTACCGCGACGAAGACTCCCGTGCGGACCGTCAACCGGAGTTCACCCAGCTCGACCTCGAGATGAGCTTCGTGGATCAGGATGATGTGATTGCCGTCACTGAGGACTTGTTGAAAGAAGTTTGGTCGGTCATTGGCTACGACTTGAAGACTCCGATTCGGCGGATGCCTTTCCAGGAAGCCATGGATAAATACGGCTCCGATAAACCCGATCTCCGTTTCGGCTATGAGCTCGTGGATTTGACGGAATATTTCGCCGACACGCCCTTCAAGATTTTCCAAGCCCCCTATGTGGGTGCGGTTGTCATGCCCGGTGGTGGCTCGCAACCGCGGCGCACTTTCGACAAGTGGCAAGAATGGGCTAAGGCTCGTGGAGCCAAAGGCTTGGCCTACGTGACTATTGACGAAAACGGTGAAACCGGAGGGCCGGTCGCGAAAAATATTTCCGACACGGAGCGAGACGGCCTAGCCAAAGCCACTGGCGCGAAACCAGGGGACTGCATCTTCTTTGCCGCGGGGGAGAAAACCGCCTCCCAAGAACTTTTGGGTGCGGCTCGTCTCGAGATTGGCAAGCGCTGTAACTTGATTGACCCGAAAGCGTGGGAGTTCACCTGGGTAGTGGACGCGCCCTTGTTCAAGCCCTCCGGTCAGGCCGTGGCGGAAGGCGACGTGGCTCTCGGTCACTCGGCTTGGACCGCGGTTCACCACGCTTTCACTTCCCCGAAACCCGAATGCATGGATACTTTCGACACCGATCCGGGCTCGGCCTTGGCGTATGCCTACGACATTGTCTGTAACGGCGTCGAGCTCGGCGGCGGTTCCATCCGTGTGCATCGCCGCGATGTGCAAGAGCGCATCTTCAAGGTGATGGGGTTCTCGGAAGAAGAAGCTCAGGCTCGGTTCGGGTTCCTCCTGGATGCCTTCAAGTACGGCGCCCCGCCGCACGGTGGTTTGGCTCTGGGATGGGATCGTATCGCCGGCATGTTGACGGCTTCGCCCTCGATTCGCGACGTGATTGCCTTCCCGAAGGCTGGCGACGGTTTTGACCCGATGACTGGTGCTCCCGCTCCGATTACGGACGAGCAGCGCAAGGAGACCGGTGTCGACTGGAAACCGGCTGACGACGTCGACGAAGGCGAGTGAGTCGTCAGTCAAACGGTGTTTGCGATTAAGCGAAGGCAAAGATTTGCCTTCGCCGCAAACACTCCTTTAGAACGATTAAGTACGAGGAATAATGAACGCGAAGGTTTTTGAACTGCATCCGGAAAATCCCCAGGCTCGCGCCTTGAACCAAATCAAGGAGATTATCGACGGGGGAGGGATTATGGCCTACCCCACAGATTCCGGCTATGCGCTCGGTTGTGCCTTGGCTAATGGGGAGGGGCTGGAGCGGATTCGGAAAATCCGCCAACTAGATGAGAAACACCATTTCACGCTGGTGTGTCACGATTTTTCCCAACTCGGGCAACTGGTTTTAGTTTCCAATTCTCAGTATCGGCTCATTAAATCTCTTACTCCGGGTCCCTACACGTTCATTTTGAAAGGTACCAAGGAAGTCCCGCGCGCGACGCTCAACAAGAAGAAGCACTCGGTGGGGGTGCGGATTCCCGACCACAAGGTGGCGCTTTCGCTCGTGGAGGCGCTAGGCGAGGCGATTTTGTCTTGCACACTGATCCTTCCGGGAGAAGACGAACCGTTGAGCGATCCGGTGGATGTGATTGCGAAACTCGGCCATCTTCTCGATGTGATTGTGGACGCTCCGATTG
Organism: Mobiluncus porci; assembly: GCF_009695935.1. Classification (GTDB taxonomy): domain Bacteria; phylum Actinomycetota; class Actinomycetes; order Actinomycetales; family Actinomycetaceae; genus Mobiluncus; species Mobiluncus porci. The sequence goes on from NZ_VUMY01000019.1 coordinate 34,690, forward strand.
GAAACCCACAAGCCACCACGGTTATCAACATGGAAGATAATGAACCTGTCGTGACCCGCCACGGCGCCGGTCCTGTTGATTTCCTCGAGTGAAAATCACTCTTTCCAGATGAGGCCGGGGTCGTCGGGGAGCTGGTCGGGGTAGGGCTCCAGGAAGGGTGCGAGGAGGAATTTGCTCACCACCGAGTTCAACAGCACAGCGACGGCGAGCGCGAAAGCCGGTTGCTTCACTGCCTGGGCAGTCACCGGTAAGAAAGCCAAGAAAATCGCGAGGTTTGCCAAGGATTTGGTCCACAAGGCTCCGCGGGTTTGGGTCAGTTCTTTCAACAAATTGTTGGCTTCCAGATTCTCGAGCCCAGGAACCTGGCGGGATTTACTCACCGCATAGAGCTGGTAGTCCAGGGCGAGAGCGAAACCGAAACCAGCCAACAAGACCGCCACGCTCGGTTCAATCCCGCCAGACTTGGAGAGGAACGGGAGGAAAGCCCCCCAACCGTCTTGGAAAATTACCGCCGTCACCCCCAGCGAGGCCAGTAAAACCACGAGGTTCAACAAAGTCGCCCAGAAAGCCACCTGGGGTCGGCGGGTCGCGCGAGCCAGAACCAGGAAAGTCGCGAACATCATCACTGCTCCCAAGGGAGGCACAAACCGCAGCAGTTGGTCGGAAAAATCAATCTCGTTGGCGGTTTGTCCCGTCACCAACTTGGTGAAATCTGAGTCCAGGGAGCGGATTTTCTTCACCGCCGTTCCCGCTTCACGCGTGGAGAGGTTGTCCTTGAAGGTCACATTCAAAACCGCGTAGTCTCCAGAGTTTTCCGGATTCACAATTGCATGGGAAATCCCGGGGATTTTGGTGACTTGACCGGCCCAGGTGGCGAGATTCGCGGAAGTAGTTTTCCCGAGAACCTGGACGTCGGGATTCGCTCCGGTCACTCCATATTGTGCCTGCCGCAGGTGTTGGAAAGCTCCCGTGGCGGAAGTCGCAGGAAGCGCGTCTTCACCCGCAGTTTTCCAGGTCACGCCGAAAGCGGGAAGAGCCAAGACCAGCAGCACCACCAGGCCAACGCCCACCCCAATCAGGCGCGAAGAAAGTAACTTGGCGGGAAGCAGGTCTCTAACTCGCCCTCCCACTGCGCCAAAGAATCCGGAGACGGCGTGGAAGAAGTTTTCATGCCAACGCGGGCGGGGGAGTTCGAGCCAAGACTGAGCCAGATAGAGCATAGCGGGAACGAGCGAGAACCCGATAGCGAAACAGCCCCAGATGCTCAAGATAGAAACCACCGCTACCCAGCGAAGATTCGTGGCGGGGAACACCGCTACCGCGAGTAGCCCCAAGGTCATTAATCCGGTAGAAATCAGCAAGAGGCGCACCGAATGACTAAACACCTCATCCAGAGGCGAGCCCGTCGAGGCACGTCTGCTGCGGCGCTTTTGGACTCGAGAGGCGCTGACTTGCGGCAGTTCCGCGGTATATTTCACGACCGCGAGATGGGAACGGGCTCGACTCAACAAGACCAAAGCGAAACCGGTGACAACCCCAAGAGAAAAAAGCATCACCAAGGCGGGGTCTTCGGGACTGGGCGCCACGAAAAGGGAAGCCAGATTGGTGAAGGCTTGAGACAGCGCCCACCCGCTGAAGCTAGACAGAATCACCAATAACGTCAAACGCAGGGAACCCACCGCGATAAACAGCACCAGGGCCAAAAGTCCGAAGGCAATCAGTGTGGCAAGATGAGTGTCGGTCTTCGCGGTGGCACCAACAGCAGCATTGTTGAGATCTTGGTCACTAACGAGCCCGCGGGCTTTCGGAGCAAATGACCGCATATCCTTGGCTACCTGCATCATTTCGGTTTCCGTCATCTGTCGAATCTCATCTGCTTTTTCAGGAAATTGCGTCAGATCCAGCAAGGTCACCATGAGAAAACCCTGCTGGTTCTTGGCGGTGAACTGCTTCATGAGTTCCGCGGCTTGGGGGTTTGAGGCTTGGTCTCCGGCCGCGAAAGGATGGACGACACCGGCGGGAAGCACCCCGGGAATCTCTTGGAGATTCTTGGTGGCGGAGTTCAAAACATTCAACACTTCACTGTGCTGTTTTTGCATATCTACGCCGTCAACCAGGAGATAGACCTGGTAGCTTGCGGACTCGTTGGCCGTAAGAATCTCGGCGGCGCGATATGACTCCGTGTGGGGAATCGAAACCAGCCGATTTTCGGTACGATTCCAGACACTGCCGAGCCCGAAACCGGTCAGGGCGAAAGTCGTAAACACCACAATCAGCAGCGTCCACGCCAGCACTATCGGCAGGGGGCTGCGGCTCAAACTACGGTAAAGTTTTAAGAACACGTTTAGCATTGTCTCATAACCTGATTGCTGCTTTTCCACTAGGGTGGGTTTATGGACTTATTCGATTCTCTCAATTCGGGGGTTGGCGGAATCCCTGAGTTTCGTTCCTCGGCGCCACTGGCAGTGCGGATGCGCCCCACCAGCGTGGAGGAACTGGTCGGACAAGAACACTTACTGGCACCCAATGCGCCGCTGACTCGCCTGTTGCGTGGGGAGACGGAAATGGCTTCTTCGGTAATCCTCTACGGTCCGCCCGGAACCGGAAAAACCACCCTTGCCTTTCTCGTGGCGCAAGCGGGGGGGCGTGAATATGTGCAACTGTCCGCGATTAGCGCGGGAGTGAAAGAGGTGCGGGAAGTCATTGAATCCGCTAAACGTCGTCTGTCTTTACAGGGTCAGGAAACGATTCTGTTTCTCGACGAGGTGCATCGTTTCTCTAAATCCCAGCAGGATTCGTTGCTTCCGGCAGTGGAGAATCGGTGGATTATTCTGATTGCCGCCACGACGGAGAACCCCGCGTTTTCGGTGATTTCGCCCCTGCTGTCCCGCTCGCTCTTGTTGACTTTGCAACCCCTGGAAGACTCGGCGATAGAGACCATTCTTGGCCGTGCCTTGGAAGATGAACGCGGCTTTGGGGGCAAATTTACGTTGCGCGACACTGCTCGAGACACGATTGTGCGACTCGCCGCCAGCGATGGGCGCAAGGCGCTCACGTTGTTGGAGGCGGCTGCCGGCAGCGCCGAGGCTCGTCAACAAAAGGAGATTACGGAAGAAGATGTTGCCGCGGCGGCCGATACCGCCATTGTGCGATACAGCATCGACGAACACTATGACGTGGCCTCGGCGTTTATTAAATCCATGCGGGGTAGTGACCCCGACGCGGCCCTGCACTACCTCGCGCGGATGATTCGCGGGGGAGAGGACCCGCGTTTTATCGCGCGCCGCGTGGTGATTGCGGCGGCGGAGGACGTGGGTTTAGCCGACCCGAGTGTCCTTCCCCTTGCGGTGGCAGCCGCCCAAGCCGTGCAACTTTTGGGAATGCCCGAGGGGCGGATTCCGCTGGCGGAAGCGGTTCTCGCCGTCGCAACCGCCCCGAAGTCGAATCGGGCCTATTTGGGGATCAATGCGGCCCTCTCCGACGTCGACAAGGGCGATATCGGGACGGTACCCACGCCGCTTCGAGACCAACACTATCCGGGTTCGAAACAGGACCGAAAAACTTTGGGAGCCTACAAATACCCTCACGATGATCCCCGCGGAGTTTTAGCCCAACAGTATCTGCCGGACCCCTTGAAAGACCGAATCTACTACGAGCCGTCCTCCCACGGTCGTGAAGCCGCCATCGGCGAGCAACTCCAGAAGTTACGCCAAATCCAGAAAATGGGGTAAACTAGGCGGGTTGCCTGAAAACGGCCTCTTGCGAATCTCAAGAAAACCGCGGCAACAAGCCGAGAGATAGTCTCGGCTCCTGGGGTCTTAGCCCGCGTGGTTGACCCCGCCGTTTCGGGAAGGTCCCGAGGCGGTGACTTTTGAAACAAGTGAGGATATAAATGGCTAATCGTTCACGTAAAATGGTGCGTCTTTCCCGCGCTTTGGGAATGCCGCTCACCCCGAAGGCCAAGCGCTACTTTGAGCGTCGCCCCTACGGTCCGGGCGAGCACGGTCGGGCGCGTCGTCGTTCCGAATCCGACTACGCCGTGCGTTTGAAGGAAAAGCAGCGTTTGCGCGCCCAGTATGCGATTCGCGAGGCGCAGTTGGTGAAGTCCTTCCAGGAAGCCCTGCGGATGGAAGGCCGTACCGGTGACAACCTCGTGGCTTTGCTTGAGGTTCGCTTGGATGCGCTCGTGCTTCGCGCCGGTTTTGGTCGCACCATGTTCCAGGCTCGCCAGATTGTGACCCACCGTCACATCCTGGTTGACGGCAAGATTGTAGACCGCCCCTCTTACCGCGTGCGTCCCGGCCAGACCGTCCAGGTGAAGCCAACCTCTCAGGTGAAGGATCCCTTCGTGGTGGCGGCTCGCGGCTCGCACCGCGATGTGCTCCCGCAGGTGCCGGACTACTTGACGGTGGATCTCGAGAAGCTCCGTTTCACTTTGGACCGCGAGCCCAAGCGCGACGAGGTTCCGATTCAATGTGACGTCCAGCTCGTCGTTGAGTACTACTCTCGCTAAATCTTGACTCTCAGGTGCCCCAGGAATGTTTCATTATTCCTGGGGCACCTGTGTAGATAGAATAAGTAGGTAAACATCGTTTTCGGACAACTGGTGAGCCAGTCGCCGAGCCAAGTGAGGAGTTTTGATGATAGGAGACATCGCAGCCATTATTGCCGCCGTCGCTTTTGCCGTATTGGTGCTGTTTTTAGCGGTGCCGCTGTGGAAACTGGGGGCCGTGTTTGGCCAGTTGGAAAAATCCATTAAGGAAGTGTCCGACGAAGCCATCGTGACCGTAAAACAGGGTCAAGATTCCCTCGACCAGGTCAACAACCAGCTCGTGCGGGTGGACGCCATGACTTCCGCGGCGGGACGTTCCGTGGAAGATGTCTCCGCGCTCACCACCCTGGTGACGGCCACGCTCGGCAAGCCTCTTATCAAGGTGGCAGCCTTCAGCTATGCCGTTCGCAAAGCCATGGGCCTCAACAAAGGAAAGCAGGACTGAAAAATGCATCAAAGTGTGAAAGCCGCTACCGCCACCCTGTTGATTAGCGCCGGCGTGGCCGCGTTTTCCTACCTGGCGATTCCTCCGTTTAAGGAATCCGTTGACGAATTCATCAAAAAGTTCCGCGCCGATATGGGCGAGCGTGAAGACGAACTCATCGAGGCTCTGAGCTCCACCGAGGAGGAAGTCCAAGCCGCCCGCGAAACCTGGGATGGACGAAAATCCTACAAAGGGCGCCATTTGGACGACAGCTCCCTTGATGACGATGATTTAATGTTTGAATAATTATAGAGAAAGATACTTTGACTATGCGCACTGCTGAAGTCCGTCAGCGTTGGCTCGATTTTTTCGCCAAGAATGACCACGAGGTTCGCCCCTCGGTTCCGCTGATTTCCCCCGACCCGTCAATCCTGTTCACGATCGCGGGAATGGTGCCGTTTATTCCCTATATTGTGGGAACCGAACCGGCGCCCTGGCCGCGAGCGACCTCGGTCCAGAAGTGTATCCGCACCAATGACATTGATGAAGTCGGGAAAACCACCCGCCACGGCACCTTCTTTCAGATGTGCGGTAACTTTTCTTTCGGCGACTATTTCAAAGAGGGAGCCTCCCACTACGCCTGGGACTTGCTGACCGGTTCACTCAACGACGGCGGTTACGGGCTCGACGGCGATAAACTCTGGGTCACCATTTGGGAACAGGACGATGAAGCGCTAGAGATTTGGACCAAACAGATTGGCCTGGATCCCACCCATGTCCAGCGTCTACCTCGCGAACAGATTTTCTGGGACACCGGCCAGCCCGGACCTGCCGGCCCCTGCGCCGAAATCCACTATGACCGCGGGCCGGCTTACGGACCCGAGGGCGGGCCGGAAGCCGACACCAAAGGCGACCGCTACCTGGAACTGTGGAACCTGGTTTTTGACGAGTTTTTGCGCGGGGAAGGGAAAGGCAAAGATTACCCCCTGCTCGGAAAACTCGACCAAACCGCGATCGACACGGGTCTCGGCTTGGAGCGCTTGGCGTTTTTACTGCAGGGTAAAGACAATATGTATGAGATTGATGAGGTCTTCCCCGTCATCGAGGTCGCCCAGAAACTCTCGGGACGCAAATACACCTCTTCTCCCGACCCGATGGATGTGCATTTCCGCGTCGTCGCTGACCACGTGCGCTCTTCCCTGATGTTGATTGGTGACGGGGTGCGGCCGAGCAATGAAGGTCGCGGGTATGTGTTGCGCCGACTCATGCGCCGCGCGGTGCGTTCCATGCGACTCCTCGGGGTACAAGATGCCGTGATGCCCCAGCTCTTGCCGGCTTCTATGGATGTGATGAAGGATTCTTACCCCGAGCTAAAAGACAACTGGGAGACGATTGCTGACGTGGCCTACGCCGAAGAAGACGCCTTCCGTCGCACCCTAGATTCCGGCACGGTCATTCTCGACACAGCGGTAGCCAAGGCGAAACAGGCCGGCAAGGATCTTTCCGGCGAGGATGCCTTCCAACTTCACGACACCTACGGTTTCCCCTTGTCCCTCACTTTGGAGATGGCGGCAGAAGCCGGAGTCAAGGTGGATGAGAAACGTTTCACCGAGCTCATGAACGAACAAAAGCAGCGGGCCCGAGCCGATGCGGTCGCGAAGAAAACCGGCCACGTGGACGTCCATGTTTACCACGATCTCGCCGAGAAACTCGGAAAAGCGAAGACCGTGGACTTCCTGGGCTACACCGAGACCTCAGCCCCCGCTAAGGTGGTCGGAATTTTACAAGATGGCCAGCCGGTTCCGGTGGCTACCGCTCCCGCGACGATTGAGGTGTTGCTCGACCGCACTCCTTTCTATGCCGAGGCTGGCGGCCAGCTCGCCGACCAAGGTACGGTGACTTTCGCCGGTGGCGGCGTCTTGGATGTGGCCGATGTACAAGCTCCCGTCAAAGGCCTCCCGATGCACCGCGGCACCTTGACCGAGGGATCGGTAGCGGTGGGAGAAGATGCCCAAGCCACTATCGACGTGGAGCGCCGCGGGGCGATTGCCAGGGCCCACACCTCGACCCACGTCATTCACCAGCTCTTGATGGATCGCCTCGGGGAAGGCGCCACCCAAGCCGGCTCGGAGAACGCGCCGTGGCACGTGCGTTTCGATTTCCGCAACGCGAAAGCCCTGCCCACCTCCATGTTGGAAGATGTGGAGGCGGAAGCCAACGAGCGGCTCCAGGCCAACTTGACGGTGACCGATTATGAAATGCCGATTGAAGAAGCTCGCAAGACCGGCGCCCAAGCCATTTTCGGCGAGAAATACGGCAAGATTGTTCGCATTGTCGATATCGGCGACGGCTGGTCTCGAGAGTTTTGCGGCGGAACCCACGTCCCGCTCACGGGGGCGATTGGTTCGCTCGTGGTTATGGGCGAAGGCTCGGTTGGTTCCGGAGTTCGCCGCATCGAGGCTCTTGTCGGAAACGGCGCGTCCGGCCTGCAAGCTAAAGAACACGCCCTCGTTTCCCAGGTCACGCAACTCGTCGGGGCGAAACCGGAAACCCTGGTGGAGCGGATTTCTTCAATAATGGAGAGGCTCAAGACCGCGGAAAAAGAACTCGAAAAGTCGAGGCTCCAGGCTTTGCTGTCGAATCTTGACGCTTATGTGAAAGCGGCGAAAGACGAGCGCGGCGTGAAGCTCATCGTAGAGTCGGTTCCGGCCGGTTCGGTTGATGACCTGCGGCAAGCTGCCACCGAGTTACGGGGACGCTTCTCGAAGGCGGAGCCTGCCGTGGTGGCGCTAGGTGCCGAGATTGGCGAGAAACCGATGCTGGTGGTGGCTCTAAACGATGCTGCGCGGGAGAAAGGCGTAAAAGCCGGAGCCCTGGTCAAGGCCGGAGCCGGTGCCATGGGCGGCGGCGGTGGCGGCAAGGATGACCTCGCTCAAGGTGGTGGCGCGGCCGGCGGCTCACTCGAAGCCGGATTGGAAGCCGTTTCGAAGACACTGACCCAGACGCTGTCATAGGGATAGGCAGTTGCAAAACGGAAGATTCGTCGGAGTCGATGTGGGCGAGGCTCGCATCGGCGTGGCGCAGGTGTTTGCGGGAATGACTATGGCGGTGCCGGTAACAACCCTGCAGGTCTCGCCTGACGGCTCCGAACTTGAAGAACTCGTAGAGATTATCGAGGCGGAGACTACTGCTGCCGTCTTTGTGGGTTTGCCCTTGTTGATGAGCGGGAAAGAAGGCGCCGCCGCGCGAATGAGTCGGTCCTATGCGCGCCGGCTAGCGCGGCGAATCGTCCCGATCCCTGTCCACCTCATTGATGAACGTCTCACTTCCGCCTCGGCACACGGAAAACTCCGCGAGGCGGGGGTTAAAACGCGGGACCATAAACAGATGGTTGACCAGGTAGCGGCGCAGTTTATTTTGCAACAAGCTCTGGATTTGTCCGCTGGTAACGCTCAATTTGCCGGAGAGTTAGTTATCATAGACTAGATATCTCAACTGTGGAGAGGACTTATGACCAACGAGGCAGCAGGCGAATCTAACCTGCCACAACCGGAGACCCCGCCTAGACCCCGCATGACGCGACGCGAGGCGCGCGCGCTGGCGGAAGCACGCGCGAGAGAGGAAGCCGCCAACCCGCAGACGGCCACTTCCGAGACCGGAACTGACCCTATCTTTCCACCTGTAACTCCGGAACCTGTCGAGACATCCACTCCGGAGGAGCCGCAGAGCCCCGTGGCTCCCGCTCCCCTCCAGCGTCCCGAAGTGGCTCCCATCAACCATCGCCGCTCTGCGCAACGTTCCCGAGTCCGCCGCAAAAAGACTCAGCGTCGCCGCGGGGTGATTATCATAACCATCGTTTTGATTGTGATTCTGGTGGGAGCGGTGTTTGCGGGGCTGCTCATCAAACGTAGTCTTGACGCTAAAGGCCGGGACTACGAGGGACAGGGCACCGGTAAAATCGAGGTGACGGTTCCCGAGGGAGCCACCGGTTCCGATATTTCCCAAATCTTGGCTAAAGCCGACGTGGTGGCCTCTTCCCAAGCTTTCTTCAATGCCTGCCTCGACCAGGAGGCGGCCTGCCGTAATATCCAACCCGGAACCTACACGTTGGCGAAACGCATGTCTGCCGCTAGCGCCTTGGCGCTGTTGGTGGATGAGGCGAACCGGATTGATTCCCAAATCACTCTCGGCCCGGGTCTCACCAAGTGGCAGGTCAAAGACCAGCTCGTTGCTAAAGGTGGGTTCACTCCCGAAGAGGTTGATGCCGCTTTCGCTGCCGCCCCGGGACTTCCGGCAGTGGCCGGCGGCAATGTTGAGGGTTGGCTCGCTCCCGGGTCCTATCTTGTGATGCCGGGGCAAACTGCCTCCGAGGTCGTCGGCAAGATGGTGGCGAACAATGTGGCGCGACTCAAAGAGTCCGGCCTTCCGGAATCTGAGTGGCAAAACTTCCTCATCAAGGCCTCTATTGTCCAGCGGGAAGGCTCTGACCTCCAAAAACAGGACTATGCGAAGATTGCCCGCGTGGTGGAAAATCGTCTGGATACCACGAAGGAAACCGTCGGTTACATGAATATGGACTCCACGGTGCTCTACGGGCTGGGTGAGTCCTCGAAAGACCGCAAGTTGCCGACGAGTGCCGAGGTGGCAGACGCGAACAACCCTTACAACACCTACAAGCACAAGGGCCTTCCCCCGAGCCCCATCGGCGTGGTCGGAGCGGATGCTTTCAAGGGAACGCTGAAGCCCGCGGCGGGAGACTGGCTCTATTTCACGACCGTGGACTTGAACACCGGCGAAACCCGTTTTTCTGCCACGATGGCCGAGCAGCAGGCGAATGTCGAGCTCTTGAAAAAGTTCTGCGAAAACAATCCCGATGTCTGCACCGGTTGATTCCAAGAATCGGACGGGAGATACGCCAATGTCTCTGCCCTACGGTCTCGTGGTGGGAGACCCCATCGCGCATTCCCTGTCTCCGGTCATTCATCTTGCGGCCTATCGGGAACTCGGTCTGGACTGGGATTTTTCTCGCCGCCAGGTTCCAGCCGGAGGCTTAGCGAAACTACTTCAGAAGCTCGAGGGGGAGGCGGGTTTTGCCCGCGGGGAGGCCTGTCGTGGCCTGTCGGTGACGATGCCTTTAAAGCCCGAGGCGCTACGCTTAGCCGCATATGTGGATGGGCTCGCCAAAGCCACCGGCGCCGTCAACACCCTGGTCCCGAGTTCCGGGGCATGGACCGGATTCAACACGGACGTCGCGGGAATCGTGGAGGCGTTTCGAGGCGGAGGCGCCCGTTCTTCGACAGCGGCGTCTTTTGAAGCAGTTATCTTCGGTTCGGGAGCCACCGCGGGTTCCGCGATCGCCGCCTTGCGGGAGCTGGGAGCCGAAACCATCACCGTGGTGAGTCGCTCCCTTGACCGTTCGGGCCCAGCTTTTGTGGCAGCGGAGCGAATGTTTGTGGAGGTAAACCACCTAAGCTGGGGTGACGAAGCCGAGCTTGCAAAGGTTTTGGGGCGAGCCAATCTGGTGTTTTGCACGGTTCCCGGACCGAATCAAAAGACCTTGCCCCTGCCGGACTTGAACCCGCAGGCTTTCGTTTTGGACGCGGTCTATGACCCGTGGCCCACCCCGATAGCGTCTTGGGCTGAGGGCTACGGCGCGAAAGTGATTCCCGGTTGGGAAATGCTGGCCTACCAGGGAATAGCCCAGGTTAAGCTGTTCACCGGTCGCGAAATTGGGTCTGCTGTGGTGATTGGGGCGTTAGAAAACGCTATTCGTGACCGCCGGGGTCAAGAAACAAGATATAGTAATTAATGATTGCTCTGCACGAATCGAAGCAGCGTCGCTTCGAAAGATGCATCTGGTAAGAATCGAGGTAACACCCGAGTGCTAACCCTTGTCATTATCTGGATTGTCTGCGCCGTGGCGGGCTATTGGAGCGGGAGTCTGTTGTTGCAATCTGCGGCGCAGAGGCATCTCGATTTCACCGATCGCTGTCTTATGCGTTTTCCTCTCCGCAGCGCGCTCTACAGTGTTTTGTTTGCGATTGGCCAGTGGCTGATTGTGATGTATTTGACCAAAGGGACTGAACCGCCGATTATCTGGTCTGTGCTACTACCAGCCTATTTACTTACTCCGGTGACCTTGGTTTTGATGGCTTCAGATGCTAGGTGGCATCTCCTCCCGAACCGGATTCTCTATCCCACTGCGGCGCTGATTTTCCCGCTCGTGTCGGTGCTAGCGATTCACGACTCCAACTGGGCGGCGCTGCTGCGGGTGTGGGTGCTCGGGCTCGGGGTGGGAATCTTGCTCCTGATAGCGTCGTTTTTCGGGCTCGGAATGGGAGACGTCAAACTCGGCGCCATCTTGGCGGCGTGGCTCGGGCTCTACGGCTGGTTTGCGCCGTTCATCATGCTGTTTTTAGCCAGTGTCTTGGCGGGAGTGTATGCGCTAGTGGCGATTGCAAGTCGGAAAGCGAATCTGCGTTCGCATCTGGCTTTCGGCCCGTGGCTGATTTGCGCGGCGTATCTGACTTGGATTGCCTACCTGCCGGCGTTGCTCTGAATCAAGGCGAACGCCTGGGCTTGATTGCGCTGGGGGCAAGTCCAACGATTCGCATGATTGTCGGTTAATCCGTGAAATATGAAAAGATGCTCCTATGTTGCAATGCGTTACTGCCGGAGAATCCCACGGACAAGCCCTCGTTGCGCTTATGAGCGGTTTACCTGCCGGTTTGAAGTTTACTACCGCCGAGGTCAGTGCCGCTTTGGCGGAACGCCGCCTCGGCTATGGACGAGGCTCTCGCCAGAAATTTGAACAAGACGAGGTGACGATTCTCTCGGGACTGCGTCACGGGGTCACTTTGGGTTCACCAATAGCCATCGAAATCAAAAACACCGAATGGCCCAAGTGGACGGCAGTGATGAGTCCCGACCCGGTTCCTCGCGAGGCTTTGCTCGTCGATGCCGGTCAGGGCGATGAACGCGAGGTGGCGCGGAATCTTCCTTTGACCAAGCCGCGTCCCGGCCACGCCGATTTCGCCGGCATGATGAAGTATGGATTCACCGACGCCCGCAACGTACTGGAACGGTCTTCCGCTCGGGAGACGGCGGCGCGAGTCGCCTTGGGGGCTCTCGCCAAGGCGCTACTGTCCCAGGTGGCGGACATTCACCTGGTGTCCCACGTGGTGGCCTTGGGTGGGGTGGAGGTTCCGCCGGAATCGGCGGCGCCAACCTTTGGTGACGTGGAGAATCTACGGGACAATCCGGTGCGGTGCTTCGACATAGAGACTTCGGAAAAGATGGTGGCTCGAGTCGAAGCGGCTAAGAAATCCGGGGACACCTTGGGAGGAATCGTGGAGGTGATCGCCTACGGGGTCCCAATTGGGCTCGGCTCCTACGTCGACCACTCAAGGCGTTTGGATTCGCGCCTCGCCGCGGCTCTTATCTCCATCCAGGCTTTCAAAGGTATGGAAATCGGTCGTGCCTTTTTGCAAGCTTCCCTCCCCGGCAGTGAAGCCCACGACCCTATGTATCTCCAGAATGTCGGGCAATCCCTTGCTGAATCCACTTCCGCAACCGGCACCCCCCAAACCGGACTCGGCAGCATCTCCCGCCCCACCAATCTCGCGGGAGGAATCGAAGGGGGCATGTCCAACGGCAACCCCATTGTGGTTCGCGCGGCGGTGAAACCGATTTCGACCGTCCCGCATTCCCTCCCAACCATCGATCTTTCCACCGGCGAGGTCGCCACGGGACTCCATCAACGCTCCGACACGACGGCGGTGGTTCCCGCCGCGGTCATCGCGGAAGCGGAGGTAGCGCTGGTGTTGGCTGATGCCCTCTTGGAGAAAACTGGGGGAGACTCCGTGGCGGAGGCGCGGCGAAACCTGAGAGCCTACCTAGCTAGCGTGGAAGAAAGGACCAACTTCTCGTGACCCGTAAAATCGTGCTCATCGGCCTTCCCACCTCCGGAAAATCGAAAACCGCCGGACTTCTCGCCCAGGCGCTACACGCCGACTGGGTTGACACCGATCTCGTCATCGAACAGCGTTTCGGCAAGAAGATTCCCTGGATTTTTCGCGAAATCGGGGAGGACGGCTTTCGCTGTTTGGAGTACCAAGTCGTGAAAGACGCGCTCAGTGGTCCCGCGCGCATCGTTTCCCTCGGTGGGGGCGCCCCGACTTTCCCCGCGACGCGCAATCTCCTCGCCGGTCACACGGTTTACTACCTGAAAGCGAGTCCGGATTTTCTCTCTGACCGCCAAGAACAACGTTCCCAGAAATCCGCTAAGAAAAAAACCGCTCAGGTGAGGCCTCTGTTGGCCGGAGATGCTCGCCAGCGAATGCGGGAACTCTATGACGGGCGAAAAGACATCTACGAAAAGATTGCCAGTGTGGTGATCGATGCGGAGAAGAAACGCCAGGAGATGGCCGCGGATATTATTGCGGCGGAATCCTCGGCGGGAGACACAGTCTGGGTTCAGGGGGCGAAACCGTATCGGGTGGTTTTCGGCGAGGATTTAGCCGGGGAAGTCGCTGATTTGGTTCCCGCTCGGGCTCGAAAAATCCTGATTCTCGCAGCTCCTCCGGTTGTGTCCCTCGCCGAGGAACTAGCCCAAAATCTCACTTCGGTCGAGGGTCGTGAGGTCAAGGTGATGGTTTTGCCTGACGGTGAGGCGGCCAAGCAGCTTCCGGTTTTGAGCTCCGTGTGGGACGCGGCGGCTGCCTTCGAGATGGAACGCGGCGACCTCATCATCCCGCTTGGGGGAGGAGCCACCACCGACCTCGGCGGTTTCGCGGCAGCGACTTGGCTGCGCGGCATGGACGTTCTGCAAGTGCCCACGACCCTGTTGGCGATGGTTGATGCCGCGATCGGAGGGAAAACCGGCATCGACTGGACCACGGGGAAAAACCTCGTGGGGGCGTTCCACCCTCCGGTAGGGGTGGCGGTGGATTTCACGACCCTCCAAACCCTACCGCGCGAGAACGTAATCGAAGGACTCGCGGAGGCTTTGAAGTGCGGTTTCATTCGCGATCCGGAGATTTTGGAGATTGCCCGCGAGGCGGGTTCGGATTTAACCGCGGTGGATAGTCCGCGACTTCGGGAAGTGATTTTCCGCGCGGTACAGGTGAAGGCCGCGGTGGTTTCAGAAGATTTGTATGAGTCAGGCCTGCGGGAATATCTGAACTACGGTCACACCTTGGCTCACGCCATTGAAAAAGCCGAGGACTTCCGGTTCCCCCACGGTCTCGCAGTCGCCATCGGGATTGTGTTTGCGGCTCACCTCGGGGCGTTACTGGGGATTGGCCCCCGCGATTTGCCGCGTACCGTGGTGGAGAGACTGGAGGCTGTTGGCCTGCCGACGACCTATAGCGGGAAGACATTTACAGAGTTGAAACCGCTAATGTACGCGGACAAAAAAGTACGCGGCGGGGAACTGCGGTTCGTGTTACTGGAAGAAATCGGGAGGCCGACCGTGGTTCCGGTGTCTGCGACAGACGCGCTCCAGGAAGCGGCGAGACTGACGGGGATCGAGCCATGAAGGCTGTCATGAAATCCGTGGCGTTGATTTCCCTTCCCGGGGCGCGTCTTGAACAACTCGCCAGGCGGGTTGCCCCAGATTTGCAGTTGACCCCCGTCGCGGCAGAGGCGCTTCTGGGAGGGGAAGCACTTGCTGACATGGAATCCCTTGTTGAAACCGACAATAACCTCATCGTTTTGCCCTCCGATTTCTTGGAAAAAGGCGGAGCGGACGCGATTCGTTCTTTTCGGGAACGCGGCGGCTTAGTGGTTTTCGTCGACTTGTCATGGGAGGAATCCTGGAAAGCGGTGGCCAATGACGGGGCGCCGAACGCGGAAGGCTTACCCTGGAGAACGGTTTACCGGAAAATGGCTCGTCAACGCGCCGCGGGCATCCGCGAGACGGCAGACCTGGAGGTTTCCGGGTCAGGTTCTTTGGAAGACATTGCGGCTCGTTTGGTGCAAGCTATTTTCGATTTCGGGACAGACCAGGATTTTTAGTAAGATGGATAAGCTCTACGACAAGTTATCTGAAGAAGGAATGAATAGTGGCAACGACGAATGATCTCAAAAACGGCCTGGTAATGAAGATTGATAACCAGTTGTGGCAGGTTATCGAGTTCCAACACGTCAAACCCGGCAAGGGGCCGGCATTCGTTCGGACGAAGATTAAGAATGTTCTTTCCGGCAAGATTGTGGATCGGACTTTCAACGCTGGCCTCAAGATCGAGACTGCCACTGTGGATCGCCGCGATATGACCTACTCCTACAATGACGGCACAGACTATGTGTTTATGGATGACAAGACTTTCGAGATGACTCCGGTTTCTCCTGAAATCGTGGGGGACGCGGCTCACTTCATGTTGGAAAACCAGAAGGTCATCCTGGCATTCTACGAAGACAAGGTGCTGTTCGTGGAGCTCCCGGCCTCGGTTGTGTTGGAGATTTCCCATACCGAGCCCGGCCTGCAAGGCGACCGCTCGAACGCGGGCACCAAACCGGCAACTTTGGAAACTGGCTACGACATTCAGGTTCCGCTGTTCTTGAACACCGGCGACAAGGTCAAGGTCGATACCCGCTCTGGCGATTACATTTCGCGCGTGACCGACTAGGACTTTTGCGGGTTGGGGTATCCCAACCCGCACTGGCTTTTAATGACAGATTCGAGGGATAGTGGGACACAAACTTCCAGCACGCACTAGGGCACGTTCGCGGGCAGCCGATGTGCTCTATGAGGCGCATCTTAAAGGTCTCGATGATCCGGCAGGGATTTATTCTTTAGCGAAGTTGCGGGAAACCGAGACTACCGCACAGTCACCCTTGCCCGCATACTCACGGGAGATTTTGGAAGGTGTAGCGGATCATCTGGAGCGGATCGATGCCGCCTTGGCGACTTATTCGCGGGCCTGGGCGCTGCACCGGATGCCGGAGGTGGACCTCGCGATTATGCGGGTCGCGGTGTGGGAGATTCTGTTCAACGCGGACGTGGACGGGCCTACCGCCATTACCGCGGCACTGCAGATTGCCGAGGAGCGTTCGACAGATGAGTCCCCGAAGTTCATTAATGGTCTTCTCGGAACGATAAACGATATGCGCGAGGCACTGGTGGCGGGGAAGAAACCGGAGGATTCAGGAGAGTCCTCAACCTCGGAAGACAAGACTGCTGGACCAGAAGAGAATACGATTTTAGAGCCCTCGGAAGAATCCCCAACTGAGCCGGAGATTATCTTCGACGCTGCGGCCAAAGCGGCAGCCCAAGGCGGCATTCTCGAACAAATCGACCTCGACACCCTGGAATAGTTTCAAAAAATTCGATTTCGCTGGGAGCGAAAACCCAACGGCGCAGGGACTGGTAGCTATGTGAAGCAACTCGGCGGCACGTCCGTGTTTGGAGTTGGGGGGCAAGATTTGTGGCATGGGTCATACATTATATGTGCGAGATATTCCCGATAAGCTCCACGATTTCCTCAAAGAAAAGGCTAAGTCGGAGGGGAAATCTGTGTCTACATTTGTGAGGGATGAGCTTGAAAAGCGTCGAAAAATCCAGACCCGTGAGGTTTTTTTGATGAGCTTGAAGCTAGGGGGGGCAATCAGTGGCACCTTAGATACCGTTGCTCTAATCCGTGAAAATCGTGAGGGACGATGACCCTCGTAGTTGACGCCTCAGTTATTGCTGAAGTTGTAATGGGCACCGATAAGGGGATTCTCTTTGCTAGGGATTTACGCCACGACCGCTTGGCGGCGCCAAATATCATTGTGGCTGAAGTAACCCAGGTAGTTAGAAAAAATACTCTGCGCGGTACTATCCCCGATGAAAGAGCCAGATTCGGCTTGGAGAATTTCGCTGCTCTCAATATTTTCCTGTTTGACATGGAAGATTTCATGGTCGAGGCCTGGGAGCTGCGCCACCACGTGACTGCCTATGATGCCATATATGTCGTGTTGGCCAGGCAGTTGAAGTCGCGATTGCTGACGATGGATCAGCGCTTGGTGGAAGCCGCGCCGGATTGTGCGTTTTTGCCCTAATTGTCGCGCATCATTTCGCGCAGGATATCCGCGGAACGCTCAGAATTGTCGAGAGTTTGATTAATCTTTTGGGCCTTTTCCTGCGCCTTCGCCCAGCGTTGCATCCGCGCCGGATCCACTGCCGGAGTGGTGCCGTTCGCTTGGTCTTCGTCGTCGTTTCCGAAAAGAAGTTTCATCAAAAGCTCGCGTTTTTCATCCATAGCCTCATTATCTATCTTTCAAACCTTCCTCGGACCGAGTTAGATTTTGGAAACCTAGATTTAGCGACAGTCCCCTCCCGCATTCAAATGCACCTTTCAAGAGGGGTTTATCCGCGGATGAGCCTCGAGATAAATCCCTTATATCCCCCAAAGTGGGCGGGTATAGAGGAGTTTATTTATATTTATTTGGCTTAAACCGCGTTAATCCGCGGTTCAGCCTCCAAATTTGGGAGGTAGCATCATGCATGTTTGTTGGAACCCGCCACGAAAAACGCAACGTTGCGTCGCTTGCTGTCCCTGACAACGGAACATTTAGGCGGATTTCTGGCAAACGAGTAAACTCAACAACTTTGGAAGGAATAATCATGACTGATTTTCATGGACGTCACTTTTTGAAGGAACTGGACTTTACTCCTGGCGAGTGGGTTGAGCTCCTGGAGTTGGCTGCTCAGTTGAAGGCCGCGAAGAAGGAAGGTCGCGAGGTTCAGTACCTTAAGGGTAAGAATATTGCGTTGATTTTTGAGAAGACTTCGACGCGTACTCGTTGTTCTTTTGAGGTGGCTGCTTACGATCAGGGTGCGCATGTGA
>NZ_VUMY01000002.1 GCF_009695935.1 Mobiluncus porci
CAGCACATCACCAGGCGAAGCCTCCCCGGATGGGGCGACGGAATCATCTGGAACGAACTCCACCACACCACCCCCTACAACAACACCTGGGACTAACCGGCCAGACACACAATTTGTCCTTTAACCCTGGAAATAATGGCAACGAAGTCCAAATTCCCTAGAGTTACAAAACCAGGGTAAAAACTAAAACATGAACGCTCATGGAGGACAGGGCCTTGTCGACGGTACCCCCGGTCGGATTCGAACCGACACTGAACTGATTTTAAGTCAGCTGCCTCTACCATTGGGCTACGGGGGCGACCTTCGCCAAGCGTCACAGCAACGCCTTAGCGAAGATTCGGGAGGGCCGCTTGCTGAACGCTGAATCTTCTCCGAGATTCGCTGGTCTTCCGCGAGCGGCAGAAACCCTGAAATTGAGGTTTCTTCCTTACCCACTTTAGACTCTCATTATGGACGATGAAGTACAAAATTCCCGAAATGAAACCGCACCGCCCGATAAAATCGCTGATAAAGGCATATTTGGAGAGGATGATATTGTTATCCCCTCGCCCACTGACTACGACGAGGAATCTCCCGTTGACGAAAGAGGTGTGAGGAAGCTCACAGCCTTCCAAAGGTTTTCCCGTTTCGTCTCCGACGACATCGTTGGCGGGTTCATCCTCATTATCGCCGCGGTCCTCGCCCTTTTCTTCGCGAACGGCCCTTTCCGCGAGGGCTACCACGCCCTGGCTACGACCGTTCTCGACCCCGGATTTCAGGAAGCCACCGCCCAAGGCGCCAAGAGTTTCCTCCAATCCATCCACCTCTCTCTTACCGTGGAGGAGTGGGCTCGCGACGGCATCCTCGCGATTTTCTTCTTCACGGTTGGCCTGGAGCTCAAAGAAGAATTCACCCACGGATCGCTGCGCGACCCGCGAACTGCCGGAATGCCGATTATCGCTGCGGTATTTGGAATGGCCGGCCCCGCAGCGGTTTATCTCGCAGTAACCGGCCTTGCCGGCGTCGAGGCTTGGCACGGCTGGGCGATTCCGACGGCCACGGATATTGCGTTCGCAGTGGCTATCCTCCAAATCTTCGGTCGCGGCTTGCCGAGCGGGGCGCGGACCTTCCTTCTTACCCTGGCAGTCGCTGATGACCTCGGCGGGATTATCGTCATCGCGCTGTTTTATGGATCCCAGCCGAATCTCCTGCTGCTGATTCCGGTGGCTCTCGGCGCAGCGTTGTTCAGCTTCCTCTGTCGCAAACGCTGGGTCAAATGGTGGCTCCTCATCCCCATCGGGGTCGTGGTCTGGTATTTCATGCATGCCTCAGGAATCCACGCCACTATCGCGGGGGTCGTCCTCGGGATGGTGGTTCCCTCCGATAAGCGTGAGGGCGAGGTCCACAACCTGGTCGAACATCTATCGATGAAGGTCAGCCCTATTTCCGCCGCTTTCGCAGTCCCGATCTTCGCCTTCTTCGCTGCGGGAGTGAATATCGTGGACACGCCCGGAGGGGTCATCAAGATGCTCACGAATCCGGTGGCTTTGGCAGTAATGCTGGCCTTGCCTTTGGGAAAGTTACTCGGCATTTCCGGAAGCGTCTTTGTGATGGAAAAGTTCACCCCGCTTCACCTGGAAAAGGGCGTGAAGCTGGGGGATGTGATCCCGATTTCCTTCGTTGCCGGTATCGGCTTCACCGTTGCCTTGCTTATTTCCCACCTGGCCTTCCAGGGCAACGACGTCTTGACTCAAGCCGGATCCATTGGCGTGGTCATGGGCACTTTGCTTTCGATTATTCTCGGCGCCCTCGCGTTGAAGGCTCGCACTTCCTACCGCAAATCCCACGATTCGATGCAGTAGCGAAGGGGTATCTAGTCAGCAAGCGCCAAAATAATCCCGTCGAGAATATCGTTTTCCGAGGTTCGCACCGGAAAATCCCCGCGAGCCTTGCCACTCGAGTCAGGCCCGGGATTCTCCTCCAGATAGGCCAAAATCCGCTCCCAAACCAGAACGCCTCCGGCAATTTGATCCACCCGTTTCGGATGCATCGGGCCGAGCGCCGCCTTTTCTTCGCGGGGCATCATGATGAGGTCGCGCGCCAGCTTGCGGAGCTTCGAACTCGAAAGCACCGCGCCATTGATGCGTGCCGGATCGTATTTATCCAGACCCAAACCCAGCGCGGTCAGGGTCGTTACGGATCCGGCCACGCCGACGAGCTCGCGAGCCTCGGCCAAGGGTACGGTTCGGGCAGCCTCGCTGATGAGCCCGTCAACGAAACTGCGAGCCTCGTGGAAAGCGTCACGGCTCGGCACTCCCGCCGCATTCTCCGAGGGGCGCAGGTACCGCTCGGTGACGCGGGTCGAACCCATATTCATCGAGATGGCAGCCTTGAGACGGGGCCGCTGGAGGTCGTGGGGATTCAACAAGGGAGTCCCCGAGATTTTCGCGGAGTCGGGCAGGTGGGCAGGATTGGTCTCGCGAGCACGCCGGGGCTGAATCGAGGTCGGAGAAGCGTTGGGCTCTGGCGCTGCTTCGTAAGGGTATTCCCCGCTTTCTTTGGATCCACGTTTATCCGCGGGCGGGGCAACTGTGCCGAATTCGCTATTGGCTCTTGCTGAATCCCCGGAACCGCACGGAAGATCCGACCCGCTCGCGCCGGCTACCCCTACAGTCCCGAAGGAAAATTCCGTCGAGCCCCCGCCGATGTCCACTACCAGAACGGGTGAGGCGAGGTTAGGGTGCGCCGAAAGCGTCCCGCGGAAACCGAGCGTCGCCTCCTCATGACCAGAAATAACCTCGGGGGTTATGCCGAGCCGAGCCTCAACGCCGGTCGAAAACTCGAAAAAATTCGTGGCATCGCGAGATGCGGAGGTTGCCACCATGCGGATGCGGTCGCAACCGGCCTCGCGAATGTAGGCGGCGTATTCCTCCAAGGCTGCGAAGGTCCGCGCCAAGGCGTCCGGCGCGAGCTCGCCGGTTTTATCGACCCCCTGGCCCAGCCCGACGATTTGGGTTAACCGCACGATATCTGTCGGCCTTGAGTCGGGGTTGGCGGGGTCGTAGTCGCTAATCAGGAGGCGAATCGAGTGGGTGCCGCAGTCAATAGCCGCTAGTCGCATGGGGGTCCTTTCTGGTGGGCTTCTCGCTGGGATTAATTATGGCCCTGTTGCCCACAAGGGTTGGCGGATTTCTGGATTGTGTACCTGGAGGTAGTTCTGTAACTCGTGGGATTTTGGCCCCTGCTGCCATATATGGCACTAATGCCCAAAATCGCCCGAGTTACAGAACCTCTTGCGGTATAACCCGGAGTTGGATGGTGGAATTCGGTCCAAATCAACGCCCAATCCCGAAGAGTCTGTACCGTGGGGGAGTTTTTCCAAGGCTTTCGGGTCGGCCGGGGAGGTGTCTGGTTCTGGAGTGGGCTGGTCGGGCCATCAATCACTTGGTGGATTCTCCGGTGGGGCTTCATCAGCGGTTTCGCCCATTTCCCAGGCGCAAGTTTCGGGAGACCACAGCCCTTCTCCGGCCAGCCGGTCAAGTAGCCAGTCCCCAATCGGGTTCACTCCGGGCCCAGCAGCGAGCCGGTGCCCGAGAATCGCGTGAAAACATTTCACGCGATTCGGCATTCCACCTGCGGAGATATTGGCAATTTCGGGGACTGCCTCACCGGTGGTAAGGCTCGCGTTGCGGTCTTGGAGATATGCTTCGTGGGCGCGCTGGTAACCAGCGGCAATTTCGGGATGATTCGGGTCATGGAGCAGGGCCTCGGCCTCGCGCATGACCCCTGCCGCCTCGAGACGGGAGCATGCCGCCACCGCTTCGGGGCAGGTCAGATAGTAGAAAGTCGGGAACGGCTCGCCGTTCGGAAGGCGCGGCGCCGTCGCGATAACTGCGGGATGAGAGTGCGGGGTAGCGCCGGTGTCGCGGGGTGATGTTCCAAAGTCAGCGTCCACAG
This sequence comes from Mobiluncus porci, assembly GCF_009695935.1. Classification (GTDB taxonomy): domain Bacteria; phylum Actinomycetota; class Actinomycetes; order Actinomycetales; family Actinomycetaceae; genus Mobiluncus; species Mobiluncus porci. The sequence goes on from NZ_VUMY01000002.1 coordinate 3,937, forward strand.
GTCTCAGGGAACCGGCGTCTTCTGCTTGCGGGGTGGCGCCGGTGTCGCGGGGATGCGACTTGAAATCCGCGCCCGCGGTGCTGACGAGGTCCGCTTGTGGCGCTGTCCTAAAGTTGGCGTCTTGGTGCGAAGAACCGGCAACTACGCCCTGTCCTTCAGTGTCGGTGGCGTCCTGACCGTGAACAGGACTCCCGCAACGCGCTGCCACTCCTAGTAGCCCGCGGGGAACCCGCCCCAGTTGGATAGTAATCGCCGCCAGGTCGGCTTCGGTTGCTGGTTCAATATGTGCCACGGTTCTACCTTACCCGAGGCGCTTACCTTTGCCCGCAGGCCTGAACCTTTCACACCGGACACTAACCGTTTGGTAAATTTCCAAGTAGAGAAGCATCATCGCAGGTGGCGAAGATTTCCACATTCTGCACCGGCCTAAATGCGACCGAAACCAAGCGGTAAGTGTCCGAAATCGGGAGGGACTACTGAGAAGTCCCGCCGGCGACTTCAAGGCCCGCCACCAAGAGCCCGAACCAGGGAAGATCGTTGGTGTCCTTTTCAAGCCACCCGTTAGCAAGCTGCGGTTTTTCCTTGCCGGGAGGATCGATAACGACATAGGTGGTCTCTCCCGGTTTCACGTATCCCAGCCGCTCCCGAGCTTGGCGAGAGATATATTCCGGATCGTTATATCGCGCGATTTCGTCCTCAAGATCCTCGTTGTCGGCCTTCACTCTCTCGATTTCGGCAGCCAGCTCCCTGGCCTGCTGCTGCTGTTCCATCCAGGACTTGAGCGGGGAAAACACTACCAGGAACACGGCCAAAGCAACGACGCCAAGCGTCAAGAGGCGCGCTATGAAAGTGGAGTTGGATGCTTGGCGGGAGGTTGTACGCGAGCCGTGGGGATTGTCCTTGAAGTGCGGAGTTTGGCTAACGCGACCTAGGCGAGATTTGCCTAGAACACCGCCGGAGAGGCCGACGCGCGATTTGGGTGCGGGTGACTCGGCGCGCGAAGCGGCGGGGCGACCTGAAGTTAGTGAACGAGAGGCTGGGACTCCGTGTTTTTCGGGGTTTCCTGCTGAGGCGGGTTTTGAGCCCGATGAGTTGCCGGTTGTTTTGGAGGCGCGCTTAGCCGCGGAATCATCCGGTTTTTGGGGCTTCAAATTTGGGCGCTTCACCGTCTCATTATCTCAAAGTGAGCCAAAGCGAGAACTCAGTGACACTCGGTCTCCTTCTCAAAGCCCGTCCTGGGTGGCCGCTTTGAACCAGTTTAATCGGAGCGCAATTCACATAATTGCAGGTCAAGGCATTTGTGTCATTGGTTCGAGCCCGAAAAAGCTCTCCAAAGTGGCCGCCCAGGACGCGGTCGCAATCGCAACTAGGCTTAGGCGCGCGGGTCTCCCCCGTAGTCGCGGGCTCCGAACAGCGCCGAACCGACGCGAACGCAGGTGGATCCCTCCGCAATCGCAACCTTGAAATCTCCGCTCATCCCCATAGAAAGCTCGGTCGCTCCGGGAAAATCTCCCGACACCGCCGTGTCGCGAATTTCGCGGAGAAGCGCGAATTCCCGCCGCACTTCCGCTTCCCCAACCGTCGCTAAAGGCGCTGCCACGGTCATGAACCCGCGAAGCCTCAACCCGGGCAAACTCGCCACTTCCCCCGCAAAGTCCAGCGCCGCCTCAGGAGTGACCCCGTGCTTGGCTGCCTCTTGGGAAGTGTTTACCTGAACCATGACCTCGAGTTCTCGCCCGGCCTCGGTGAGCAGCCGCGATAGCGTCTGCGCCGCCGGAAGCGAGTCGAGAGACTGCAACTCTGCCGCGTGTGCGACAATGAGTTTCGCCTTGTTTCGCTGGAGATTCCCGATCATAATCCAGCGTGGGGAGATAGCGGAGGAAGGTGAGTTTCCGCCGATTTTGGAGGGGTCTTCAGCAAGGGATGCTGGTGCGCCTTCCTCTTCGAGACTGGCGAAGTTAGCCCCCAGAATCTCGGCTTTAGCGGCGATATCCTGGGGCCGATTCTCCCCGAATTCGCGGACGCCACAATCCAGAGCTTCTTGCAAAGCTGAAACCGGATGCATCTTGCTGACCGGCAAAAGCCGCACTTCAGAGAGATTTCTTCCCGTGGCTGCTGCCGCTCGCGAAATCTCTTCTTGTACCGCATCGAGGCTCGCCTTAAATCCAGTCATGCTTCCATCTTAAGCAACTTTGGACACTTACCAATCGGTAGGCTTTTGAGTTAAAGCGTAAAACACCTTGCAGACGGGTTTTCTTTTCTCTGGCGCGAGCCAAGAATGAGACGTTCTACTGTTGAAAATGTCCGAAGTTGCTTAAACCCTTCCGGAAAGGCTTGCGAAACCATTGGAATATCCTAAGCCGCTGAGAAACCTACGACCGGCGATAGGTCATCGCGACGGCAAGAGAGACGAGAACAAGCCCGCCAAGTTCGGCGGGAGTCGGGATCTGGCGCAGCATGAGCAAACCCACCAAAAGGCTCGTGACCGGCAACAACGCAGACAAGAGCGCGAAAAGCGGCGCCTTCACTCCGCGCAGAACGACCTGCTCCAACACGTAAGGGATGAAAGAGGAGCAAACACTCATGGCAATCGCGAGAGCGATAGCCTCGGGGGCGCGGAAAACCGCGGGAATCTCGGGAATCGCGAATGGCAGTTGCAAAAATGACCCAAACAAAACCGCGATAGCCAGCGAATCGAGCCCGCGTCCGAGAACCGCGACTTTCCGCCCGAGGGCCATGTAGGCAACCCACAACCCGCCCGCGACCAGCGCCCAGATTAGACCCACGAGTTGCCGAGAATCGCCGAGGTCAAGACCGAATCCGCTGATGAGAACCACGCCCGAGAAGGCAACCAAAACCGAGAGTTTCCCCTTAATCCCGGGGATACCTATGGCGGCGAAGATGACAGGGCCGAGGAATTCGATTGAAACTGTGGTTCCGAGCGGGAGCCGTGCAATGGCCTCATAGAAAGTTGTGTTCATGGCAACCAGCGCCACCCCGAAAGCGCAGGACCAGGCGTATCCTTTCCAACTCAGCGCGCGTTTCCCCCAGGGCCGCCGCCACGCCATAAGGAGGATTCCGGCGATAATCGAACGCATCCAAGCCACCGTCATCGGCGCAAACAGGGCGAAAAGCCCGACTGCGAGGCCGGCGCCGACATATTGAATGGTGCCTTCGAGCATGAAAATCAGCGGGGCTGGAACGTTGGGGCGGCGGTGTGAGCCGGCGTGGAGACCGTCGAGTGAGCCGGCGTCGGTTTGGTCGGCAGCGTCAGCAGGGAGGTTGGGGCTCATCAAGTTCCTTTCCCCAACTAGGCTAGCGCAAAGGTGGCATCAAGGCGATTCTGCCGAGACAGGATAGGGTGCTGGGGCTTTCAGGATACTGATGTTCTCGACGCGCGGATTCGAGACGCGCGGCACGCTGCGTCCGGCGCTAGCTGGGTTCCTTGGGCGTGTAGGTGGCGTGAGTAACCACAGGGCTGACGTGAATAACCACATCCCTTGCTGGACAAGGTAGCATACCGAAACTCTTAATCTTCTGACCTGCGAGTTTGAAAATCGCGCTTCAAAAATCGCGTGTTATTGTGGTTATTCACGTCAGGGGTGTGGTTATTCAGGTCATGAAAATTCAAATCATCTCGAGATTGAAATCAACTCATCCCCATTTTTTACCAAAATGGCCCGTCCCCGGTGGTAAAAACTTGGCGGAGAGGAATCCCCCGGCTGTCTCCAGTGATAGTCCACTCCGGCTCGGCATATCAGGGCTTTGCTCGTGTCCGGACGCCTTCCGGAGAGTAGTCAGGGATTCGCCTGGATCCGGATATGCGCCGGAGTGCAGACCCTAGCTGTATTCGTTGTCGCTGAAAGTCTCCGTCGTTCAGCGGTTGTCTTTGCTCGACACTTGCGGCCGCTTGGGAGTAGTTGTCGCTCGATATCCGCCGTCCTTTATGTAACTCGGGCGATTTTGCCCATCAGTGGAAATAATGGCAGTAATGCTAAAAATCTCCCGGGTTACAGATCTGACTGCGAGTATAGACTCCAATTAAAGGCCCACCCGCACTCGGGGGAAAGGTTACGATGCCACGTGGAGAGCCGATTAGTGCGGGACACCCCAAGATCGCGTTCGGGGATTTCTAACCCGAAACGCCTGGGGTCGGGGTGGCAAAAAGGCCAGTGCTCGTGGAATGTGAAAGAATCAACTGAAGCATGTCCATGGAACACGGGGAGGGGGAAACTTGGAAAAGCAAGTTGCAGGAGGTTCGTCCTCTCCCATCACGTCTGGGGAATTCGGTCAGCCTGCCGCGTTCGGGAAAACCGGCCCAACTGCCGCGTTCGGCTCAACGAGAGCCCTTCCCGATTTCTCGACAGCACTTTCACCAGTGGCCGACCCCATCATTTCCGTTCGTGGACTCACCAAAATCTATGGCGAGGCAAACGCTGCTGTCACTGCCTTAGACCAGGTGGACGTGGATTTTCCCCGCGGTGAGTTCACTGCCATTATGGGCCCTTCTGGATCTGGGAAGTCCTCCCTATTGCATTGCCTCGCGGGACTTGACGTTTTCCAAGAGGGAACCGTGAAGGTTGCCGAGGTGAATCTCGCGGAGATGTCAGCCTCCCAGTTGACGACTTTTCGCCGCAATACCGTCGGTTTCATCTTCCAGTCCTACAACCTTGTCCCTACTCTGAACGCGCGGGAAAACATCGAAATTGCCGCCCAGCTCAAGCGCACCTCAGTCAATAAGGAGCGCTTCGAAACCCTGGTTGGGAAGTTAGATCTCGAGTCTCGCCTCGATGCCTTCCCCGCCCAGCTTTCCGGCGGCCAGCAACAAAAAGTTGCTTGCGCCCGCGCGCTGCTGACGCTTCCCGAGGTGGTTTTCGCCGATGAGCCGACCGGTAACCTCGACTCCGAGTCATCAGCCGAGGTCCTGGCGTTTTTGCGGGCGGCGGCTCGCGACTGGCAGCAATCAGTGATTATGGTCACCCACGAGCCGGACGCGGCTAAATACGCGGATCGGGTGCTGTTCTTGTGGGACGGCCGGATTGTGGCGCAACTGCTCCACCCGACCCGCGACGCGATTTTGGAAGCGCAGCAAACACTCGGAACAGTAAGGAAATCTCTGCGTCAACAAGCGATTTCTTTGGAGGCGCCAGAGAAGTTAGGCGAGCGCGGCTCGGTTGCGGGGGGTTCGGCTCCTGAGACGAGTTCAGCAAGGGATTCTCAGGAAGCTAGCGCCCTGGAGAGCCGCCAGATTAGTCCCTACATTACGGAAGACCCGAGTGTGGCGAGAGACGAGGGGGCCGAGCCGGCCCTTGCTGAATCCGCGCCAACCGAGAGAACGACCGAGGCCCCGACGCAGGCTTCGACCGAGGCCCCGACCGCGGCGGAGACCAACCCAACGCGGAACGAGGAACCGCCTCGCCGAACGCGGCGGAATCGCCGCGAGAAGCGGAGCCGAAGGGAGCGCGAGACTCCCGCAAAGGTTCCGGCTCTGGCGGATTTGGGGATTGCGGAAGTAGCGGCGGAGCCCAATGAACTGGCGGATTCCCTAGCGAACGGACGGTTTAAGTGGCCCAGCCTGGATGAGGTCAATCCGCTGGCGGCTGCGGGGGATGTCGATGCCCTCGGACAACCGCTGGCTGAAACTGGCGAGTCGGCTGGGGCTTTGGCCGCGGGCAAGGCTGGTGATGCTGCCGAGAGGCGTGGCTCCGAAACCGGAGCGGAGGCTGGCTCGCTGGCTGAGCCAGTCGCGGGGGGTGAGCCTGCGAATGGGCCTGCTCCGAGTCGCGGTCTCACCGTCGACGAAACCGTTGCGGGACGGCAGTTTGCTGGAAGTGCCGGACGGGTTGGACAGGACACTAGAGAGTCCCTCGCTGTGGATTCCGCCGCGCCAAACTCGCTGCGAGTGGCGTCGGAGACAACCGGGCGCAGCCTCGGGGGCGATCCGTTTGCTGACAGACGCGCCGATTTTGAGCCGCTTGGGGACGGCGCAATCGTCGGAAATCGCGCCGAGGATGAGTCCCTAAGGGGCGGGGCGGAATCTCTCGGAGAGCCTGCGCCCGAGGTTGGATCAGCGACCGATACGGGGCTTTCTTCTGCCGGTTCTAACGGGTTTTCGCCGCGGCAGTCAGACTCCCCTCAAGCGAGCGGCCCAGAGTTTACTGAGGCGAACCAGTCGGTCGAGAGGACCCCTCTGCGCGAGCGGGAGCCGTCAGCCGCGGCTTCGCCCGTATTCGCGCCCGTGTCAGCAAGTGAATCCGATTTGGCAGGCTCGGAGTTGAAGTTGGACGATCCGGCTCTCGTGACGGGGGTGACTATTGCGCAGCAACTGCAGACCGGCTTCACTGCGGATCCAGAGTCGGGGGCAGGGACTGCCACGGTTTACTCGGAAGCGAATCCTGACTTCGGTTCGGGAGGTGGCTTCGGGGACGGCTCGGGAACTGAACCGAGGAGTGCTTTCGACGCTCAGTCGGCCCCATCTCCTGAGTCTTCATCAAGGCGGTTTGCGGTTGGTGAGGCCGAGTCGAGTCGTTTGGGGACGCCCGAGTCGGTTAGTGTGGGCGAGACCGAGTCGAAGTCGAGAAGGGGCACCGAAACCGAGCCGGTTCGGCCTCCCGAGTCGAGCCGATCAGTTGAACCCGAGCCGGTTCGTCCGCGGCGGAAACGGCGTCCGGCCGTCGATCCGCGCGAGGCGGAGGAGGCTGGTCAAAGCGAGCTTCTCCAAATGATCGCCCAGGCCGAGAAGCTCCTGGCAGCCTCTGGGGCGGCGATTGATGATGCTGCAAAGACTTTGAATGAAGACGGCGAGACGGATGACCGCACCACCAGCAAGGTGCCCCCCCGAGACTCCTCTGACGAGAGGTTTTTACCAATGGGGACGGGCCACTTTGGTAAATCCCGAGGTGGTGAAGATCCAACTAAGGGATTCACGGCTAGCGCACCGAAGGCGGGGTCTGCGACTACGCCATCGGTGACAGGTCCGACTGGCTCCGCTTCGTTACGCCGCACGTCCTCGTCCCCGTTGGCTTCGCCGGATTCCGCCACTGCCTTTGCTGAACACTCAACTTTGACCCCAACCTCCGCGCTCCCGAAACGCGGCACCACCCCGGACCAGGAACTGTTGATTGCCCGCGCCGACGCGATGTTGGCCCAGGCCGGCGCCCGCTCCCAAAACCTGCAACACTCTTTGCAGAACCTGGACGCCCCCCACAACAACCCGACCGCTGGGGACGCCACCACAACCGGATTCAACCGAACGCCCCACAATCCCGCCGCCTCAGCGAGCCAAAACCCCGAAACCGCGGAAAACCTCGCAAAACTCCCCAACTCCGAGGATCGCTGAAATATGTGGAAGCTCATTATTCGCGAAATCACGACCCGAAAGTCCCGCTTCTTCGCGGCGATTCTCGCGGTCACCCTCGGGGTTGCCTTCTTGACGCTGACCCTGGGCGTGAGGAATCTCTTGTTGAACGCTGTCACCGCCTCGACCACTTCCTCGCTGACCGGCGACCTCTACGCGGTCGGCGCGCTTGCAAAAAACGCTAGCACTTTCGACATCAACGCCCGCAACCCTATCGACTCGAACCTGGCCCCAGTCATTGAGGCCGTTGACGGCGTTTCTCACGCCGCGCCCGTCTACGAAGGCGAGGCTGTCCTCCTCGACTCCCGCAAACAGCCCGTGACCTTGGGGCTTTCCCCCACCACGGTTCGCGGATCCTTCCCTTATCCGCCAGGCCCGACCCTCGCCGAGGGCCGCCTCCCCACCGGCGCAGCCGAGGTTATGCTCGAAACCACGACGGCGCGGCGTGCCGGACTCAAAGTGGGTGACAAAGCGACTCTCATCTGGGGTGGAACCGCCCACGAGATGCAGGTAGTCGGAACTGCGGGCTTTGAAGGGCCACTCGGAACCGCCACGATGGCCTTTGTTGACGCCGAAAACGCGAAAACCTGGTTTTCCGCGGAATCGCGCGTAAAAACCATCGGCATCAAAGTCGGTGCGGCCTCTGACCCCAAAACCGTGAAAGACCGCGTCCAAGACGCCGTCGGCCCGGACGCGACCATCCTTCTTGGTGAAACACTGCGCGTCGAACACGCCCGCGCCGTCGAAAAAGCGGTCGGCTTCGTCAACTCCCTCGTCCAATGGTTCGTCGCGCTCTCCCTCCTCGCGGGCGGATTCCTCATCGCCAACACCTTCGGAATCCTCGTCACCGCGCGCTATCGCTCGCTCGGGCTGCTTCGCGCCGTGGGCTATTCCCCACGCGCCCTCCGCTGGCTCGTTCTCGGCCAGGCTGTCATTATCGGCACTATCGGGGCGGCGCTGGGGGTTTTGATCGGAATCGGGGCGACCGCTGCTGCCAGGCTCGTCCTCGCGACCCAGGGTTGGGGCTTTTCCACCGGCCTCCCCCTCGACGTTCCCACCATCGCCTTGGCCTTCGGAATCGGCTTGTTGATAACCCTCTTCGCCGCGGTTTTCCCAGCGTGGCGGGCCGGAAAAATCCCGCCCCTGTCAGTCCTCGAACTCGCCGCTCCCGCCGCCGCCGAGCGAACCCGCCCGCGCACGATTGCCGGAGTTCTCGCCCTTCTCGGCGCGCTCGGGACGGGTTGGTTCGGTTTGACGGTGAGTCAACAAAGGATTGACTGGACTGTCGTTGCCGTCCTCATCGCCTCCGGCATCCTTTTCCTCCTAGGCCTAATGCTTCTCCTCGTCCAGTTGCAGCGTCCGGTTTTGGCTTTCTTTGGGCTGTTCACCAAGGGTTTCAACGCGCTTCCGGCTCACCTTGCCCTCCAGAATCTGCGCCGTTACCCGCGGCGGACGTCTTTCGGCGCGGCGGCTCTCGTCATCGGGGTGGCGATTGCGACCGCGGGCGGGATTTTGGCCGATTCAGCAAGGGCCTCCCTTAGAACCGGTACAGTCTCGGAAGTCCAAACCGACCTGGTCGTGGCGGCGCTCCAGCCCTCGACGAACCTCGAACAGGCGCTCGGTGCGATTCGCGAGGTGTCCGGCGTTCGCGGGGCATCCGCGGATATCATCCAGGCTCCCGTTTTGGTTCGCCAGGGGGAGGATCCGACTCATCAAGTGGTAGCCGCGGGTATCAGCGCAGGTGATGCGGTTGACACCTTGAAACTTCGCGTTAGTCAGGGCGAGGTTCAGGCGCTCTCGCGCGGGGAGGTCATCATGAATTCCCGCGCAGCCGGAAGTGGCTGGAAAGTGGGCGATTCCATCACTGTCAGCGGGCCGGTCGGCATCTATTCGACGCGAATCGGCGGGGTGACGGAGTCCAGTTTGCTGAACGCCACCGTTTTCCTCGACCCCCAGTATCTTCGCCAAACCGCTGCCTCCGAACAGGTCACCCGTGAGTTTATTTTCGTGCGCCTCGACCCGGGAGCGGATGGGAAACCGGTGAGCGGCTCGACTCTTCGCGCAGTTCAAGACCGGATTCAAAAGGCCCTGGACCCGTTCTTTATCTTCAAGGCCCTCACCCCTTCCGAGCTCGCTTCGACCGTGTCCCAGACGACAACCCAGGTTCTGTGGCTGATGTATGGGCTGCTCGGGTTTTCGGTCGTGATTGCCCTTCTCGGGGTGATGAACACGCTGGCTTTGGCGGTTTTGGAGCGGCGCCGGACTTTCGCGCTGCTGCGGATCATCGGGTTGAAGCCGCGCGAGGGGGCGGCGATGGTTCGCTGGGAGGCGTTCTTCCTGGCTTTGTTGGGCGCGGTTATCGGCTGGGCAGGAGGCTTGGCGTTGGGGGCGTTGTGGCGGTTTGTCTTGCGGGGGCAAGGGCTTGCGGTCTTTTCGGTGCCGTGGGCGGGACAACTCGCCCTTATCGGGGTGGCGGTTATTCTCGCGGTGGTCGCGGCGGGGTGGCCGGCCAGGCAGACCCTGCGTTCTCCGGCGTTGATGTCGGAGTTGGCCTCCTGAGGTTTTTTAGCTTTCCGGACACTAACTTGACGTCAAGATAGTGTCCGAAAAGACCCCCAAGCCGCCGAGCCCCGAAATCAAGACGATTCCCCGCCTCGATCTACCGGCGGGCACTATGCGGACACTAAGTTGAGATGAAGTTAGTGTCCGGAAGGCAGCCGGAGGGTATGATTAAATAAGACAAAAAGGAGGGTCCATGTCCGACGACCAAAAAGCCACCATGGGAATGCTGTTTTCGCGGTTTTCCGCCCAAATCTCCACCTTGTTCCGCGCGGAAATCGCCCTGGCAAAGTCGCAGGCGAAAGAATCCGGAAAGCGCTTCGGCCTCGCCGCCGGCCTCTTCGCCGTCGCCGGAGTCCTCGCCCTGTTCATGCTGGGGTGGCTGATTCAGGCCATGTTCTTCGGCTGGCTGGCGCTTACCGGCGCAAACTGGGGTGCGGCGCTGTTGACCGCCCTGGTTTTGCTCGTCATCACGGGAATCCTCGCGGGCGCCGGAATCGCCTCCGTCAAGAAAGCCCAGGAACACATCCCCGATCCGGCCAGCGGTGTGAAGACCGATGTCGGAATCATCAAGTCAGCCATCAAGAGCCAACCCGAAGGAGAAACCCATGAGTGACCCCCAGCCCAATCCGGTTCCCGAAGTCGAGGATTTCGGCGAAAACCCGAGCGATATCGAAGACAAGATTCGCCGCGCTCGCGAGGAGATGAGCGAAACCGTTGATGAACTCGTCGACCGGATGCGCCCCGCGAACCAGGCCAAAGCCGCGAAGGAGAAGGCCATGGGGATGGCGGATGCCGCCAAGCAGACTTTCGACGATGCCCTCGCGGGCGACGCGGAGTCCCAGAAGAAGCTCGGCATCGCCGCCGGCGCCATCGCGGGCTTCATCCTCCTCGCGACCTTGAAACACCGCAAAAAGTAGCGCGCCAGCGTAGTCGCGGGTCAGTCCTGCTTGCGCAGCCGCGGCTCAGACCTCTTGGCGTAACGAAGTGGAGCCACAAGGGTCTGACCCAAGTGGCGTAGCCCAAGCAGTTTTAAACGGCTTCGCCGGGGGTCGGGCCCTTTCGGCGTCGTTCCCTTCGGTCACTATGCCGAAGAGGTCCGACCCGCCGGCTACGCTATGATTTTCCGGTTTAAGTCCGACCCGCCGGCTCCGCCGCTGCGAAACCCTCGGCTGGCAAAACCCCGCCGAAGCACTCAATGTTGCACTCACCACTTGACACCGCCTTATTTCCAGTGAGTGCGAAATTCTCCTGGGTTAGGACCGAGGGGACTGCTAACCGCGGTTGAATCTGCGTCGGGTGAAAGTGGAACTCCGAACAAGTGGAATAAAAAACGTTCAGGGCATAGACTTGTAACCGACTTTCAGTCATTAACATGTGGTCGTTTTAGTGTGGAAGGACCTGGCAAATGGGCCGTGGCCGTCAGAAGGCAAAGCAAACCAAGGTGGCGCGTCGTCTGAAATACGAAAGCCCCGAACCGGATCTTGCGGCTTTGGAGCGCGAGTTGACCGGCAAGGGAGGCGGCTCGGGCAACTCCTACGGGTCTGACCCCTACGCGGACGATCCCTACGCCAAATACGCCGAGCCGGACTACGTCGATAAATGGGCTGACTACGAAGACGATGCTGATGCGGACCAAGATGACGAGTAGCGTCGCGCCCTCGACCGGTTTCCGCGCGACTGCGTTGGTCGGCTCGGTCAATCGGGTTGAATCGGTGGCTCCGGTCGCGTCCGTCTGTCGGGTGGAATCAGTTCAGTCCGTCGATTCGGTCGTGCCGTTCGCGCCCGCGAAGTCGGGCAGCGCGCTTGGGCCACTCGAGTCCGGTGCCTCGGTTGGGTCACTCGAGTTGGTGGAGTCACTAACCGCCGTCCCTGGCGAGGAAGCTTCGTCCGGAGCTGAGGACTTGCCAACTCGCCCGGCGCCTCCGGCGCCGGAAATCCCCGCCAAATCCACGACTACCTGGGGGAAGACCGCGTGAAATTCGATAAAGTATTCAGCGACGTCCCGAGAGATGAATGCGGGGTTTTCGGGGTTTGGGCCCCGGGAGAAGACGTTTCTCGGCTGACCTATTTCGGGCTCTACGCCCTCCAGCATCGCGGCCAGGAATCCGCCGGTATCGCCGCTTCGGACGGCTCGAAAATCCTTGTCTATAAGGACATGGGCCTGGTTTCCCAGGTTTTCAAAGACCGCGACTTGGCCTCTCTGACCGGCCACCTGGCGCTGGGTCACGTCCGCTATTCCACAGCCGGGACTTCGACCTGGCAAAACGCCCAGCCAACCCTCGGCCCGACCGCTTTCGGGACGCTTGCCTTGGCGCATAACGGGAACCTCGTCAACACCCGCGAACTCGCGAGTCGCTGGCTCGGGGAAGGGGCCGCGGCGGGGATTTCCGGCGCCGGAGGCGACGGGCGAGTCAGCAAGGTTGCTTCGGAACTAGGCGCGGGGGGTTCAGAGGAGGCCCTTAGTGAATCCCCGACCCCAACCGAAACCCCAACCGCGCCCACGCCCAACCCAACCGAAACTCCGACCCCAACCGACCCGACGAGCCCGACGTCCCAGCCCGCGAAGATCCCGCCCAGCGCGACGCCCGAGCACTCCGCCTCCCACGGGGCGCGCCCGCAGGACTCGAGCTCGGACACGATGCTTCTCGCGCGCCTCATCAACCACGTCTCTCAAAACACGGTCGCAATCGGCGGGGAGCCGGCGCTGCTCGGGGTGATGCGCGAGATTCTGCCGGAACTCGAGGGGGCTTATTCGCTCGCGTTCATCGACGAGACGACACTCTACGCCGCCCGCGACCCGCGCGGGATTCGCCCGCTCGTCCTCGGGAGGCTCGCGAACGGGTGGGTCGTCGCCTCCGAGACTGCCGCGCTCGACATTGTGGGGGCGAGTTTCGTTCGTGAAATCGCCCCGGGGGAGTTGTTGGCCATCAACGAAAATGGGGTTCACTCCGAGATGTTTGCTCCCGCGAAACCGGCGGGCTGCGTGTTTGAATATGTTTATCTCGCGCGGCCGGACACGACGATTTCGGGGCGCTCGATTATTGCGGCGCGGCGCGTCATGGGGGCGGCTCTTGCGCGGGAGGATCCGGTTGAGGCGGACCTGGTGATGGCGACGCCGGATTCGGGAACGCCCGCGGCGATTGGTTACGCCGAGGAATCGGGGATTCCGTTCGGGCAGGGGCTTGTCAAGAATGCCTACGTGGGGCGGACCTTCATCCAGCCGACCCAGGCGATGCGCCAGATGGGGATTCGGTTGAAGTTGAATCCGGTGCGTTCGGTGATTGAAGGCAAGCGGCTTGTGGTGATCGATGACTCGATTGTTCGCGGGAACACCCAGCGGGCCGTAGTCCAGATGCTTCGCGCGGCGGGAGCGGCCGAGGTCCACGTGCGGATTTCTTCCCCGCCGGTGCTGTGGCCGTGCTATTACGGGATTGACTTCGCCACGCGCGCGGAGCTCATTGCGACCGGCATGGATGTGGAGGAGATCTGTCGGTCGATCGGGGCGGATTCCCTGGCTTATTTGCCGTTCGACGCGATGGTGGAGGCGACGGCGCAGCCCGAGTCCGAGCTCTGCACTGCCTGCTTCTCCGGGCGCTACCCGACTGAGTTGCCGGATTTGGATTAGTAAGGAGCCAAGATGACCGAAAATGCCTACGCCCGTTCCGGAGTCAACGTCGATGCCGGAGACCGCGCAGTAGAACTCATGAAAGCAGACGTCCAGGCCACCCAGGGCCCCGAGGTTCTCTCCGCGAAGAAAACCGGCGGATTCGCAGGCCTCTACGACTTCAAATATCTCGCGGAAGGGATGCGCCATCCCCTGCTTGCGACCTCGACAGACGGCGTCGGGACGAAAGTCGACCTCGCTCGTCGGCTCGGAATCTTCGACACTATCGGCTACGATCTCGTCGGGATGGTCGTTGATGACCTCACAACTTCCGGGATAAAACCGCTGTTTATGACCGACTATATTGCTTGCGGACACGTCGAGCCGGAGCGGATTGCCGCCATTGTTCGCGGGGTCGCGAAGGCCTGCGCCGAGGTGGGCTGTGCGCTGGTGGGAGGCGAGACGGCCGAACACCCGGGGCTTCTCGGTGAAGACGAGTTCGACATGGCCGGAGCGGCGACCGGCGTGGTGGACGCGCCGCGCCTGCTCGGTCCAGCCCGCGTTTGCGCCGGGGACATGATCGTCGGTTTCGCGTCTTCGGGGCTTCACTCCAATGGATACTCTTTAGTCCGGAAAATCGTATCCGACCAGGGGCTCGACTGGGACATGCCGTTGCCGGACTTCATCAAGCCGCCCGCAGGGTCTCCGTTTGCTGACCGCGTGGGGTCAACAAAGGCCAACGATTCAGCAAGCGGTTCAACAAGTGCCACGGGGTCAACAAGCGCCAACCCCGCCGCGAGCGCCTACACTCTCGGCCTGGCCTGCCTCGAGCCGACCCGCCTTTACTCACGCCTCTGCCTTGACCTCGAGAATCAGGGCGGGGAGGCTGCCTGGTACGCCGGAGACTTCTCCGAGGAACTCGACGGCAACCGGGTCCACGCCTTTGCTCACGTCACCGGCGGGGGGCTCGCCGCAAACCTCGCCCGTGTCATTCCGGCAGGACTTCATGCGGTGGTGGATCGCTCGGCTTGGCCGGTGCCGGCGCTGTTCAAGTTCTTGATGGACCGCGGCAACATTGACCAAACCTCGGCCGAAGACACCTGGAACCTTGGGATTGGCATGGTCGCGATTGTTCACCCGGATTTCGTCCGCGTCGCCGAGGAGGCCGCCGCTAATGCCGGCATAGGCGCAACGGTTATCGGTCGTGTTGGTGATTCCGCCCCGGCCTCAGCCGAAGCCGCCCCCGAAACCCGCACTATTTCCGGCACGAAAGGCGTCGAGGGCGGAACTGTCACGCTCCGCGGGACCTATCGGTTTTAAGGAATCGTGTCATGAAGTCAGGACATGAAAGTCGGGTTTTTATCAATAAATCCGCGTTTAAACACGGAATCAATCCAGAAGATATTCTCAACTGTATGGAATTTCCGAGGGATATTCACCTGGAAAATCCTGATCCAGCAAAATGGCTTTATCTTGGTTTTTCGATTTCCGGAATTCCACTGAAGTCGTGACTGTTATCAGGGATGATGGAAGTGAGCTCGTGATTCACGCGATGAAGCAACGTAAGAAATATGGGGGGGAACAAATGAAATACAAAATTGTCGATGAGATGAGCGAGGCCGAAGCCCAAGAGATTGCTAACGGCTTGGTCGAAGCGTATTCGGAGGGGAGAGCGGTGTCGCTCCCCAATCCTCACTTTCGTGAGGCTCGCGTTTCTGATAGGTTCCTCGCTCCGCTCGCTGCTCGTGCTGCGAGACAACACGTTTCGGTGCAATCCCTCGTTGACGAAGCCTTGGAAGAATTCCTTCAACCTGCGTAAAGGGGATGTGCCCGCGACGCGCCAAAGCAACTTGCGAGGTCTTAGGGGACGAGTTTCACCCCGGTTTGTGCGACAATTTTCCGGTAAAAGGTCTACAGCGGAATGTGGTTCAAATCCGCGCCGACAGCAAGAAAGCAGTCCCCAAAAGACAGCTTTGGATGGATTCGATATAGGCAAAGTGCCCCGCCGATAACTGGTGAGACAACGATGCGGCCTCTGGAAAACGTGGAAAACAGGGCGACGGCAATACACTCGCGCGAAATCCCATAGCGCACAGAAAGACCGTAAACAATCTCGGCAACGGCGCTCGAGCATTGCCGAGACCAAGGAATCGGCGCGCAACGCAAAGCGTTGCAAGCAGAGAGGTTCGACCCGCTTCGGCTACGCCACTGGGGTCAGACCCTGTCGGCTCCACTTCGTTGCGCCGTCGAGGTTTGACCCGTGGCTCCGCGGAGAGGTCTTGACGAAGTCAAAAATCTCGACTATTTTGGAATTCAATTCCCAAATAGTCGAGAATCGGAGGCCTGATGTACCTGACTCGCGAGGCGGAGCCGCTAATCCGCCAATATGTCAACGCTTTCAAAGTTCTCCTGGTGACGGGAGCGCGACAGGTCGGCAAGACGACTCTCCTCAAACACCTGGTTCAAGACAGTTACGAATACGTCACCCTTGATAATCTCCAGGAACTCGAAACCGCGCGAACCGACCCGTATGCTTTCTTTCTCAACCACCCGGGGAAAACCCTAATTGATGAGGTGCAATACGCTCCGGACCTGTTGCGGGTGATTAAAGAACGCGTGGATGCGAGCGCTGAAAAAGGGCAATATCTCCTCACTGGCTCCCAGACTTTTTCCCTGATGCAAGGGGTGAGTGAGAGTCTCGCGGGGCGCGTGGGAGTGGTTGAGCTCCCGAGTCTTAGCCTGCGCGAAATCGAGCGGTGCTCGGCTAAACCGCCGTTTCCCTTTTTCGTTGAGAGTGACCCTTCGGTTGCGGAAGCTGCTGAAGCTGCTGAAAGTGTGGTGAATCAAGCGCTTCGGGGCAAAGACCTGTGGGAAAGAATCTTCCAAGGTTCAATGCCGGAACTTGCGACGAACCCGGATATGCCTCGTCAAGGATTCTACGAGTCATACCTGAAAACCTATGTGGAACGTGATCTTCGTGAAGTTCTCGCGGTTCGAGACCTAGGGCAGTTTCACCGTTTCATCAACGCGCTTGCTGCTCTCGACGGAAGGGTCCTCAACTACCAGAGCATCGCCAACGATCTTGGAGTTACGGGGAAAACAGTGAAAACGTGGATTGGGATTCTCGAGAGTTCCGGGCTTATCTTCCTTCTTCCGGCGTTTGCAAACAACGACCTAAAGCGTGCCTTGAAAACTCCGAAGCTGTATTTCTCCGACACCGGTTTGGTGACCCATCTGCTTCGATGGCCTAACGCCGAGACACTTGCACAAGGGCCAATGTCTGGTGAAATCTTCGAAAATTTTGTGGTAACTGAGATCTTGAAGTCGTTCCGTAATCGCGGAATCCTGCGCCCGCCACTGTCTTTTTTCCGCAATAAGGATGGAGCGGAGATTGACCTCATTGTCGAGGATGGCAACAAGTTGTATCCCCTCGAGATAAAGCAAACTGCCACGCCAACCGCGAAAATGGGGCGTCATCTCGGGGCTTTGGATGCACTTCCAGGTTTAGAAGTGAAGCAAAAGATTCTCATCTGCCAGGTGGAGAGGCCTCTTTATCTCTCACAGGATTTGCTGGCGTTCCCTGCTGGCGCGCTTTGAGTGAGGGGGCGTAGCCTCCGGGTCTGACCCCTCCGGCGAAGCGGAGCGAGCTGCAAGGGTTTTCCACAGGCTGTGGAAAACCCTTGCAGGAATTTGGGCCATATACGATAATTGAGTGACAGATGTTGAGCCGGCCAAGGAGGAATCATGAATGCAATTGCTGCCGCGGAGCTCAACGAGACCGCAACAAAAGGGGCCGATGATGGTCCTCTTATGATAACTTCGGGCGGGAAACCGGCCTATGTCTTATTGTCTATTAACGATTATAAAGAAATGCGGAGGGCAGAAGCCGACGCATTTCTTGAGCGGATGCGGATGGATGAGGATTTCGAAGTTGATTTTTCCCCCGCAAACAAGGAACCTACCGTGAGGGCTGCTGACTTTGGGGAAGATGAATGAAATACCTTCTCGACACCAATGTTGTAAGCGAGTTTCGGAAGCCCGAGCATAAACAGAATCCCAACGTGTTGGCTTGGGTTCGAGCCACTGGCACGCATTCGTTCTGGATAAGTGCCGTTACCGTTCAGGAGCTTTATCTTGGTGTGATCAGGATGGAACATCGCGATGAACGACAAGCCCTCTCCCTGCGTCAGTGGATTGAGGAAGTGGTTGAAGATGCGACGCTTTTGACTCTGGATAAGGCTTTGCTGGATCTGCGCCCGGATTGTGCCGAGACGATAGCGCTGTAAAACTGAGCGAGCCTGAACCCCGCGAGCTGGCTACGCTGAATCCGATTTTGCAGTAAGCCCGGACCTTTGACTAAGTGTCTCCGATTGGATACACTTTATCTGTGAAGATTAAAAAGACTAAGGAATATGTCAAGTGGGTGTCATCCCTGCGCGACTTCGTTGGTCTTGGTCGGATTAATGCCATAATCCGTCGATGGTAAGCGAACGATGAGGTTGTCGGCGACATTGCTCCCGTTGGTGATGGGGTTTTTGAATTCCGAATACATTACGGACCGGGTTATCGGGTTTACTGGGGAAAACTTGAGCAAGCTGTTGTCCTCCTCCTGGTTGGTGGAGATAAATAGACCCAAAAGTCGGACATAAAGAAAGCCAAGGATCTCTGGGCTGAAGTAAAGAGAGGTGATTATCATGACAGTGGAAATCTCTGATTGGGATGTGACTGAATGCCTGGATAGTCCCGAAGCTATTGCCGGTTATCTCGATGCGGTTCTCGAGTCTGGCGATCCGGGAATGTTGCAAGTCGCCCTAGCGGACGTGGCGAAGGCTCGCGGGATGACGGCGATTGCGAAAGAGGCGGGGGTGAGCCGGACCTCGCTTTATAAGTCGCTTTCCGAGGGGGCTAAGCCGTCGCTCGAGACCATCGAGAAGGTTTTGGGAACTCTCGGGGTGCGCCTGTCGGTAAGGGCTGCGTGAATAGGAGCGTAGCCGGTGCGGGTCAGACCCTGTCGGCTCCACTTCGTTACGCCGCCGAGGTCTGACCCGTGGCTTCGCCTAGCGAAAATAAGCCCTAAATCCCGAAATGTCCGGACAAATGCGGTAAAATATTTTTGGGAAAAGATTTTTCCTAAACTTTTCTGTCTGTCACCCGATTGGGTGGTTTGTCAGACAGGAAGTCTGACGCAAGGCAACCAGGACGGTAAGTTGCCGTCTGGTCTAATCAGGAGGATTTAAAATGTCTTTGTCTATCAATCAGAACATCATGGCCATGAACAGCTACCGCAACCTGACCAGCACTCAGAATGGACTCGGTAAGTCCCTCGAGAAGCTGTCCTCAGGTTTCCGGATCAACCGCGCGGCTGACGACGCTGCTGGTCTCGGCATTTCCGAGAGTCTGCGCGCTCAGGTCGGTGGCAACAAGCAGGCCGTGCGTAACGCTCAAGATGGTATCTCTCTCGTTCAGACCGCTGAAGGTGCTTTGCACGAGGTTCACTCCATGCTGCAGCGTATGCGTACCCTTGCGGTTCAAGGCGCGAACGGATCGAACTCCGCTGATAACCGCGGCTCCATCAACGATGAGTTGAAGCAGCTGACCGAGGAAATGGGTCGTATTTCCAAGGTGACCGAGTTCAACGGCACTAAGCTGTTGAATGGTGCTACTGACCTGAAGTTCCAGGTTGGGGCTAATGGTAATGCTGACAACGTGATTACGGTGAAGACCGCAGATCTCTCTGCAGTGGTTGACGCCGTCAAAGCGAAGGCTGTGGATGATGCGCCTACCGACCTTGACAAGTACCAGGCTCTCATCGGTGTAATTGACGAGCAAATTAATGCCGTGTCCAAGACCCGTGGTGAATTCGGTGCTGTCCAGAACCGTTTCGAGCACACCATCAACAACCTCAACGTTGCGGTGGAGAACTTGAGCGCTTCTGAGTCTCGTATCCGCGACACCGACATGGCCGAAGAAATGATGGCGTTCACGAAGAACCAGATCCTGGCTCAGGCTGGTACTTCGATGTTGGCTCAAGCCAACCAGGTTCCCCAGACCGTTCTCTCCCTGCTCCGCTAAGCGTAGTTTGGACAACGGCTGGCCGAAATCCGGCTCTAGCTTTGAGTGGAAAGACTCCGTGCGAAGCACGGAGTCTTTCTCTGTTAAACGTACAATTGTTCGATTACGGTGTCTCCGGTCGTGTTCATTTCAAAAATAGGTATTGTTCACTATTCCACGGAGTATAAAACCTTTACGAAACGGATCTGCGTGCTATCGTGTGGCGCTATTCGCAGGTAGCACTAAAATGATGGTGTGAGGGATACTCGGCGCGTTCTAACGCGAGATATAAAACGTATTTTGGCGGTACCGAGGGCCTTGATTATCGTGATTGGGGTTCTCGTGATTCCCGCCTTATATTCATGGATTAACATCCTGGCCTTCTGGGATCCATATATGGCAACAGGGGAGCTTCCAATTGCTGTGGTAAACAACGATGCCGACGCAACGTCAGATATCACCGGTACAGTGAATGTGGGTAGCCTTATCGTTGATGAACTTCACACGAACGACCAGCTTGGCTGGCAGTTTCTCGATGAAAACACGGCAAAACATAAATTGCAGCGCGGAGACACTTATGCAATGTTCGTTATTCCACAAGACTTCAGTGAGAATCTTGTTAAGATTTTCTCAGGAGAGCGAAACCACCCAACAATAGAATATACGGTCAATGAGAAGAAAGGCGCTATTGCCCCTAAAATTACTGATGCAGGTGCCAGTGCTCTTGATGTCGAAATTACCTCGGCGTTTCGTGAACAGGTGGGTAAGGCCATAGCCCAGGCGGTTCGTAACGGCGGTTTCAAAATGAGTTCGACAATTACCGAAACCCAAGGATCAATAAACGCCTCATTGGATGATACGGTTAAAAGTCTATCTGACGCGCTAGTAGCGGTAAATACTGCGAATGAATCCATCGAAGACTCTTTTCAGACTATTCAAAGTGTTCATGATGCCCTGAGTGCTGCGGATCCTGCATTAGTAGCTACCGAATCGGTAATAAGCGACGCCCAGAAGACTCTAGCCATTGTTGCCCAGGACACGCAGACATATTCGGTAGCTCTCGGCAAAGCGAGCCTAGCCGCGCAAGACGCCCTTAACCAATCCGCTGCCACAGCAGCAGCTGCGGTTTCAAATGCTACGGCCCTTTTCGACCAGACACAGCCACAACTTGAAACAAAAATAGACCGGGCAAACACGGCTCTCTCCACAATACGCACCCAGATAGACGCGCTACGTTCAGCATCGCTCCCTGAGCCTCTTGTCGCAGACTTGACTGAGCGATTGAACAACGCTGAGGAGCTCCTAACAAGTGTTCAGAGAGCAAACGTTGACGCTGCAAAAACCAGTGAGCGACTTAAAGCCCTCGAAAAATCTTTCAGCAATGCATTGATCCACGCTCAAGACGCGACCGCGACGGCACGAACCCAGGTATCCAATGTCGCCAGCGAGCTAAATTCCCAAGCTGCGCAGCTTTCAGCAAGCCTCGGCGGGTTTTCGTCAACTGTACATACTATGCGCGCCTCCCTCACGGTGCTCGCTAATCTGGCCGATGAACTTGAAACACAATTCAAATCAGCTAAGAGCATTCTGGGGCAAACATACGAAAACCTACAAGGACTCGAATCAGTCGTTCAAACTGCCAAAACAGATACAATGGTTCTCTCCTCCGAACTCCAAACCGGCATCGCGAAAACCGCTACAAGCCTAGATTCTGCCAATATCGGCAGGTATCTGGCCTCTCCGGTGAAGTTTGATCAGCAGGCACTATTTCCGATTAAATCCTATGGCTCAGGAATGGCAGCCATGTTCATCAACCTTTCGCTGTGGATCGGAGCTTTCATTCTTATAGTCATCTTTCGGGTTGAGGTAGATAAGGAAGGTTTTACATGGCTTCGACTAGGATCAGCCTACATAGGTCGTTTCATCTTGCTAGCGATATTCTCGGTAATCCAAGGGCTAATCGTCAGCGTTGGAGCCCTGGCTATCGGTGTCCAGGTAGTAAATCCTGCCGCCTTCATTATTACAGCAGCAACGCTGGCACCCCTATACCTGGCAATCATTTATGCGTTGGCAGCCGCGCTTAGCTATGTGGGACGAACGCTCGCAGTGGTTCTGGTGATCATGCAGATACCGGGCGCGTCTGGAATCTATCCGATTGAACTCATGCCGAGTTTTTTTCAACGTATCTATCCTCTTCTCCCGTTTTCCTATGGGATAAATGCAATGCGTGAAACCATCGGGGGCTTCTACGGAGAGCGTTATCTCCAGTCTATTGCCTCCGTGTTTCTTATGGCTTTTGCGGCGCTGGTCTTAGGTTTCATTGGGCGACGTCACCTTGGATATTTCACGAGCCTATTTTTCGAGGAATTGGGACGTACCGAACTCGTGGTGAACGAAAATGTGCAGCTTCAAGGTGTCAACTATCGGCTGAGCAACATCATAGCGCTGCTTGCAAACCGAAAGGAATTCGCAGCTCGTCTAGCAAGACGCCAGGATTTTTTCAATGCTCACTACTCCACATTAGTGCGCAGTTTTACCGTAATAGGGCTTCTGGGGGTAGGTGTACTAGGTGTTATTTCACGAATGACTACGGCAAGCAAACCGGCGTTACTAGCTATCGCAACCGTTTGGGGTCTTCTAATCGTGGGTGCTTTAGTAGCGTTAGAGGCCCTGAAGCGTTCTCTTATGCGAGCAGATGAACTCTCGCATCTAAGCGAGGAAGAACTTTTTTCGAGGCTCTTGCCCTACCCATCGCTTTCAACCGCAGATCTGCAGGAAAAACCAGCGGCGCCGCCCGAAAGCGAAGACGCCTCTGAGGAGGCTGCCGCGTTGCCGGATACGGAGAGTACCGCGGCACACGAGGAAGCGCAAAACAGCCGGTACGATAACGAGGCGCAGGTGGAGGCATAACAGATGCGAAAAATATTGTTTATCGCGAGAGATGATGTCAGTCAGATTAACTCAAGTGTCTTAGCGAAAATATTCATTGCATTACTCATCAGTATTCCGTTGCTATTCACCTGGTTTAATGTGCTTGCAACATGGGATCCTTTCGCGAATTCTAACCAACTAAAAATTGCGGTAATCAATAACGACGAAGGCTATAAAAGCGATGTATTGAACATAGATATAAACGTAGGCGGCATCGTTATCAAGGAACTAGCAATTAACGAAGACCTGCACTGGGTAATCACGAATGAAAAAGCCGGTCTTAACGGTACTAGATCGGGCGAGTATTATGCCGCAATCATACTTCCAGAAGATTTTTCAAGAACAATGTTTACGTTCTACGCGGGTGGAGCAGTCCCCGCAGACATCAAGCTATATACGAACGAAAAGAAGAATCCGCTGTCGGCTAATCTTACTTCCCAGGTAACCCAAGAAACCGTCGCGCAGATAAACAATGCGTTTTCGCGGACTCTAGCAAATGCGGCGGTGGGGTTGGCTCGGACAGTTTCAGATTATCTCGATGATTCAGGCACTCAAGCCACTCTAGACCGCCTTTCAAATCGGCTAGAATTCCTCTCTTCGGAGCTTAACTCCGGAGCCGACACTGTATATTCACTTTCGGCGCTTATTGGATCTTCAATTCCACTCGCCGCTGGCGCTAGCAATCTAGCCGGGAGTGTGAGCAACTCCTTCGATGAAGCAACAGCGTTATGGAAATATAACGCTAAAAACGGAGAGAAGAATCCTTTCGCGAATGCTGAAACTGCGCTCGGTGACTCACTGAACCTCGCTTCGTCGAATATCGAAAATCTCAATAGAAGCCTCGACAGCCTGCTGGTATCGGCTGGTAGTACTATCGAAGACAACGCAGAAATTCTGGAACAAATCGCGTCTCGGCTGGACAAACAGATTGTAGGATTCCAAAAAACCCGTGACGCTATCGCTGGCGCTCTTAATGGACGAGCCGACGATTCGGCTGCAGATGCCTTTATTGATACTTTGGATGAGGCCATTGCTAGACAACAGACCCTGTCGAAGCGTCTTGGCTCCCTGGCAGGCGATTTGCGTCAGGGCATAGAGTCTCACCAAGATTCCCAGGCGAAAGCACAAATAGAAATCAGACAAGCGAGAGACGCTATCGATGCGGCACGCGCCAACTTAGAGAATAATCTCCTACCGACAATAAACAGGCTGCGCTCTAGCCTTGATAAAGCAGCAAGAAACTCTGCAGTAGTGAAAACCTACATGGATTCGGTACGTGCAGCGCTCGCTGAAAAAAACAACAACACGATTGAGATCCTGCGGCAATCTCAGTCTTCGCTAGCGCAAACCGCAAACACTATGCGCGACAGCAGCCAACGTTTAGGCCTAGCGCTAAACAATATCGAACAGGCTCGTAACAGTGGAGATTTGAAAAAAGTTGCTGAGGCGCTAGGCGCTGATCCTAACGCGCTCGCGAAGCTGATTTCCTCTCCAATAACTGTGCAGCGCAGTGCCATATTCCCAGTAGCCACATTCGGCGTTGGAATGACTCCACTCTTTGCAGTGATAGCGCTATGGGTTGGTGCGCTGCTTGCCGGCGCTTTCCTACGCACTGACGTTTCACCTAATGTTGCCCGGCGATATGTCGAGACTACGATGCGAAACCTCTCGGTCAAGACCACCACTAAAGAACACGCCCTAGAAAACGGTCAAACTGTATTAGATGGGGTGGTTTCACACCGGGGAGAGGACGAAGCAAATGTTGAAATAGACAACACAGATGATCATGTTGAAGAAGAAGAGAACTTGGCGCCAGACAAACCAGAAGAAACCAGCGAGAAAGTGAGCGAAGAAGAAACTCACCTCCGCGAAGAAACAACACAACTGGCAGACATCGACCGCGTATTTACGAATTTCCAAGAGTACCTGGGGAGATATGCAATGTTTTGGCTCGTAGGTATGGCGCAGTCTACATTTTTGATGGGAGGTCTCATCGTCTTCGTAGACATCCGACCTGCCCACCCGTTCCTGTTGATTCTTGCCGGGTGGATAATCTCGACAGTGTTTACCCTCTGTATCCACACCTTAGTGGTGGCGTTGTCTAACGCTGGGAAAGCAGTGGCTGTAGTTCTGCTGGTGCTTCAGATTTCAGCAGCCGGTGGAGCCTACCCGCTCGAAATGCTCCCACAGTGGTTCCAAAATATAAGCCCATGGCTCCCAGCTACTTATGCTATTAATATGATGCGTTCAGCAATCGCCGGGGAATTCGCGGGGGACTACCTTCAAAATGCTGGCATGCTTCTGCTGTTTGTGATTCCTAATCTTCTTATCGGCATGGTTTTACGTAGAGCAGCGGCGAAAACAGTAAGCGCGATGACCACCGCCATCGAACAGACGAAAGTGATGTAGACAGGTACGTTCTCTTGTCGCAATAGCCCCGCTCTTTGAGTAAGACTATCGCTGTCGAATACGGGTAGCAGCGGCAAGGGAATGATACTAGGCTGGCGCAGGTTTATCTTCATGCAGTAAAGACAGAAAATCCAAAGCCAAAAACTGTCTCCGCGAAACTAAGCGTATAGCCTATGATAGGGGTCATGCGGCTAGTACAAAATGCTCCAGGTGGAGTGAAGAAGAAACTTCTTCGAGCAGTCGCTGCTGGGGGGATACTTGCCTGGTTTTTCTCGGGACTTACTGCCTGCTCAGAATCACCCATAAATATATCAACTCCAGTGACTGGCCCGAATTATGTTACCGTATCAGCCAGCGAGCCATCCGGAATGTTGATTCCATCAGCAGCAACCAACATAGACAAGGCAAAAATTGCGGCGATGCTGTTTTCTGGGCTGGCTTATCTAGACGAAAAAGGCGAGGTGAAGAACGACATCGCGCAGGCGATTATTCCTAATGATAATTGTACCGTCTACGATATTGAGCTCACTGCTGACCTGCTGTTTTCCGACGGCACCAAGGTGGATGCCGAAAGTTTCGCGAGAACCTGGAGCGATGCCGTTCGTAATGTCGAGACCCGTCCGGAGGCTTCTTTGCTCACCGTCATCAACGGCTATGACGTCACGAGCGGGGCAGCGCCCGTGGTCTCCACCGATTCACACCGGCGTCCCCCCGCGGGGACGCGCGAAAACACTCTGACCCCCGACCTGGCTGGCGTTGAAATCGTCAGCAGCACCCGCTTCAAAGTTCACCTTTCCATTCCAACGTGCGATTTTGTGAAGAGGCTGGCGACCCCGTTTTTTTCGCCCCTACCAGCATCGGCCTTTGATGAAAACGGTAAAATTTCCGCGGACTTTGGGGAAAATCCCTTTGGGTACGGGCCGTATATGCTCGCGCGGGAGGGAGCCTGGGAACACGACTCGCAACTGATTTTGGTTCCGAACGAGCACTACCGCGGACCACGGAGGGCTCGCAACGAGGGGATTTCCTTCAAGTTCTACCGTGACGCTCATGAGGCTTATCGCGACTTGCAGAATGATGCGCTGGACATTAATGACAACCTTCCGTCAGCAGCCTTGAAAACCTACAAGGATCAGCTCGGAGCCCGCGCCACTTCCGGACCTAACGCTGTGGCAGACTACCTGGTTTTCCCTTTAGATGGGCACTTCGCTGTCGGATCTGAGGAAGGTCGGCTGCGTCGGGCCGCAGTCTCCCTGTGCCTCAACCGCGTGGATCTTTCCAAGATGTATTTCGCCGGTTTGTTCGAGTCCGCTACGGACTTCGTAACACCCGTGGTGCTTGGTCATACTGAAAACCTGGCAGGTAATGAGGTTTTGAAGTTCAACGTCGCCCAAGCCAAAGCAAACTGGGCTGCAGCCGATTCGCTCGCGCCGTGGGATGGCGAGATTGCCATGGCGCGGGTCGATAATGAGATGGGGGAGTGGGTAGATGGTGCGGCGGGCCAGATTCGTTCGTGTCTTGGGGTCAGGGTGTCCGTAAAGGCCTTCCCGGATCGAGTGACTTTGGAGAAGAATGTGAAGACCATGCGGGTGACGAATCCTGATGGTTCGGTTGGGGCGCTGCAATTGACGTATCCGGCTGGTTGGCGCGCGAAATATCCGGGGATGAAAGGGTATTTGTGGCCTAATTTTGCGACTGTGGGAATCGCGAATCGGGTGGGCTATTCGAATCCTGAGTACGACGCGCTGCTTTACCAAGCGGGCGGAACTGTCTCGGAATCGGAGGCAGTCAAACTCTATACCCAGGCGGAGTCGCTGTTGATACGGGATTTGCCGGTGGTGCCGCTGTGGCATGAGAGCGTGGCAGTGGGCTGGTCAACAAAGGTTGCGGGGGTGCAACTCGACTGGCAGGGACTCGTGCAATACTGGCGGGTCACCAAAGATTAGTCTTTTCCGGTTTTGACCCGTCCCCACCGATAAATTCGCCGGTTAAATGAGTTTTGCCCCTTGGCAGCCCGGAGCAATCGCGGATGGTTCCACTACTGTTCCGCGGAATTGTAACCATCCCCGTTTGCTCAGCTTTTAGCGATAGGAGGGTTTGGGGTTAAAATAATGCGGGTTTGAAATGTACGGTTAATAACTGTCAGGACTGTTGAGGACTTTAATGACCATTAGAGAAGACATCCGAAACGTCGCCATTGTTGCCCACGTCGACCACGGCAAGACGACGCTGGTTGACGCGATGCTTCGCCAGGCCAACGCGGAAGGCCTGCGCGCCGACACCCCCGAGCGGGTCATGGATTCCGGCGACCTGGAGCGCGAAAAAGGCATCACTATTCTCGCGAAGAACACGGCCGTGAAATACCGCGGTCCGGCCGCGGCGGCGCTCGGACTTCCTGACGGTGTCACCATCAACGTGGTTGACACCCCTGGTCACGCGGACTTCGGCGGGGAAGTCGAACGTGGCCTCTCTATGGTTGACGGCGTGGTGCTTCTTGTTGACGCTTCGGAAGGTCCTTTGCCGCAAACCCGCTTCGTCTTGCGCAAGGCGCTGGCAGCAGCTCTCCCCGTCGTGCTGGTCATCAACAAGGTTGACCGGCCAGACGCCCGCATCGAAGAAGTCGTCTCCGAATCGACTGACCTCTTGCTGACCTTGGCAACAGACCTCGAGGCGAGCGAAGAAGCCGGCGAAGCGGGCCTTGACCTCGACCTCGACCAGCTCCTTGACCTCCCGATAATCTACGCCTCCGCGAAGTCCGGAGCGGCCTCCTTGACAAACCCCGGCAACGGCGGAACCCCGGACGGCGACCTGGAATGCCTGTTCGAGGCCATTTTGAAGCATATCCCCGGCCCGACTTATGACCCCGCCGCGCCCCTCCAGGCCCACGTCACGAACCTCGACGCCTCGCCTTTCCTCGGGCGCCTCGCCTTGTTGCGAATCCACAACGGGAAGATTCACCAAGGGCAAACCGTGGGTTGGGCGCGCTCCGACGGGATGGTCGAGCCGGTGAAAATCACGGAGCTCCTGGTCACTCACGGGCTCGATCGGGTTCCTACCGAGTCAGCAAGCGCGGGCGACATCGTTGCAGTGGCTGGAATCGACGACATCACCATTGGTGAATCCCTAGTAGATTTGGAAGACCCGAGGCCGCTGCCGCTGATAACCGTGGATGAACCGGCGATTTCCATGACAATCGGGATCAACACCTCGCCCTTTGCTGGTAAGGTCAAGGGCGCAAAAGTTACGGCCCGCCAGGTCAAAGACCGCCTCAACCGCGAGCTGGTCGGGAATGTGTCTTTGCGGGTGAAGGATATCGGACGGCCCGACGCGTGGGAAGTCCAGGGGCGCGGCGAGCTCGCCTTGGCGATTTTAGTCGAGCAAATGCGCCGCGAAGGCTACGAGCTCACCGCTGGAAAACCCCAGGTCGTGACGCGCGTCGTTGATGGAAAAACCATGGAGCCGATAGAGGCCTTGACTGTGGACGTGCCCGAGGAATATCTCGGGACTGTGACCCAGCTCATGGCCGCCCGTAAGGGGACGATGAAAACGGTCGCGAACCATGGAACCGGCTGGGTTCGCCTGGAGTTTTCCGTGCCGGCTCGCGGGTTAATTGGGTTTCGGACGAAGTTCTTGACCGAGACGCGCGGGACGGGGATTGCCTCCTCGGTTTCCGCCGGATGGGAGCCGTGGGTCGGGGAGATTGAGGGGCGTGCCACCGGGTCGCTGGTGGCTGACCGCGCTGGTCAGGCCACGCCGTATGCCATGATTAAACTCCAGGAGCGCGGGTCGTTCATTGTCCAGCCCGGCTCGCAGGTTTACGAGGGTCAGGTCGTCGGGGAAAACCCGCGCGGGGAAGACATGATTGTCAATATCACCAAAGAAAAGCAACAGACGAATATGCGTTCTTCGACCGCGGACGCTTTCGAGGGACTCACGCCGCCGCGGGTTTTGACCCTCGAGGAGAGCCTTGAATTTGCGGGTAACGACGAATGCGTCGAGGTCACGCCCGAGGCGATTCGGGTTCGCAAGGTCATTCTGGGTTCGGAGGAGCGCTACAAGGCGGCCGCGGCGATGCGGCGCGAGGCGCGGTAGGAGCGCAGCCTCCAGGGGACGGCGCAGGCATGGGTTCAGACCCGCCGGTTTCGGACACTATCTTGATGTGAAGATAGTGTCCGAACGAGGTTCGTCTTTTGCGGGGTTTGATATCTAGCCAATCCGTCTCGACGCCGCCCTTGCGGACACTATCTCGACCTGAAGTTAGTGTCCGGAAGGAAATCCGCGGGAAAATCCGAAGTTTCCGGTATGATTTGTGAGGGGAATTCTTCAGGAGAGAAAGGGAATTCTTCCAGGAGAGGAAAATGACTATAGCGCCGCACACGCCACCGCCTCGAGACGCGAAGGCTTCCGAGGTTTTCGCTGGCTTTGCGCAGGATAAAAAACGCACTGGAAAACTGCCGGTCGCTATCGGAATTCTCCTCGGGGTGCTTCTCCTCGGATATGTCGGCCTCGCCGCTGCGGTGGCCGGTTCTGTCCCCAAAGGCGCGACTTTCGCAGGCGTACCGGTCGGCGGAATGACCCCCGACAAGGCCATTAAGAAACTAGACACCGACCTCGGCCCGAAACTGAAAAATCCCTTCCCCGTCACTCTTGGCGCTAAAACCGCCAATCTCAATCCCGCCACCGCCGGACTCCAGCCCGATTTTTCCGCTTCGGTTCATCAAGTTGCCGACTTTTCTTTGAACCCCGTGAAAATATTCGCCCACCTCGCGGGGGCGGGCGCCTTGGAACTCACCTCCAAAATCGACCAAACCGCGCTGAACCAAGCCGTTTCCGCCGCTGCAGCAGACTTGAAAACCCCGCCGACAGAGGCTAATTTCCTTTGTCAAGACGGGAAACTTGTCCCCGTGAAACCTGCTCCCGGGATGGACCTCAAAGTCGGCGAAGCCACCCAAGAAATCGCCAAGAAATGGTGGAAACAAGGCAAGGCTCTAAAGGTTCCCGGGAAATCCACCACCCCGAAAACAACCGAAGCGCAGTTGAAAGCCGCGGAAGACAGCACCGCCAAAACTCTCCTGAGCGGCCCAATTACGGCAAATATCGGCGAACAAAAACTCACGATCCCCGAGGGCACAATCTGCCAAACCGCAACGTGGAAACTTGAAGGCGAGAAACTGACCCCGAAACTTGACGGCGGGAAACTGCGAGATTTCGCCCTCGCGAATCTATCCGGACTCGAAACCGCCCCGGTCAGTGCGCGCTTCAGCTTCGAGACCGGCGCCCCCACCGTGGTCGCATCCACCAACGGGACGAAGCTCGATCCCGAAGAGATTTCCTCAAAGGTCACTGCCGGAGCCGTGTCGGGAGAAAACCGCGAGGTCACGGTGGATTTGACCCCCATCCCACCGGAGTTCTCGACCGAGGATGCTAACGCGGCTGGGATCAAGGAGGTTATCGGGGAGTTCGCAACGCCGCTGACTTCGAATGCGGTTCGAACCGGAAACCTCCGCAAAGCGGCTGGGATTCTTACCGGCGTTTTGGTGAAACCCGGCGAACAGTTCTCCCTGGAGGAATCCCTTGGTGAAATCTCTGTCGAAAACGGCTGGGCTGCCTCCGGTGTCATCGAAAACGGCGTCCACACGACAGCCCTCGGCGGTGGCCTGTCCCAGATGTGTGTCACGGCCTTGAACGCCGCGTGGTTCGCCGGAATGGACCTTGTTGAATTCCACCCCCACAGCGTCTGGTTCTCTCGCTACCCCATGGGACGCGAATGCACCTTGTGGACCGGTTCGCTGGATTTGAAGTGGAAGAATCCGAACCCCAATCCGGTCGTTCTCCAGGGTTGGGTGAGCGGCGGGCAACTCCACATGCGGGTGTGGGGGACGAAATACTACGAGGTAAAAACCTCGCAAAGCCCCAAGTCGGCGATTCGTCAGCCCACCGTGAAAGTCAACAACTGGGCGGAGTGTGTGCCTTCGGGCGCGGGCCAGATAGGGTTCACAATTTCCAACACGCGTACGCGCTTGCTGAACGGGAAAGAGGTTGATTCCAAGACCTACACCCACACCTACGAGCCCGACCACCAGATTGTCTGCGCGAAAGATCTGGCGGCGCAAAAGGCTGCGGAAGAGCAGGCTGCCCAAGCCCAGGCGGTTCAAGAGCAGCAGGATTAGGGCTTTCGCCTCAGAGCCTCGGCGCATCGACCTGTCGGGACGTCAAAGCACCGCGGCGGTTTTCGGAGACTACATTCAGCCCTTGACGCGAGTGCCGCGTCCTGGGCGGCCACTTTCGAGCGTTATTTTGGGTCGCGCCAACATATTAATTGCTCTGAACTGCGCTTATGTAAATTTGACGCGGAGACTCAGGGGCTCTGTTGGGAGTGTTTTCGGGGATTGAACCGAGGATGATACTCGCTGCTAACTCTGTAACTCGGGGGATTCTGGCTGTGAGTGGCAATAGTGGCAGCAATGCCCAAAATCGCACCAGTTACATAGTTACCTCCAGATACACAACCGACAAATCCACCTACACCCGTGGATAACAGGGCCTTATTGAAGTCATTCCGTGTTTCTCCCGCTCAACGTCGGGTCTTACTTCAAATCAGGACTCGGGCTTGGCAAGGGGTAGACTGGGGGCTATGACTTATACTTTCAGGCCGGTTTAAGCTATCACAGGTCGGAGGCGTTTCACCTAATAAACCCGCGTTTCACGCGTCCCCCCCGCCACCCTAGACAACCCCAAATTACCCCGAACGCCCCTCAAATGGCTATACTAATGGCTACACTCAACCAGGCGGTTTGAGCAACAATAGAAACAATGTAATGGCCAAGCGAGGGACGGCATGGGCTACGGGGACGGCAGCATCTACTTCGTGGAGAAACGCGGGCTATGGTTCGCCGCGATAGAGGACGGGTGGACACCACAAGGGAAACGCCGCCGCAGGGTTGTGTCCTCCAAAACCAAAGCCGGAGTGCGACGCAAACTAGAACAAGCGAAAAGAGAACGGGATGCGGGCATAACTGGCGCAAACCCCACAGTGAAAACCTACGGCAACCAGTGGCTGGAAAGACAAGCCGCGCGGGTACGCCCCGGAACACTCAGAGGATTCAAAACCGCGATAGGCGTCCTAACAAAAGCCCTCGGCCGGAAACAAGTAAAAGACGTCAGGGGCACGGATCTAGAGGCGCTCGGGGTAAGCGAGACAGGGCGCGGCCTATCACCGGCGACCGTGATAGGAGAACAAACCATTTGGGGGATGATGTTCAAAGACGCGGCAAGAGACGGCCTGAATGTTCACGTGTCAGTCCCAGGGTTTAAGAAAGTGAAAAAGGGAGAGGGGAAAAGGGCCGCGATTCCCTCCGGAGAGGTTGCTAGGCTCGTGAAAGCCGCGCGCAGTATTCCGGGAGGGGTCAGGTTCACCTTGTCGCTGGTTTTGGGGTTGCGGCCCGCGGAGGTTGCGGGGCTACGCTGGCAGGATATCGATTTCGAGACTGGCACCCTTAGGGTAGAGTTCCAGCTTGTCCGGTTGCGTACCCCGCCGCCGCCAGGGATGGTCGCCCACCATGTGAGAGGCTTGTATTATTTGACTTTGCCGAAAACCGCGTCGGGGGCTAGAACAATCCCGTTGCCGGGTGATTTACTGAACCAGTTGCGGGAGTGGAGGGAAAAGACACCGGGCAACGAGTGGGGGCTGGTTTTCCAAGCCGTGAGGGGTGGTGGGCCGCTTTGCTCTGACTCTAACCGGCGGGTGTGGGAGAAACTACAAAAGGACGCGGGGGTTGCGAAGCCGGACGGGAAGCCCTATCTGTTGTACGAGGCTAGGCACACGGCGGCGACCTTAATGTTGGAGGCGGGGGTCGCGCCGGTGACGGTCGCGGCGATAATGGGGCATTCTGGAACGAGAATGCAGTCGGTTTACCAGCATCCGGGGCGCGAGTTGGAGTTGGAGGGGTTGCGGAAAGTCGAGGCGCTGATTTCGTGAAACCCGGGTTTTGGCCCGTTACGGGGGTGTATGGTCAATAGTGAGCAAAGGAGAAAGGCGTGAAACAGCTATTCATCTTGGGCACCCTAATATGGTTCGTAATCGCAGGGGCAATGGAAAACGGATTCAGCGGCGCAATATCCGCTTTCATAGGCTGGGTATTTCTTGCCTTAATGGTAACCGTAGCCTGGCGCGTGCTTAGGTTCCTGTTTGCACCACTACCAACGGAAACAGAGACTAAGGCAACAGGGGGCGGAGATAAAGACATTGATATTCAAATCGACAAAAACTAAAGTGTCTCTCTCATACTCTCAGATTCCCGATACTGCGCGGCCTCGGGCTCTTCCACGAACTCAAGGAGATTACCCGCAACTTCCACCAGCGCTTCTTTCACCTCTAGCGGGGTTACGGCGAAAAACTCGCGGCGGGGATTCACTAGATTAACGCGTTGCTTAGCGAAACGATGGTGAAGCTCGGTTTCTACCCCCACAGCGTCCTCGGTGAAGAATAGGGCGTGAACGTCAAAGTTGAACGGTACGGAGGCGTCTGAGAGTTCCCGTACTCTTTCCATTGGGTCTAGGCGGCGCGTCATCCCGATTTTAACCATGCGTTTTCCGAAACTACCGATGTTAGAAATAACATACACGTACCCGGCGCGCTGGTTAGCCTCGCGGAAGTCCACAGTGTCTATCTGCGCGTTGATTTCGTCTAGTTTTTCCTGGAACTGCTGCACCGCCTCAGCGTTGCCTTGTTTCATCAGTTCAAGAATCACGTTCTCATAATGGGCGCGTTCCTTTACCAGCTTTTCTCGCTCAGCTGCAAGCTCTTTCATAGCCTTAGCTTCTTCACGCAGTCGGGCTTTCTCTTCCCTCTCGGCTTCTTTCTCAGCCTGTTTCGCGTTCTGATAATCAAGGGCAAGTTGGAGTTCTTTTAGTCTCAGGTTGTGATATTTAGGGGAAATATGGAGATCAATAATCTCGGCTAGTTTCTCTACTTGGTCGCGGGTGCGTTCCAAGCGTTTCCGGGCTGTCTCGCCGTTACCGGCTTTTACGGTCAGAACACAGTTCTCTGCTTCGGCGTTATAGGCGCGGAGCATGATTTTAGATAGGTTGGCTAGGAATTTGTCGCCGTCTTTCGATGATCCGTTTAGGGTGAAGTTTGAACTGGTTGTTATAGCGGTCTTATTCTTTATTGCGTCTTTGATGCCCTTGCGGGTCTTTTTAAGTTCGGCTTCAAGAGTAACGGACGGCTCGGCGGGATGATGATAAGGAGTTATGCCGGATTCGATAATATCCGTGTAGCCCTCTAGCTCTTTCCTTGCGTATTCGGTTTGACGCCGTGTGTCCTCGGTCTTACGCACCGCTAGATTGTATTCTTTTTCTTGCTCTAAGATACGCAGATCTAACGCCCTGGTTTCGTCTTTCAGGGGTTGTATCCTTTTCTCGATTTCGTCCCGCTTTTTTTCCAGGGCCTTTATTGCCTCGGTGAGGTCAAGTATATTCGTGCCCTCTAGCCGCTGCAGCAGGTTTTGATAGGCGGCTTCGGTTTCCTTATAGTTCTTGATATCGTTTTTACTCACGAAGAAGGGCATTGGTTTTCTCCCATCGGTGGATTATCTGGTTAATGTTAGGCTGCGGCTAGTTGCGATACTCTCTGGTGTGATACCCCGAGCAAAGTCCCGATGTCCCGCATGGAGTAGCCTTGGTTGCGGAGTAAGCGGACCGTGTTAGCGGAGATTTCCTTGGTGTTGGCTGTGGCGGCCTGTTCGGCGTTCCTGGCCGCGATGAGATGTTCTAGTGCGGTAGAAACAGATTCATCCAGTTCTGGTTGTATGCTGATTTCTATCTCGTTCTCGTTTATTCCCGCGAGATACGCCAAGGCTTCGCGCATTTCTTCTTCTATCTGGTCTAGGCGGGATACTTGTGAGTAGGCTCCTAGTTCTTCGTTGGAGATTGCCCAACGTCCGTTTTTCATGCGTCTTGCGGTTACTGTGAAGGTTCTCATTTCCGCCACCAGCCTTTCCCTAGTTCTGATTGGTATTGTGCGAAAAATTGCCTGACGGTAGTTTCGTCGAATTCGTTGTGTCTTCCGAGGGTGTGTGCTTCGGTTCCTATTCTTATGGCGGTGTGTCGAGTTAGTTCTTTGATTTCGAATTCTCGCCCGCGGCGTTTCGCTTCGAGCTGGAGTTTCTTAATCATTGCTTTCCTCTTCACCCTACAAGTCTAGCATGACTTGCATAATAAAGGCAAGTTGTATTAGACAAACGGTTTTAGAGTTTTCACCCCTTACTCGTACGTCGGTAAGCCTCTATCAGCCATAAGGGCTGTTCGAGGGCTTTAGCGATGCCTCCCGCGTGGCCGCCTAGCTCATTTTCCCAGTATCGGTAGATGTCGAAGTCGATTAGGGTGTTGGCTACCGCCTGGTCTATTAGCCGTTCCATGTACGGGGGTTGCGGGCGCGTGTGTACGTTTTTTATGTGCTGCGTGATGACCCGGTTTATTTTGAGAGGTCTATGGAATGCGCGCGGTTACAGATTGAGATGGAGGCGAAAGCGCGAAGAGCTTTTAAGCGTGAGTTTGATTCAATAAAATCTGTCACGATTGAGAGAATGCGTGCGGAAGGTGAGTGGAATCCGGGCGTTTTTAAGTTGCCTGAGCATCATGGCTATAAGCGTATGGCGATAGTCTTGGAAAAGGAAAAACGCTACGGTGACGCGTTGAAAGTGATTCGTGAGGCGCGGCGTAAAGGCTGGAACGGGGACTGGGATAAACGCGAGGAACGGATTGAGAAGCGTCTAGCTAAGACCAAGTAGACATCTACTGCGAGCGGGAGTGTATCCGCTCGCGTCTGGGTGATTGAACTTGTCGAAAATATCGACAGGTTGCTCCGTGGCTCGCTTTAGGGTCACGGGGCAACCTGTTTTTTATTCAGTTATGGCTAGTCCTGGGATGCTTGCATTTCAGCAAGCATATTTAACCGCCTAGTTAGTTCCCTGGTCAGCTGCGTGTCAGTAGCACGTTCTAGGACAGATGGGACTAGCGAATCTAAATCGACATTCCGATAGCTTGCTGCTTCTTCGGGTGTGATTAGGTCGGTGACTATCAATGCTTCCAGAGTGTCTACTTTGTAGGCGCGGGCAATGGTGACCGCTGCCTCCGGGGAGAGTTGATAGTACTGGGTTACTTGCCGGTTGAGAGTGGACTGGGATAGCCCGGTTTTGCGGGCTACCTGGTTCACGGAATCCCCGGCGACAGTTTCTTCGTACCAAGTGATTGATTTAGTCACATTGAAATAATACCACACTATTAGGCAAAGTGGGTAACTTACCCGACATGACTTGACAAAGTAAATCAAGATGGCTAAATTAGTCAGTATGACAACTGCGGAAGGAGTTGGAATGTTGATAATCAGCCTAAAAACCGGTGTTATCCACACTGTACTGAAACAGCACAACCTAGCGCATGAGGGGTTAGCGGCAGCCCTGGGAATCACACCCGACCGGCTAACCCGGCTTGCTCAAGGTGAAGCAATCTCACAAGACCTATTGGCGCGCCTAGCCGCCATTTCAGGGATGACCTTAGACGAGTTGGCAAGTGTAACCACGGTCAAAACGGCGGCATAAGAGGAAAGAGGGAACAATGATTACGCAAGATATTACGCGGTTCGAGTTTGATAGCCAGGAGTTGCGTACCGCGACCGTGGACGGAGAAACCCTGTTCTGTGGTAAAGACGTGTGTACCATTCTCGGATACACGAACCCTAGCAAGGCGTTGGGCGACCATACAAAGGGGGTAACGAAACGTTACCCCCTTGAAACTGCTGGTGGGACGCAAGAATTC
Source organism: Mobiluncus porci (assembly GCF_009695935.1). Taxonomy (GTDB): domain Bacteria; phylum Actinomycetota; class Actinomycetes; order Actinomycetales; family Actinomycetaceae; genus Mobiluncus; species Mobiluncus porci. The sequence continues at coordinate 40,668 of NZ_VUMY01000002.1, forward strand.
ACATTCATCACCGAGCCTGACCTGTACCGGCTCATCACCCACTCCAAACTACCCACCGCGGCAAGATTCGAGAAATGGGTATTCGAGGAAGTACTTCCGACTATCCGCCGAACCGGACACTACGGGGATATGGAGGCCGCGTGGCGGGCTATCACTACCCCGGACGCGATTATCCAAATGGCGGAAAACTGGAAAAAAGACCGCGACGCGCGCCTCGCCTTGGAAGCTAAGGCGGAAGCGGACGCCCCCAAAATCTTGTTCGCGGAGGCGGTAGCGGGAACACAAGAAACAATCCTCGTAGGGGACTTAGCGAAAATCTTGCGCGGCATGGGCGTGCTGATAGGCCAAAACCGCCTGTTTCAAATCCTACGCGACGAGCACTATCTATGTTCGACGCCGGGGGACCGCTGGAACATGCCGACCCAGAAATCAATGGAGTTGGGGCTTTTCCGAATCAAGGAGTCCCTGGTTGTGGGCGCGGACGGCCTGAACCGGCTCACTAAGACCCCGAAAGTCACGGGCAAAGGCCAACAGTACTTCATTAACAAGTTTTGCAGGGCGGTGGCCTAAATGCGTACCCCAGAAACCATTTTACAAGAATGTGGACGTTGCGGCGCAGAGTTTCACGAAATAATCGACTGCGCTTGTTTCTGCGGTTTTCATTATGAGGGAGGCTGCCTAGCGAACATCTCATACGGGGCCGCATACGACAAAGCCCTCAAGTGGGAAAAACAGAAAGACCTGGAAGATATTAGGCATGATTCGAAAGTCGTCTTTCTGTGTGACGACTGCCTACGAGATTTTTGGCTCGAATACATGACCGCAAAACACGCACCGACACCATCTTGCATTGCTAAGGCTTATCGGGCTGGGGAGGAATAATGCGGCAGATAGCAGCCACCGTGAAAGAACTCATTGAACTTTTAAGCCAATATCCGGGCGACTGGCCAGTAATGGGAACCGCCCACAACAACCCGGACGGGAACGCGCTACACGGCGTGTTCGTGACGGAAGGCAACGCCCGGCAGGTCGAAACCGACCTGTGGTATTTCCACCCCCGCACCGCCACACCCGACAGTGCCTGCACCATCCCAGCGATACTCCTACACCCATAACCAGAAAGGAGCCACTATGAGCACCAAGACCGAGAATTTAGACAACGGTGTAGAAAAAAACACCAGCTACTATCCGGATGGCAGCATCCGGTACGAGGAGTGGTTTCAGGACGGTTACCGCCACCGCGTGGACGACCCCGGGCGGGTTTCTCAGGCACCGGAGAAAGAGGACTGATGGAACTTTTGACCCTACAAGAAGCAGCGGATCGCGTGAACCTCTCACAGAAAGTTTTGCGGGAGGCTATGCACGTCACAGACCCGCGTCTGCCGAAACTCAAATATTTCTCTACCCCTAGCGGGCGGGCTATCCGTATCGACACGAAAGACCTAGCGGCATGGGTGGAGGCGATGAAACAGTGAGAAACACGGGGCCAACATTAGAAACCAAACGGGCGGTTATAGGCCGTGAGGGCGGGAGATGTTTCCGTTGCGGTAAACCCCTAGCGTCGTGGGACGGCGTCGAATGGGTGCCTTGCAAGCCTTATTCGATTCACCACAGGAAACCGCGGGGGATGGGTGGAACCCGCGACCCCGACATCAACAGCTCTACGAATCTGATTTTGCTTTGTGGCTCGGGAACGACGGGGTGTCACGGGTGGGTCGAATCCCGCAGGGCGACCGCTAAAAACTGGGGCCTCCTCCTGTCGAAGCACGTGAAAGGGAGAAACCGGGTCGCGTATTCGGAATACCGAGACACATGGATTGATTTAGAAACCGGCCGGCAGGCCACTGATTAGAAAGGGAAAAACAAATGAGAAAGGGTATTACAACAAGACTAGATGGGCTATTAAAGGCCACGGCTAGGGCGAGGCTGGGGGTGGATTTTGAGCCTGCCTGGCCGGAAACTGCCACTATGACGGCGGGACTCACCTCAATGGAGGTTATGCGGCTCTATCACGAGGCGATAGCTTGCGCTAAGGACGCGCAGATAGATATCGAATCAAACCAGGACGTGTATTTCAATGCCGGTTACCGTGACGCCATGTTGACGATGGCGGAGAAGATTCTGGAAACCGCGGGGCAACCGTTGGATGTTCCGGAATGGGTCTTGGGGGGTGGAGATGCTGGAGCAGGCGATAAAGGACTATAAGCGGGTGATAGGGCAGGTGAAGCGGCTTAACCGGCGGCTAGAAACTGAAACCAACCTTTTAGCGAAGCAACGCAAGATTCTTGAGGATTTGAACACCGAGACCATGAACCAGCTTCGGTTAGCGGCGGCGAACCTCGAAGCATCAAAAAAGATAATGAAAGGGACGGAATAGTGAAGTTTATCAAGGCTAAAAAACCACCGGAAGATTTGCACGATATCAGGCCGGGCAAATACGACATGAGCAACGCGGCCTATCACTCGATGAAATGGATTCTCTCTAGTAGCGGCGCGAAAACAATCGCTAGAGGGGATGAAATCCGGTTCAACTGGGAGCGCACGCACCCGCAACCACCGACCGACGCGATGCGGCTAGGCACCCTTTGGCACGCCAATATTTTGGAGGGCGGTAAGGGTATCGAGTGGATAGATGCGCCGGATTATAGGACTAAGACCGCTAGGGAGGCCAGGGACGCGGCCATAGCCGAGGGTCTTATTCCGACCCTTGTGAAAGAGAAAGAGACCTTGGAAGAGGTGCTGGCGAGTGTGATGGCTAACCCTGACGCGGCCGCTTTGTTGAATCCTTTTGAGGGCGAGGCTGAAGGCTCCTATATAACGGAATTCAAATTGAATAACGGCAAGAAAACGCTCGTTAGAACTCGCCCGGACTGGATAACGATCCAGGACGGAAAGTTGAAAATCGTGGATTATAAGACGACGGAATCCGCGAAAAAGTCCAGGTTTATCAGGTCGATAGTGGATTTGGGATACCACCAGCAGGCCGCCTGGTATGAGGAAACTTTGACCGCCGCGTTCAAATGTAAACGCTCGCAGGTGGAGTTTTGGTTTATCGCGCAGGAGAAAACCCCGCCCTACACTACGGGGGTTTACCGGCTAGATGATGCCGCGATAGTGGAGGGCGAAAAACTGAATCACGCGGCGATAAACGATTTCGAACGGTGGGAGCGGGACGGGTGGCCGACCCACTACCAGACCGACACTTTGAGCTTGCCGAACTGGGGCTATTCGAAAGAGGTGGGTTGAATCAGGAAGAAAACCACCAAATATCGATGTGAGAAATGGTCGCGGAAATACTGCGGCTAGTGCGTGAAATTCACGCCGTGACAGAAAAGAAAGGGCAAGACTGATGGGTACAACATATACGCGGGGAGAACTTGCGAGACTGTTGGAAATAAAGCCGGCGCATGTGAACCGACTGCAACATATGGGGATTATAAATCCGGAAAGGAATCAATATGGCTACTTTATTTACACTAAGCAGTGCTTGAGGGATGCTGAGGACTATTTCCTGATGGTTCCGAAAGCGAACGCGAATTGGAAGCCGTTAACGAGGGTTGCTGAATTATTTGGTATCGCCCCGACTACGATTCACGGCTATATAAAAGCGGGTAAAGTCCGGTCGCAGAAATCATGGCTAAATGAACGGCTCGTGAACGTGCAGGACATTCAGGAGGTTCTTGTGGGTAAAGAACGCGCTAAGTCGGATAAAAGGATCGCGATTATTGAACATAAACCGGAAAAACCAGGGCCGGAGGAGGCTAAACCCGAACCGGCGGTGAAGTCTATGGTTCCGAGTTTAGAAAGCCTACGGCAACAAAAACGCGCATTAGAAGAAAAATTAGAAGTCGCGCGGATGCTTGTCGAGGTTCGCGAAATGAGAAAACAACTTAGCGAGTTAGAGAAAGGATTGGACTAATGGGAAACGAGCTAGAAAAGATTGAGGCACAAAAACAGTACGCGACGTTAATATCACAAGCGAATCTTTTACCACGGGCTTATCAACGGCAGCCCGCTAATGTGCTTGTGGCTATGGCTATGGGTGAAGCCCTTGATCTTAAACCGATTGAGGCGATAAACACCATCAATGTTATTAACGGTAAACCCGCGTTGAGTGCGGAGCTTATGGGAGCGCTGGTACGCAGGGCGGGGCATAAGCTGCGGGTGGAGGTTACTAAGAAACCGCCCTCGGCTACCGCGACCCTTATTAGGAAAGATGACCCGGATTTTCCTTTCACCGTCACTTGGGATATTGAGGCGGCGAAAACCGCGGGCCTTCTAGTGTCTACCCCGTCCTGGCGGCAATACCCGGACCAGATGATGCGGGCGCGGGCGATTACGGAGGTGTGCCGGATGGGTGCGCCAGACGCGTTAGCGGGATTCGTGTACACGGCGGAGGAACTGGGCGGGGAACCACAAGACCCGCTCGCGGGGCCGGTTATCGAGGTCGAGGAAGTCCCCGAGCCTACAGAGGACGCGCCGAAAACCGGGAAAATCGTGTGGCAGGAGCTAACCCCGGAGGAGATGGAAAACATCCAGTATGTGGCCGTGGCAGAGGTGGTGGAGGAAACCCCCTCAGGGGGCGCGGGAAACCCCACAGAGGGCACCGAACTGGCTAAAGATGTAGTCGAATCCACAGAGCCCGTGAAAGGGCCGGAAAAACCCGTTAGCGTGGACGAAACCACGGGGGAAATTCTAGACCCGCTAGATGCAGACCGGGAAAAACAAATCAGTCTTGCCGTCGAGTGGGCAGGGGTGCTGAAAATCGCGCCGGAGAACCTGCAAAAGTCCGCGGTGTGGGTGATGCGCGGGGACGCACCTAAAGGCCAGTGGGACACGTGGCCACCCAGGGCTATCGAGGCCGTGTGGCGCGGCTGGAAAGCGGAGGCTGAGAAACGCGGGCTAGTGGAAAGCGAGGCAAAGTAGATGGTGCGGTATGTGACGCCAGAGACCGGGTACAAGCTAACCCAAATCTCGCTGAAAGCACTCGTGGCTTACGGGCTTATCGCCGAATATGGCGGGTATGCGAGCCTGGATGATTTCCCCGCCGACTTTGAAGAATACCTCGATTTTGATGTTTTACGGGAACTTATAGAGGCGGGGCTTATAGAGCGGTCCGGTGACCCTTACGAGTACTTCGTAGGTGAGGCGACGACCCGAACGCGTCCCCCGGAATGGTGGGAGGACACCTACCATGCTAAAGGAATCGAGGCCCGCTAATGCTCTATATAAGGAACAAACGATGAGTGAAACAAGCACAGAACCGCCATTGAAAACAGATCGCGAATACGCGTCCGAAGTGTTGAAATCCCTATCTGATGAATTGCACGAGTTGAATCTTTGGGTAGCTGGAACCGCTAAACGTTACGGACAGAAAGAGTTGGCGGCCGCGGAAAACCTAGTGAGTGACGTGGATTATAGGGTGTGGCGGATTCTGCAAGATTTCCGTTTAGAGGACGAGGCAGAGAATTGAGTCAAATTAGTTTAGGGTCGCTGTTTGACGGTTCAGGAACTTTCCCTTTGGCCGCTAAACAGTACGGGATAAAACCAGTGTGGGCTTCGGAGATAGAACCATTCCCGATAAAAGTCACGGTAAAGAATATTCCAGAGATGAAACATTACGGGGACATTACCGAAATGTGTGGCGACACAATAGAACCTGTGGATATTCTTTGTGGCGGTTCGCCGTGTCAAGATTTATCAATCGCAAACATGACTAGGCAAGGTTTATTTGACGGCGAAAAATCGAGCCTATTCTTTCAACAAATCAGGATAACCAGAGAAATGAGGGAACATACTAATGGGACGCTACCGAGATACGCGATATGGGAAAACGTCACAGGAGCCCTTATTTCAAATGGAGGAGCCGATTTCCGAGCCGTGCTTCAAAACTTTCACAACCTCACGGGAGAAACAAACCACGCTACTATACCTGAACCCCCTGGACAGTCGTGGTTCCCTAATGGGCTTATCGTGGGAGAAAATTCCGGTATCGCCTGGCGGGTTATCGACTCTCAATATTGGGGAGTCCCCCAACGTCGTAAAAGAATCTTCGTTGTTACAGATTTTGGAGGCCAATCCGCCGGAAAAATCCTTTTTAGACCAATCGCAGATAGAGACTTTGCGGCGCCGGTTTACGAAAAGAGGATCACTGATCCCGAAAAGGCTAAGGACGCTCGTGTTTGGGCAAGGGTGAATTTTGATAACGATATGCGATCGGCGGAGGTAGCACCGACCCTTATGACGCATGGGGGAGGGCTTGAAGGTGCAGGGGTTTTGGTTGAACAAAAAGGCAGGCTGCGTTACCTAACAGGTAAAGAGGCGGGGCGTTTGCAAGGCTTTCCAGATTCTTGGATAAACGGGCTGGCTTTAGATAACACCGACCCTGTGTTTTGGCGACAAGTGTGGGACACGTGGACTTCCACGGTGGGACAGAAGCGGAAAACTGATCGTTTTATTGACGAGTGGCTTAAGGCTGAGCCTACCGAGACCCAGCTTCTCAAAATGTACGGGAACGGGATTAGCTTACCGGTCGCCGAGTACCTGATGGAGGGAATAAGCCAATATGCGTAAAAGGTACTTTAAGGTTGAATACGGGTATTTTCACAACCCGAAAATCATGCTAGCGACCCCGTTAGAAATCTGTTTACATCTGTACTCTATCGAGTATTGCAAGCGGAATAAGACCGATGGTTTGTTTCCTAAAAACGACCCCATTTCGCGTTTCAGCATTTCCTCAAAACAGGCTCAAAAGGAGTTTCAGCGAATGATGGAACTCGGGTTGTGGGAAAAAACGGGAAATCCTGAAATTCTCGCGGTTCATGATTTTCTTGAAATGAACATGAGCCGCGCCAAGGTCGATGAACTCGCAGGTAAACGCGCGTCTGCGGGGCGGAAAGGTATGGAAAACCGCTATCAAAGTGTTACCGAATCGGATAACAAAAATCTAACAACTTGTTACAACTTTGTTAGCGACGAGGGTAACACCATGTTAGACGGTGAGGTAACAAACGAAACTGTTAAAAGGTTAAAAGTTAAAAGCCCCCCCGGGTTCATAAATGAACCCACCCCCCAAGGGGAGGGACGCAGCAAAGCTGCGATAGTAGCGCGCGCGAAACCCAAACGGAAAAAAACGGACGGTGAGCTTTTGCCACCAGATTGGGAACCGACCGAAAACGCGAAACAAAAGTGCGCGGAGCTGGGAATCCCCCTCGGTGACGCGATACGGATTTTCAGGGATTGGGCAGACCAGGGCAAATATTCGAAGAACTGGCATTTGAGCTTTGCTCAAGCCTTGCGGACTTGGGTGCCGGAGACTTGGGCGCGGAGCATCGAGGCGAAAACCAGGCTTGATAACGCGCGCTGGCAGGCCGAGACGGCTAAACGGCCTTTACCGGCGGATTGGCTGCCGAACGCCCAGGGCGAGAACCTCGCAGTATCGGCGGGGATTCTTGACTTAACCGAAGCAGTCGGGTTCTTCCGGGATTACCACAACCGGAAGAAAACCCTCTCGGGGGATTGGGCTGCGGAATGGCGGGCGGCTTTGCGGTGGCTGCCGGACGCTTTGAAGTCGAAAACGGGTGGTACCGCCGACACGTGGAAGGCGATTGACGAATACACGGAGAGGCTAGAACACCCCCAAATCGTCACAGAAACGGCTCATAGAGCGCCGAACCCCCCAAAATCTAGTGAACTATACCCCGAGACAGGAAACGCGCGGGAAAACGGCCTTAACGTCGATGACTATAGCACGCAAGGGATGGATTGGGACACGCCACCATTCTAAAAACCCCGGAAACACAACGAAAAGGAGGAAAACGAGATGAAGAAAAACCGGCGAAAATTCAGCAACACCATACTAGCGAACAAATTTAGCCAATTTGGCGGACGCTGCGCCTATTGCGGAACCCCGCTCACCTGGGAAAGAAAAAAACCAAACTCGGTGGAGTTTGACCACATAAACCCTATAAGCTGTGGCGGCGCGGACACAGAAGAAAACCTGCTTGCGGCATGCCATATTTGCAACTATGAAAAAAACGATTTCCGGATTAACGAATTCAGGGATTACATTCAAAGACTTTACAAAAACAATATCGAATACCCGAAAATGTGGTTCAAATTTTTCAAGCAACTAGGAGTTATCGAAGTAAAACCCTGGGACGGCGTTTTCTTATTCGAGAAAGAAGGCTTTACCCCGAATACCGAACTGGACGGACGCAACATTTCTGACAAAAACTACTGGGAGAGAATGTTATGAACCTACAGGCAGCGAACCAAGCCCTGAAAATCCACGCACTAGCACACCAAGGCACACAAATCGACCAAGCAAAACTCGAATACTGGGCCGCGACACTCGACCCCGACATGCCACCGAATGAGGCAAGAAACCTCGCTATCGAGTGGCATAAAAACAACACGGGCTGGATGGAACCAGCCGATCTAAACAGGCTTTGGCGCGCGCTAAAACGCGAACGCCTAAACAGCTACTTGATGCCGCAACCCCCCGCCGAAATCGCTTGCGACCCCGTGGCTTACGCGGAATACGAAGCCGAATGGCGGCGGCAAATCATCCAAGGTGCGACACCGGGAACAGCCGCGTTAACCGCCCTAACAGCCCCGAGGCAGATCGGAGGCCAAAATGGGTAGCGAAAACCTTTACCCGAAACAACCCACCAGGGCAATGACAGCCGCATTGCAGGCTTTACGAGAAGCCACCACTGAATCCGGTAAATGCGTCGGAGATAAAGAGTGGGACGAGAAAACCGACGACGGCCGCTATATTGAATCATGTCTAGAGTGTCCGGTCGCTATTGAATGCCTATGTTTAGGGCTAATCTTCGAACGCGGCATCCACGTTTCACAAAGGTTCGAAATATTTGGTGGACTAACCCCCGCCGAAAGGTTCGAGATAGATATTACTTCGAAACACAACAAAACCTCTGAAAAACTAGCAATGAACCTGAAACTAATCGAATACAGGAAACAGAATCTTCATTTGAAACATTTACTCGAAAAACGAACCAAGGAATGGGAAGAAACAGAAGGCCTATGGTAGACGCATATAAGCGCATATTCGCGCAAGAGTTAGAGGGCTTGTGGCGGACCTCGAACCGGATGCCGAAAAATACTATGCAATGGGTGAGCACGAAAAACAAACTCTTAGAGTTAGCGTTTTACAAGTTTCATGGCTGCCCAAGGTTCGAGAAAGCGCATCTTATTATCGGGGTAGGATATTTACGAGCCAAAAGGTTCGACCTACTAAACATCTCCCCCATGTTGAAACCGCTTATTGACGGCGCTATCAAGGCAGGTATCTTACCGGACGATGACGCGAAACATTTACTCACGGTACACATTTACCCGATAGCTAAACCAATATCGAAACACCAAATCACTCTAGAATTCATAAAGGAACACGAGGAATGAACACGAAATCCCCGCTAGTAGCAGACTACCGGATCGGGCAAATCAAAAGAGACTTCGCACAATGGGCTGAAAAAATAAACCTACGCGCGAAAACCATAGAGAAAGTAAACGTGGGCGGGCCGTTAAACGACGTGACAACGAAAACGGTCGCGCAACAGTTACGGAAACCGCGCTGATTATCGAGGTAGCGGGCGAAACCTATAACGAAAACTACAGAAACGAGGAACAGTAAAGTGAGTGAAGAAACGCAACTATTCGGGCAAGGGAAACCCGGCCAGATGCAATACGAAATGCACCTGGTCGAAGCACGAAACAAAATCATTGACGCGATGCGAATCATAGCGGAAGCACACTATTTCACCGACCAGATAACCAACGGTCAAGAACTAGCGAACCTGCAAACCTGGACACGCCGCTCAGCCACGTTGAACACCGCCCTAATGTGTATTGATACGGCGCAAACCATGCAAATCCCGAAACTATAGAAAGGACAGATAACAATGGGACACACCCTATATGAGGAACTATCGGCAGGGCTGCAACTAATCGAAGCCGGTCTCGACATGTACCGAAACAACCGCGAAACGCTACGCAAAGAGAGGATAACCTCCCAAACCCTCGCCGCGTTCGAGATTGAATACGATGCTCTGAAAACCATTATCGGAACAGAACGAAAAAAACTAGAGAAACTACCCGCCAGCCGAGAACCAATAAAATCATTCCGTATTATCTCAGTCAATAAACCGACCCAGCCGGAATAAAACTATTCCGGTAAAATAGTAAGAGAGAAAGGACGCACAAATGCCATACCCGAGAATCCAAATCAAAGGCCGGTTAACCGGCGACCCCGAAATCCGATACACCCCAAACGGGAAAGCCCTATGCAAACTCAACGTGGCGTGCAACCGTAAACAGCACAACCCGCAAACAAACCAATGGGAGGATAAAGGAGACCCCGTATTCCTGAACGTGAACATGTGGGGAGAGAAAGGCGAAACCATCGCAGAACAAACACACAAAGGCACCCAAGTTTTGATAACCGGCGAGTTGGAGCCGAACAACTGGATAGACCAGAAAACAGGAAACCAAGTCCGCGCCTTCCAAGTGAACGCCGAAACGGTCGCGCTAATCCCACAATGGCAAGGGAAAAACCAAACACCCACCCAGGGATGGAACGATCCGCAAGACAACCAGGCATGGACACAACCCCAAACCGACCAGTGGACACAACCGCCCCAAAACCAACAGCCCCTAACCGGGCAACACGACGAAACCCCACCATTCTAAAACTTCCGGCCCGTGTTACGGTTCGCTTACGAAACACAAGGTCGGATCTGGGGAAACGTGCAGTCACCAAACCGGACCAGTCAACCGGCTTGTGCCGTGCAAACTCGGCAAGACCCCAGCAAACCCCGCCCCCAGACCCGAACACCTGAGGGGCGGGCCACAAAAAAGGAAACCCCCCCATGAAACTAGACGAAGAAGAAAACCAACACTGGGAAAAAACCATGATCCCAGTCATGACAATCACTATCGAAAAAGTTATAAACCGCGAAACCGGAGAAACCGAACACTCCACCAACGTGAACACCATAACCGGAAAATGGAACCTAGAAGAAGCCTACGGGCTAATCGAAATCGGGAAAGACATACTCCGAGAAACATGGAACAACGAAGAAGAAAACAAACAAAACTGCTGAACAAACCAAAAAACACGCCCTACACAAATCCTCAAAACCCAAAAGAAAAACCCGCGATACAATAGCAAACAGTAAACCGCCACGACAAAGGAGGGGAAACCGTTGAAACAACCGGCGCACCCCTGGGATAGGCAACCCGGCGAAACCGAGAAAGTCTTTACATACTTCCAGTTTTATTTAAGTGGCGGGCAAGCCCGGAGCCTTGGAGATGTGGCAGAGCAGACCGGGCGAAAATATCCAGTTATCGCGGAGTATTCGGCTAAATGGAAATGGAAAGAGCGCGCCGCGAAATATGACCAGCACCTTTTAGCGAAGAAAAGATACCGGCTTGCGGCGAAGAAACTGAAAGCCGAAGAGGTTCAGGAAGCATTGATAGCGGGCGCGCAAAAGATGGCGGGGGATGTTATTTTGAACACCCCGATAGAGGAGCTTGGGGATTCGGCTAGGGTGAGGCTGATTGAGCTTGCTGGGAAAATGGCGACTGACTATTACAGGGACGGGGACGGGTTCGACAAGGTAAAGGAATCCCCGCAGGAGTCGGGCGGTTCTAGTTTTCCTGACCTGGAGGCTATGACCCCGGAGGAGCGGCGCGATCTGCTTATAGAGATGAAACTGGAGATTGAGCGGGAGCTGGGGGATGGATAAGGATTTCATGGCGCGTCTCTCCGCGCTTAGGGCTTTGATTCGGCGCGATAAGGCCGTGTGGTACTGCGACAAAGAAAACTGCGACGGGCGCCCGCATGACGGCTACCCATACCCTCACGCCCGCGCCACCCAGCACCCGCCCGCCGAAGCGTGGCATGAGTGGGTTTTACTAACCGGGCGCGGCTGGGGGAAAACCAGGACCGCGGCCGAACTCGTCAAGGAATGGGCAAAGACACCTAACCAGCAGATTTGCGTCATGGGCAAAAAAGAGTCCCTGGTGCGGTCGATTTGCTTTGAGCATAAAACTTCCGGACTGTTGAAAGTAATCCCGCAGGAGTATCAGGCGAAATATAACGCGTCCGGCGGTTCCGGCCGTTTCTTTCTACGGCTCACTAACGGCTCCACTATCTACGGGTTCAGCGCTGAGAAACCCGACAACCTGCGCGGTTTTGCTTTTGATAAGGCGTGGTTTGATGAGTATGCGGCCTGGAACAAAACCACGGCCCAGGACGCCTTTGATCAGGTGTGGTTCGCTATGCGCGAATCCCCAAGCCCCCAAATGGTGATCTCGACCACGCCAAAGCCGGTGAAACACATTAGGGACTTGGTGGCCAAGGCCGGAGTGTTTCTCACCAGGGGACACACGAAAGATAACGCCCCTAACCTTTCCGAGATAGCGTTGGAGAAGCTCTACCGGGATTATGGGGGGACTAGGCTTGGCGCGCAGGAACTCTCTGGCGAAATACTTGAAGATACCGAGGGGGCGTTGTGGACGAACCTTATTTTCGAAACCCCGGGGTTCAGGGTGGATACTTTGCCGCCTTTGTCGGATGTGGTGGTGGCGGTAGACCCCGCCGTAAACTCGACCGAGGGCGCGGACTTTACGGCTATAACTGTTGCCGGTATCGCGATAGGGGTACCGGGATTCCCCGAACTACCCCAAGGCTACGTTATCGACTCGGTGCAGGACCATTGGAGGCCGGTAGAAGCCATGACAACAGCGGCTAGTTTAGCTCGGCGTTATGGCGCGTCTCGTGTGGTTTTGGAGGCGAACAACGGCGGGGAATATCTTAGCACCGTGCTAAGGATGGTCGCGCCGGATATCCGAATCCAAACCGTGCACGCGGTGAAAGACAAACGCGGGAGGGCTATGCCGGTCGCCACCCTATATGAGCAAGGAAGAATCCACCACTACGGGGACGGGGCGAAGTTCGAGGAGCTGGAATCGCAAATGCTTACCTATACGGGGGAAGGGCGGGAAAAGTCTCCGGACCTTTTGGATTCTATGGTGTGGGCTTTGACCGCGCTATTTCTTGAGGGTGGCGGGCACGAGGCGGTGTTTAACCGTCGGCTAGCGGGCAGGGTGTAATATTGCTTTGACCTAGGGTTTTGGGTTGTTTGCTAGCCTGGGATTACTGACAAATATTTGAGTGAGGAAGAATATTTAGATGGGGGGCTGCGAATACGCTAAAAGAAAAACCGGCCTTGATTTAGATTATCGGAGCTGGAAAGCAATAACCCGCGCCGCATGTCTAATCGCGAATGTGGAATAATAATAGGTGGCTGCAAAGTGTAGCTCTCCCTAAAGTCCCCGGCGGATTAACACCCAGATTGGTTCCGTCGGGGATTTATATTTTGGGCAAAGAAAACAAAACCCTCAAGAAATATAATAAAAATATGGAGAATCTTGTTATCGACCCGTGGGCCGGACTAAATCATCATATTACGAGCGGGTTTAATCTCGCCGAATGGGTGCCTGTGAAAGACCAACGCCGCCTAAATGCCTACACTGTATTAAGCGCCTACGCTAGGGGAACCGCATGGCAGCTTCCCGGCTCCCAGGATCGGCGGGAGCTGCGGGAATACGGCGACCCGGGGCTTTTGATAGAGCAAACCCTAGCGAGCGTGATGGGAGACAGCCAGGAAATCACGTCACCGGACGAAGCCACTCAGGCCGTATTGAGGGAATGGGCGGTTGCTGAGAATTTTTCTTTGAAGCTGATGGAGGCAGAGCGGAAAGCAGTCACTCTCGGCGACGCGGTATATTTGCTAGAGTTCGGGGAACGGCCGCGCCTGAAAGTTATCGACCCTGCGTTTTATTTCCCCGTCTTAGAGGACGGCTCCGAATACCCTAGCAAGGTGCATTTGGCTTGGAATTTCGAGGACGGCAGCCAGTCTTTCGTGAAGCGCATCACCTATGAGCTGAAACCCGTAGAGCCGTATTCGCTACCATGGAATCATACCCCGGCGGCGGTGGAGTGTTTCGTGACTGAGGCCACCTGGGAGTATGGCGGGGGACTGCTGGATTTGAACCCGCGCCGCGCTAAATACGCCACCAACTCGCAGGGTGAAACAATCCGAGACTATCCCCTCGGCATCGACTTTATCCCCGTCGTGCATGTGCCTAACACGGTGACAGGCGCGGAACATTTCGGGGTATCCACATTAACCCCCCTAGTGCAACTTTTGGATGATTTGAACGCGGCGGACACGGACGCGACCGCCGCGTCCGCTACCACCGGCACCCCCATGCTAGTAGTGTCTGACCCGGCGAACGCCCCAGCCTATGGTAGTAAACGTCAGCAGGAGGTGGCTCCCGGCGCTGTATGGTGGGTAAACCAAGGCGGACGGGTTGAAGCGATAAACACCGCTCCACAGTTGGCGGAGATGCGGCAGCGGGTGAAAGATTTGACCACCAGGCTTAGCCGGAACGCGCGCATTCCCGAGGTTGCTTTGGGCGGGGAAACCGCAGCCCTATCCGGGGTCGCGTTACAAATCCAATACAGCCCGTTGAACGCTTTGGTGCGGTCGCTGAGGTTGGCGCGCGCCCCCAAATATGCCCTGTTGTTCAAGATGGTTCAAAGAATGATGACGCTAACCGGACAACTCAAAACCGTGTATCCCGCCGCCTTAGAGTTCGGTGCTTTCATGCCGAAAGACCAAGAAACCACCGTGTCAGCGGTCGTGTCGGCGGTAGCCGGGAAAGTGATCACCGTGGAAACGGGCTTGCGGATGCTAGAGGCCGCGGGGGTACCGGTCGCAGATGACGAAGCCCGAATCCTGGAGTCCCGCGACTATAGCGGGGCGCTGTCGATCGTGGAGGCTACAGGCGACACGGCAGCCGCCCGTCAGAAGCTCGGGCTTGCCCCGGCGACTATGAGCGTAGAGCGCAGACAACTAGCGGAAAAGTAAGAGAAAGGACGGCACTATGAGAGAACTCAAAATAACTCTAGTCGCGGCTGACACAATACACCCCCGCACCCTTAACAAGGCGCACGGGGGTGTATTGCTCCTTAGAAGCGTTTAGGCGGCGTGCTTAGGCTCGTCCTCAAGGCTAGACCCGTAGTCTTGCGCAACCACGGTTTCAGACTTGCTGGCGGTTGATGGTGTAGCAAGCGAGGTTAAAACCGATAGGAGGCACGCGGTCGCCGCAGTCGCCAACACGACCGGCCAATCCACCGCATTTATCGCCACCGCGCTAGTACCGATAGACGCAATCAAGGCTTGGGCGAAAGTTTTCACCGCCCGCTCAAAAGCACCCGACCAGAACAATTTAGAACCGTAAACCATATTCTTTTCCTTTCTTCTAGTGTTGGTTTAACCATGTCTGCCACGCCGACATCGTGATCTTCCCGGCGTAGCCGTCTTGAGCCACGCCCAGGAATTTTTGTGTAGCCCGAACCGTGCCATGGCCGATAAACCCGTCCGGCGCGGCACCGATCTTTCGCTGCCACGCTTGGATGACAACGGA
The DNA here is from genome assembly GCF_009695935.1 of Mobiluncus porci. Lineage (GTDB taxonomy): Bacteria > Actinomycetota > Actinomycetes > Actinomycetales > Actinomycetaceae > Mobiluncus > Mobiluncus porci. The sequence goes on from NZ_VUMY01000002.1 coordinate 56,190, forward strand.
GCCTTTCGCGTGCCGGTTAGCGGCCCATTCCCACCCGGTAGACGCGTTAGGCACCCAGGCCCGGTTGGATGATGGCTGGGAACTGATAACACCGTCTTGGGGGGTTCCCATAACGGCCTGCAGTTTCCGAATCGACTGGGCGCCGAACCAGCCATCCACCGTCAACGAACCGACCGGCGCGGGCCTCGCGGCCGGGGCGGGGGCACCATAACGGGGCCGGAAAACGTTACAAACATTCCCCCAATAGCGGATTTTCCGAGCCACGCTCCCTGTCTTGCCCCGATACGAAGTGTTGCCCTCGATAGTCTGCAAATACCCGCCTTTATTCAACTCGACGACACCAACATGGTCAGAGACCCCACCGTCCCAGTCGAAAAACACAATATCGCCGGGTCTGGCATTGTATTTGTTTACTTCGAGACCGGCGCGGCGCATTTGGGCTATTCCATAGGGGCAATAGGCGAAGTCCCCGCCGGGAACATCCATACCAGCACGCCGGAAAAGCCAAGTCACGAACATGGCACAGTAGGAGACCCCGTTAGAGCCGTACCAGGCGCCGTGTCGGGTCGCATAGTCCCTGCCGTATTTTGTCCCCGACTGGGCGTCATTCCAACGCGAATAGCCGATCTCGCCCGCCGCGACACGTAGAATGTCGTTAGCGACCACCATAGTTAACCTCCTCGATAGGCTCCTGGCCCTCCGGCAGACCCGACGGGTCGGCCATGTTAGCGACAAGCTCCTGCTCCTCACTAGTGGGTTTAATTTCCGGTTCCATATTTTCCTTCCTTTGTTAGCAGCCCGGGGGCTTCTGAATGTAATCTTGTAAAGCCTTAGAATTCGCATCCAACTTTTTAGTGACTTGTCCCATGTGGCGCTCCGTCCAGTCCCTAAAATTTATGAAATCCGCGTGCAACGCCGCTAAATCCTCCTCATGCTTATGAGACCTAGATTCAGACTGTCTCTGTAAATAAATCAGGTTGTCTAAATCCTCACGCATATTCGACTTATGCGAGTTTTTTACCTGACCTAAGATAGCGTCCAACTTTTGCATATTCGCTATATCGATAGACAAAGCCTCGGACTCTGTCTTGTGGGACTCGGCCCTATTTTTCCGGTGCATAAAGACTTGAGGAACCAGCACACCCAAAAGGGCGGCGATTCCTGGAATAACGACCGAAAGAATACTCACGTTTTCCCCAAACTCTTTTGGCCGCCCGTTTTGCTAAAATCGTTTGTAGGTTATATCCCTATTATATATTGAAAGGACGGGTAATCTTATGACCGAAAATGATGCACCAGTTGAAAAGACTTTTACCGTGGCAGAATTGAACGAGCGTATTAACGCGGCACGCGCTCAAGCGGAGCGGGCGGGCAAACGCGAGGTCGCGGAAAGTTTAGGGTTCGAGGACGCGGAAAAGTTGAAGGCGTTTATTGATCAGGCAAAGGCAGACAGGCAAGCGGCGGAAACCGAGACGGAAAAGAAAGAGCGGGAGTTGGCGGATCGTGAAAAGGCATTGAGTGAGAAAACCGCGCAAACCGCCGCCGCGGAGGCCCTTTTGTTGAAAAAAAGTGCCTTGATTGAGCTTGGAGCCACAGGGGACAACCTGAGCGACGCGGTACGCCTCCTAGATATTCCATCGGACGCATCAGCCGATGAGGTCAAAACCGCCGCCGAGGGGCTGAAAACCCGCCGCCCCGAAATGTTCAATGCGGTAAAAACCCCTAACATTCCTCCCGTAAACACACCCGCCAGCCCGGATACGGGATCTAAGCCTGGCGGACTGGGGCGCGTATATGCCGAGAAGTACGGATATGTGAAAGCGGAATAAGTGAGAGAGATTATCACGCTAATAAAACGGGCGCGTCAAAGAAACAATCTTCATGCTATGCTGGGTTTAACCGAGCTAAAGAATAGCCCGCGAAAACGCACAACATAACTGAATAACCAATCCTCAATGTTAGCCCCTTTTCTATGGGTTGAAAGTTGAGAGGCCGCAAACCCCCGCTGGCTATAAAACGCGGGAACCGGACAACAGTCCGAGACGGTGTAACGACCGTTATAAAAATAACGCGACCTTTATTCTTTCAACCAAAAGAGAGGGGCTAATATTATGCCTATTTACGAACCAGTCACAGTGGCTGATGACCTTTCCATGTTTCCGGACTGGGTCTATTTCGATGAAACCCGAGACCGTGAATCTATCACCCTGAAAACCGCCGGTTTGACCGCCGAGGACGGTGTTTTCAAGTCCGGTGTCCCGCTCGTCAAAGACACGGACGGGACTTTCAAGAAAGCCGCGGCGGGAACCCCTGAAAAGCCGACCGCCGCCGCGGGCCTGCTGCTTTTCGATGTTCCGGACACGGGACGCGCGACCGCCCCCGCCGTGCTATTCACTCGCGGAACCGTCAACTCTAAGCTTCCGGCCCTGCCCGCGAACCTGACCCTGCCGGTGGCTATCCGCACCCAAGCCTAATGAGAGGAACTTGAACCATGATTGAACTTTTGCCAAATTTGACTGATGATTCTTTGACTTATTTCGTGCGTCAGGTGCCGAACCGCGCCGACTTCCGGCTCACCTCCCAAGTGTTGCCGCCCGAAGCCATCGACTCCCCGAAATACCGGATCGCGAACGTGGACGTGACCGTCGAGGCCGCGAAATATCGGGTACACAACGCGCCCGCCCCTTACTCGAATATTGACGCGACTCGCTCCGTCACCGAGGGCTACTTCCCGCCTTTGGGCGGCAAAGAGCCGGTGGAAGAATTCGAGATGCTCCTGCAGCCGATTATCAACGGCGCGAACCAAAACGCTTTGGAGGCCGCCGCGTTCGATAAGGCTAAAACCCAGACAGACGCGATTTGGGCGCGCCTGGAGTTGGCGGCGGGTTCACTGTTGGCGACCCGTAAGGTCGAAATCAGCGAGAACGGTGTGATCCAGTCCATCGGGTTCGATAAGGTCGGTGGTAAGACTATCGCCGATGATGTGACCGGCGCGTGGTCCGGCGCTTCCGCGAAGCCTTTGACGGATGAGCAGAACTGGGTTCGTGCGGCGCGCACCGTATACGGTGCTCCCGCCCCCGGGCTTGTGTTGGCGTCCTCGGAGATTATCGCGAAACTCTGCGCTAGCAAGGAGTACGTGGCTCAGCTGTATTCCGGCTCGGGTGCTCCGACCGCGATTTCCCCCACCCAGTTGAATCAGGTTCGTTTGCAGTGGGGATTGGCGCCTATCGAAGCCTACGATGCGCAGGTCAAGGTGGATGGTGAATATGTTCGCACTCTCCCGGCGGACCGGCTGATTATCCTACCCGCCCCTGCCGCCGAGTCGGTGGGCCGCACCCAGTTCGGAACCACGGCGGAGGCCATGGTAATGGCCACGGGAAGTAATCCTGGGATTGTCGCTTCGGAGGCGCCGGGGATTGTTTCGACGAAGCTGGTGGAGCAGGACCCGCCGCGGGTGTTGACTCGGACGGTCGCGGCGGCTTTGCCGGTTTTGACCGCTCCCGGCCACTATGTAACCGCGAAAATCTCCTAACCGGGGGATTGTGTAGTTTTCCCTCGGCGGGTTCACCGATGTGTGCCGTCCGCCCGCCGAGGGGAAAACCCCACTGTGGGGTTTTGTAGGGACGGGTGCTCTAGGGGCGGGCTTTGACCCTTTTCCCGCCCCTAGAGCGCCTTAAAACGAGGGGAATAGTATCAATGGAGACAATCGAGTGGGCGAAATCCTATCTGGGTGAGGTAGACGAGCAGGATTTGAACGCCCGTGTCGAACGGTTGGGGTCGATACGCCTAGCTGTGATTGAGACCTTGAAAGAGCGGCGCGCCACTATGCTCGGCTCCGCGCTTAGTGTGACTATCCCCGGAGCCGTGAGCGTGTCTTTCAAAGACAACATTAGTGCTCTTGACCGGCTTATCGCGGGGTTAGAGAAAGACACGGACGGGGACGGCATAACCGATTTTCACCCGGTAGAAATCACCGCCCTAAAGTCTAGGTGGGCAAGATGATTACTTACCCGTGGCCGCCCCTGCCGGAAACCGACCTCGACCGGCTCCAGGCCGATATTCTGGACGCCCTGGACGGGGCATGGGCAAACGCCCAGGAGGAACGCGCGAAGATTTTGGCGTTGAAAGACACCGCGCCGCGGGTGCCCTACCGGCGCGCCCTAGAGCGCGTGGACCGGTTCGAGTATGCTATCCAAGCTTTCCAGGACACGGTAGACCAACAGGCACAAAACTATGTTGACCTGATTTCGGGGCGTTACGGGGCGGGGGCGATGCAGATGGCGGGCTGGGTCGCGTCGGGGAAGCTCGTTTGGGGAAACATGGACGAATACGCGCTCGCGAGCCTAGCGTCTGATTCCTACGATGATTTCCTAAGGATGAGTCAAGAGGCCGGTAGAACCTCAAAACTTTTCGCTAACAAGGTCAGGTCGGCGGCCGCCAGGACAGTGTGGACACAAGCAACTAACGAGACCGCCACCCACGCCGCCCGCCGGTTTTGGAAAGAGCTAGAGGCCCTAAACATCGGGGTAATCACCTATCGGAACGGGGCGCAGTATCCGGCTAAGGCTTACGCGGAAATGGCCGCAAGGACAAAGGGCGCTGTCGCATTCAACTACGGGGCTTTAGATGTGGCTCGGTCTGAGAGTGTTACTCACATGGAGGTTGTAGACGGGCCGTCTTGCGGCTGGGAATCCCACAATTCTACGGACTACGCGAACGGGAGCATTAGAACAATCGAGGAATGCCGCGAATACCCGCTCTCACACCCTAACTGTCGCCGCGCGTTCCTCCCCCTATCCGCCACGATGCAGCGGATAGTTTCAGAGGCTGAGGCGGCTGAGGCGGCTGAGGCGTTGGGGGAAGAATACGAAACCGAACTATTTATCCCCGCCCTAGAGAGATATAAGGAAACCCTTAGAAAGGTCGCGTAAATGGAAGATGAAGTGAAAGAGCCGCAGCGCCACAACCTGCTTGTCACGTCGTGCCCGTGTGAGAACTGGTGCAGCCTTGACGGGGTGCTGTTGCCGGACGCGGAAGTATGGATCGACATGACCCGCGATGGCACCTTTGCGACTATCAGGCTACCGGTCGATTTAGTAGCCGACATTAAACCCGACCAGGTGAATGTGGCTCGGGGAGAGCCGGTAAACGCGAAAGAGCTAGAACAAAGAATCTTGGATGACCCGCCCGCTAACCCGGAACCAGGCTGGCTAGTGCGAGCTGTTTTGGAGTCCCAGGGAATCGAGGCCGAATAATGCGCCCCCTAGATGTGTCGGCTTTACAGGCTCAGCTTGATTTTATCCTCGTCGACTTGGTGAAAATCACTAAACCGGGGGAGGGAACGTTTGACTATGAGACCGGGGAAACTATCCCAGGGTCGCCGGTAACAGTTTATGAGGGGCGTGGTGCTTTGGTTCCGGAGGGGGAGGAAACCCCCGGGGTGCCTTACCCTACGGTCCCTAACCCGACCGACGGGGCCTACCGGCTTATCCTGCCGGTCGAGGTAGAAAACATTGAACCGGGGCTTGATGTGAAGATTACCGGTTCGAAGATTCTCAAATACCGCGACCCGGAGATTCTGGAACGGGCGTTCAAAACAAAGACGCTCGCTCCGGTCTCTAGTTTCCCGGTATTCAAAATATTGAGCATTGAGGAGGTCAAATAATGCATCCTGGAGAGTTCGCTCACGTCATGAACCGCGCCGCAACCCAAATGCCTTCCACTATGAGGGCTGCGGTGATGGACTACGCCCAAACCCTGGAGGGGGATATTAAACGCCGCCAGGGCCACCCGCCCGCCCCTAGGGCGCCGCACGGCGACTATCGGCGCTCATGGACGCACACGCCGGGGCAAGCCGGGAACATTGTTTCGGCTGATATACACACCAAAGCGCCGCAAGCGAAACGGCTTGAATTCGGATTCACCGGGCCGGACAGGCTCGGGAGAGTCTATCATCAAGCACCAAGGCCGCACGTCGCCCCGGCGATAGAAGCCACGACGAAAGAGTGGGAGAAAACCTGGAAAGGGGCGATAGATAGTGCTCTCGGGTGAAGTCATGAACGAACTACAAAAAATCCTTTCCACTATCGCACCGACCGGTAAATGGAAAGTACCCACGCAAACCCCGCCCTTGTTCGTGCTGGACACGGTGAGCGGGGGAACCGTAGACACGGATCTCGAATCCGCAGACCAGTATGTGACCGTACAGGTGACCGCGACAGGTAAAACCGCTGAACAGGCTCAATGGCTTATAGATAAAGCATTGAAAGAGATATTAGCTAGCCGTTTGAAAACGGGCTGGCAGGTTGTTATCGAAACCTGGAATATACCGGTAGACCCGCAAATCGAGGGCTTTTACAGTTTCATAGGACAAGTCAGGATTAGAGGGGAGGTGTAAAAGATGGCTACACGCAAAACTAACATTGAGGAACCGGTCGAGGAAACAGTCGAAACCGCGCCGGTGAAGAAAGATGATTGCGGATGCCGGAAAAACGAGAAAGGACAAATCGAACTCCAACACGAAAAGTTGGAGGCGCATATTTTCGTTAACCCGGAATCCGTAAACACGTGGAAGCAACAAGGCTGGGAGATTGTCCCCGCCTAGCTTTTCTAACCGTTATCAAATTTCCCTACTTTGATAAAATCGTTAATGGACGGCATAAAACGGAATACGACAAACTATTTGAAGGAGTTTATTATGTCGCGTTTTATCCGCCGCGGGATCACCAAGATGTATTTCTTGCCCGCTATCGCAAACCTGGAGACCGGTCCGACCCGTGAAGAAATCACGGCCGGTAAAGATATCACCTGCTGGCCGTCAGAAATCAGTGGTTTTACTATCTCGGCTGAATCCGTAGAGGTCACCGACTTGTGCTCGACAAAGACAAAGAAAATCCCCGCCGGGGAAACAATCGACGATATTTCTCTCACCATGTACGAGGACGCAGAGAAAGAAGAGATCGAAGAAACGTTTACCCGCGGAGCCAAGGGGTTCATTTACATTATGAACAAGGGCGACAAGCCCCTGTCTAAGAGCGGGGATATTTGGCCGGTAGAGGTCTCGTCTATCTCCCACAACTACTCGGTGGGTTCTGACCCGGCGACTTTGACCGTGAACTTCACGGTTCCAGAGTCCCCGGTGTTTGGGACGGCTATCCCGGTCGCCGCCGCATAAGAGTGTTTGTTTCTATTGGTGAATATTGAAAGGACGGCAAGAAACAATGTCATGGAGTGAAAAGATCGGGCGTTTGCGGGGACGTGAACTGCCGACCGTGGAAGTTACTATCGCGTTGGATAAGGGCGCGGAAAAACGCGTTTATGATGCTCGAGAGGGGTTGAAAGCGGCTACCGACCGGGCTTGGGGCGAGTACGACACGCAGGAGCAAGTCGATAACACACCGGAAGTTGTAGCGGCTCGGGAAACCCTCGCAAAGGCCGAAAACGACCTGAAAGCGGCCTCGCTGGTGATGCGGTTCAAAACCCTACCCGCCGATGTTATGGAAACACTGAGGGGGGAAGTCTTTACCCAAACCGAGGACGAGGACGAACGCGTAGAACGCTTAGCTTCGCGGGTGATGGCGGCCTCCTATATTCCCGAGGACGGGGACGACCTAACCGTGGAGGACGTGGAAAACCTCAGGGGGGTTTTGACCGACGGGGAATGGCGACAATTGAAACTCGCCGTCTTGTCGAATACCCAAAACTCGGCTCTCACCTGGGAGCTTGAAAAAAAAGAATAAACACCGACCCGAAACTACAGGCCGAACTCGAAATCTGCGAATTCTATAGAATCCCGCATTCGCATTTCTTAGGCGGCCCGCTGGTGTGGACCGAAACAGACAGGGCGAAAGCCACCCTATATAGGGCCTGGAAAAACCAGGAATGCCCGAACTGCCACACCCGACCCTCGGATTGGGAAAACGACCCCGACTATAGGGTCGCGGATATCGGGCATTGTGAGGGCTGCGCCAGACTAGAGGAAATGCGGGACCAGGTGCAGAATCCCGCGAAAGGCACCTACATAGGTCTATATCCTAAAGCGGTAGTCGAGGCACGGCTAGACGCCGAGGAAGAGTAAGGAGAAACTCATGGCTGATTACACTCTAAGCGTCAGGATTACGGGCGACGCTTCACAGGCGATATCGGCCATATCGAAAACCGGCGCCGCGGCAGCCGCGTTAGGTAAACAGACCGATGCGTTGAATGCCGTGAAAATGGGCGGCCTGTCGGCGGGAATGTCCGCCGCCGCCGCGTCGATGGGGCGCGCGAAAACCGCCGCAATGTCGATGGCAGAGGCACACGGCGCGGCGATGGCCACCGTAGGCTCCGCGGCTACTAAAGCCGGACTCGCGTTAGGTGCCACAGCTGCGCTAGCGGTGAAGTCGGCTGCGGATTGGGAGTCCGCGTGGGCCGGCGTGACTAAGACAGTTGACGGCGCGGATTTGGGCGGTGTCCTAGAGGGGCAGCTGCGGGACATGGCTAAAAACCTCCCTAGTTCTCATGAGGAAATCGCGGCGGTTGCGGAAGCGGCCGGACAGTTGGGTGTGAAACGGCAGGATATCGCCGGATTCACCAAAACCATGATTGACTTGGGGCAGTCCACGAACCTCTCCGCTGAAGAAGCCGCTACCCAGATAGCCCGATTCAATAACATTATGGGGCTATCGAATAAGCAGGCCTCGAACCTGGGCGCTACCCTAGTTGACTTGGGGAACACGAACGCCACGACCGAGGCCGAAATCATGGCAATGTCCATGAGAATCGCCGCCGCAGGCCGTCAAGTGAAAATGACCGCGCCCGATATCCTAGCCATATCCGCGTCCCTCACTAGCGTGGGTATCGGGGCGGAGGCAGGCGGCTCCGCAATGTCCAAATTCTTCACCAAAATGGATCAAGCCGTCTCCACCGGAAACAAAGACCTGCAGGTCATGGCGAAAACAGCGGGAATGACCGGTGAGGAGTTTTCTAAACTTTTCAGGACGGACTCGACACAAGCCTTTGCTGCGTTCGAGAAAGGCCTCGGAAACCTAATCAAGTCTGGTTCTGGCGCGAACCAGGTCATGGCGGACATGAACATTAACCAGGTTGAGATGCAACGCGCCCTAAAATCTCTGTCTTTGGATGCGGACGGGCTAGCGCGGAATCTCGGTCAGGGCGCGAAAGCGTGGAAAGAAAACCGCGCCTTGATTGACGAGGCGACGAAGCGCTACGCGACCGCGGAATCACAGTTCGCGATGGCTAAAAACCGTATCAAAGACGGGCTGATTGATATGGGGAAAGATTTGGCGCCGATGATAGCGGAAGTGGTCAGTGGCTTGTCGATGCTAGTGGACGGTTTCACGAACCTACCAGGGCCGATAAAAACTGCTGCCGGGGCATTCTCGTTGTTTGGTGGCGCGGGAATGCTAGCAGTAGGCGCGGCAGCATCACTATTACCTAAAATCATTGAGCTACGTAAAGCAATGACCGAACTCGGCATGATTAACGCCGGTGAGGGCATCATCGCCGGATTGGGCGGACGCGTTGCCGGTAAGACTAAAACCGCGCTAGCGCCACTTTTGGAGACTATCGGCGGGACCGCTATAGGCGCGAAACTCGGCTCCGGTTTAGGTAAAGCCGGAGCGGCCGCGGTAGGGTTCGGGGCCGCCGCTAAAAGCGCCGCCGCCGCCGCCGCGCCGTTCGCTGGAACTTCAGCGGCTATCATCGCCGGTGCGCTCGCGATATCTACAGTGATGGGATTAGGAGCCGCCAAGCTAGGGAACTTCGCGGCAGGGCTAGAGCGAATCAATGAAGAATCCGTAGACCTACAGAGCAAACTCGCGGCCTTTGATGGCAAAGACTTCGCTAAAACCATGTTCGGAGACGTTTCTATGTGGAAAGAACACGAGGGCGGGGTTGCGTCTTTCCTGAAAGCGGTTAACGCGAAAAATGAGGGCGCGCTGGCGTCGTTCGCGCGCGGTGACCTTTGGGACAATGGGGTTCAAAACGCGCTAGGGCGGCTAGATAATTTGTCCAAATCTCTCGCGGGGATGGATATAGCGGACACGGTGAAACCCGTAACCGCCGCGTTGAAAGAAATGGGTGGCGTGAACCTCGATAACTTTACGAGGTTCGCGAACGCTACCCCAGAATATCGGCAGTATCTTACCGACCTAGCGAAAGAGTTGCACTTGTCGGCTGATGACGCGACGCTTTTCAAACTCGCGACTGGCGAGATTTCTCAAGTAGTGGATGCTACCGGCGGGGCGGTTGCGAAAACCGCGGCAGAGGTCGAAACCATGAGAAACAAATTCGGGTCGCTCCCGCCGACGTCTAAAGAAATGGCGGAGGCGATGGATAAAGTCAAACAAACGAACTACGAAGCCGCCATGTCTTTCGTGAACATAGGTGAAGCCGCCGACCAGGGCATAGAGAAGTGGCACGCGGCGATGATGAAGCAGGGCGAGGCCGTCCGCGCGTGGGGCTCAAACATGCTAGAAGCGATGGGAACCGGCATCCTTTCACCGGTCGCGCTCGACTCACTTAGAGCGATGGGGCCGCAGGGTGCGCAACTCTTACAAGAAGCAATGGGCGAAATGCGCGCAGGGTCGGACGCGGGGCTGCGTAAACTGAATGAAGGCCTGACAATGGGCGGGCAGGGCGCGGCGCGTGCTTTTAGTGACGCTTTCAGCGATGGCATGACGCAAAGCATCATGCAGAAGGCTCAGGAGAAAAGTCCCGAGGTGGCGCGGGCGGTCGCTCAGGCGCTACAGGACCCGCTTATCACTGAGGTCTCACAAATGCAGGATATTCTCGACGGCTACGGTGTAGACCTAAAGATCACAGGCGATACTGAACCGGCGGAAATCGGAGCTGGTTATCTTGTTTCTTACGTGAACTCTCTTACCGGGACCGTTTCTATTCTTGGCACTGACGCGGACGCCCGTAGCGTGCTTGAAGATTTAGGAATGTCGATTAACGCGACTACGGGGGAGGTCACGATTAACGGCAACCCCGCGCCCGCGAACGCAACCTTGGGGGATCTTATCGGGAATGTGAACACCGCGGACGGGACGGTGACGATTAACGGGAATAAGGTTCCTGCAACCGCCACGGTGGAAGAGTTTGTTTCGTGGGCTATCGGGCAAAACCCTGATTTGAAAGTTACGGCGGATACTGGCGAGGCCAAGAATGCTTTGCAGATTTTGACGGAGAAAGAGCGCGTCGCGAGAATACGGGCGGAGCTTTCGGGTGCGGAAAACATTAACAGGGTTTTGAATAATATGGCTCGGAACCGCACGTCGGTTATTACGGTGAAAACCCAGGGTGGGGGGACGGCTTATTGGCCGTCTACGATGCGAGCTTCGGGCGGCTACATTACCGGCCCGGGAACCTCGACTTCGGATAGTATTCCCGCGTGGCTTAGCAACGGCGAGTTCGTGATGCGGGCCGCGGCGGTAAGGAAATACGGAACCGATTTCATGCACCGGATTAACGAAAACCGGTTCGCTTCGGGCGGTCAGGTCGGGGCCGTGAGGTTCGGTTCTGACCCAGCGAAATGGCTGGAAACCAATTTGAAACCCGTCACCGAGACACTAAAGCAGTGGGCGGGCGGCCTGGAGGGTATTAGCGCGACCCCGACCGTTGGCGACAACAACCGGACTAAAACTTTGTTGGATGGGCGCGATTTTGACCTTTTACAGCAGATGGCCGGCTATCTGTTTAGTATCGACCAAAACACGAAGAACGCGGTCACACGCGGCTCCGATAGTGGCGGGTCGTCCTATAGTGGCGGGTCTGGCTTGGGTGATTCGGACGCGGACGCGCGTAAAGCGGAGGAAGAAGCACGACAGGCTGAGGAAGAAAAGAAACGCCAAGCCGAAGCCGCGCTACGCGAATACAAAGCCTTGATGGAGGATGTGAAACGCTACGGGAAACAAATCACGGACGCGTTCGAGACCTTGGCGGAGATCCAAGAATTGATGAAACCCGTCGCACCCGAAGCGAACTCTAAGGGCCAAATCACGGATTCGGCGAGGGAACGCGCTAGCGAGAAAAACGCGAACAATTTTGAGCGCGCCGTTGAACAACTCCAAAGGCTGCAGGAAACCATGGGGGACTTGTTCACGAAATATGCGGAAACCTGGCAGGTGAAAGGACACGAGCGCGCCGCCCTGGACGAGTTCGGGAAACCGGTAGAGTGGAACATCGGCGGGCAGATAACCAAGCAGTCCTCCCGTGAGCAGGTAGGAAACCTTATCGGATTCCTATCTCAAGGCTTTACGGGTCTTTTGGGTGAGCTGAATATCGTCAAGGGCACGATGGGACAAAAAACCACGCCGCTAGATATCTTGAAACAGTTGAAGGTCGGGGAATTCGCTAACACGGAGACCGGCTCGGCGAAAGCCACCGCCACAGCCGCCCAGGCGACCGCGACTAACACGGGAAACCTTATAGGTGAGGTTCGGGCTTTGCGTGACTTCGTGAAACCCCAAAACAGCGATTCTGGCGCGCCTAAAATGACCTCCCTATATATGGCAGGGAAAACCCAAGAAAACGTCTCACAGGCCGCCACAGGCGGGGATACGGGGCTGTTGGAGAAAGTCACTAAACTAACCGACCAAGCCGCGGAAACCTACCGGATGCTGGCGCAAACCAGAATCACCATAACCCCCGAAGTACAAATCCTCACTATCGACGATATACAAGCCCACGCGCGGGTTATCGTGAAAACCAAACTAGATTATTCGGATTTACAAAACCAAACGAACGTTGCCGTATCTTCGATTAAGCCTCCGCCTATCGTGGTGCCTATGGTTTTAGGTTCGTCCACAATGTGAACGGTTTAGATAAAATAGGTTTTAGTAAATAGTTTTTTAGGGGAAAGGAAAAACAAGTGAGTTTAACATTGTCGCTTTTCCCCGAACCCGAAAACAACGTGATGCGGATAAGGGCCGTATCAGACACTGACATTATCCGGCTACAACGCTTAGATTACTCGGGGTGGGTGCCGGTACGTATGCGGCCAGGGCAACTGCCGGCGAAAGATATTGTTATAGAAGATTTCGAGGCGCCAATAGGCCGCCCTATCCGCTATCAGGTACAGGCCGAGTCACAAACCGCCGTATATGCGGAGGGGAAAATAAACTCCCGCGACGTGGTTCTGTCACTTCCCCAAATACCGGCCCAGTATGCGGTGATACCAGTGTTTTCGCAATACGACGAAACAAGGCGAATGCCTGGATCCACCGATTTGATTATCGGACGCACCGACCCGCTTATCACTATCCTGCCGTTGTCTGACCGTCAAGGCACTTTGACCTACGTTTTCGACACATACAGCGACGCGAGGAATGTAGAGAAACTCTATGCGCAAGGCTACCCGCTGCTTTTACGCCAGCCGTGTCACGATCAGATGGATCTGTATCACACGGCGGAACAAGCACAGATACGACAAGGAAACGGGAGCCTTTGGGAACTCACGGTTCAATACGTGGAGCAGAACCGGCCTGGTGGTGATTTGGTGGGGACGGTCGGCTGGGACTACCAGTCGCTTATCAATAATCATGCGGATTTTGTGGCAATGGAAGCGGTCTATGACGATTACGGGGCGGTCCTGATAGGGGTGAGGAATGATGGCTGAAAACCTGGAAGCAACTTCTCTTTGCGCACCGTTCCCCGCCTATGTGGACGAGCGGCTGCGGCAATCTTCGATTAGGCACATTATCGGGTTTAACCTGCTTTACGGGGATCTGTCGTACCCCCTGGAGTATCAAAGTAACTGTAGTCTGACGTTTGACGAGAACTGGGCGCCTTACGCACAGTTTCAAGGAAATTTTAGGATGCCGGATAAGACTACGGCGGGTTTTCTTGACCCGCGGCTCGACCCGCTAATCGAGATTATCGGTGGTTATGAGATGGAGGCCGGAGACAAACAAGCCTATCCTTTGGCGAGGTTACATCTCCGGTCAGTGGTGTGGAATGCTCCCGCAATGAACCTGGATATCACCGCGGCCTCGTCTGAAACCGATTTGCAGGATTTCGTGTGGTATTTGCAAACCCCCGCGCCGGTGCCGACCGGAACCGTCAAAGACGCCCTGGACTGGTGCCTGGACACGGCGGGAAACAAAGAACCCCTCGAATACACAGAGACGGGCCCGACCGTCACCCTACCCGACCAGGGGGTACAGCAAGGGCAGAATATTTGGGATCTAGCTAGGGACTTCGCGGCCGGCGGGCAGATGTGGTTTTATCACGACGGGCTAGGAACCTGGCACATGACGCCGAGGCCGGTGCCGGAATCGACCCCGAAAACGATTCTGCAAACCGGCCGCCAGGGAACGGTTATCTCGTATCAGATAGGGCAGTCGCGGGAGGATTACGCGGACGGGGTTATCGTGACCCACGAGTGGGGCAGTCAACAGAAGATAGTGGGTAAAGCGTCCGTATCTTCCCCCAAAAGGTGGACGGTAGTACCACGTAGGACGGCGGCTACGCAAGACCAGGCGGACAAAGAGGCCGAAACCCTTTTGGGTCGATTCCAAGATCTTAGACGCTCTTTCGAGATAACCGCTAAATCCGCGTATTGGCTACGGCCAGGGGACTATGTGACTTTACGAATCCCAGGCGTAAACACGGCGTGCCGTGTTTCTAGGGTGCAATACTCTTTCCCTGCGGGACGAATGTCCGTCCGGCTAATAGACCCCGCGAGAGAGGTCACGCAATGAAACAATTAGAGTATTCGCCGCCCGTCTTAGGGGACAAACCATTAGCGGGGGAAGATATCGCTAAACTAGCGGACGCGGTAGACGCGAAAATAACCAACTTTCTACCAACACTCCCGCCGTTAGTAGACAAGTTTAACGCGATAAGAACCCGCCTCGATAATATAGATAACCGGCTGAAAGCCCTAGGAGGATAAAATGCCCACCACCCTAAACCGGAACTATCCCTATCCGGAGTTAACGGATGCGCCGAACATTCCTTTAGCGTTAGAGAATCTTGCTAACGCGATCGATAACGATATTAACACCGTCGCCCAGTCTGTACCATTAGGTATGGCTAGCGAGCTGGAAACCCGCGCGACCCTGTTGGAGGGTCGGTTGTCTACGCTGGAAAACAGGCAAATCAAAGTCACAGGATGGTGCATAGTACACACTAATTATTTACTCCGTAACGGACCTTTAAGGTTTTCAGCTACTCTGTATGTACCCGCGAGCAGAGTTATTGATTACAATGTAATCGCAGCATATCTAACTTCCAATGGTAATCAGGGTCTGCCTTTCGTAAGCAAAGGGATTGCAGCAAAAGATGATAGAAGTTGTTATATTTGGGCCGACTTCAACTCCAACATTTACACGACCGATGCAACTTTTACGGAGACATTTTCTGCCGCTTATTTGGTATAATTATTGTTCCGCCCGTTTAGCGAACCTCTTTTAATACCATAAGCGAATATTCGCACATTCTCAATCATGTGTAAACAATAAAACACGAGACGCCACGCATCTGTCTACAGTAAATTCTTACATGTTTTTCCTTGATAACCAGACTTATGAAGTTATACCAGAAGCCGCCCATGGTGCCAGTCTGAGATTCTGATGTTTTGATTCGAGTTAATCCAGCGTATTCGATTTGTGTTAAATCCGATAAGTATGAAAAGTCAATATCAAATACTCCATCACTGTCTAAATAATTATAACTTTCGTCCGGGATTTCGTAGGTTTTATCTGTGGTTTTGATTTGCCTGTTTTCCAGCGTAGACAACCGACCCTCCAACAGGGTACTTGACACGCCCCGTTAAGGGGTGTACTATGGGGGTAGTGGTCAGGGCAACTGGCCCGACCCAGGAAAAGAAAACAAATGAGCATCACAAAATACCAACTCCGAGCCGAGCTAGAAAAAACATGGAACCAATGACAACCCTAGAATTCCACGCTATCCGGAACACCTGCGGGCTATCCACCGCCGATTTGGGGCGGATCCTCGGCGTGAACCCCCGCACCGTGAGATCGTGGGAGCAAGGCCGGATGCCGATAAGAGAGAAAATCGCGGCCGAGATGCGAGCCTTGGCGGACGAGCACGCGATACTGGTGGACCAGTTCGAGGCCGCTGACCCGCCAATCATCCTAGAGTTTCCGAAAGACTACTATCGTAGTTTAGGGCGGCCGCGTGAATGGTATGTTACCGCGCTCGGCGCGGCGTTGTCTCGGTGGGACGGGTTGCGGGCTGAATGGGTGGGTGAACCGGAGTCGCACGCGCTCGACTCGCGGCTGCGTCAGAGCGGCTAGAATAGGCTGGGGCGGTTTAGTGATGGCTATACTAATGGCTAAATCGAACCGCGCTAAATAGTGTTTGACCTGCGAAGATAGAAGGATTTTAGGGCTATGACTTATGTGATCGCTCAACCCTGTGTGGATGTAAAAGATAAAGCCTGTGTCGATGAATGTCCGGTGGACTGTATCTATGAAGGCGAGCGGACGCTCTATATCAACCCGCTGGAATGCGTGGATTGTGGGGCGTGCGAGCCGGTTTGTCCGGCGGAGGCCATCTTCTATGAAGATGATTTGCCGGAGCAATGGAGTGACTTTCTTCGCGCTAACCGTGATTTCTTCAAGGAGATCGGGACTCCTGGTGGGGCCAGCGCCTATGGTCAGGTCGGCAAGGACGACCCGATGATTGCGGCGTTGCCTCCGCAGGACTAGCGCAGCGGTCGGGGACGGTTTCGACTTTGCGGAGCCGGAGCGGGTCGCATCTCTTTGGCGTAGTCGAAGACGAAGCCAAAAGGGTGCGACCCCGACGGCGAAGCCGTCTAAAGCAACTTCGTTATGCCGGACGGGTCAGACCCTTCCGGTTTCGTTCGCTTCGGTTCGACCCCGTGACTACGCTTCGCAAACTGGGGACGGTTCCTTTTCTCGCTGGTTAAAATGACTCATGGGGACGTGCTTTTGAGTCATGGGGACGTGCTTTTTGACTCATTTTTAGCTAGATAGTTTGGCGAGTCATGCGGACAGGTCCTTCGACTCATTCCCTCACTGCGTTCGCTTCACGAGTTAAAAGACCGGTCCCCGATGACTCACCGTGAACCGTTCCCGTTTGCTACGCAGAAGGAATAGTAATGAAACTACCAAAGACCTTTGACTTGCCGAGATTCCCGTGGGACACGCTCGCGGAAGTGACGGCGCTGGCGCAGGCTCACCCCGACGGTGCGGTTGACCTCACGATCGGCTCGCCTGCTGACTCGGTGGCAGCGCCGACCCAGCAGGCCCTTGCTGAATCCGCAGATGCCCACGGCTATCCGCCCGCGGTAGGCGCGCCGGAATTGCGCGAGGCGATTGTTGAATTTATGCGCGAAACTCGCGGGGTCGATGGCCTTGCGCCCGACGATGTCGTTTTGACGATTGGCTCAAAGGAGCTCGTGGCCTCGCTCGCCTTCCAACTGGGAATCGGGGCGGGAGACGCCTTGGGATTTCCGGAAGTAGCCTATCCAACCTACGAGGTCGGGGCGATTTTGGCCGGAGCAAAGGCACTGCGGTTGCCGGAGGATCCGAAGTCGTGGCCAGGGCGGCCGGCCAAAAAAGGCCAAGGGGAGATGTTAGGCGAAACCGGCAGGAAACCCCAGATGGAAAGCCCGAAGCTGTGGCCGACGGGTGAATCCGGACGGGACGTCGGTGCGGCGATGGATTCGTTGCCGGAAGGGTTCATCAAGGATGTTGATGAAAAGCATGAAGGCCGGTCAACCAGCGCTCACTCGAGCCCGATTCCGCGTCTTGTGTGGTTGAACAGCCCGGGGAATCCGAACGGTCACGCCTATAGCGTGGCCGAACTTCGCGAGGCAGTGGCTTGGGCTCGAGCTAATCGGGCGATTCTCGTTGCGGATGAGTGCTATGCGTTGCTGGACTGGGAAGGGGCGCCGCGCGGGACTGGTTTCGGGACGCCTTCGCTTCTGGATGAATCCGTAACGGACGGCAACCTTGAGGGTCTCTTGGTGACGCATTCTTTGTCGAAACAGAACAACCTGGCGGGGTATCGGGCAGCATGGATTTGTGGCGATCCTGAGTTGGTGGCGGGATTGCGGGAAGTGCGCAAACACTGGGGTTTGATGGTTCCGGGGCCGGTGCAAGCCGCAACGCGGGTCGCGCTGGCGGACGTGGAGACGCCCCGGCGTCAAAAGGAGATTTATCGGACTAGGCGCGAGAAGCTAATGGCGGCGTGTGAGGCGGCGGGACTCGAGATAGACTCGCAGTCGGTTGCGGGGTTGTATTTGTGGGTTAAGGCTGGGGAGAATGGTTTGAGTAGCGGCTACGCCGGGGGTCAGACCCTTGCGGCTGCACTCCCTTCGGTCGTTACGCCGCAGAGGTCTGACCCGCCTGCTGCGCCTGGGAGGTCTGACCCGCCTGCTGCGCCTGGCTTGTCCGCTACGCCGGGGCGAGAGTTGGCGCGCTGGTTTGCCGAACGGGGAATCCGCGTGGCTCCGGGGGATTTCTACGGGCCGGCGGGGGCGGAATACGTGAGAATCTCCCTGACGGCTCAGGACGAAGATATCGACAAGGCTTGCAAGAGGCTCGCGTAAGAGCGTAGCAATTTGGGGACAGTTTCCACTTTGTTCCGCTCCGCTGAGATGATTTAGCGATTTACCATTGGGGACGGGCCTAAAAGGTAAAAATCGGTTTTTACCTTTTAGGCCCGTCCCCAATGGTAAATCCAAAGGGGAAAAATGCGAGAAATCTTACGCTAGACTTTGAAGTTAACGTAGGGTAATATACCTCTAGGGACTTAAGTCCTAAATTGCACTCCTTCCGACGGAGCCGCCGGAAAATAACGCATAAACCACTATTAGGAGGTTTCTCAATGGCTGAGAATGAAAACGAATACTACATGCAGGTTGGTGAAACCCGTCTCGACACCCCGTTGCATCCCGCAACCCAGGGCAACGATGGGGTTGAAATCAACAAAATGCTTGCCACTACCGGCAAAGTAACCTTGGACTACGGCTTCGGCAACACCGCAAACTGTGAATCCAACATTACCTACATCGACGGCGGCAACGGAATCTTGCGCTACCGCGGTTACCCGATTGAGGAACTTGCTCGCGAATCCACCTTTATTGAAGTCTGCTACCTGCTGATTTACGGCGAACTACCCGACGCTCCGAGCCTCGAGCGCTTCACCCACGTCATCAAGCGTAACCGATTGCTCCCCGAGGACTTCATCGCTTTCTTCGGCGCCTTCCCCTCCAACGGCCACCCAATGTCAGTCCTCCAAGCCGGCGTGGCGGGTCTCGCAACCTACTACGAAGACACCTTGAACCCGCTTGACCCCGACCAGCTCGACGCCGCAACCTTCCAGCTTCTCGGCAAACTGCCGACGATGGTTTCGATGATTGCCAAGCGCGCCGAGGGCCTGCCGACCCTCTACCCGGATAGCTCCCGCGATCTCACCGAGGACTTCATCCGCATGACCTTCGGCCTGCCCTACCAGTCCTACGACATCGATCCAGCGATGGTGCGCGCGCTTGATACTCTCTTTATCCTCCACGCCGACCACGAGCAAAACTGCTCTACCTCGACCGTTCGCTTCGTCGGTTCCTCGCACGCGAACCTCTACGCCTCGGTTGCCTCCGCCATCGGCGCTCTCTCCGGTCCGCTCCACGGCGGCGCCAACGAGGCTGTGCTGCGGATGCTCATACAGATGCGCGACACCGATATGACCGTCAAGCAGTTTGTGGAAAAGGTCAAGAACAAGGAGGAAGGCATCAAGCTAATGGGCTTTGGCCACCGCGTTTACAAGTCCTACGACCCGCGCGCCGCCATCGTCAAGGAATCCGCCCACGAGGTGTTGAGCCGCCTCGGGAAGGCTGACAAGTTGCTCGACCTCGCCACCGAGCTCGAGGAAGTCGCCCTGTCCGATGATTACTTCATCTCCCGTAACCTCTACCCGAACGTCGACTTCTACACCGGCCTGATTTACCGCGCCATGGGCTTCCGGATGAAGATGTTCACCCCGCTGTTCGCTATCGGACGCCTGCCCGGCTGGATTGCCCAGTACCGCGAGATGATCAAGGATCCGGCGACCAAGATTGCTCGCCCGCGCCAGGTCTACATCGGTGAAACCGAGCGCCACTACACTTCGTTGCGTTCGCGCGGTCGTTTGGTCAAGAAGGACTAACGGCTTCAACAAGGGCCGTTCAACAAGGGCTGTTCAGTAATGGCCCTTGCACAAGAGTCATTCAGTAATAGCCAGAAAGAAGGAAGATTATGGCAAAGAAAGTTTGGGGCGTTGGCGTTACGACGGTCACAGACGGCGGTAAAACACTCGATACCTGGTACCCCTATGTTTTTGAGGGCGAAAAAGACGAAGCGAAAGCCAAGGAGATCACTGAAAAACTCGCGGGGCTGGAACACAAGGACGAGGCCCGTTTAATCACGAATAAAGTCGTCGTGGTGGAGTCCGACCTCGAGGGTGATGTCACCAATCCGATGGACGGCTACCTGCGGCTTCATGCCTTGTCATGGCGTTTAGCAAAGCCGAACACGGTGAGCCTGGAGGGGCTGTTCCACAAGTTGAATCTCGTGGCGTGGACCTCCCGCGGGGCCTGTGATCCGGAGGGGTTCGAGGAAACCCGTTTGCGCTTGATGATGAAGTACGGCATTGGGGTCAACATTCGCTCCATTGACCGCATTCCCCGCATGACCACGTATGTTACCCCGAAGGATGTTCGGATTACGAGCTCGGAGAACGTGCGTCTCGGCGCGTATCTGGCGCCGGGGACTGAGGTCGGCTATTCCGGATTCATCAACTACAATGCCGGCACTTTGGGTGCGGCCCACATTGAGGGGCGTATCTCCCAGGGAGTCACCGTTGATGAAGGCACGAGCCTTGCCGGTGGTGCCTCCACCGCAGGAACCATGGCGATTGGTGCCCACAAGCGCGTGTCCTTGGGCAAGAACTGCCACATGGGCGCGAACTCCGGTCTCGCGATTCCGCTTGGCGACGAGTGCGTCGTGGAGGCGGGGCTGTATCTGAACGGCGACACCAAGGTTTACTTTATGCCTTCCGGCGGGGTTATGCCTGGTGAGACTGGGTTCTTCACCGATCCGAAGACGATGCTGGCGGAGGAACTTTCCGGCGTGTCGAACGCCCTGTTCCGCCGCAACTCCCAGACCGGTCGTGTCGAGTGTGTGACCCGCGCGGGAATGGAAATGGAGTTTGCTGACTGAGCGGCAGCGGCGAAGCCGCATGAGCCGCTCAGTAACTGGCGGAGCCGTTAAAAAACGGTCCGGGGGACCGTTTTAGGCGTAGCACCTATAACGGCGCTTGCGCCGTTGCAGCGGCGAAGCCGCATGAGCCGCTCAGTAACTGGCGAAGCGGGTTAAGCGACGGTCACGATTGACCGTCGCCCGCGGAGCGCCTTTAAGCGTTTTAGCGCTCGTAGCAATGGTTTTGGGGCTGGCGAGAGCCAGCCCCAAAACCATCTAACGGCCTAAAAAACGAGGACTGTTCCGGATTTTGTTACGCGGAGCGGTCGGGACGGTTTCGGCTTTGCGTAGCGAACGAAGCGAGCGAAGCAAAGTGGAACCGTCCCCGAGACTGTTTAGCGATTCTGTAAACTGGGGACGCTTCCTCGGGTTCCGCGTGAGCTTCATTCCCTCACCGCAAGTTTTTTACCAATGGGGACGGGCCAAACTGGTAAATATACCAGGGGATTGGGCGAGAGCTGAGAGTAGTGCTATATAGGATATAATCTCATAAAAGGACGGGGGGAACATGCGGAAAACTGAGCAATTTAGTATTACCTTGCCAAAGGAAATGGCTGCCGAAGTGCGCCATCGTGTGGAATCTGGGCTTTATGCCACAGAAAGCGAGGTTCTCCGCGACGGACTGAGAACATTGTTGGCACGAGATAAGGCTCTGGAAAGCTGGTTAAACGGACGCGTTGCGGCGGCTTATGACGCTTATAAAGCGCATCCGGAAAATGTTTTAGACGGCGAAGAAGTGAAGGCACGACTGGGTGAATTGCGGGCCTCCCGAAAGCGCGGGAAATGAGAGTTATTTTCACCCCGGAGGCCTTCGAGGATCTGGCCGCTATCAACCTGTATCTGTCGCAGGTAACCTTCTTGGAACGAGCCGATGGTTATGTTGATGACATCATTGCGGAGTGCTATTCCCTTGGGGAAATTCCGGTGAGGGGAATCTCACGGGATGATATTCGCAGCGACCTGAGAATATTGGGATTTCGACGCTCTGCAGCAATAGCGTTTCTTCTTGAAGAGGATGCAGTCGTTATCATGGGTGTCTTCTATGGCGGGCAGGACTTTGAATCCAAAATCATGACTCGACT
Source organism: Mobiluncus porci (assembly GCF_009695935.1). Lineage (GTDB taxonomy): Bacteria > Actinomycetota > Actinomycetes > Actinomycetales > Actinomycetaceae > Mobiluncus > Mobiluncus porci. The sequence continues at coordinate 78,508 of NZ_VUMY01000002.1, forward strand.
CAGGGATTGAACGAGGCATCTCACTGCGGTTGCAGTGCGGCGCCGAGCGCCTCGCGGAGATTCTTCGCGCGGATGAGCTTAAAACCGGACGGGGCTTTGAGTTTGGCTGCACCCGCAGCGGGGATGATGGCCCGCTTGAAGCCGAGACGGGAGGCCTCCGCGACGCGGCGGCTGAGCGCAGTGCAGGAGCGGATTTCTCCGGTCAGGGACACCTCCCCAAAGGCCACCGTGCGGTTGTCGATAACCTGGCCGGTCACCGCTGAGGCGGTGGCGAGGGCTACCGCGAGGTCGGTCGCGGGCTCGGTCGAGCGCGCCCCGCCGACTGTGGAAACATAGGCATCAAGGGAGCCGAGCGGGAGCTTTTGTCGCGCTTGCAAAACCGCCAACATCATCGAGACCCGCGAATAATCCAAGCCCGACACAGTCCGATGCGGGGATCCTCCGGCAAGCGGAGTCGTGAGCGCCTCGATTTCGATTGGCAACGCACGCCGCCCTTCGAGACTCATCGTGATGCAGGCGCCCGGAACCGGCTCGGCGGTCTGGGACAGGAACAACCCGCTCGGATCGGCGATCCCCTCGATTCCGTATTCAACCATCTGGAAGAAGCCCACTGCATCAGTCGGGCCGTACCGGTTTTTCACCGCCCGCAGCAATCGCAACTCGCCGGTTCGCTCCCCTTCAAACTGGCAGACCACATCGACAAGATGTTCCAGCGTTCGCGGCCCCGCGACTGCTCCGTCCTTGGTGACGTGGCCGACGAGGATTAGCGCCATGTGTCGAGACTTCGCGGCCGCGGTCAGGCGAGCCGTGACCTCGCGAACCTGGGCGGGGCCGCCGATTGAGGTTTCCAATAGCGGGTCGGTCAGAGTCTGGATGGAGTCAACAATCGCCAGCGCGGGATTTGTGGCTTCAATCTGGGCTAGTGCCTGGTCAACCGAAGTTTCCGCTGCGAGAAAAAGGTTGTCAGCGACCGAGCCAATTCGCTCGGCTCGGGAAAGAACCTGTTCCGCGGTTTCTTCTCCGGTGAGGTAGAGAACCTTCCGTGGTTCAGTCTCGGAACTGTTGGTGGAATCGGGGGGCAGCACTGACTGAGAAGCGACCGCCTCGCCAGTAGAATCAGGATCCTTTACCGCCGCAAGTTTCCGGAGCCCAGCCTCGGAACTTCCCGAGGCCAGATTGGAGACTTCATCCGGTATTCCCGGCGGCATCTCCAATTCTTCGGCTCGGGTAACGGAAGAGCGTTCTAGTGAAACCACGTTGTCTTCGGTGTCTTTCGATACGAGCCGCAATCCGGAACGCAAATTTGGCGCATGGTTCGGGGTGGCTCTTGTTGAACCCCCCGCAATCTTCGAGGCCACTTCCAGAAGCAACGTCGACTTCCCAATCCCCGGCTCTCCCGCGAGGAGGATGACTGCGCCGGGAACGATTCCTCCTGCAAGGACGCGGTCGAACTCGGCCACTCCGGTCGGAATTCGCTCGGTTTTCGAGGTGGAGTAAGAGCCAATCGGGCGGGCGGCTTGGTTCGGAGTGCCGTAACTGATTTTTCCGTTTTCCCCGACAATGCCCCCTCCGCGCGCGGTGGAGCGCCCCTTGGGAGTAGGGGCCATGGTTTTTTCCTCAAGCGTGCCCCACTCGCCACACGCACGGCACTGACCAGCCCATTTAGGCCAGCTTTCCCCACAGTTCGAACAGACATATACCGTTTTTTCTTTCGCCATGTCTCCATCTTTGCACAGACGTCCGGGTGAAAATTTTTCTATCTTGAAAATGAGTCAAAAAGCACGTCCCCGCGACTCATAATTGGGGTAAGAGAAAGGAACTCCCATGAACCTCGAAGAACGCCCCCTGGCCCCGCATCCCTACGACCAGGCCCTCCCGCAGCTCCCCGTCTTTGCCCTCACGAGCGAAAGCCTCCAGGACGGCGCGCCCATGCCAAAAGAGTTCACTGGCGAAGGAGCCGATGAGTCCCCGCAGCTCTCTTGGAGTGGAGCTCCGGAGGAGACCGCCTCATACGTTCTGAGCTGCTTTGATCCGGATGCTCCGACGCCTTCTGGATTCTGGCACTGGACCATTGTGGACCTCCCGCCGATAGTGACCTCCTTGCCGGTTGGAGCGGGGGCTGATGACGATGCCATCAAGGCGCTCACCAGCGGTAAAGCCTTCCATATCCGTAATGACAACGGGAACTTCGCCTACAACGGGCCGTTCCCTCCCGCGGGTGACCGCCCGCACCGCTATGTCTTCGCGGTCCATGCCCTGAAGATTCCTAGCCTTGGTCTCGATCCGGCGAGTGCCACCAACGCGCCCGTGCACTTCATGAGCTTGTTTAATGCTCTCGGACGCGCGACCCTGACCGCGAGCTACCAGCGTTAGTAGTGGGCGAAGCCGGCTGGGTCAGAGTGGAACCGACAGGTCGAACCTCTGTGGCGTAACGAAGTGGAGCCACAAGGGTGCGACCCAACGGCGTAGCCGAAATAATCATAAACGGCTTCGCCGTGGGTCAGACCCTTTGGCTTCGTTCCCTTCGGTCACTGCGCCAAGAGGTCTGACCCGCCGGCTGCGCCTTGCGCTATGAGGTCTGACCCGCCGGCTGCGCCTTGCGCTATGAGGTCTGACCCGCCGGCTGCGCCTTGCGCTATGAGGTCTGACCCGTCGGCTGCGCTCAAGCCGGATGCCATGGAACCCCGCCCCAGCGTCCCTGAAGCCAAGGGCTGTGAGCCGAAATAGGCCTGGCAACCGTTAAATCGGGGTAAAAAACCGCGGTAAACTTGTCTGGGCAGGAATTCCAAGGAAAGGATTGAAATGGCGAGCATTGGTGCTTGGGTGGAAGGCGCCAGACTGCGCACTCTTCCAGCTTCCGCAGCCCCGGTCCTGCTCGGAACCGGCATCGCTTTCGGGCTGGGACGCGGGTCTTGGCTCCTGGCGCTGGGCTGTCTCGTGGTGGCCCTCGCCATCCAGATCGGCGTGAACTTCTCGAATGACTATTCCGATGGGGTGCGCGGAACCGACGAGTTCCGCCTCGGCCCGCCTCGGCTCGTCGGTGGGGGAGAAAACCCGAAAAAGGTTCTCGCCGCGGCGGTCCTTTGCTTCGCGCTCGCAGCGGCAATCGGCCTCGCAATCGTTATCGCCACCCATTCCTGGTGGCTCATCGCCGCCGGCGCGTTGGCTCTAGTCGCAGCCTGGTTCTATACCGGCGGGAAACACCCCTACGGATACCTCGGTATTGGGCTAAGTGAACTAATGGTTTTCCTGTTTTTCGGCCTCATGGCAACGCTCGGGACACTTTGGGTTCAGGCAAAAACCCTCCCGTGGCAGGCCTGGGCTCTGGCCGCGGCTTTCGGGCTTTTGTCCTGCGCTTTGCTGATGGTCAACAACCTCCGCGACATCCCGACCGACACGAAATCCGGGAAGAAAACCCTCGCAGTGCGGCTCGGAGACAGGGCTTCGCGACGGGTCTATGTTGGAATGATTGTCCTTGCGCTGACGCTGTCGCTCGTGGTGCTGTTTATCCCGTGGCCAGCAATTTTCTCCGGCGGGATTCGGCAGTGGATTCCCGGGTTTTTCGTCCAGCTTGCGCTGTGGATTGGCGCGGTCGTTACCATGCGTCCAGTTCGGCAAGGTGCTACTGGTCATGACCTGATTATTGCGCTTCGCAATACCGGCTTCCTGACCTTGGCTTTCGGGGCCTTGCTGGGACTGCTCTTTGCTGTGTCGTAAAGGTTATTTCGCTTCGCTGACGGGGTCGAACCTAGCGGAGCCGCGGGTCAGGCGTAGCCGGAGTGGGTCGAACCTCTTTGGCTGAGTCGAAGACGAAGCCAATAGGGTGCGACCCTGACGGCGTAGCCAATACAGTCTTAAACGGCTTCGCCGGGGGTCAGACCCTTTGGCTACGTTCGCGTTGCTCACTACGCCAAGAGGTCTGACCCGCCGGCTGAGCTAATGCCAAGAGGTCTGACCCGCTGGCTGAGCTGGAGCCGAAACGGCCCCGTTTCGCCGAAGGCAAACACAGTTAGGCACACCTTGCTTGAAATGCTACAATGAAAATATATGACCCGCCGGCTCTGTCGCCTGCACGCCCGACTGAGCTGGCTAGGCCTAATAAAGGAGTGAAAGCATGAAATTCGTTGTTGTTGGAGGGGTTGCGGGCGGTCTGTCATTTGCGGCCCGCGCGCGGCGCCTAGATGAGACTGCCGAAATCGTTGTCTTCGAAAAAGGCCCCTATCCGTCCTTTTCGAACTGCGGCCTGCCCTACTATGTCGGCGGAGACATTCCGGATCGGGAAACGCTCTTGCTGAACACCCCGGAGACCCTGCACTCGAAACTGAACCTGGACGTGCGGGTAAACCACGAGGTCACAGGCGTGGACGCGAAAGCGAAAACCGTTACGGTCACAGGTCCGGACGGTTCAAAAACAACCGAATCATACGACGTCCTCGTGTTGTCCCCGGGGGCCACTGCCGCGCGCCCGCCGATTCCCGGGCTGGACTCCCCGAAGGTCCACGCGCTGCGGACTGTGGACGACGCGACCCGCCTCGGGGAGCTCGCCGGAGACGCCCAGACCGCCGTGGTTATCGGCGGCGGTTTCATTGGAATCGAGGCTGCGGAAGGGCTGGCGAAGCGCGGCATCCAGACCACCATTGTGGAAGGTTCCGCCCACGTCATGCCGCCTCTCGACAAAGAGGTCGCCAATATGGTGACCGGCGCGCTCGGTTCCCTCGGGGTGCAAGTTGTGGCCGCAACCCAGGTGAAATCCATCGCTCCCGCCGCGGACGGGCCGGACCTGGTGACGCTATCTGACGGCCAGGAAATTCCCGCCGACCTCGTAGTCTTATCCGCGGGGGTCAAGCCCGCCACCGCTGCGTTTGTGGAGGCTGGGATTGAGGCTGACGAGCGTGGATATATCAAAATCGACGAACACGGGCGGACGAACCTCCCGGATGTGTATGCCCTTGGTGACGCGGTTACCCAGGAAACCGCCGTGACCGGTGCCGTAAGACCTGTCGCCTTGGCCGGACCCACCAACCGCGCCGGACGGCTCATTGCTGACTTCATTCTCGACCCCGAAAACGCCCGTCCGCTCCCGAAGCCACTCGGGACTTCCATTTTCCGGGTGGGACAGATGACTGCCGCGATGACCGGCGCGAACCGCGCTGAACTCGAGGCTTCCGACATCGACTTTGTGACCATCCACACTCATCCGACCGACCACGGGACGTTCCTCCCCGGCGCCCAGCCGATGCAGCTCTTGATGCATTTTGACGCGAAAACCGGCAAGATTCTCGGCGCGCAAGGGATTGGCGGAAACGGTGTCGACAAGCGGATCGACGTGATTGCGACCGCGATTCGCGCCGGACTAGCTGCGCCGGACCTGATTGACCTCGACCTGGCTTATTCCCCGCCGTATTCCTCGGCAAAGGATCCGGTGAACTTCCTCGGATATGTCGCGGATAATGTCTTGTCCGGGCGGCTTGAGCCGTGGTATCCCTGGGAATTCGAGGAGCTCGGCGAGGACGCGGTCTTGATTGATGTCCGCAACCATCCGGAGTTCAACGCCGGACATTTGCGCGGGGCCGAGTGTATTCCGCTTGGGGAGCTGCGCGAGCAGGCGGCGGAAGTAAAGACAAAGGTCGGGGAGAAAACCGTGTATTTGAGCGATGATACCGGAGCGAACGCCTGGATTGGCGCCGGTATTCTTACCGCCGCCGGAGTTAGTGCTAAGGTATTATCCGGCGGGGTGAACACGGTATTCGCTTACTACTTCGAAAACCCTGGGGCTGTCCTCGAAATGTGAGACACCCTCGAATCTGGATGGGGCATGTCCCCTTAGTCAAAAGAACGCGAACGGTGAGACATGCCCCACCGTTTCAAGGAAAGGAAACAATATGTGCTCTGCAGTGAAATGTGGAAATTGCGGAAAGACGACTTGGACTGGCTGTGGCCAGCATATCGCCCAGGTGAAGGCCAGCGTGCCGGCGGGGCAGTGGTGCACGTGCTCCGAGTCCGAGCGTAAGCCGCAGTCGATTTTCGCTTCGTTCTTCGGGCGTTAAGCTTAGGTATTAATATTGCCGATGCCACGGGGTCGCTCGTGCGGCTCGCGCGGGACGAGAGGGGAAGTATCCCCTCGCGATGTGCGATTTTATTATCGCACATCGCTCACCCCTCAGTCCCGCGCTGAGTCCGCACTTTCGCTCCCCCGTGGCATCGGCTGGTTTTAGGTATTCCCCGGGTGGAAGCGAAAATCGTGCAGAGACGCGTGGGCTCTCGGGTTTGGGAAGGCGAGGCTTCCGGGCAGGATGATTTTTTATCGGATTCGGGGAGAGGTGCCGGCATAACTACTATGATTTTTTAATTTATTGCCTAATAAGGCAATAAATTAAAAAAAGTAAGTTTTAGGCGCGCGAATCCGAGGCTTCCCGCGAATCCGAGGCTTGCCGAGGATCCGCGACTCCGAGGGGGCGTCTCCTCCGAGACGCAACCCATCCTCGGCTAGAAGTGGCTCCCAAACGGTCGTTTTCTCGCCTCGCCTCGTCCTAAAATAAACCTATGAGCGAAGATGCGTTGGAAATCAAAGCGGGCCCCTATAAAGCCGATATCTCGCCTTTCGGGGGCGGCCTGTGGAGCTTGACTTACGAGGATGAGCCACTGGTAACCGAGCCTCCGCATTGGATCCCAGTGGCCTTTGATGCGGGCTGTCTCCTGGCGCCGTGGCCGAACCGAACCGAAGACGGCACCTACGAATTCGGCGGAAAAACCCGCCACCTCTCGATTACCGAACCCTGGCGCAACAACTCGATTCACGGTTTTGTCCGCCACCTTCACTGGCGCGAGCGCGGTCGGAGCGAGCGCGAAGTGCGGATCACGGTTTCGACCGAGCGCCAGGCTGGCTGGCCGTGGGCAATGGACTATGAAATGCGCTGGGAAGTTTCCTCGCAAGACGGCCTGATCGGCGAGTTTCGGGCAGTAAACGCCGGCGATGCCCCCTGCCCCTTCGGGTTCGGCTGGCACCCCTATCTCTCGGCATTCGGCGCGTCGATAGACGAGTGCACGATGAAACTCCCGCCCGTCCTTGACCTCCCGCTCGACCCAAAGCGGAAACTGCCGACGGGAGAACCCGCACCTCACGCCGTTTTCGAGGAAGCCAGCGGCGGGGGAATCCCTATGAGCGGGCAGTGGTTCGACCATGCGTTGCGTGTGGTCGGCGGGGTCAGCAAGGGCGCGTCGGTTCCCGCCCAGAAATTCAGCAAGGGCGAGCCGGTTCCCACCCGAGAGCTCCCCAAGAGCGGGCCTGGTCCAGCGGGTGCGTCCCACAAACAGCCGCCGGTCAGCAAAGGGACTTCCGAAACCCCCGCCCTAAATCCGCCGGTTACCTCGCCCTCCAAACCGACAGTAACCTGCCAACTCCTCGGCCCGGATGGGCGCGGGGTGGAACTCTGGGCCGGAGACTGGTGTCGCTGGCTCCAGGTCTACACCGCAGACGCCGCCCACGACGAGGCCTTCCCCGGCATCGAAAATGGTCGTGCGCTCGCGATTGAGCCGATGACCTGCCCGCCGAATATGCTCGCGAGCGGCGTGGACCGGCTCACCCTACAACCCGGGGAGGCCCGCTGCTTCCGTTTCGGGATTAGAGCCCTCTAAAAATCACCCCTCAACGCGGGCGAACCAAAGCCATCGCCAAGGCCGCCCCGACGAGGCTGGAAAGCAGGGCCCCCCAAAGGAAATCGAAGATACTGACGTTGCCCGCTCGAATCGAGAGGAACAGCACGTAAGCCTGGAGGAAAATCCACGGCCCTACCGAGCAAGAGAGCGCGACGAGAGCAAAGGGGCGATAGGAATCAGGATCCATCCTTTTGCGAAGCAAGAACAGTGAATACGGGGTGGCAATCAGCGTCCGGACGATATCGAGCGCGGCGTAGGCAATCCCATACCAGCTCCGGTCGTTCATCAGTAGGTCAGCCAGCGCCGGCGACTTGGTGATGAGGTAGGTCTGCGCCATCAAAGTCACGATTCCGATGAAGAAACCGATGAGCATGTTTCGAACCGGTGCTCCGGTATCGCGGGTCTCGCTCTCATAAGTAATTTCCATGATTCTCTTTCAGCTCGCAGCGGGTAACGGGGCATCAGTAGGAACGGACTCGGTCGGGGAGGCCGCGGTGGCTGGGTGTGGCGAAAAAACCGTCCCTGGAATAATCCCAAATTCCTCGAATATCCCCGGTTCGGCCTCCAGCACGGAACGCGCTCGAAAACGAGGACGTCCCACCCGTCCGGGTCGGTAGCGGACAATCTCCAAAACCCGCTGGTCCCGGTCGAGGTAAGCCACATCAATCGTGAAATGCATGGCCACGGTATGGATGGAATTGCACTTGGTGATCCAAACGATTCCCGGGGTTGACCACGTTTTCAACAAGCCCTGGTTTCGGGTTCGCCGCGAGCCCGCGACAAAAACTGGCAGTTTGCCTCCAGAAGAAGCGCCACCAGTCGCTGCCGGATTCGTTCCCTTCCTCGCGGCGGAAACGGTTTCGCGCCCGTCCTTTCGCAGCGGTTTTCCCGCCCAGAAATCAGGGTGGCGCAAGTCCGCCCACACCGGTCCCGCGGTTGTTTCCATCAGCGCATCATTTTCTCTCGGGTTCTCATTGCACCTTGTAGGAGGCGGAGGTTGTCGTGTCGGATTTGCGGTCAGTCTTGGATTGGCGAGGCTTCTCGGATGGGTTCGTTTTTCCGGATTTGCTGGACTGACTCGGGGACTTGACGGGGACGTCGTTAATCCGCCAGCCGTATTGCGCTTTAGGAGAACCCATCGCAGCCGCATCGGCATCAATCGTGATGGTCTTATCTTTAGTCGGCGGGTACAACACGGGGAAAGTCACGACGTCGTTTGCTTGAAGGGGTTGGGGTGCATAGACTTCTTGGGCGCCTGCGATGTAGGCGTGTTTGGCTTCTGTGCCATCGAAGGGGCGTAAATACTCCAATGGCGAGGTGCGGGCCTCGCCGCGTAAAATACTGCCTGCCCAAAAGCCGTTGCCCGGGGCGGGCTCACCGCGAAGTGTGTAACCCATCCCTAATTCGTTGCCCCACAGGGTCTCCACGTTCACGGATTTCACCGTGAAAGTCACCAAGGTGTAGTTCTCGTAGGCGATTGCCTCGGAGGCGTTAATCTCCGCAATGGAATTCCTGGAGCTGCGCCCGCTCTGGTAGACGACTGGCTCGGGCCAGGTGGATTCCTGGCCGGCGGCTGGCGGCTTGGCCGCCTGAGTCGCCTGCAATTCGAGGATTTCCTTCTTGACCGGAGTCTTAATTGAGACCTGCACCCGCCGGTTCTTGGCCTTGTTTTCCTCGTTGTCATTCGGCGCCACCGGCTGGGACTCACCCTTACCGGAGGCTACGAAAGTGAAACCCGCCAGCTCAGGCTTGCCCTCCAACACGGTCTTTACCGCGTTGGCGCGGTTCTCGCTCAAAGCCTGGTTGCCAATATTCGGCTCCGGCACGTTGTCGGTGTGTCCCACAATCGAAACCTCACCTTTCTCGTGGGTCGCCAATGCCTTTGCGACTTCAGCAAGGGTGGCTTGGGACTCCGGCTTAAGATCCCACTTACCAGTGTCGAAAAATACATCAGCGGCGAGAGTCACATCAAGGCTTTCGGCGGAGGAAGAGACCCCCATCCCCGGCACTTTCGTAAAAGAAGAATAGGGAGCGTGGACGTAACCTTCGGGGCTGTCAGGCAACTTTGCAAAGGCGCTCTGGAGCTTCTTGGGTGCCTCATCCGCGCCCACCACCGGCACGTCCCCCGCGAAGCCAATTAAGCCCACAGATACACCGACAGACTTAGTGTCCGCACCCACATCCCCAAAAGGCACCAAAACTGACTCGGTCAAGCCGCCCTTTTGAGATTCCTCGAAGTCGTGCATCTTGTTCTTGTTTTTGCTGGGGTCTTGTGGAACCCAATCGGCATCGCTCATCTTGGGTTTCGTGGGCTCAAAGACCTCGGTGTCGTTGACAAGGTAGATACCCGCGAATTCGAAATTTGCGGGGTAGAAAACCGAGCTCATCGCCTGGCCTACCGCAGACCCGACAGTTGCCCGCGCAGGAAAACGCGTCACTGCATCGGAAAACCCCGCCGTGAGCGCGAGCGCACTCACCCCGTTCTCGAGCCGATACACCGGCCCGACCTTCGCCCACATCGAGCCATCCCCGTAAGCGCCCTCGATCTCGACCGCGCCTTCGAGCTCCGCTGGCGCCTTTGCGCTCTCGGAAGCCGACACGCTCGGCTTCGCGCTCGGCTTAGTCGGCGGCTTCACCGGCAACACGCAGCCCGACAGCGTCAATGCTGCCACAAAACCCAAGGCCACCAGTGCATTAAGACTGCGATTGATTTGCATACGCTAATCCTTTTCCTTCAGGCAAAGTTCTAATAGATATTATTGCGCCTTCAACTAACAAAACTCCAAATATTACATTAGCTTAAAACAATCCAAACAAGCTACTAATAAAAACCTCTGTCGAATACCCTCCAAACGGGGGCACGTCAGAGGAAAACAAGGCCAAGAACCGGCGGGTGCAGGTCTCAATTAAGACTCCGGTCAAGAAAGAAATTCTTGAACTGCAAGCCACCCAATCCGCGAAACCCGCACCCGCCGCCAATGAATCCACCTGGGCAGAACCAGTAGTTTATAACACGAACAAATCGGGGGGAAATAAGGAAGTGGAGATTAGCGCCTCCGAGGCTACGGTCTACAAAAACTACACGCTTGTAACTTTCAAAGTGAAGAATATTTCCGTCAGTGGGGTGTGGACGTTTAGCCTACGGGTAGGTAAAAACGAGAGTAATCCCGATGACATTGGCTCTTTCTATCAAGAGTTTTACGGGGCAGAGATTTTGAGGGGAACTGCGCGTACTGGCCCGCTACAGTATCAGCGCCCTAAGGATAGCGGGGACAGTCAGCGTTTTGCGGTACTTACCGGGGCATCCCCGAATAGAGCGCCTAGCTCACCTTCACCGGGGGACACCATCACATTCCCGGTGTTATTCCCCACAACCAAGGATAAGACTATAACCATAGATGCCTCAGCAGTTGTACCGACTGGCAAAAACAAACAGTACGGCTGGCGGATTAATGACATCCCCGTCAAACCGGCCAAGGCGACCAAATCCAAGGATTGACGTCACCTTCTCCTTCTGCGAGCATTGACCAAGCAATTTTCATGTAGTACTATGTACTATGAAAGGGGTTGTCATGGCATTCTCAATCCGTCTGACCGAAGATGAGCGCAAACTTGCGACCGCCTATGCCGATTTGCACACCATGTCGCTGGGTGAGGCGTTTAAACAGGCTCTATTTGAACGCATTGAAGACGAATATGATGTTGTGCTCGGCGAGGATGCTCTGAACGATTATGCTGCTGACGGCTATAAGAGTCGCCCCATCGGCGAGTTGTGGGAAGAATGCGGTATATGAGCTGGAGTGTTGAAACAACCACTCGCTTTGACAAGGAGTTCAAGAAACTCGACAAATACACCCAGAAAATGATTAAGGGATGGGTGCTCAAAAACCTTGAAAACACGGACAACCCTAGGCTTCACGGCAAACAACTCACGGCCAACCTCTCCGGACTGTGGCGCTATCGCATCGGAGACTATCGCCTTATTTGCCAACTCCAAGATGATCGCCTCGTCATCCTGGCACTCACAATTGGCCACAGGCGCGAGATATATCGCTAGACCCCGAAGAGGTCGTAAATCGTCAGGTAGTTGAAAACGCCCAGTTGCCGGCGATAAGCACGGCGAGGACGGCAAGGTAAACCCCGGCGTCATCGGCGAGCGCTCGGAATTGACCCCAATTGAATACGAGACCATCTGAGGTCCAGCCGCCAAAAATGGACGATTAGAGGCACAAAAACGTCAACTAAACCTTTAGCAGTCCGCTCTTCCCCGCCGGAACCGCCGGAATCAGACCAGTCACGCAGAATTAGAGACACTTCCGACTTCAGCGAGCCACTGCTCGGACATCTCATAAGCCGTCAGACCCAGAGGCGAATAAACTGGATCATACTGATAGCGCGCATCCACACTGTTGATTTTCGCGTCATAAACCAGCTTAATCTCCGTGGGCATATCCGCCTCAAACTCTTTACAAACAGCAATAAGATCTTCCATGTTTTGCATGAGGGAAGCCAGGACGGATCGCTGGTGATCCAAACTGGTGTCATAACCCTCCGGAAGTTTACTTTTTGCCCGGATACTCCCACCAACTGCAAAGAAACAGTCGACACTAAGGGTGTTTTCTTCAAAAGAACCGTAAATATAAACCTTGTCCACGGCATGCTTCGCATAGTCAAGACACACCGAAATCATGTCAGTCTGAATCGCACTAAACGCATCCTCAAATCCAGGTTTCATTACGAGTTCCTTTGACGCAGGTGGGTTTCCCCGCTAAGCAAACTACCCGTTACCCGCGGCGGTAGTGGACAAGATCATAGGGATAGTAAGCAGTGTCCTTCAAAATGCTGTCATCCACGCCAAGAATCTTCATAACCGCCCCCGCCTCAAAACTCCAATAACCAGCATAGGTTTTATATTCAGGATGTTTATGTCGATCGTACCAGTAGTCTTCGCTGTGCCCTTTATACCAGTCTTTTTCGAGCCATTTTTTCAAGTTCTCGGCAGCAGTTTCAGGATGATCAACAATCGGTTTCAAACCCGTGTAAGGGAACCCATAAGAAAAATCACTCCCCATCTCAACCTTGCCCTCAAACATCCAGGCAGCATAAAACTCGGTCAACGCATCTGCTCGCCCCACCGAGCGCACCAAGTCATCAAGAATCCGGAACTGCTCCGGGCTAGCTTCAAACAACACCGCCCAAGACATCATGTCAGACATCTGCAGACTCGTAGTTCGTTCACCCCAGTAAGCTGGCATAAGTTCAAGAATTTCCTCAAACAAACCCTGTAATTCCTCTAAGTCATAACCAGCAGAATATTTCCCATAAAACAAATCAAAGAGGCAAATAACATTTGCATTAAACATACGTCTCCTCTTTGCGGCGTCTCCTTCCCCTTCAGCCCTTACGACACCATCTCTTGTAAAATTACGCAAATCTAGCGATTCGCTTACGAAGTTTCTAAAATAATCTTCGTCCATTAAATTATCTCGAACCATATGGGCTCCTCTCGTAGCCTATTTAGCAATATGTGCACTCTCATCTAGTAATTTTGTTGTTACACTTCCATCTGGATTAATTCTTACGAAATTGGGCTGGTATCCCTTATCAAGGATATCTAAATAAACCGACTTCTTTCCTCCTAGTGCATCTAAAAGACGATTTTCAATCCAGTCTCCGGTCATTTGTGATGTATTATCCTTTAACACTTTCCGTGAAGCGTACTGGGTTTTGTTCCGTTTCTTATACGGGGGTCAGTTCGCTGACCCGGGTCTGATTATACATATTGATGATCTCGGCTGGTGTTCGGTATTCGAGTGCTTCGTGGAGGCGCTCGTTGTTCCACCTGTACACCCAGTTCAATGTAGCGAACTCGACCTCGGTCAGTGAGGCCCAGGGCTGGGAATAGATCAGCTCGGTCTTATATAGCCCGTTCACTGTTTCTGCGAGGGCGTTATCGTAGGAATCACCCACGCTCCCGGTAGAGGGCTTAATCCCATAATCAGTGAGCGTCTCGTTATACGCGATGCTCGTGTACTGAGAGCCATGATCAGAATGATGTATGAGCTGGTCAAGCTGATTCGTGGCACTCATCACTGCTTGTTCGAGCGCCTCTAACGGTAGCGCCTCAGTTTTCATCGAGGAGCGGGTCGCCCAACCCACAATCTTGCGGCTGTAAACGTCAGTGACGAACGCCGTATACACGAAGCCGGACAAGGTTCGCACATACGTAATATCAGCAACCCACAGCTCGTTCGCCCTACTCGCCTTGAACTGCCGATTCACCAAATCCGGGCGAGAATCCGGCTCGGGGGCAGGCCTGGTCGTCACTGGGATGCGTCCCCGGCGAACGCCCTCAATTCCAGCGATCCTCATGAGCCGAGCCACCTGGTCACGCCCAACATCCCAGCCAGCCCGCCTGACTGCATGCCACATTTTCCGCACACCATAGACGCCAAAATTCTTTTCGTGAATCAACCGTAGTTCTTCAATGAGAATCTGATCACGAACACTTCTCGCGCTGGAGCCGCCTAACCTCCTCGTGCTCTTCACGCGTGAGTCCCTGCCGCACGCCAGTCTCAACAAGATGTCGTTCATACCAGCGGCGTAGCGACTCGGCCGCGATCCCTAGCTTCGGGGCGATCTCGTTGACTGCCTGCCACTGAGAACACGAGCCATCACCAGCTAACCGATCCACGAGCATCCGCACCGCGCGATCCTTAAACTCCTGTGAATACCTCTTAGACATATCCCTAATCCTCTCAAAAACAAGGAGGAACAAAACCCAGCACGCTTCATGTAAGTAGCTGATCTGAGAGTAAGGTGATTGATTATGCTTTGTTCATGATGCTGAAGCTAAGCTTGCGGCGCTTGTCTGGGTTCATATAATCTCAGAGGACTTTGGAGACCCATGTCCAGAATTGCTAGTGATTGGGATGGTAAGCTCGCTTGGTATGCGCTATAGATTACTGTAAGATTGCTGAGCAAATGCTGAACGGCATCTGATAGGGAATTGATTATGCGTCTAACTCAAAATCGTGGTTCCTGGGGTCGTTCCTTGGTGCGTGAGCGTGGGGCTAACGTCATGGCGTACGTAGGTATATTTATTGTAGCAGTTGCTATAATTATCGGTATATCGTTGGTGGTTCAGGGTAGCAAAATGGGTCAGGTGATTTTCCTGGCAATGTGTCGAGTCTCGGGCGGGCAGAACTGCGAAGTTGCTGCAGGGAGAGAGTCACAAAATGCTTACCCAAACGAATGGGAGCGACTTAAAGCGGAATTCGCAAAAAAACCAAAGGCGAAGTATCTCGTGAACGGCGATAGTTATATATCGGGTGAGGGTGGGTTCGATTACCTTGGTAATGCTAAGGATCCTTCATATTGGTGCCATCGTTCCGCCCATGCTTCAACGCTTAGTATTAAAAAGAGTCTGAACATTAGTGGTGAAAATTACATAAATAGGACTTGTTCAGGTGCAGTCTCCGGGCATCTTGCCGGAAACGGACAGTATGGTGAGGGGCCTCAGCAGGATGTAGAGAATCCGGAGGATGTGTTACTCTACGAAATTTCCATCACAGGTAATGATCTCGGTTTTAAGGACGTGTTAACCGAATGCGCGCGCCCCAACGGTCCGATTAAAGGCTGCACTAATAATCAAATTGCGCAGAAACTGGAGAAGATTATTAAAGGGGAAATTCCTTTTAAAAAGATAGGAGATAAAGAATACACCTATGAAGAATATCTTGTAAAGCTGTATAGCGATGCACAGGAAAAATTCCCCAATTCTACAATAGTAGTTCATGGATATCCTAGATTCTGGGCAGAGGATCAAAATGGAAATACAAAAGCAAACCATTTTTTGGAGGGAGATCTAACCGCTTCTATGCTTGATAGTGAGATAGACTTATTATCTAATGGAAGTGATTTGTCCATATCCAGACAGGAAAAGAAATGGATGAACAACCAGAACAAGCTCGCTAACCGGGCTATTGCTAATGCGGTTAAAAAAGTAGCTTCAGAAGGAAACGGAAATCCTGTAATTTTTGTGGATTTATATGAGGGAATGAAGGGTCATGAAATAGACACTGAAAAGCCGTGGATTCATGGTATTGGAATAAATCCAGCCGAGTCAAACGAAGAGCTTGGTTTTGTAGATCAGTTGAAAGATACTTTTAACGCATCTGTGCATCCAAATGCAATTGGCTATACCGAGATTGGTAATCTAACCCAACAAAGCATTGAAAATTACGATTAAGAGTAAAGGGTAAATGATGAATAAGAACAGTTTGATTGCATTAGGCCTGGTATTGCTGTTAGCACTGAGCGCGTGCGCGCAGAACAGTCAGGAAGCAAAGGACACGACAGTGAAATCAGAAAAGTTTAGCACTGAACAAGAGGATTTCCTCCTCAAGACAGATGAACTCAATAACTATTTAGATTCTCCCGCAGGATGGAGAACTGATGCTATGGAAGTCGTCGGTGATCAATTTGTGAATATTGACCCCTACGCGTGCCGTTATAAAGTTAGTGATGTAAAGCAGACAGATCAAATGCAAATTGCTTTCAATGCCTCTCAGTTTGGGCCAGTATTAATTCAACAGCTCCGGTTGGTTGGAAATGAGAATGCTATGGGCCTCATCGCCGATGTGCACGAAGCTCTTAAAAACTGTGAGCAAGGCGAGCCTCTAGTCGACAGGAAGCATGAGACTACGTCATATACTTTTTCTCTTGAAGATTCATCAGAAATCCCCAATTCCGTGATGTGGAAACGCACCACCAACAGCACCGATCCCAACGCTGAATATGTGACGAATGTCGCTCATGGCGCACTTATGGTAAAAGGTGATGTGTTGGTTTGTTTCATTTGGGGCATAACCCCTGCCACCGCAGATCTTGCCGATCCGAAAATCCTGCTTGAAGCGATGAAGATAGTGGCGCAGAAATAAAGGTTTTGGAAAGTCATGCTGAGTAAAGGCAGATATCGGTGGTTTTTTATAGCGCTGGGATTATATGTGTTCATCCAGGTGGTTTATGCTCTGGCCCCGAGGTTTGTGAAGTCGCCAGTACCCTATGGTGTAACGATTTATCGTATTGGTTTTAATTACGTTTTCCAGGCATTTACGGTTTTGGGTCTCATCGCTCTGTGTTATTGGTTATTTATAAAGTTCCGAAAGTCAAAAGCCGCCACAGGGCGTTGTGATTTACTCAATACTCTTACGGTGTTGGTGATTATAGTGTTGTTTATAGGAGTGTTTCTCGGGATTACAATTTCGGGAAACCGGCCTTTTTTGTATGGCACTCGGATATATTCTCAAACCATGCAAGAGGAAGTTTGCCCGGACTTTTTCGAATTTGCTTGTCCTGTCGGTTATAAATGCACCGTGCAAGACAGTTGGAAGACCCGGGATTATGGCTTTTGGAAACCGAAAGGTCCTTTCCTGGTGGAGGCAAGCGTAGCAGATGATTTTGACTGCGATGAACTCAAGCCTGCAAAGTCTAAGTGGTCCAAAATCCATGAGCCTTTTTTGACGAGCCTGCCTTTCGCTGCTGTGTTTTCGTTACTCGTGACTATAGGCGGTGCCCTAACCGTTTGGAGGAGTTGGCGCCGTTGAGGTTCTGCTCCTATCTTGGATTTGGGAGGTGCATCATATTTTGGATAGGTAGCCCAAGAAGATTGAGTCAAATGTACTACCGTGATTGAGATTGTTAGGTGAGGCTATTTTGCAGCTGTAACATCCATAATTTTCTTGATGATGTCTTCGGTGGCATAGTCAGATGCCATGGGTGCCATACCCCAGAAGAAGTCGATTAGAATCTCGTCTTTGGCTAGGAAACCGACATAGGTAACTGTGTCGGGTGACTCCGCGGGATTGGCGTGTTTGTAGGTTAATTTCCACAGAACCGCATCCTTGATTTTTGGCATCTCAACGAGCTCGAAAGTGTCTTGGCGATTGTCCCTATCTGTGCGTTTTATCGGGGATTTTATTACACAGTTCGGGATGTCATTTTTTAGGGATTTAACGATTTCAGCGGCGTTAATTCCAGACGGCTTCCGTATTTGTTCGACAAGAAACGGCCCAAATGGACTTGGGTTATAAGTGCGAGTCTGGACATCCTGATAGCCGAAATCAAATGTGTAGTCGCATGCATAGTCAGACAGAATTATCAGAAAAAAGATCGTTGGCGGGTTCCCATTCATAAGAAGAATCTGACAGTGAGCGTAATTCTTCAATAGTGATGAAGTAATCGAGCTGACTGTTTGTTGGAGGGCTTGCAGGCAGCGCATTTTGAATTGCGGGGTCGCTTAGCTTCTCGGCATAACCTGGATCTCCGGGCTTGTAAGTAGTACCATCAGGGGTAGGCTGTCCGCTCCTCTCAAAAACGAGTAGGAACAAAACCCAGGACGCTTCAAACTGACACGCAATTTGACCGACCCGAAAGTTCAGCCAAGCCAGCTTTCAACCCCACCAAACAGCCACTCCCTAAAACACCCTTAAAAGCGAAGAGCCACTTTACCGTTATTCCAATCATAATTACCTCAGTGGGGGTTCTGTAGCTAAGGTCATCTGACAAGTTCAAATTCTTCTTTTGGATTAGTTTTTGAACTCCGCGAAAGATAATTTCAGTCCTGTCTTGTTATCGACAAAAAACTTATTATCGTCTTCCTGCATCAGACAGAGGTCTGCGCCGACTGGCAAATCAAAAATAGGTAATACTGCAGGTTCAATTTCCACAACGGTTGACCAGTCGCAGACTGCTAAGTTATTCGAATCATTGAGATATTCATCATCATCTATATCTGAGAAAAAACGCCACCCGTTATCGAGCTCATGGGCGGGGTTTTCCTTTAGGCACCATGTGAGTCTCCCTAAGCCCAGCAGAATGTTTTTTGACACTATCGAGCCGCCCAACCCTGCTCCAGCGCTAGTGCTTTCCGAATTTTCAGCTGATTTTTCTTCTAGCG
Source organism: Mobiluncus porci (assembly GCF_009695935.1). GTDB lineage: Bacteria > Actinomycetota > Actinomycetes > Actinomycetales > Actinomycetaceae > Mobiluncus > Mobiluncus porci. Next base: position 97,124 of record NZ_VUMY01000002.1, read on the forward strand.
GCGGCAATGCCGCACGCATGGCGTCGCTTCCGTTGGCCTCGAGAAAAGTCCGCACCGTGAAACCGGATTTGTTCGGATCGTCAACAGAAGAGGCTTTACCCAGGGCGAAAACAACCAAGACCTCAGCCTCCGAGGATCCAATTCTGGAGGCTTCCCGGCAGAGTGTGAAAAGGGCGGAATTTCCGTATCTTTTTTCTTTCTGGTCAAGGTCAACGCCAAGTTCCACGAGTCGTCTCACGACTGGAATCATTTCCTCATGATTCATCTGATTTGCGGCAAAATGAAGCTCGTTTAGCCCATCTTTTGTAACCACATTAACCGGCACCTTCGCGTTCAGAAGAAAATCAATAATTGGCACTTTCGCCCACGCCAGGGCACATTCAAGCAGGCTAGAGCCGTCTTTATCCAATCCCGCGAGCGCTTCCACCTGGTTCGGTATACCCGCAAGCGCAGCCTTAAATTCAGCGAAATCCGAGTAACGAATCGCAGCAATAAGATTATTGAAATCATCAGACATTACTGATTCCTCATAGGTTAAGACGGTTGGAAATTGTCTCGGGCCTAACCAGTCTCCCCACATCTAGCGGTAGTGGACAAGATCATAGGGATAGTAAGGCGTGTCCTTCAAAATGGTGTCATCCACGCCCAGGATTTTCATAACCGCCCCGGCCTCAAAACTCCAATAACCAGCATAGGCAAGTAACTCGGTAACTTTGTGGTTGTCATACCAATAGTCGTCTTTATGCCCTTTATACCAGTCTTTTTCAAGCCATTTTTTCAAGTTCTCGGCAGCAGTTTCAGGATGATCAACAATCGGTTTCAAAGCAGTGTAAGGGAACCCATAAGAAAAATCACTCCCCATCTCAACCTTGCCCTCAAACATCCAGGCAGCATAAAACTCGGTCAACGCATCTGCTCGCCCCACCGAACGCACCAAGTCATCAAGAATCCGGAACTGCTCCGGGCTAGCTTCAAACAACACCGCCCAAGACATCATGTCAAACATCTGAATTATGCTCGAATCCTCCTCCCAGAACCCAGGCATCAGTTCCAGCAACTCAACGAAAATACCTTTCAACTCCTCCAGATTATAACCAGCAGAATATTTCCCATAAAACAAATCAAACTTATTGATAACCGTAAACCGCTTAAGTCTACGTATCTTCCCCTCGTCTCCGTCGCTATCCCGCAAATGCGACTGCGCGAAATCGATATTCTCAGTAACCTGCTCAAGGTACTCTGAAAAGTACTTAGCATCCCGAACTCTGTCTCTAATTTCCATGAACATCCCCTTCCTAGTTCTTATTATTTAACAATATTTCCAGCAGCGTCAAGCGCCTTCGTGATAATGTTTCCTTCGGGGCTCACCTTTACCAATGATGAACCATAACCTTGCAGCTGCATATCGCGAAGCACCTCGGGAGGAACGGCCTTTGCCAAACGGGTCTCTATCCATTTCTCACTCATCTGCTTACCATCTTTAGTCACACCCAGGCGAGACGTGCCGTATTTGGCTTCTCCTATGATGTAGGGTGGGTGGCCATCTGTTTTGTAATATACCCCATCAATGCCTAGGTGTGTCGGCGTATTGAGGTCGGTTACGCGCTTCACGCTGACTCTTTTGTATCCCTGGTTTTCGAAATGCCTGTCCATCTTCATCTCGCCATAATTGCCTTTTTGTAGCGAGGACAGGTTCTGTGGCCCGGTTCTCTCTGCTGCCGCTATCGCGTCATCCTGCAACCCCGCGGTAGCGCTCTTCGTGTCCGCTGGGGGTTTCGCCCCGGGCATGGGTTTGGGGGCGACTGGTTTCGCTGGGGTGATTGGTTTGGGGCGGATTTTCGCGACCAGCCCCGTAACCGCGCCTTTGGCTTTCCCGAGAAGGCATCCCGTGGCTTTTGCTACGCCCGGCAGCAGACGCGGAACGATTTTCGCTCCGAACCTTGCGAGTCCACCACCGACCATCCCGAGCCCGGCAAGAGCCGCGGACAATGCTGCTTCACCCCAGGTTTTATCCCCGTTAACCGCCAGCGCAATATCTCCCGCCGCAGCGAGCCCGCCAGTAATAATCGCGGCAGTCCCCAAAATGGGAGCCGCCACCTCACCCACCACCGGTATCAGCAGCGAGCCCAGAGCCAAAGCACCTAAAACTCCCGAAGCAGTCCCGAAAAAATCACTCGCCGCACTCACAGCACCGGAAACCTCGGGACTCATCCACTTCCCGCCAGAACCATCGCTCCCGCCAGAACCATCGCTCCCGCCAGGGATGTCACTCCCGCTAGTGCCGCTACCCCCGGTAGTGTAGTTATCGCCGCTAGAGACGTCGGTATCCGCGCCGGTATCCGCCCCGCTGTCTAGCAAACCAGCATATGGAAGCACGGCCTTGTCGGCAGGCTTCGGTGTATTTAGTTCGATATTGGGAATGTTGGAAGGTGACAAGGACTCGCCTGAGGCTTCGGCTGTTACGGAGCCATCGAGTTCACAACCGCTAGGATCTCCAAGCTGCACAACCTGGCAAATCGCGGCCTCGGCAATCCCGCCAATCCTCCCCCAAAGAGCCCCAACTAGCAAAGCCCCTACCAAAACCGCAGCAAGAATAAAGCCACCAACATACGACAAAGAAACAGCACCACAAACCCATCTGTCGCAATTAAATTTTGACAAAAACTATCCTTACTCCCAGTTAAGAGAAATTAAAGTGGACAAAACAGAGTCGAATTCTCTGAAGGTTATAAACCTATCTTCTTAGCTGCCGTATGTTCGATTATTTTTACAATAATGTCTTCGGTGGCATAGTCAGATGCCATGGGTGCCATACCCCAGAAGAAGTCGATTAGAATCTCGTCTTTGGCTAGGAAACCGACATAGGTAACTGTGTCGGGTGACTCCGCGGGATTGGCGTGTTTGTAGGTTAATTTCCACAGAACCGCATCCTTGATTTTTGGCATCTCAACGAGCTCGAAAGTGTCTTGGCGATTGTCCCTATCTGTGCGTTTTATCGGGGATTTTATTACACAGTTCGGGATGTCATTTTTTAGGGATTTAACGATTTCAGCGGCGTTAATTCCAGACGGCTTCCGTATTTGTTCGACAAGAAACGGCCCAAATGGACTTGGGTTATAAGTGCGAGTCTGGACATCCTGATAGCCGAAATCAAATGTGTAGTCGCATGCATAGTCAGACAGAATTATCAGAAAAAAGATCGTTGGCGGGTTCCCATTCATAAGAAGAATCTGACAGTGAGCGTAATTCTTCAATAGTGATGAAGTAATCGAGTTGACTGTTTGTTGGAGGGCTTGCAGGCAGCGCATTTTGAATTGCGGGGTCGCTTAGCTTCTCGGCATAACCTGGATCTCCGGGCTTGTAAGTAGTACCATCAGGGGTAGGCTGTCCGCTGCACCCGACCAACCCAAAGCAGAATAATACTGCTATAAGAGCTCTCTTCTTCATCAATTTAGTACCTCCTAAATAGTGTTCGGAGCTGGAAGAGATTCCAGCTTTTTCTTTATATTATTCGCAACCTCTTGTTGCATTTCAGCTGTCGGAAGTGCCACTCTATTGGGATTGGTTTTGATTGCTAACATCAGGAATTCCGTAATTGCGTTATATCACCCGGCTTACACAGATCCTCGTTGGGTATCCAGTCCTCCTCCTCGTTCTCAGCCTCAAAATACGGGGGTCGTCATGATACGACACCAGCGACGAATCGCTGGATTTATAGGCGTAGGCGAAACAAGCCGTGGCGATACAAGACCGGTAATACCTGACAGCATATTACTCTTCCTTGTGGGTTTTGTGTGTCCGTCCAAACGAGGTACTTGTCAGAGCTGTTTTTTAAGCGTTTCCTGTTGGGAATTAGAATCAGGTTCGAAGCGAATGATGGCTACTGGCTTATCGCTAAACACGGCTGAAGTGCCGTCATTGGCTCGCACATCTACTAAAGTTATCGTTCCGAAGTCCTCGATTACGGTACTTTCCCCAATATCTAGTTCTACTTGCCTTCCTTCGAACCGTTCGCTCGTTGAGCCAATCCCGAATGAGAGATGGCCGGGAGTGGAATCTGTCGGCATAGTAATATCGAGCCCGATAAGACGCGAATCGGGGGTCAAGGAAGTAATGGCTGTTTTGTGAACCACGTAAAGGTCATCATCCAAATCATCTGTGGGACGATTAGCGATGTAGAGAAAAAAACCAAGAAGCAAGAATGCTAGTACCACTAAGGCAATCGCGATAAGCATCTTCTTAGAGCGGTTCGGACTGGAATTCATTTGATCTCTCCAATGTCATAGTATCCTGCGTATAAGTCTAGTTGATCCCAAGTGAGATAAATCTCAGCTTCCGCAGTCGGGTTAAACTTCTCATCGAAGTTGAAACCGTGTGGGTTTACAAGCGATAATCCATTATCGTCTGCTGCCATAACGGCGTAAGAATGTGTATTTACCAATTGTACCTTCTTTGTCTCCCCGTCGGGACCTCCGATTTTTACATCAATAGGGACTGCTGCAGGGGGGCGGCTCCCGAAGCTATTATTAACAGTGGACATAATAACAACTTTACCAGAGTCTACAGCATCTCGAATTTCATTTTCATTCTCTGGAGAAAAGCCGTAACTCGTTTCGTTCCAGGATTGACTGGGGATTCTATAGCCCTCGCTGCCAGTTATGAGACGAAATGCCTCTACAGTGTAATCTTCCTCCCGCTTTGTTACCTCATTGTAACCCAAGTGATCAATAATTGAGGCTTCTATAAGAGAAAAGATGCTGCTACCATCCTTATAAATAGCGCCAACCTCGGCTCGCCTATCCTCTGTGCTAGTATAGTCTCCCCGGTTTATTACGGTTTCCCCATTGGAAAAAGTGACTTCATAACCTGTTTGGGATTCTTTTGGAGGGGACCATACTCCAACGAAATCTAAAAACTTTTCCCAGACTGTCGTTGCGCTGCTTTTTTTGATCATGGATCTTAAAGCATTTGAACCATCTTCGGTTCTAGCTTGAGATATCATCATCGCCAATAAATAGCAGTCTTCAAAATTTCCTTGGATTAAATCTGGTGCTAATATATTAATCGAAGCGCTATTTTCATTATTTTGGCTCGGATTAATATAGTCAAGTAATGGTTTTGTTGAATCGAGTTGTGAATTTATATCATCAAGATCGTTTGCGGTGTAACTTGAAATATTTTTCCTTGCCCGATTCAGGTCAAATGAGTATGTTGGTGAACCAGGAATTATTTCAGTGCTTGATTCATCACAAGAGTTTGTAGAACCAGAAGGTACCACATTGCAAATTGATGCTTTTACTATTGCGCTAACTTTGGTGTTTATACCGGGTAATAAACCAATAATGGCGAGACAAAGCATTGCTGCAAGAATAAATACGCCAACATACTCTATTGTTGAAGCACCGCGTTGCTTAACTTCTATCTTCGTCATATTTATACCTCTTTAACCTAAGAGACCGCTGAAATCTACATCCATCCCAAGGAACATGCCAGCCACAATCAAGATAATCACCGCTGGGACGAGGATTGCCGTTGAAACCAAGGTAATCTTCGGTGTGGTCTTGTGCGCTTTTTGCAAGTTGCGTTGCGCTGAGGTGCGCCGCATATCCGTCGCTATCGTCTTCAAGGTCTCAGCCAGTGGAGTTCCGAGCTCTTCGGCTTGAAGATAGGCGGAAACGAATTCATCGACAGATTCGGAGTTGGTGCGGTTGCGCATGGAGCTAAACGCGCCGCGCAAAGAGGCCCCATTAGCAATCTGATCAAGAGTAGTAGTCAGCTCTTCGGACAGTGGCCCACCAAAGCGGCTGGCGACAATGTTGAGCGCGGAGCGAAAACCAACCCCGGAATTGACAGTGACCGCAAGCACATCCATAAAATCAGGCAAATCCGCGTTGATACTTTCGCGGCGTTTCCGCGCCGTAGTGGCAAGGCGCATAATCGGGATAATCGCCACCATGGCCACGATTAACAGCGCCATTAACCAGCTCCCACTCAAGGCATAAATCACTCCGAGCGGCAAAATCGTGACCCCCAAACCGCAATACATTCCCAACACTGAATTCACCGTGACATTCTTGGGCCGCCCAGCCAAGTCAATCTGTCGCTGCAACTTAAGCAACACGTTGGGTGGCAGCTTTTCCCGTAATTTCGGTGCCAGCGGTGCGCCGATACGCTGCAAGAGGGAGGTCTTCGTTTTGGCTTGATTGGCTAAGAGATTTTCTTCTTTGGCTTGCTCCAAAGTGGCGTTGGCCAGTGGCTGCACGAGCCACAGCCGGATTCCCACAAGAAACAAAAACGTAGTGATGGCCCCCACGATGGGGATTCCTAGCAGAAGAATTCCCTCAGTCATGATCCACCTTTGCCATTCGTTGAATAATCATCCAACCAACCGCGAAGAGGGCGCCGCTGATAGCCAGAGCCGCAATGCCGATCGGGTTCGTGGTCATCTTTTCAACGGTGCCCGGGTTCATGAGGTTCACCAAGAACAGCGAACCAACTCCGACAAGTACAAGGAAGTTGGCCGTGGCCCGGGATTCGCTCATGATTGTCACCATTTGACGACGCACTTCTTTGCGCTGGTCAAGACTCAGCGAGATATCTTGCAAGGCGGAAACGAGCGAACCGCCGGTAGTGGAAGAAACCACCAAGGTGGAAATCAACAAGCCGGCTTCACGCGAACCGATGCGTTCCCGGAATTCTTCGAGAGCGGTCTCGACCGAAACTCCGAATTTAAGGCGGTCGGAAATCTTTTGCATCTCGGATTTGGAAGGCTCGGGAACTTCAGTCGCCGCAAACTCGATGGCGGAGGCGAGCGACAGCCCGGCTTGAGAAGCATTAGCCAAAACACGGGCGGTTTCGGGAAGCTGGGTGATGATTTTTTCTTTGCGTTTCTGCTGCAATCGACTCACATAGACACGAACGAGAGCCCCTGCAGCCACTAGGCCTAACACTGCCAGCGCTGGAGCCAAGAGCCTCCAAATCGCTGCGCTGAGAACGAACCCGAGGCCAGCAATCACTAGCAAAACATCGAGTGGACGACGCGACGAACCGGCGCGGTCGAGCTGCAGTTCGATGTATTTGCCGAGTTTGGTGCGCCGCAGCCAGCCGTTATAAGTCACATAAAGGCTCGGCTTCAAATTGTCGTCCAGGCTGGTGGCGGCGCTAATTGAACTTGTTTTTTCCTTGAGTAAGAGGGCGAATTGGATTATTCCCAAAAGCAGCGTCATCACGATGAGTGTGACGAGAACCGAGAGCAGCAGCTGATTCATTTTGTCACCCACCATTGCCGAACGTCTGCATCGAAGCGTTCCAGTCGTTTCGCTAAAGCCTCGGGAAGCGGGTAATAGTCGAAATGGCCCCCGTCAACCTCTCGTGCCCAAGCTCCAAGTGGAACCACTTCATAGTCCGTGTTCCCCCGAGAGGCCACAAAGCTCACTTCGGTGACGCGTCTGGAGCCCTCGGCGTCGCGTTCGAGTTGCACAATAATATCGATTGCCGAGTTCACTTGGTCGCGGATGGCTTCGTAAGGCAACTCAACGTCTGACATCGAGGCCAGAGTTTCGAGTCGGCTCAGGGCATCAAGTACCGAGTTAGCGTGGACGGTGGTGAGAGAACCCTCATGACCAGTGTTCATGGCTTGGAGCATGTCGAGCGCTTCTCCGCCACGACATTCACCGACCACTATCCGGTCCGGTCGCATTCGCAGCGCGTTTCTCACGAGGTCGCGGATGGTGACCGCGCCTTTACCTTCGACGTTGGCGGGGCGGGTTTCGAGACGTACCGTGTGCGGCTGGTCCAAGCTCAGTTCGGCGGCATCTTCAACGGTGATGATTCGCTCGCTATCGCCGATAAAAGACGATAGTGCATTGAGCAGGGTAGTTTTGCCTGACCCGGTGCCGCCGGAGACAACAATGTTGAGTCGCGCCTGAACACAGACTTCAAGCAACTTCGCCGCTATCGGGGAGAGTGAACCCCATTCAATGAGTTTCGAAAGGGAAACCGCGACCGGGAACAGGCGGATGGTGACGACCGGGCCGTTGAGGGACAGCGGCGGCAAAACCACGTTAACGCGGGCCCCTCGCGGCAACCTGGCATCGGCGGGAAGACGCGCGTCAACCATCGGATTTGATTCGTCCACGCGGCGATTCACGGTGGAAACAATCCGGTCAATCGTGAGCCGGAGCTGTTCTTCACTGGCGAAACCACCGTCCCAACGTTCGAGAATCCCGCCGCGTTCCACATAAATGGTTTCGGGGCCGTTAATCATGATTTCACTCACCGTGTGGTCGTTCAGAATTGGTTCCAAGGCGCCCAATCCGACCGCATCGTCAACCACGCGGCGAATAAGGCGGTTTCTCTCTGAGGTGGAAAGAATCACGCCCTCGCGGCTCACCAATTGTGCCAGCACACGTTCGAGGCGGGCGCGGCGTTGGTTGGTGTCAAGTTTACTCAGTTCACGCAGGTCCACTTCATTTAGCAGCATGCGGTGAAAGTTTGAAACGAGTCCTTCGTCTTCCTTCCGGTTGTTGTTGACCGGAGTTTCGGCGAGGTTTTTCCCCACAAAAGATTTAAAACTGTGTGCCACGTTTCACTCCTATTCCAATGAGGGCATAACCGCGGTGCGAGTGATGTTGCCGAGCTTGAGTTTCGGAACTATCGAGGGAAGCTCCACGCTCACGGTGCAGCGGGCTTCTTCTCCCCCGTAACAGTTGATGATGGGATTTTTCGCCGATTCGGGAAGCCTTGACTTGATGAGCGCATATCCGCTGGTCCCGTTGGCTTGGGCGCGAGCCCCGTCACGCACCGTGTCGGTGAGGGTCATGGTGAACCAGCCGGTGAGAGCGAACTGGATAACCACTAAGCCCATGATGACAATGAAGATGAAGGTGCCGACGAACTCAAGCGACGAGGCTCCGCGTTCCAAGTGCTTGGCTAATGCTTTCATTTTCCCTCCATCACCACGGAGCGGGTGGTGGTAAAGGTGTTTATAAACGACAGGTTCGAATCAATAGTGAGTTTCACTTGGATTTCACTAGGATTGAGCCCTGGCGTGGTGTCGCTGACAGTAATGCCGGAGGCGTAACCATCCGGCACGGTGTCCTCGGCGGCAGTTTGTGCCTTTTCGAGATTGCCCCCGGAAACCGCATATGCCCGGGCGCTTTCGGTGGTGGCTTGCGCCAGCCAGAAATAGGAAACTCCGGCGGTGATGCCCTGCCATACGATCCATAAGACTATGAGGAGAATGGCGAAAACTCCGACGAATTCGAGGCTGATGGCACCCGTTTCTCCGGATTTCCCGTCGGGCTTTCCTCCTGACTTGTGTCGAGAGCCTAAGCCGAAACGTTTTCGGGTTTTCTTTCGGCGCGCCGGTATTCTCGGGCTTGACGCTGGGGTAAATGGCGAGTTCGAGGCTAGGGTGGGAGCCTGAACCGACTCGGGTGAATCCGCAGGAGTGTAGGTGGCCTCGGTAGTTTGCGGGTTGACTGGCAAAACCGCTTCCCTGATTTTTCGGATGATCTTCCACCAGTTTTCGTCTTGGATTGTCCTGGGATCCCTGCTCACCAACGCGGGTTCAATAGTCCTAGAAGTAAGCGGGATGTTTTCTTCCAAGACCCGGGCAGTGGTGAGTTTTTCAACGGACTCAACGGGGAAAGACGAGCCTCGGTCAACCTTATTGACGAGTACTTTGAGCTCACGTTCCCCTACCACACCAAGGTTTTCCCAGGCTGCCATACGTTTCTTCATGGTGCGAATGGCAAGGACGTCTCCGGTGGTTACTACGAGGGTGGAATCCGCTACTTCGAGGGCGGTGGCCTGTGCGGGCGAGACATAGCCGCCGGCATCAACAATCACTACGTCGAAGACTTGACGTAACAAGGACAAAATCGTCCGCAGCGCCTCTGGGGTGACATCTTCGCTGGCGCGCACATCGTTGGGAGCTAACAGGAGATAGATGCCGCTCTCGTGTTCCACGACGGCGTCTTTCACTGTGCTGGCTGAAAGGTCGCGGTAAACCACCGAAAGGTTCGCGATAGAAACGTTTTGCCGCACGTCAAGCACGGAGGAAACGTCACCTTTTTCAATGTCGAGGTCAACCACGCACACCCGCAAGCCGGGGTTGTCGGTTGCATAGCTTATGGCAAGGTGTATTGCCAAAGTGGTTGTTCCTACTCCTCCTTTAGCTCCGGCGAGAGCCATAATCTTGCCTCGCGAATTTTGCGCCGCCTGGGTGGCTCCGTTGATGACCTGGTGCATTTGTCTTGACCAATCCAAGGCGGAGTTCACCCGACCGTTGAAGTCTTCGTAGGCAAAAGGATAGGCGATGACATTTTTGGCGCCTTTTTCCAGCGCCGCAATCACGGTGGAGGGAGACCTTTCGGAAGACAATAAAATCACTGCCGAAGCCGGATGTGAGATTGACAGCTCGCTGACAAGCGACAACGCCGGGTCTGGGCCCAGTTTTTCATGAACAAAAATCAGCTCCGGCTCAAAACGATCGGCATATTCGCGGAGCTGGGAGGAGGTCGGCGCGGTGGCTTCGAGTTCGAGTCCTGGGATTTCTTGAATCATTCCTTTGAGGTCTGATTCCAGGTTGGAATTATCGATTCCTAAAATGGCTTTGCTCATTTCTTGCCTTCCTCAACTTTGGTTCCGCCCAGGTCTTGCGCATCGAAAACGGTCTTGTCATCTTTACGGTCAACAACTCCGTCTGAAGGCAAACCAACCAGGCGTACTTCTTCGGCAAAATTGGCAGCATAGGTGATTGACAAGGCGATATTCGGGTCGACCGCGATGGTGACAGGAATCACGCTTTGCTCCGTAGCAGATCCGGATTTTTCGGTCTGGATGGTTTTCTGACCTTGAACTGTCACGATGCGAATATCGGTGGCGATGACCTGGACTTGCTTGGTAAGACCCGGAACCTCCCCAAAAACAGCATAAACATCAACGCGATCCCCGGGTTTAACCCGACCTGCGATTCCAGTTACGGCATCGACATTAATGGCGATTTCGCGCTCGTTAGCGTTGATATCTGAGATGGGAACAAGCATGTCGCGGGTGATGGTCGTGCCGGATTCGACCTCAAAGGGAATTCGCCTTCCGCTCAATGCGTTTAAGCTGACCAGGGAGCTTTCCGAGGTCCATCGTTTGGGAACGCTCACAGAGCGGAGAAGAGATTCGTTGAGCTCCGTGTAAGCGGGGATGTTGTCTCGAGCCTGATAGACGGTCACGAGGTTTCCCACTTCGGCTTTCACCGAGTTTACATAGCTTGAAATCATGGAGAACATCACCAGGGAAAGCAACAGTGCCACCAGGATGAAAGCCAAACCTTTGACTTTTCGCGGGTTCTGATTTTCGCTTTGGATGCGTCGAATTTTCGGCATTTAGTGTTTCCTCCGGCTGGGTCTTGGTTTTACGTGGCACAGTGGGCAACACTCGGTATAGAGCGGTTCGCCGCAGATTTCGCAATCAACCCCGGTTGGTGTCGGTTCGTCTACGTGGGTGTTGAAAAAGAATTCCACTCCGGCATCTGCCTTGACGTCTTGCAGCACGGGGGCGGTGGTGTATTGGTTTGCAAACAGGGCCGTGAAGTCAGCGTATTTTGCGATTTCTTCCGGATCTTGAGTGAAAAGGACGAGCGGCATAGAGGGGTCTAGCTTCACTTCTTTTTTGAGGTTTTGCACCAGTTGGTGCGGCGGATTAAGCGCTACGTATTTGACTTTGAACAGGGCAGTAAACTGCTGCCAGAAGCTCGGTTTAGAGGCGACCAAGCTCGTAGGTGAATCTGTTAGGATTCCTGAAATTCTTTGTTTCACGGTGGTATCGAAGCGTGCCAGGGTTGCGGTGTTGCTCGCGTTTCCCCGCGAAGATTCGAGTGCGTAGGAAAGAGTCACGCTGGGGGAAAGGTAGACCGGCTTGATAGCTACGCGAAGCTGTGGAATCTGGGTGGCGATGACATTGGCGAGAAAATGTGCGGCCAAAGCGGAGCGGGAGCGGCAAAAGATGATGGCAATCTTGGCGTTGCGGTTTTTCATTTCCTGAGCAATCTCAGCCCCGGCCTCCGGTCCGGCAACAAGGGGAGCGTCTTCATCTTGGCCAAAGTTTGGGGCCGCGAGAAACGGAAACCACTCAACGGTGAGGGTGTCTTCCATCCACACCAAGACGCGACTTGGCTCAGTCGCTGCATTGAGGGTTTCTTCCATGGGTGAGACAGACCAACTCTCTTAGAGGTTCCAGGATTTACACTGAAAGAATACCGAGAAAGAATCATGATAGCAAAAATGCTGGTGGCAGGTATTTGCTGAAAACTCAGGTATATGTAAATTTTACCTGAAAACGCTCTCAGGCTTGACACCTGAACAATTGCTGATATAGAGTTTGAGATGGATTGCTAGAATAAATGCTTTCCACCCCTATAACTCCAGCGAAAAGGACTGCAAATATGTTGGATAATCTGCTTACAAGACTCTACGTGCGTTCCCAGGCTCGCCTAATGGATCTCAAAGACCGCCGCGAATCCGGCGCCGACACCCTCGAGTATGTGGGGATGTTCGTTGTGGCGGCGGCGATTGTTACAGCACTTATTACGGTTTTTAAAAACGGCGGCACTGTATCTAATAGTTTGCAAAAGCTTGTAACAGACGCTATTGACACAATTAAGGTTGGCTGATAGCACTCTTTGCTTTCCGCTTGTGGCCACGAGCGAATCGTTCGTAGCCACAAGTTATAACATCATCCCCCCAGCGTCTCGGTAGGGTGTTCTCAACGGTGTCTCTCTGAATATCGCTCTGTCTCCCATGCAATGGTGCGCGTTTCGCTTCCGATGAAGTTCTCTCGATTGAGATGGCACCTTCACAAGAGGCGAAGAATTGATGGGGGCGAGGGTATTGGCTGTTGATGTAGTAGAGGGTTGAATAAGGTGAATGATTTGACAACCTGGTTTGAGTCCGTGTTGCGAGGTTTGTCTCGTGCCCACTCGCGCGGGGCTTCTAACCTGGCTTACGCCGGAGGGTTCGTTGTGGCTGTGGTTGTCATTTCCGGCATTGCGCTCGTTGTCCCCGGCAACCGCCTCGGTGAAATCGTCGAATACTCCATCTGCAAGGTGGTAAATTGGCAGGATTCATCCTCATGCGCGGTGTCCGAAGCTCAAAAGATGACTACCGGTGGTGACTTTGATAATCGTGCGGAACAAATTTCCCATTTGGTACAACGTGACCCGTCAGCGAGCATGTTTGTTTCTGGGGACAGTTTTATCTCAGGGGAAGGAAGTAATCGATACATTCGTGAATCGAACCAGTCACCCACGGAATGGTACTACGAGGTGAGAGATTTCACCTGTCCCAAGGACTATGCGAAAATAATTGGGCATACTACTGTGTCTTATGACTATTCAAGCTGCACAGAAAAACTAATTAGAACATATAATTCTGACAATCCAGAAGAAGCTGGCGTAACAACTGAGAGTGATGGTGGCTATATCCATTTCATCCAAACACGTCAGTACGGCGAAAATGGAAGATGCCATCGAGCGGTTGATTCGGCTGCTGAAATTGTCGCGAACGGTTTAGGAATCCCAATGGATACAGGGCAGTACATTAATGTCGCTTGTTCGGGTGATACGTTTGATACCGTGGCGATTCATACCCAGGACGCGAACGTTGACCCGAACAAAGTGTTGCTTTTAGATATGTCCATAGGTGGAAACAACCTGGATTTTGCGGGTATCATCACAAAATGTGCTGGGCTAAATGGACCTATAGAGGGTTGCACAAATAACAATGATCCAAAAGATAGTACTCCTGATGATTACGATTCCATATATCCAGCCGAGCTCCCTGACATTATTTCCGGCAAGGAAAAAATCCGTACTCGAACCCCGGATGGATACGTGTATAAAACTTACAGGGATTACTTGGTGGATCTCTACACGGAAGCCAAGGAAAAATATCCTAATGCTACTATTATGATGCAAGGCTATCCAAGATTTTGGTCAGAGAATCCAGATGGAAAAACTCATGCAATCCATGAATTAGGTGGCGGTAAAGATCTAATAATTTCAAGTGGTGAAAAGAAATGGATGAACCAACAAAGCCTGACAGTCAATAACCTTATGAAAGATGTCGCGAATGAGGTAGGGGTAACATATGTTGACACGTATGAGCTGTTCAAGGGACATGAGGTTGATTCTGCCGAGCCGTGGATTAACGGAATCTACTTTACTGGTCGAGAAGGCAACCAAGATAATACCGGGGTATTAGATCCTAACAGCGGTTCAATGCATCCCAATAAGACAGGCTACAGAGAAATTGCTAATGAAAAACTCCGTCTTTTGCAGAGGATGCCGCCAGAGCAGTTCCCAGAGGGTGCCTTTTCGTTTTAGGAGTTAATTGTCTTATGAGATTTTCGAAGGAAATGGAGGAACCGGTGGAACGAAGCGTTGCAGAATCCGCAAAGGATGGTAGCTCAAAACCGGAAGGTCGGTTGCGTTATAAGCTCGCTTTTGCTGTCATCTGTTATTGGTTTGTTTGTCTTATAATCAACAACATAGTCGCCACCTTCTTTTTCGGCTGGAACGAATATGATGTTTTCTCCTCCGGCGGTGGCGGTTTAATATATATATTGAGTGTTTTTCCTGCCGTGACATTCTTTGCGCAAATATTTAATTACTTGACATATCATCCAAGTAAGAAGCATCCCGAAAGGGATATTTTAAAATACGAGAAGATTACATCAATCTTGTTTTTCGTGATGCTTTCAGAGTTAATAATTTCCGCTTTTATTATCGGTATAACATACCGCCCAGAGAATCCACAGTTGATACCCGGGTTTGCGCTTATAATGTCAACGCCAGGGATGTTTTTCTAACGTTAAATTGAACCACTCCATTACTATTCCCTCATTGCACTTTTTAACCAGATTGGAATCAAAAATGCCCGCTTACAAACGTCTCTTGCTTGTTCTTCCAGTTGCTGCCTTGCTCTTGGGTTCTTGTGCCGAAACCTCCTCAAGCCCCTCTAGTCCGACAACCTCCGCAGCGGTAAGCGAGACTCCTTCCCCAGAGCTCACACCCGTGGACCCTGCTGACATTCCGAAAGGGCTCTTTGATGAGAAGCCTCTGGATGGCAAATATCAGGGATTGTTCTTGAAGGTTGAAGATTTTGATAACTATTTGGATTCACCCGCCGGTTGGCGCACCGATGCGGAGGAAGAGCTGGGTGAGGAACCCCTGGAATTCGTGGAGCAATCTTGTGATTTTCCAGTCGGGCAAACTCCCTGGCGAGGACGTGAGCAGCACGCTTGGAATGCTTCTCAGTTTGGTCCGGTGATGGTTCAGCAGATTCGCCACACCGGCAAGAAAGAAGCGGACGTGCTTATTGAACAGATTCGCCCGCATATTGAGAGCTGTCAGGCGAAAGGCAAGGTGGACTCCTCGATGTATGAGGGTACAAGCTACACTTATGAGCTCGTTGACTCGACGTCTGTTCCCGGCTCGGTCATGTGGAAACGTACCAGTCATTTCGAGAATCCCGAGGACGGGTATGATACAAATGTCACGTATGTCGGCATGATGTCAAAGAAAGATTGCCTAATCCTGTTTCTCTGGGGTATGACGCCGATAATGCAAGAATTCGCAACCCCTGAAATCCTTCTCGACGCGATGAAGACCGTTAGTGAAAAGTAGTGAATGGATACGTTTATGCCTGTTGTTGAGAATCGGAATGATTCCGAGTGGCCAACAATGGTTCTTTCCATCCAAATGAAGATGGTCAACGAGCAAGGGCAAGGGCGATTCGTTCCACATTGGAATCTCTCCCTGCGAACTGAATGAAGGAGTGTTAATCATGTTTACTAAGAAACGTCTCACTATTGTTGCAGTAGTAATTGGTGTTGCTCTGGTGCTGTTGTTGGGTTTTACTTTATTCTCGAGATGGTGGTTGGAGTATCAGATAAGTTTGGCTGATGAGAAGGGGTTGCCGCCTTTGACTGCGCAGCAGCAGCGGTTGTTTCTTGGTAATGATGAGTTGTTGAACACTCCGGAGTTGCCTGCTGAGTGGAGGGATCTTCAGGATCCTCCTGATGCGAGCCAGAATGTGTTTCTTGAATCTTTTTCTTGTGGTGATGGTACTCTTGATTACGTTACTTGGTATGGCACGGAGCAGCGGCATAAGTTGGCTTCTTTTGTGGGTCCGCATCTTATGCAGCTTATTCGTGTTGTGGATGAGGAACCCGCCCGGGAGGCAATTTCTAAGATGAAGAATACTGTCATTCCTGGGTGTATTAAAAGACAGCCGGTTACTTATAAAATTAGTCCTACTGAGCAACATCGCTACGAGCTGGTGGACACGTCCTCTATTCCGGATTCCGTGATGTGGAAAATTACTACTACCTCAACTGAGGTGCCAGACTATCTGAAGGTTGATTATGTCGGGGCTCAGCTGAAAGATGATGCGCTGGTGGTTTTCGTCTGGGGCGGAAACCCAACCATGAACGAGGCCACGGTTCCAGAAGTGGTATTCGACGCGATGACCAAGGTGAGTGAAAAGTAGTGAATGGATACGTTTATGTCGGTTGTTGAAAATCGTCCTGATTCAGAGACGAAGTACCCTACCGTGAAGGAGGGTTTTCTTTGGTGGGAATTTGGGGTTTTTATTTTCAATAATTTGTTTTATTTTGTAGCCAGTGATTCTGAAACTCCGGCTGTGCCTCTATCGCTTATCCTGGTGGACATCCCACCCATGATTGTTTTTGTGCTGTTTTTCATTTACAAATACATTTTTTCAAAATCAGACCACGGTGATAAGTCATAGAAAGCCTACCGGAATCGTCTCGGACTCCTCGTGGGCTGCTTGATTGCGCTCATTATCGTTATGCCGATATTTATCCTCGAAGGTGATCTCAATGTTGGTGACATGGACTTCCAGGTGAAGCTGCAAGAAATGATGCTAAAAACAAGTCTTTGGATAATGTTTCTATCGATGCTTATTGAGTTCACTCGTGAAAGGTCTACTATGAAAATCAAACGATTATTTTATTTGTTCCCCACTGCTTTTGCTGCTTTTTTTCTTGCCGGCTGTACCACACCGGATTATGAAAAGTTAGCTGCTGAGGCCGCGCCGCAAATTCCGCTTACTGCGGAGCAGAAAGGTTATATGCTTGGCCCCGACGATTTGACTCCTCAGTCAACCAACGGCTGGACTGAGGCGGCTAATTCGGAATTGGGCGACTTTTCCGAGGGGTTGAGCCAGTATATTTGTAACTTGCGTGATATTGACTCGATTACGGTCTATTCAGAGCCTTATCATCATGCCATGGAGGCATCTATGCTCGGTCCGGTTTTGTATCAACAGGTGAAAGTGACGAAGGCTCAGCCGTTGCGTGACTTGATGTTCAAGTTGAAGGAGCAGGTGCCTCAGTGTAAATCCAAGTCTCCATTTGTGTGGAAGCTTGAGGCGAATAATCAGTATTCCTATGACGTTGTTGATGATTCAAAGGTTCCGAATTCTATTGTTTGGAAGATGACGGTAAAGGGGAATGATGATGCCGGTAATGAACACCAGAAGCTGGTATATATCGCGATTATGGTGAAAGGAGAGGCTATGGTGGCGTTGGTGCTTACCGGTGTGGACTATACAGCCAACGATGGAATCAAGCCCATCCTCGACGAGGCAATGGCTAAAGTAACAGCGAAATGATAACGTGTGACAGGGGTTCCTGTTGAACGAGTCGAGGGGGACACGAAAGGACTGGTTATGTCTGAAAATATCAAAAAGGCTTTTGCTTTGGTTTCAACCTGTATGGTGCTCCTATCGGGTTGTGCCACCAGCGCAAACAGTAATAACGCCTCTCCTGAGGATAACTACAAGAAGTTCCAGAACGACCCGGCAATGCAGAATGCTAAGCCGGCCGAGCCCTTGAGTGAAGATCAACTTGCAAATCTGCTAGAGGTAACTGATTTTGAGAACTACTTGGATGCACCCGCTGGGTGGCGTATGGATGCGCAGGAAGATGTGGATGATGATACTTTTCTGCTAATGAACTATGGGTGTGACTATCAGTTTGATTTCGGTTATAGGGACATACGAACAAGGGCTTTTAACGCTTCACAATTTGGACCGGTAATGGTTCAACAGATTCGCACGCTTTTCGAGGAAGATCCTGATGATGTTATCGAGATCGTAAAGAAGGACATCCCTGCCTGTGTAGATCGTTCTCCTGTTTCTTGGCCCGGTACGCCCAATCGTGAAGACACCTACGAAATGGTTGACAGCTCTGCAATTCCTAACAGCGTTGTGTATAAAATTTCGCAACACATGACAGACGGCACCACCCCAACCGATAATGTGATTTATGTTGGGTTTATATCTAAGGATGATTTGCTAATCAACTTTTTTTGGGGTCTAACACCAATGACTTCCACTCAATATGCCCCTTCGGAGATTCTCATCGACGCGATGACCAAGGTGAGTGAAAAGTAGTGAATGGATACGTTTATGTCGGTTGTTGAAAATCGTCCTGATTCAGAGACGAAGTACCCTACCGTGAAGGAGGGGTTTCTTTGGTGGGAGTTTGGGGTTTTTATTTTCAATAATTTGTTTTATTTTGTAGCCAGGGATTTTGAAACTCCGGCTGTGCCTCTATCGCTTATCCTGGTGGACATCCCACCCATGATTGTTTTTGTGCTGTTTTTCATTTCCAAATACATTTTTTCGAAATCGGATCATGGTGATAGGTCGTTGAGAATCTATCGGAATCGTCTCGGACTCCTCGTGGGCTGCTTGATTGCGCTCATTATCGTTATGCCGATATTTATCCTCGAAGGTGATCTCAATGTTGGTGACATGTTCCTGTACCCATTCGTCCTTGTCGGTTTGGTAGTTCCTTTCCAATTTTATGCGGTTGTGGGGTGAATATGTCAATCAAACGGAAATGGAGGTAGCGATGGAACGAAGCGTTGCAGAATCCGCAAAGGATGGTAGCTCAAAACCGGAAGGTCGGTTGCGTTATAAGCTCGCTTTTGCTGTCATCTGTTATTGGTTTGTTTGTCTTATAATCAACAATATATTAGCCACCAACTATTTCGCTTTGAACGAATATGATGTTTTCTCCTCCGGTGGTGGCGGTTTAATATATATATTGAGTGTTTTTCCTGCCGTGACATTCTTTGCGCAAATATTTAATTACTTGACATATCATCCAAGTAAGAGGCATCCCGAAAGGGATATTTTAAAATACGAGAAGATTACATCAATCTTGTTTTTCGTGATGCTTTCAGAGTTATTAATTTCCGCTTTTATTATCGGTATAACATATTGCCCAGAGAATCCACAGTTGATACCCTGGTTTGCGCTTATAATGTCAACGCCAGGCGTTTTCTTTCTATTGTAGGTGTCTTTAGCCTTCTTAACTAAACACGATAGGATTAAACAATGATTACTTCAAAGCGTCTCTTGCTAGTACTTCCCGTAGTTGCTTTGCTCTTGGGCTCTTGTGCCGAAACCTCCTCAAGCCCCTCTAGTCCGACAACCTCCGCAGCGGTAAGCGAGACTCCTTCTCCTGAGCTCACACCCGTGGACCCTGCTGACATTCCGGAAGGGCTCTTTGATGAGAAGCCTCTGGATGGCAAGTATCAGGGATTGTTCTTGAAGGTTGAAGATTTTGATAACTATTTGGATTCACCCGCCGGTTGGCGCACCGATGCGGAGGAAGAGCTGGGTGAGGAACCCCTGGAATTTGTGGAGCAATCTTGTGATTTTCCAGTCGGACACGCTCCCTGGCGAGGACGTGAGCAGCACGCTTGGAATGCTTCTCAGTTTGGTCCGGTGATGGTTCAGCAGATTCGCCACACCGGCAAGAAAGAAGCGGACGTGCTTATTGAACAGATTCGCCCGCATATTGAGAGCTGTCAGGCGAAAGGCAAGGTGGACTCCTCGATGTATGAGGGTACAAGCTACACTTATGAGCTCGTTGACTCGACGTCTGTTCCCGGCTCGGTCATGTGGAAACGTACCAGTCATTTCGAGAATCCCGAGGACGGGTATGATACAAATGTCACGTATGTCGGCATGATGTCAAAGAAAGATTGTCTAATCCTGTTTCTCTGGGGTATGACGCCGATAACGCAAGAATTCGCAACCCCTGAAATCCTTCTCGACGCGATGAAGACCGTTAGTGAAAAGTAGCGAATGGATACGTTTATGCCTGTTGTTGAGAATCGGAATGATTCCGAGTGGCCAACAATGGTTCTTTCCATCCGAATAAGAAGGGGCAGTTAGCGCGTGCGAAAGCTATTCGTT
This sequence comes from Mobiluncus porci, assembly GCF_009695935.1. Taxonomy (GTDB): domain Bacteria; phylum Actinomycetota; class Actinomycetes; order Actinomycetales; family Actinomycetaceae; genus Mobiluncus; species Mobiluncus porci. The sequence goes on from NZ_VUMY01000002.1 coordinate 117,418, forward strand.
CCACATTGGAATCTCTCCCTGCGAACTGAATGAAGGAGTGTTAATCATGTTTACTAAGAAACGTCTCACTATTGTTGCAGTAGTAATTTCTGTTGCTCTGGTTCTGTTGTTGGGTTTTACTTTATTCTCGAGATGGTGGTTGGAGTATCAGATAAGTTTGGCTGTTGAGAAGGGGTTGCCGCCTTTGACTGCGCAGCAGCAGCGGTTGTTTCTTGGTAATGATGAGTTGTTGAACACTCCGGAGTTGCCTGCTGAGTGGAGGGATCTTCAGGATCCTCCTGATCCGAGCCAGAATGTGTTTCTTGAATCTTTTTCTTGTGGTGATGGTACTCTTGATTACGTTACCTGGTATGGCACGGAGCAGCGGCATAAGTTGGCTTCTTTTGTGGGTCCGCATCTTATGCAGCTTATTCGTGTGGTGGATGAGGAACCTGCCCGGGAGGCAATTTCTAAGATGAAGAATACTGTCATTCCTGGGTGTATTAAAAAACAGCCGGTTACTTATAAAATTAGTCCTACTGAGGAACATAGCTACGAGCTGGTGGACACGTCCTCTATTCCGGATTCCGTGATGTGGAAAATCACCACTACCTCAACTGAGGTGCCAGACTATCTTAAGGTCGACTACGTAGGGGCTCAGCTGAAAGATGATGCTCTAGTGGTTTTCGTCTGGGGCGGAAACCCAACCATGAACGAGGCCACGGTTCCAGAAGTGGTAATCGACGCCATGACCAAGGTGGCAGCGAAGTGACAGTTGGGGCGCTGATTCCAGGTAGCCTAGCTGGTGAAAGCGGTAAGCACGAGGACTATTATCACGCCGAGAGCCATGAATCCTGACCTTAGTTGCACGATTATAGACATCATGACGGGTCACTAAAGTTGTGCAACTGAGGTCTCAAAACAAACGAACCTAAATTGCGGGGTCATGCCAGAAGAACATGCGCGGGGTCAACCCCGACGCCACCGTCATTGAGCTTTCTGCCAAAACCGGCGAGGGCATGGATGTTTGGATTGACTGGCTGTGCGTCAACGCGCTTGACTAGCCGTTATAGGTTAGATCATCCATAAAGGACTTCAACCATTTTGAATCGAGGGGCTTTCCATTTTCCGTGCTAATGGCAATAACCGAGCAGGCGTCCGGAGAGGACTGGCACCCGGCGATCCAAGCGCCATAGCGCTTTTTACCTTCCGTGTCAGTGAAATTAAATTCCGCAAAAGCCGCATTTTGAGTTCCGGGAATAGTTATTTCCGCACTATCACTGATCTCGAGGTCTTCAATTTTATTGAAAAAACGAGCCGAGGCTGCCAATTCTGTGATAGTAGCCTTAGCAAAAATTCCATCATTAAAATGGTCAGAGACCTGAATTAGAGTGCCGTTGCCAAGCCAAGCTTTTTGATATGTTTCCGATGTGACTTCGACTTGCTCCATATCGCTTGGCAGGTTGAGACTCCAAGGGCCGGACTGGGTTTTCCCGTGGCTTCCGCATCCGCTCAATGTAAAACTGGCAGCTAATGCAACACCAAGGAGAAATAACGTCTTCTTTGTAATCATTAATCCACTCTTTCTTTTCATTGGTCTATCTTAATTGCCTGACGCTCGCCAGCCCCTGGAGCTCCATACCAGATAACCTCGCTGCGTTTAGCTGGTTATAACCTAATTTAACGTCTGCCCCCACAGAATACGGACCGGCCTTAATGTTCGCACCCGCTCCGGTTTCGTAATTGCTTCCTTGATAGTTTGCTTTCCAAACCTTTGCTTCTTCGTATAAATATTTTTGGAAAGGATCCGCATTATCTGAAGGTTTTGTCATAGCATTGCCGGTAATAGCTTTTACATTTTCGACCGACTCGAGGTTAGGATTCAGCATAGCAAGATACGCAGCAGACACCCTCTGACTATAATCAGGGTCTTTCGGATCAAGTTCCCAGTTTTTGTTTATGATTGTTTGGTTGAGTCCTTGAATGTCGATTAATCCCGATTTCAAAACGTTTCTTGTGGCAGCATGTCTGCCTTTTGATTGTGTTTCTTCAGGATTGGCAGCAACCCCAGATGCGGTGACTTGGGTAATTTCCTCAGTTATGTTAATTAATCTGGCTTGGGGGTCAAATTTGAATCGAGTTTCCACTTTGGAAGAACCATCGAAGCCCACATTTGATGCGTTTCCATTCGCGGCCAGTGTCTGATTCTTCACAAAAGTGAGAGTGCCATCGTCATTTTGACGAATTTGAATTGCTTCATTAGCTCCCGTGCCTGCCCCTAAGGTAGTATCAAAAGACAAAGGCAAGTCTATGCCTAACTCCCCGGCAATCTCTGAAGCCTTTTTTACCCCGATGATACGTGAACTCGGTGTCACCTTATCGTTTCCCGAAAAATGAATAACGGCTTTTTCAAGTAGATCGCCAACTACCGGTACATTTTTTGCCGACTTAGACGCTGTTTTTCTTTGCAAGAACGCGTTCAGATCCTCAGAGTTGTCGAAGGTTACCTCGTCACCAAGCTGCAATCCGATGTTGGAGGCTGCTTCTAGATAAGCCTTTGCTCCCAGATTTTTCGGTCCGACATCGAAACCTGCACCTAAATAGGCTCCTAGGGATTTTTCATCGAGTAAGGTGGCCTTATATTTCCCGTTGTTGTCAAGCGCAATTTTCCATACCAGCCCATCTTGCCCTTGAACTATGCTCACTTTTAGCGCCTTGTTGAAATTGATTCCTTGAACCTGAGTTGTGTAGGTATCAGGTTTGTAATCCTCATCATCTGCGTCAACGATGGTGTAGGTTTTAGAAGACGCTAGATTCGTTACCTGGCAGATCGCAGACGCAGCTATCGCGGATATCTTTGAACTAGGAACCAAAAAAAGAATTGCTTCAACCAGCATGGCCGCGACTATGAAGATGCCTGCATAGCTCAAGTTTGAGGCACCTTGCTGAGGTGACATTTGATTATGTCTTCTTGGTGATCGAAACTCTCTCAGTCCTGCTTTAGTGACCATCCAACCTATCTTTCAGCAATTACCCATCATGCACTCAGGATGCTATCATAAAAGAGAAGTCCAGTGCTCCAGATTTTTAGTCGGGGAGGCAAAAACGTGGTAACACACGTCATTTTGAGTGCGGAACCGAAGAATCCTGGGTTTTGTTCCGTTTCTTATACGGGGGTCAGTTCGCTGACCCGGGTCTGATTATACATGTCAATGATCTCGGCTGGTGTTCGGTATTCGAGTGCTTCGTGGAGGCGCTCGTTGTTCCACCAGTGGACCCAGTTCAATGTAGCGAACTCGACCTCGGTCAGTGAGGCCCGGGGCTGGGAATAGATCAGCTCGGTCTTATATAGCCCGTTCACTGTTTCTGCGAGGGCGTTATCGTAGGAATCACCCACGCTCCCGGTAGAGGGCTTGATCCCGTAATCAGCGAGTTTCTCGTTATACGCGATGCTCGTGTATTGCGAGCCATGATCAGAATGGTGTGTCAGATCCACCAGAGTATCTTTCGCTCCTTGGATGGCCTGCTCGAGCGCCTCCAAGGGTAGGGCCTCGGTTTTCATCGAGGAGCGGGTCGCCCAGCCCACAATCTTGCGGCTATAGACATCAGTAACGAAAGCGGTGTACACGAAGCCGGACAAGGTTCGCACATACGTAATATCAGCAACCCACAACTCGTTCGGCCTACTCGCCTTGAACTGTCGATTCACAAGATCCGGGCGAGAATCTACTTCGGGAGTAGGCCTGGTTGTGATTGGGGTGCGTCCCCGGCGAACACCCTTAATCCCAGCGATGTTCATGAGCCGAGCCACCTGGTCACGGCCAACATCCCAACCAGCACGCCGGACTGCATGCCACATTTTCCGCACCCCGTAGACGCCAAAATTCTTTTCGTGAATCAACCGTAGTTCTTCAGTGAGAATCTGATCACGAATACTTCTCGCGCTGGAGCCGCCTAACCTCCTCGTGCTCTTCACGCGTGAGTCCCTGCCGCACGCCAGTCTCAACAAGATGTCGTTCATACCAGCGGCGTAGCGACTCGTTCGCGATTCCCAGTTTCGGGGCGATCTCGTTGACTGCCTGCCACTGAGAACACGAGCCATCACCAGCTAACCGATCCACGAGCATCCGCACCGCGCGATCCTTAAACTCCTGTGAATACCTCTTAGACATATCCCTAATCCTCTCAAAAACAAGGAGGAACAAAACCCAGGACGATTCAATGGCGGTACACGAAAGATAATTTCGCAGACATGGAAAATCCCTACGATTACGCGAACAAACAACTTGCCTCGAAGGACATACTGTGGGCAACTGACATGAAACAACAACAAATCGGGGACTGCTACCTTGCTTCCACGATGTTTGGTTTGGCTGCAACCAAGAAGGGGTCTGACATTCTTCGGTCTCGAATAAAGCGACATCCGCCAGATGACGACCTTCCTCAGGATGGGTGGACTGTGAAAATCCAGGTTCCAGGTTATGATGAAAATGGCGTTTTTACTGAACTTGAAAAGGAAGTTATTGTTGGGCAAGAATATATCAATGGTATAACCCAGGGAGATGATCCATCCTTGTATTCAATCTATGAAATGGCTTATGGGATTGCCAACGGTGATGAGGAATTAGGAAACGGCGGATGGTCTGAGGAAGTCTTGGATTCATTCGGCACAATTCCGACTGCAAAATATTATAATGTGAGTTTAATTGACGCAGCGGGTCCGAATAATGCCACAACAGAATCCGGGAATAAAACAACTCGATACGGTTTTGAGAAAAAAGCGATGCAATCTATTATAGAAGCTGCTCAAAGCGAAGATAATACTGTAGTGGTAACAACTTTCTCTGAAAATTATTTTTTTGATGAATACACGCATAAGGCTGAAGTTGAAGCTACTTACCTAAATGATCATTATTTCGAAGAGGAAGATTATGTCAATATCGTTGCAGGACACGCCTATACTGTTTTGTATGCTGATGAGGAAGGCTTAACCGTGAGAAATCCACACGGATCGAACCCGGGTTCAGGTCACCCTCCACTGATGGATAATAGGACGGTACCGGAAACAATAACATTTTCATGGCAGGATGCCTCCAAAGTTTTTGGTGCTTTTGAGGTTGGAGATTTGAGTAAATATGAAGATTAATAAACCTGTTTTGCTCCTTGTAGCGGGTCTTGCAACTCTCGTCGTCATTATCTTCGTAGGGTCAGTGATGAGACCTCAAGGGGAGCCGGAACCGAAATACACTTTCCCCACAGAAACCAAGACTTCCACCCCCAATGCCGAGGTTGAGATCGATCCAAATGGATATGAGCTTAGGATTCAACGCACCGGCATAGCCTCTCTCAGCAGCGACGGTGATATCCAGATCACTTTCGATTTCATCGAACCGACGGAAGGTGAAAAACCGGCAATGGCTGTCATGTCCCTTGCCTCGTTGTCTAATAAGCTCGCTGGTAAATTAGATAACGCTACGTTACGAATGAAAATCGGTGATCAAATTACTGAGCCCCTGGTTGGAAAATTTGAGTTAGTCCAGCTTGACGTGGCTGAACCGCAGGAAGGCAGGGCAGTCAATGGCACAGCTCTTATCCGTTTCTGGCCGTCTTCGAAAATAGCACCATCACAAAAACTTCCCGTGTGGGGGGATCGCTGAGCGACTCGTTTTTACTATCTCGGGAGTGTCTCCAAACCTCTGTAACTGTTATGATTTCGCTAACAAGAGAATTTGAGGTGGAATCGGGCGATTACGGTCAACGATGAGAATCCTGCCACAGTCTGGGTTGCGGTCGGTCTCATGGGGCGCTGAAAAATGGCATTAATTCTGCGTAGATATCGGTTGTGGTTTTGTGTGTGTAATCTTCTCTAATTCGGATTCTGCAGAATCGATTTGGTTCCTTTAGTTTTGATATTATATCATGCATTTGGAATTGCCGGATTCGCACTATGGGGGGCGTATGAGTCGCTTAGAGCGTGGCTCAGAAGCGATTGGGTATGTTGGTGTTTTCTTTGTAGCTTTTGTCCTAGTCTTTGGTGTTATTGAACTTCTGCCGGGAATTGAGCTTGGTCCTATAGTGAAGTGCGCTATTTCAAGCGTTTCCGGGCAAGCTTCTCAGTGTGATGAAACAGTCTCGGCGATGCCTGACGAGGAATCGGAGTCTCCCGTTGATTCGGGAGACCGGGAGATGCAAAGGCGTGAGTCGAGGATTTCTCGGTTGGAAGACGAGGATAATCGTGAGCGGAGAGCCAGTCCTAGTCCGAGTGTTTCGTCTAAGCAGGGGAAAACTGGGAAAGGTACTAGCTCCGGCCTTGCTGGTCCGGGCGTTCCTGGGACGAAGAAACCTAAGATACCTGATGTCCCTGCCTGGCCTCCACGTGACGAAGGGTCGGGGCTCTATGCTTCTGAGTCTCCAAATGCTGGTGATTACGCGATGAAAGATGTTGTTGGTGTTGCAGCGAACGCTACTTCGGGGGCATGGCCTGAGGCCGCCAAGAATCTTCATCATTATCTTGAAAATTCGGGTAAACCGCTTGAGCAGGATGTTGATGGGATGCTGAAAGACAGCGTCAGTTTTAAAGAGCAAGCTGCAATCACTCAAAAAGAGGTAATAAAGAGTGCAATATCTGAGGCTAAAGGTGACGGCGGAGACGGACCAATTACATACCCCGTAAATACCGGATGGAATGCATTTTATTTTACGGACAGTGATAATTGGTTTTACGCTTTGGGCGGGATTTCCTATAATTGGACGGGTTATGTAACAGTTTTTCCGCCCAGTCAGCTTGGTGGTGAGTGGTCTTATGACTGGTTTGGTCAGGTGAATATTTATGATCGATACAATTGGGATGGGACTAAGTCGACTAAGATTGGTCCTTTCAATGTAACCGATAAGCAGTTGGGGAGATTCCATGTTGTTGGTCTGGCGCAGGAATATGATGCTGTGGGATCGTCTTCGCAGTTGCATGAGAAAGGGAGTTTGCGGCCATGAGTGGGCGTAGTGTGTTTGGTTTGATTTTTTCTGGCCTGGTTTTGCTGGGGTCTTTGGCCGGTTGCGCCACGTCTAATGCAGAGGTTTCTCCCTCGCCCTCCTCGCCCTTAGAGGTGAGCGGTGATGTGACTGAGCAAGCGAAACAAGCCCTCGCAAAGGGTGGACTGGAACTGCCGGCGGGCGCCACCAACGTAACCTATGAAAGAGTGCAAGATGAACAAAACCCATATAAAGATCTTTATAGAATAACTTTTGATTTATCTTCACAAAAAGCTCTTAAATACTGTGAAGAACAGGGCGTTGGACCAGGCTTTAGTGGAGACATAGTTGCATCTCAAGCAAAAATTAATTTTGGGTTTGTTCCTGATGAGTCTCAGCTTAAGTCGCGTTGTGATTCTTTGTGGGATGAGGATTTGAGGTGGAATCGGGCGATTACGGTCAATGATGAGAATCCTGCCACAGTCTGGGTTGCGGTCGGTCTCATGGGGCGTTGATTCCAGGTAGCCTATCAGGTGAAAGCAGGAAGTGCGAGGACTATTATCGCGCCGAGAGCCATGAATGGGCCAAAGGGGATGAAGGATTTAAGCGTTATTTTGCGGGTGAGGATTAATCCTACGCCAATAATAAGTGCCAGTGTATAAGCCGCAATTGTTCCGAGAATAAGGTGGGTCCAGGATAGGTATCCAAGAACGAGACCGATGCTTCCTGACAGCTTCACGTCACCAAGTCCCATGCCGTGACCGGCTGAAATAAATGCCTGTAAAAAATAAACTGCGACCAAGGCGAGACCGGCCAGAAAAGCCCGACCGATAGCCGCCGGAGACGACTCAACAAGACCGACCACTATCACGCCAATCGCGCAGACCAGCAAAAGGGGATAGGTGATTCGGTTCGGGAGGCGGTAGGAAGCTAGATCGACATAGGAAAGAAGCACCAGACCCCCACCCAATATCATGGATAATAAAGCGAAAGCCGGACGATTCCCCCAAACAAAACCGAGCAATCCCAGAAAAACAGCCATCGTGAAAGGCAGTGATCTTGGCGGAAGAACTATGCCTTTCTCAGGGGGTACTGACTTGGCGTTTTCCTCTGAACGAGGTTCGGCGGTGGAGTAAGCGGAGCCGGAAGAACCAGCTGGAAGATAGCGTTTTTCCCGCAGATAACTCTGAGCTGTGATTCCTCCGAGAGTGCCGAACATAAGACCGATGATAAGAAAGACCGTCCGCTGTGCGATTGTGAATCCAAACCACCCCAGAGCCATTGCTAACCCACCAGATGTGGATCAAATTGCTTCGCGATATCGTCTTGCGAAGTCAAAACCACGTTTGGTTCTTTCCAGTGAAGCTCCACATCGAGCTCTATTTCACCGCAATTTACATTACCGGAAACAAAAATGTCCGGATCTTCCTCCGGCAGGGAAAACGTGGCGGTTGTGGAATCCCCACCTTCCTCACCTTCTGTTGCTGCATTCGCGGCAGCTAAGGACTCCAAATAGGCCTCGATCTTATCATCAAGCTCTGCTTGCAAATCGCTTGTGTCGCAACTCGAGACTTTTGCTCCCAGAGTAGAGACGGCGGTTTCCTTCTCGAAATCACCAGAAGCGAACTTGGTGTTGCTCTGCACCATCACGCGATATTCGTTTTGGTTAATGGGGGAGCCGGAGATTAATTTGGCATCGTTCTTCTGTGCAAACGTCCTAGCATTGGGCTTACCCAAGGTCAACTCTGACCAGCTTGGCGAACTGCCGTTGATATCATCGGTGAAAAGATCATGCATTTGCTCCACGTTGTAATCAGCCCAAGCCAATGCCGAGGCATCTGCGGACACCTGGAGACGATCCATCTGGTCACCTATGGCGGAAAGCTTGATCACGTAGGTAAAACCGAAAGCCAGCAGTAGTAGGCCGAAGAAAATCATCAGGATAGCCATGCCGCCACCGCTTTCTTCTCGGAGAAATCGGAGTCTTCTCATGGTGTCGAGTCTCAATCGTAGCCTAGTCATTTTTTCCTTTTCGCGAATAATCCATCTTCTAACCCTCACAGCAAGTTTACAGGTTTATTCAAGCTTGGATAATCGGCCTAGTCGGGAAATGCTTAGCGGTGGTAGGGGCGGTTCCGATTTTGCGTAAAGAAGCGGGGTGAAACGGAACCGTCCCCGCGGCTACGCTCAACTGTGAAATTGCAGGGGAGGAGGCAAATGTGCTAGAGTTAGCACTTGCGTTTACTGAGTCCGAGGCGGCCTGTGACCTGCGGTTTTGCAAAAAGTGCGCGTGAAGCCGACAGCCAGAGCGACAGCGAGGGGCCAGTTGTTCAAACGCCGGTGCGCACCACCAAGTGATTAAAAGGAAGAGGAAGCCTTGGCTGCCAGCACGCCTAAAACCGAAGAAACTCCATTCCGTGTTTCTTTTGCTCAAATCAACGAACCCATGACCCCGCCAAATCTTTTGGCCCTGCAAACCGAGTCTTTTGACTGGTTCCTCGGAAACGAGGCTTGGCAGGCGCGGGTCGCCGAAGCCAAAAAGACCGGCGATAAGCACGTCCCGACGACCTCGGGCCTGCAAGAAGTCCTGAACGAAATGTCTCCTATCGAGGACGCGGGCGGGACGATGAGCCTGTCTTTCAAGGACTACACCCTGGACGATCCCACCCACACGATTGATGAGTGTAAGGATAAGGACCTCACCTACGACGCCCCGATGTTCGTCACCGCCGAGTTCATCACCGCGGAGACCGGCGAAATCAAGACCCAAACCGTCTTCATGGGTAATTTCCCCTTGATGACCCCGCGCGGGACTTTCATCATCAACGGCACTGAACGTGTCGTCGTCTCCCAGCTCGTGCGTTCCCCCGGGGTTTACTTCGAGAAAACCGCCGACAAGACCTCTGACCGCGATATTTACCTCGGCAAGGTGATTCCATCTCGCGGGGCATGGCTTGAGTTTGAAATCGACAAGCGCGACTCGGTCGGCGTGCGCATCGACCGCAAGCGCAAGCAATCCGCCACGATTTTCTTGAAAGCCATGGGTATGAGCGCCGCGGAAATCCGCGAGGCCTTCAAAGATTTCCCGATGATGCTCGAGACCCTCGAAAAAGACGGCGCCATCGAAACCCAAGACCAGGCTCTTGAAGACATCTACCGCAAGATTCGCCCGGGTGAGCCGCCGAGCGCGGAGGCCGGTCGCGCACTGCTCCACAACTTCTACACCAACCCGAAGCGTTACGACCTCGCGGAAGTGGGACGTTACAAGATCAACAAGAAGCTCGGAGTGGACCGTGACATGGACGGTCGCACCCTGAACCTGACCGATATGGTCGCAGCCTTCCGCTACCTGCTGGCGCTGCGCGAAGGCGCGGACACGGTCGAAGTCAAGGACGCGAACGACAAGCCGGTAGAACTCAAGATTAAAACCGACGATATCGACCACTTCGGCAATCGCCGCGTTCGCGCCGTGGGCGAACTCATCCAGCTCCAGGTCCGCACCGGCATGTCCCGCATGGAACGCGTGGTGCGCGAACGCATGTCCACCCAGGACATGGAGGCCATCACCCCGAACAGCCTCATCAACATCCGTCCGGTTGTGGCGGCGATGAAGGAATTCTTCGGGACCTCCCAGCTCAGCCAATTTATGGATCAAAACAACCCGCTCGCGGGCCTGACCCACAAGCGGCGCCTCTCCGCACTCGGCCCCGGGGGCCTCTCCCGCGACCGTGCGGGCATGGAGGTACGTGACGTTCACCCCTCCCACTACGGGCGGATGTGTCCGGTGGAAACTCCGGAAGGCCCGAACATTGGCCTGATTGGGTCGCTGGCAACCTTCGCGCGCATCAACCCCTTCGGGTTTGTGGAAACCCCTTACCGCGTCGTGAAGAAGGGTGTCGTCACTGACGAAATCCACTACATCACCGCAGACGACGAGGAAGGCCTGAATATCGCCCAGGCCTCCGCGAAGCTCACCGAGGACAATCACTTTGTGGAAAAGGAAGTTCTGTGCCGTTCCACCGGTGGGGATCCGGTCTTGGTCGAGCCCGAGGAAGTCGATTTGATGGACGTTTCGGCCCGCCAGATGGTTTCGGTGGCGACCGCCATGATTCCGTTCCTCGAACACGATGACGCTAACCGCGCGCTGATGGGCGCAAACATGCAGCGCCAGGCCGTGCCGCTCTTGAAGACCGAGTCGCCGCTGGTCGGAACCGGTATCGAGAAGCGCGCCGCGGTTGACGCCGGCGATGTCGTTATCGCCAAGAACGCCGGCGTGGTCACCGAAGTGAGCGCCGACCTCGTCAAGATGCAAACCGACGAGGGCGAGACTGATACCTATAAACTCGAGAAGTTCCAGCGCTCCAACCAGGGTAACTGTTACAACCAGCAAGTGGTGGTCTCCGAAGGCCAGCGCCTCGAAAAGGGCGACGTTATCGCTGATGGGCCGGCGACCGACCGTGGCGAGATGGCTCTCGGGAAGAACCTCCTCGTGGCTTATATGTCTTGGGAAGGCCTAAACTATGAGGACGCGATTATCGTTTCCCAGCGGGTCGTTTCCGAAGATCTCCTGACCTCAATCCACATTGAGGAACACGAAATCGATGCCCGCGAGACGAAACTCGGGCCGGAAGAAATCACTCGCGATATCCCGAACGTGTCCGAAGCGGCTCGTAAGGATCTCGATGACCGCGGGATTATCCGTGTCGGCGCGGAGGTTCACGCCGGCGATATTCTCGTCGGCAAGATCACCCCGAAAGGCGAGACGGAGTTGACCTCCGAGGAGCGCTTGCTGCGCGCCATCCTTGGGGAAAAGGCCAAAGAGGCTCGCGACACTTCCTTGCGCGTCCCCCACGGCGAGTCCGGCATTGTCATCGCGGTAAAGGAGTTCTCCGACGAGGATGAAGATTCCGAGTTGGCTCCCGGTGTGAACCACATGGTGCGCGTCTACATCGCCCAGCGCCGCAAGATTACGGTCGGCGACAAGATGTCGGGACGCCACGGCAACAAGGGCTGTATCTCCAAGATTCTCCCCGTGGAAGACATGCCGTTCCTCGAAGACGGCACTCCGGTTGACATCATGTTGAACCCGATGGGTGTCCCGGGCCGTATGAACATCGGCCAGGTTCTCGAGTTCCACTTGGGTTGGATGGCCCACGAAGGCTGGGATGTCACCAAGGCGCTGGAGTCCGGAGAAGATTGGGCGAAACACGTGCCGCTGCCGACCGCCGAGCCGGGACAGCACGTCGCCACTCCGGTTTTCGACGGCGCCGAGGCCGATGTGATTACGGGAATGCTCCAAAACACGCGGGTTCGCGACGGCTACGACCACCAGCTCATTGACGCTGACGGTAAAGCCCAGCTCTTTGATGGACGCTCCGGCGAGCCCTTCCCCTACCGGATTGCGGTGGGCTACAAGTACATGCTGAAGCTCCACCACTTGGTGGACGACAAGATTCACGCCCGTTCCACCGGCCCCTACTCGATGATCACCCAACAGCCGCTCGGCGGTAAAGCCCAGTTCGGCGGCCAGCGCTTTGGTGAGATGGAAGTTTGGGCCCTCGAGGCTTACGGTGCGGCTTATGCCCTGCAAGAGATTTTGACCGTGAAGTCCGATGACGTGCAGGGGCGCGTGAAGGTCTACGAGTCGATTGTTCGCGGGGTGGATCTTCCCCAACCGGGCATCCCCGAGTCTTTCCGTGTTTTGATGCAGGAAATGCGCTCCCTGTGCCTGAATGTTGAGGTGCTGGACTTTGATGGCAACGCCATTGACATGCGCGACGACGAAGACGAGGCGAGCCGCGGGGCGGCGAAGTTGGGCTTCGATTTGTCGAAGCGACCCAATGCTCCGGGTATGGCTTTGACTATGGACGAAATCTAAGAGGACTGGCGGAAAGGTAAGAGAAAACAATGATCGATGCGAATAAATTTGCTGCCCTGCACATTGGGCTGGCAACCGAAGAGGACATCAACCGCTGGTCTCACGGTGAAGTTCAGAAACCCGAAACCATCAACTACCGCACGTTGAAGCCGGAAAAAGACGGCCTGTTCGACGAGCGGATTTTCGGGCCGACCAAGGACTGGGAATGCGCTTGTGGAAAGTACAAGCACGTGCGCTACAAGGGCATCGTGTGTGAGCGTTGCGGCGTGGAGGTGACGCGCTCCAAGGTGCGTCGTGAGCGGATGGGTCACATCAAGCTCGCCGCCCCTGTGACCCACATCTGGTATTTCAAGGGCGTGCCGTCTCGACTCGGCTACCTTTTGAACCTGGCGCCGAAAGACCTCGAAAAGGTCATCTACTTCGCGGCCTACATGATTACGTGGGTGGACGAGGAGCGTCGCCACAAGGATCTTGCGGATATGCAAAAAGAGTCCGATTTGGCTCGCGAACAAATCGAGAAGAACCGCGACCTGGACGTGGAGAAACGCGCCCAGAAGATGGAAGAAGACATGGCGGCCCTTGAAAAAGAAGGCGCCGAGAAGTCTGACCTCGACAAGGTGAAGCGCGCCGGCGAGAAGGAGATGCGCGCGATTCGCCACCAGGCCGAAACCGATTTGAAACTTCACGACGAGGTTTGGGATCGCTTCAAGACCCTGAAGGTCGGCGACCTCGAGGGCAACGAGCTCGTATACCGCGAGATGTATGCGCTCTACGGCACTTATTTCAAGGGCGGCATGGGCGCCCAGGCGGTCAAGGATCGCTTGGAGTCTTTCGATTTGGAGGGCGAAGCCACGGAGCTCAAAGAGGTCGTGGAGACGAAGACGGGTCAGCAAAAGACCCGCGCTTTGAAGCGCTTGAAGGTTATTAATGCCTTCTTGAAGACCGGAAAGCCGGCCTCCGCGATGGTGTTGGATTCGATTCCGGTTATCCCTCCGGATTTGCGCCCGATGGTGCAGTTGGACGGCGGTCGTTTCGCGACTTCGGACTTGAACGACCTGTACCGTCGCGTCATCAACCGCAACAACCGTTTGCGTCGCCTCCAGGACTTGAACGCTCCGGACATCATCGTCAACAACGAGAAGCGCATGTTGCAGGAGGCCGTTGACGCCTTGTTCGACAATGGCCGTCGCGGTCGTCCCGTGACCGGCCCAGGTAACCGCGCCTTGAAGTCGCTGTCCGACATGCTCAAAGGCAAGCAGGGTCGTTTCCGCCAAAACCTGCTCGGTAAGCGCGTGGACTACTCGGGGCGTTCCGTTATCGTGGTCGGCCCGCAGTTGAAGCTCCACCAGTGCGGTTTGCCGAAAGAAATGGCGTTGGAACTCTTCAAGCCCTTCGTGATGAAGGTCTTGGTCGAAAACGCCACGGCGCAAAACGTCAAAGCCGCCAAGCGCATGGTGGAGCGCGGCGCCGCGGAAGTGTGGGACGTCCTTGATGAAGTCATCACGAACCATCCAGTGTTGTTGAACCGTGCTCCGACCCTTCACCGTTTGGGCATCCAGGCTTTCGAGCCGCTCTTGGTCGAAGGTCGCGCGATCCAGCTCCACCCGCTCGTTTGTGGCGCGTTCAACGCGGACTTCGACGGGGACCAGATGGCGGTTCACGTGCCGCTGTCGGCTGAGGCGCAGGCAGAAGCGCGCGTCTTGATGCTTAGTTCCAACAACATCTTGAAGCCTTCTGACGGTCGTCCGGTGACCATGCCTTCTCAGGACATGATTATCGGAATCTATCACCTGACTTCGGAAGAGGACCCGACGATGGTTCACAACCCGAAGTTCGACGATAAGGGTGAGCGCGTGTTGAAGCGCTACACGTCTCCGGCGGAGGCGCGTTTGGCTTTCGACAACGATGATTTGGCCTTGCAAGAGACCTGCATCATCCGGATGGAGCCCGGTGACGTCCCGCCCGAGGACATGGAGATGCCCGCGGATTGGCAGCCGGGGGATCGCTTCGAGCTGGAAACTTCGCTCGGACGAGTGATCTTTAATGACACTTTGCCGCGCGAATACCCGTTCATTAACTACGTGGTGGCGAAGAAACAGCTCGGCAAGATCGTCAACGACCTCGCGGAGTTGTATCCGAAGGCCGAGATTGAGGTGTCCTTGGATGCCTTGAAGTCCTTCGGTTTCCACTGGTCGACCTGGTCTGGCATCACGATTTCCTTTACTGACGTCGTGCCGCCGGACACGAAACCGGCCATATTGGAGAAATACGAGAACATGGCCGCGGACATCCAGTCTGATTACGACCTCGGTGCGATCACTGAGGAAGACCGTTATTCGGGCTTGATTAAGCTCTGGGAGGCAGCCACGAACGAGGTTGCGAAGGCGATGGAAGAGAACTTCCCCGAGCGCAACACGGTTTACCGCATGGTGAAGTCCGGGGCACGCGGTAACTGGTCCCAGATTCGCCAGATTGCCGGTATGCGCGGGCTCGTGTCCGACCCGAAGCAGCGCTTGATTGAGCGTCCGATTAAGTCGAACTACCGCGAAGGCCTGTCCGTTTTGGAATACTTCATCGCGACCCACGGCGCGCGCAAGGGCTTGGCCGATACCGCGCTCCGTACTGCGGAATCCGGTTACCTGACCCGTCGTTTGGTGGACGTTTCGCAAGACGTCATCATTCGGGAGTCCGATTGTGGAACCCGCCGCGGTTTGAAGATCGTGATTGGGCAAAAGCTTGATGACGGCACGGTCGAGGCCGATGAGCTCGTCGAGACCACGGCTTTCGCGCGGACTCTCGCGCGAGACGCAGTGGACGAGGACGGGAACGTGGTTTTGGCTGCGGGCGAAGACGTCGGTGACGTTGCGATTCGCAAACTCTTGAAGGCGGGGATTACCGAGATTACGGTCCGTTCCGTCTTGACCTGTGAGGCTCCGGTCGGGACCTGTGCCGCTTGCTACGGGCGCTCCTTGGCTACCGGTAAGCGGGTAGACATCGGTGAAGCGGTAGGCATCATTGCCGCGCAATCCATTGGTGAACCCGGTACCCAGCTCACGATGCGTACCTTCCACACGGGTGGCGCCCAGTCTGGCTCCGACATTACCCAGGGTCTGCCCCGTGTCCAGGAGCTTTTCGAGGCGCGTACCCCGAAGGGCGAGGCAGCGATTACCGAAGCCGCAGGTCGGGTCAAGATTAACGACGATCCGGCGGGAGCCCGCGAGGTAATCGTGGTGCGCGATGACGGCAAGGAAGACCTCCACATTGAGGTTTCCCGCCGCCAGAAGCTCCTCGTGGAGGAAGGTGACCACATCGAGGTTGGCGAGAAGCTCACCGAAGGTCCGGTGGACTTGAAGAAGCTCTTGCGAGTCAAGGGCCAGCAGGCGACCCAGAAGGCGCTCGTCAACGAGGTGCAGCAGGTCTACCACAGCCAGGGCGTGGATATTCACGCTAAGCACATCGAGGTGATTGTTCGCCAGATGTTGCGTCGCGTGACCGTCCTGGAGGAAGTCGGTGACACCTCCTTCCTCCCCGGCGAACTCGTGGACCAGGCCGTGTTCTTGGGAGAAAACCGCCGTATGGTTGAGCAGGGCAAACAGCCCGCTTCGGCGCGTCCGGAGTTGATGGGTATCACCAAGGCTTCGCTCGCGACCGATTCTTGGCTGTCGGCGGCCTCCTTCCAGGAGACGACCCGCGTCTTGACGGAAGCAGCGATGAACGGGACGAACGACCCGCTGTCGGGCTTGAAGGAAAACGTCATTCTCGGCAAGCTCATTCCCGCGGGAACCGGTTTGGCGCGTTACCGCAACGTGGAGATTAATCCTTCCGAGAAGGGCCGCGAGGCGTTGATGGCGCAACTGCCGTACAACGACACGACCGGCTTCGGGGCATTCGACGATTTCTCGGAGACAAACCTCGACTTCCCCTTCGGGATTTAGGTTTTACCATCGGGGACGGGTCATTTTGATAAATTTCTAGCGGTCGGGGACGGTTTCGGCTTTGCGGAGGCGTAAGCCAGAGCAAAGAAGAACCGTCCCCGAGACCGCGCAGCCGGAGTGGGTCAGACCTCGGTGCGCAGCCGGAGCGGGTCAGACCTCGGAGCCGGAGCGGGTCAGACCTCGGTGGCGTAACGAAGTGGAGCCAGCAGGGTCTGACCCCGACCGTGAAGCCGTTTAAAACAACTCCGCTACGCCAGAAGGGTCAGCCCCTTCCAGCTCCGTTCCCTTCGGTCACTACGCCGGAGAGGTCTGACCCGCTTGGCTACGCTTCGCTTCGGGGATTGCCCCGCGCTCGGTATTGGCTTCGGGGCGTACACGAATGTACGGCGTAAACCCACCGCGCCTTAGCGTCCCTTACCCCAAAACGCCAAGACCAACGCAAACACTTATACGCTCGGCCGAACAATCTCGAGCTAACCGGTTAGGCCTTACATTCGTGAACACTGCCGTGGGTTTCTGGTGGGGCTCGGGCGGGTATTGCGGGGGTTTCGTTCTCCTGCCGCAAGTTTTTACCAGTGGGTGCGGGCCAGAATGGTAAATATACCATTCTGGCCCGCACCCGCTGGTAGATCACTGGTGAAGATTTGGGATAAACTGGCGTGGTGGGAATCGGAAATAAGCTTAAAAAGATAGCACTCGGCGCCGTTGACGCCGCTCGGTCCAAAGATTCGGCAGCGGCGAAAGCCGCCCAACGGCAAGCCGCTGACTCGAAAACCCTTGATGAAGTCACCGCCATCGAGGCTGCCGACTCTGCCGGACTGGCCGCTTGGCCGGCCGGAATGCGCTACGCGCTTGGGATTGCTGGACTTTTCGCGGTAGTGGCAGGTCTCGGGATTATCGCCCCTGTCTTTACTCCAGCTTTCCTCGCGCTATGTATGGCCTTGACGCTATACCCTATTTCTCAATGGATGATCCGCCACAATGTTCCCGCCGCCCTGGCTGCCATCTTAAACATTGTCCTCATGTTCGCTATCATGCTCGGGGTGACGGGTCTCATCGCCGGAGCGCTCACTGCTGTCACGACGGAACTTCCCCGCTACCAGGACAAGTTTCAAGACCTCTACCAAAACGGCATCAACTATCTTGAAACACTGGGTAACAAGTTCGACATTGATACCTCCTCCGTGACCAACCCCGCACAACAGGTTGATCTCGGAAGAATCACTTCCTTCGCGGGAGGCCTTGCCACTTCCCTCGGCGGGGCGGGAACGACAACGTTCTATTTCGTCATGGTGGCGATTTTCCTCGTCGGCGACCTGGTTGTGGTGCGCCGCCGCGGGGCCGAACTCGCCTCCTACGCGCCGGGTTTGGCCATCTCCTTGCGGAATTTCTCCCGCGGCGCGCGGATGTACTTCATCATGGCGACGGTTTTCGGTGCCGGAGTCGCGATTCTCGACATTATTGTCATGTATATTTTCCAAGTCCCCACCCCGATTACCTGGGGGATTCTCGCGTTCGTCGCGAACTACATTCCCGCAGTGGGCTTCATTGTCTCGATGATTCCGCCAGTCTTGATGGTTTTGGTCACCCGCGGGGTCGGGCCGGCCATCGGCGTGGCAGTGTGTTTCATCGTGATATCTTTCGCGGTGTTCAACTTCATCCAGCCGCGGTTCGCCGGATCGGCGGTCGGCCTGAACGGGACCGTTTCCTTCCTGTCCTTGATGGTGTGGTCGGCAGTGCTGGGGCCGCTCGGGGCGGTTGTGTCCGTCCCGATGACGCTGTTCATCAAGGCGATATTTATTGATGCCGACGCGAGAACCGCGTGGATTGATGTCTTCTTAAGACCGGGGGATGGGCCCGTTCTGGGAAACAAACAGCGTAAACGCGACAAGAACGGCGACGGAATCGACGACGAGACCGGAGAGGCTGTCAAGGTGGATCGGCGCACCCGCGAGGAGCAGGTTCGCGAGGCCGCCGAGGCCGAACGCTTGCGGGCGGAGGCAACGATTCACGAGCTCAACGAGGCTGAACAAGCGCGAATCAACAGCCGCCAGTCCAAGCAGGCCACGGCGTCTCCCGCGGAGCGAGCCAGCACCGATTCTTCCCTCGAGAAACCGGAGCCTTCCGAGAAATCCGTGTAGTAGGCGGGTTCGAGCGTAAGTCGTGGGGGCGGCTCCAAGTGGCGCGACGAACGTAGGCACTCGAAGCCGACACCCTTGGCGTAGCGTTTGAGGAGTCAGTCGTTTTACTGATTACTGAGAAGAAGCGTTTGAACCGCCAGGAGAATCGGCTTCGGGTTTTTCTCGAGATTGCGGGGAATCCTTAGAATCTTCGGAATCGTCAGAGTCCTCCGAACCCGCAGGCGGCGTTTCATTTTTAGCGGCATCCTCGGCCTCGCGCTGTTTACGCTGGTATTCCTCACGCTGCTTGTCGCGCAGTTTGCGCGAAACTTCCTCGAGAAACTCCGGATCGTCATCGGGGGCTCGGGGCGTGTCCGACTTCTTTTGCCGACCAAAAGACATCGGGACGTGGTCTTTGCTGGACCAAATACTCGGCTCAAAACGCCCGCCCTTCGCCTCCGCGGCAGCCACCCGCGAGACTACAATCCACGCAATCGGCCCGATGGGCGTAATCAAAAGAATCAGTAAAATCCACAGCACCTTCGGGAGTTTCCCCGGCATGGAATCACTCGGGGTCCGAATACAATCCACCAGCGCATACAGGGTCAGAACAACCCACAGGAGAAAAAGCACGACTCTACCCACGGTCTTTATCTTAACTGATAGTCGCGCGGCTTGCCCCGCGAGCCCGTTTTTATCTCAAAAATATGCTGGCAAAGGACCTCCGCGGAGCCACATTCACCAACGGTTGTCGGGGTATAAGCGCTAGGACTGTGCTAGCTTAAAAGTATGAGATTCAAAACCGCGTCCACCTGGGCTCTTCTCGGCATCCTGTTCCTCGTGATTGCGCTGCTTCCGGCAATCCTTGTGCCGGTAATGAAAAGCGCGGGGGATGAAGGCGGGATGATGACCATCCTGCTGATTTTCTATACCATCATCCCGCTGACTTGCGTGACTTTGGCGGTGATTGATGGGGTCCGCAATGGCTGGTCGATTCTTTGGCTCATTATCCCCGCCCTCGCTTTTCTCGCGCCCTGGGGGTACATCACGGGTTGGAACCCCACCGCCTGGATTTTCCCGCTGGCTTACGGCCTCATCTCTCAGGTCAGCAATTTGCTGGCCTCGATTGTTTACTTTGCCACTCACCGCTCTCAGCGAAACGCCCCCAACGCGGGCCCAGATATCGCGGAACCCTCTACCGGAACAGCAAAGCCACCAGCGTAACAATCGGGAAAGACAATAAAGTCGTCACAATCATCGCATTCGCGGCCAGCCTCGATCCGGCACCGAACTTCATGGCATAGACAAAGACATTGTTGGCGGTCGGAAAACTCGCCACCACCATCGAAGCCAAGAGCATCTTGCCGCTCACCCCGAAGGCCAGGCAGAGCCCGTAAGTCACTAAAGGGCTCAAAATCACGCGGAAAACCACCGCGGTAGAAAGCGCCGGAAGTTCAGAGCCCATCTCCTTGAAGGTGGAGCGCGCGGCGTTAATCCCGACCGCGAGCATCAGCATCGGGACGACTGCGGTGGCGAGCATATTGACCGGAGCGTGGATGACTTCCGGAACGGGGAGGCCGGTCGCGCCCCAAATCAGGCCGATGACGAGGCCATATAGTGGCGGTTGCTTGATGACGGGAACGAGTGAAGCCCGAAAAGAGGCGAGCGCAAAGTGGAGTTTCGAGGGGGTTTTTTGAGGGTTCATCTTTGAGTCTGTTCCGTCACTCGTGTGATTTTTGCCATCGCTGCCACTATTTCCACTGATGGGCAAATTCTCCCGAGTTACGTCACTAACCCCGGCAATCTTCGAGTTTAACCTGTTGTTGCGTTGGTCGGTTTGGCGGCCAAGCAGCCAAAACGACACCGGCATCATCACCCCGAGCTGGAACAGCATAATCGCCGCCGCGAGCGTGGGGTCGCCTGTAATCGCCACCAGATAGGGGATTCCGATATTGCCCGCGTTGGTATAGGAGGCGGCCAGCGCGCCGATGGTCTGCTCCCCGTCGCGAAGGCCAAAGAAGCGGATTGCGAGGAAGTAGTAGACAGCGAAAAGGGCAGTGGCAGCAAGGACATTCACCAAGAGCCCCTTGGAAAACACCTCGGAGATGTGGGCGGGCTGGACGGCCTGAAAAATCATGGCCGGCAGCGGCAGCGCAAAACAGACTTTCGTTATCGCCGTATCGGAGCCAGCCGGCGCCAACCCTACTTTCGCTAAGACGAATCCCGCGGCAATAATCGCCAGCAGGCTCCACAGTGCCATCAGAACATCAATCACGCCACAAAGTCTAACCTCTTAGGCATTGCCTCGAATCTCTACCGCCCCGAATTTATCCCGTCCTTTGCGTCGTTGCTGGCGCAGGTCGCGGATGACAAGGTGCGAACTAGGGCGGCGCGGAGCTTACGGGCGCAGCGGAGCGAAAGACCGGACTCAGCGCGAGACTGAGGGGTGAGAGTTTTGCTATAACCATAGCAAAACTCGAGGGGACTCTTCCCCTTTTGTCTCGCGCGAGCCGGTCTCGCGACGTGCGCCCGACCAAAAAATAAAGGAACCGCGTTTACGCAAGCCAGAGGTTTGCAGTATCTAAGCCAGCAACGACTACTAAGAGGGATAAATTTACCTAACCCAGGCCCGTCCTGCCCACAACTCCCGTTGGGCAATCGCGGCCGCCTCCGAGCGGTCGATCTTTCCGGGACCCAGCAAGGGCAGATGCTGGACAATCACGATGACCCGCGGGGCGTGAGCCGCGCCGAGCTCGGCGGTGACCGCGGTCCGAATGCGGGCCGCGAGCGAATCCGGCTCCGAGACGGTTCCATCCACGCCGCGAATCCCGAGGGAGGCTGGCGAACCCATCATCGGAGCGAGCAAATCCACGTCAATGTCTTGCCCGGGTACGACGAGCGCTGTCACCAACTCGCCCCAGCGGGCGTCGGGCAGCCCGACCACGCAAATATCCCCCACTCCGGCGACGGCGCGGGAAGCCTCCTCGACTGCCGAAGCATGGACTTTCACTCCGCCCGTGTTGATGACATCATCAGTCCGGCCTTGGATAATGAGACGAGGGCCTTCCATCCGGCCCGTGTCGGAGGTCTTGAACCAGCGGCGCGGCCCCATCTGGATCCACGGCGATTCCTCTCCGGCAGCGGGTTTTTCGAGGTAATCTTCCATCAAGGTGGTGCCGCTGATCCACACGGTGTCACCGACGGTAGACACCTGGGTCCCCACCAGCGGCACCCCGTCATAGACGCAACCCCCACAGGTTTCAGTCATCCCGTAGGTCTCCACCACGTGCCATCCGGCGGCCTTGGCGCGGTCAGCCAAGAACGGGGTAAACGCGGCTCCACCCACGAGAATGGCGCGGACTTTCGCCAGCGCCTCCACCGGCTCCCCGCCTTCGTCGAGAATCTTGGAAACCTGGGTCGGAACCAGGGAAATATAGGCGGGAATCTTCGGGTCTTTGGTGGCGCGCTCCACCGCGCGCACGAGGTGTTGCGGCTTGAAACCTTTAGTGGTGTCCACGATGACCGGCTTCGTTCCCGAGATGAGGGAACGCGTCAAAACCTGGAGGCCCGCAATGTGATTGACGGGAAGCACCACAATCCAGCGTCCCGGCCCGCCGAGCGCGGCAATGGTGGAACGCGCCGAAGATACGAGCGCGGCCGCGGAAAGCGCCACGAGGTGTCCGGTTCCAGTTTGTGAACCGGAAGTCTGCATAATCAGGTCGGTTCGGCTCGGCAAGGGACCCTTCAAACGGGCTTTGAGCTGGCGTTTAGCCTCTGCAGGATCGGCTCCCGCGGCGATGGGGACGAGGATCTCTTTGACCTCGTCACACTGGGGGGTAGAGGATTCAACAAGGGACGACTCGCTTCCGGCTGTGCCGGAGGCTTCCGGCTGACCTTTGCCGACTTCGTCTTCAGAGCCACTTGCGGAACCGGCACTACCAGCTACCTTGGCGGTTTCGGCACCCTCAGCCGAAGCGACCGAACCCGCAGAACCCGACGAGTTTGCTGGCGGAGCCGAAGTTACCTCCGTTACCGCGCCTTCCGCGTCCTCGGGGTATCCCCAATCGTAGTCATCATCCAGGGGCAGTCCCTCGCGAACCCGACGCTCCTCCGCAGTCAGGTGTGGCTCGATCAAAGCGCTCAGAACCTCGGCCAAACTCACGACTGAGGCGGGATTCGTCCCTCCCGCCATGACCCGGAAACGCACGGGAACTCCCCGCTTTGACGTGTCACTCACCCTATTCACCTTCCGAACGCGCTACAGTTGATTTATGGCTGCTACCTGGGAGAATACCGCTGCAATGGGGCAAACGGAACCTGACCGGCGTGGAAAAACAGCTAATCCAAGATTGATTCTAGCGGTTATCGGCCTGACTTGTGGACTCCTCGGGTCTTTCGGGCTTACAGCCTGCACGAATTCGCTCCCCGAGAAGCCGGCGGCTACGGCCCCTGCGGTCGAGACCGGGCCGGTCGTGGCGGAAAGCTGGCCGTTGACGGGTTTGGATCGTCCGGATGGGGGTCCGCGACGACCCGCGGTGGCGGTGAAGATTGAGAACACGGCCAGCGCGCGCCCCCAATCTGGGTTAGAGTCGGCCGATATTGTGTTTGAAGAAATGGTCGAAGGCGGACTGACGCGGTTTAATGCGATTTTCCATTCGCAAACTCCGGAGGAAATCGGACCGGTTCGCTCGGTAAGACCCATGGACACGGCAATCGCGGCGCCCTTTGGGGCCATGCTGGTTTATTCCGGGGGCGTTCCGCAATTCGAGGCCAAAGTGAAAGCAGCGGGGTTGCGCGGTTATAACGAGGATGAAGCGCTGGGGGCGTCTTATCGCGTGAACTGGCGGCGGATGCCGCATAATCTCTATCTTTCGATTCCGAAGCTATTCGAGAAAGTCGGGATTGAGGGGGTTCCGGAGCCGGATTCGGCCTTTGATTTCGCGCGTAACGGGGAGAACCCGACCGTAGTGGATGCGGGGGTTCCGGCGGGGCAGATTTTGGTGAATTTCCCGAGCGCGCGAGTGCGGTTTGACTGGAATGGGTCGAAATGGCAGCGCGTCGATGAAGGCATGGCTGTCGCGGCACGCTCGGGGGCTCCGTTGCAGGCCGATAATGTGGTTGTCATCAAGACCACTACTATCGAGACCACGGTTCGTGACGCAGCGGGCTTTCCGGTTCCTGAGACTGTCCTCGAAGGTGGAGGCCAAGCCTATGTGGCTACCGGCGGGAAAGTGATGGATGCCGAGTGGTATAAGGACTCCGAGGGATCCCCGCTGAGACTGACCGACGTTGCGGGCGCGCCGATTGTGCTCGCCCCGGGGCAAACCTGGGTGGAGCTCCTGGCGGCGGGGAGTTTTAGTTATCAGTAAGCGGAGCAAACGGGCACGCTCCGCAAGAACAGCTATGCTGGGATTATGATTTCAGACTGTTTTGAACCCTCCCGCTGGCGGGAAGTCGGGCTTGAAGGCTTGACGGATATCACCTACCACCGCGGTGTGCTGGAGGACGGGAGTCCCGCGCCAGTCGTGCGCGTGGCGTTCAACCGCCCCGAAGTCCGCAATGCCTTCCGGCCCCAAACCGTGGACCAGCTCTATCGCGCCCTAGATCACGCGCGGATGACCGCCTCGGTCGCGGCGGTGCTCCTGACCGGAAATGGGCCTGCCGAAGATGGCGGCTACGCTTTCTGTAGTGGCGGAGACCAGCGAGTTCGCGGCCGTGACGGCTATCAGTATCAGGTGACGGTGCCTAAGGGAGGAACTGACGGAGCCAACGGGGACGGGGATGTGCGGCGTAGTGAACGCAGTGAACGTAGCCGAAAAGACCCGTCACCAGTGACGGAGTCGGGGGATAGCTTAAAAACCGAGATGGCCCTTGCTGAATCCGAAGACCCCCGAGACGCGGCCGGAAGATACGGGCGACTCCACATTCTGGAAGTCCAGCGCCTCATCCGCGCCACCCCGAAGCCGGTGATAGCTCTCGTGAACGGCTGGGCCGCGGGCGGGGGACACTCTCTTGTCATGGTCTGCGACCTCGCGCTGGGCTCTCGCGAACACGCCCGTTTCAAGCAGGTTGACGCCAATGTGGGCTCTTTCGATGCGGGTTACGGTTCGGGGCTCCTCGCTCGCCAGGTCGGGGATAAGAAGGCTCGCGAAATCTTTTTCCTCGCCGAGACCTACACGGCTGAACAAGCCGAGAACTGGGGAGTCATCAACCGCGCAGTCGAGCACGCAGACCTGGAGAAAACCGGCTGGGATTGGGCGATGAAGATTGCTGGAAAGTCACCCCAGGCGATTCGGATGTTGAAATATGCCTTTAATGCCCTCGACGACGGCCTGGTCGGGATGCAGATGTTTGCCGGAGAGGCGACCCGCCTCGCTTACGGGACGGATGAGGCGCGCGAGGGAAGGGACTCTTTCTTGGAGAAACGCCCGCCAGACTGGAGTGAATACCCTTATTATTTTTAGTAACCACTAGGTTAGAGAGGACATCGGCTTGGATTTCACGTTCCTAATTGCGACCCTGGTTGGCGTGGCTCTCACCGTGACCACTTACGCCACCCCGAAAGCCAAATTCCTCCGCGACGGCTTCGCCAAGGGCGATATGGGAGACCGGATTCTCTTGATAATGATTCCCGGCCTCACCCTCATGTGTCTCGGCATCACCCTGTTCGAAGCGACCGCCACCTACGCCACCGGCATCTCCCCGTGGCGCGTGTGGGGGATTCCGCTGTCGGGTCTGCTGGTTCTTATCGGGATTGGCCTCGCTCTTTACGCCTTCTTCCCGGCGCCGGCTCCCCAGTGGCTCCAACCGAAATGGATGCAAGAAGAGCGCCTGGGTCAGGCGCTCCATTCCCTCAAACGCGTCGAAAAAGCCCAGGAGCGGCGCGATCGCGAGGTGGATCGGCGCGGATTCGAGTATTTCGACACCCAGATGATCGACGGAATCTCGCTCGCCTACCCTGCGACCTGGGTTTTGAATCTCGACCCGGGGGAGCCCAGTCGAGTTCCGGGTCTGAAGCTTCGCTCGCATTTTGCCGTCGATACCCCGCATGATTTCCGGCCGCGGGCGCGCTTCCTGCTGATGAGCGCCCCCTTGGTGAATCCCGCAGAAAGCGTGGCGTGGCTGCGGCGCCTCGCGGTGCCTTCCGGTTGGGAGGTCAACAAGGTCGGGTCGGCGACGTTTGCGGATGCGCCCGCTATCTGGGCAGATACGCGTCTCGCGGGCGGGAAGGGCGCTCAGCAGCGCTGGGCGGTCGCGCGCGGGGACACGCTGTGGGTGGCAGCGTTCCAGGTCGCGGCCGCGGATTTCGGGCCGCTGGCGGACGTCGGGGAGAAGATTGTGGCCTCGATGACGCTGCCGAATTCGGGGGCGGGTTCGGCAAGGGTGAACGGGTTTGATGGAGCGGGTTCAAAAAGGGCCAGCGAGTTTGCTGAAGCGGAGTCAACAAATGCCAGCCGCCTTGTTGACAATACCGAGAAGGGAAACGACCTGACTGAAGCCGAAAACGTGGGCTCCCCCGACTCGGAGAACCCCGCCGACGAGGCGAGACATGCCTGAAAACGCTATGCCGGAAAATGCCATACCGGAAAATTGCGCGCGGCTCGGTCGGCTAGAGCCAACAGGTCTCGGCGCAAAATGGCTTGCGGACGCGGGAATTACCGCTGCCTACGTCTATGAAATCCCGATGACCACGCAGTTTCGGGGGATAACTTCCCGTGACGGGCTCATCTTGCAAGGCGCGGCGGGCCTCGCGGAGGCTGCGCCGTTTTGGAACTATCCCCCCGATGTGGCGCTACGCTGGTTTGAGGGTGCGTTTGCGGTGGCCACCAAGGGACTGCCAGCCGCTCCGGCGCCGACGCCGCTAAATGTGACCGTGCCGATTGTGGAGCCCGCGACCGCGGTGCGGCTGGTGGAGACATCGGGGTGTCTGACCGCGAAAGTCAAGGTCGCAGACCCGCGTGCGAGCCTGGAAGAGGACGTGGCGCGTTTGCGAGCGGTGCGGGACGCGCTCGGGGCAAGCGGGAAAATTCGCGTGGACGCGAATGCAGCCTGGACTAACTCTGAGGCTCGTGAGGCTTTGCCGCGGTTGGTGGAGGCCGCGGGCGGTCTTGAATACGCCGAGCAGCCCTGTCGAAAATTGGCGGATTTGGCGGCTTTGCAAGAGTTGGGCGTGGCTCCGATTGCTGCCGATGAGTCAATCCGCCTAGCCGCCTCCCCCGAGCGCGCCTTACGGGAGGTAATGGCAGCAGGCCTGGCGGCGGCCGTAGTGAAGGCGATGCCCCTGGGTGGCCCAACCCGCGTCCGCAACCTCATCTCCGAATCGCTAGCCTCCTCACCTGCGGATTTACCAACGGGGACGGGCCAAAATGGTAAATCCGCTCCACCGGCCAGCAACTTGCAAACTCCCGCCAACAATCAGCGAAATCCCATCAACAACTTGCAAAATCCCGTCAGTAATCAACAGAATCCCGCCAACAACTTGCCAAACAACACCGTCAACCGTCTTCCCCCGAGCGCCGCCGAGAACCGCGGGCCACTCATAGTGGTGTCCTCCGCGCTGGACTCCGGTGTTGGCTTGCTGGCCGGCATGTCTCTCGCAGCGTCGCTCCAGGTGGAGGCCGCTTGCGGACTCGGGACCGGACGGCTTATGCGCGGCGGAATTCTCGTTGAAGAACCGCGAATTGAGGACGGTCAATTACTTCCTCCCACAAAGGTCGAACTGAATCTGGATTTGCCGGCTCCTTCCCCGGAACAGGTGCAGAGGTGGCGGTCACGCGTGGAAGAAATCGCTAAAATTTTCCCAATGGCACTAGGATTAAACCGTAAAGTGTGTCGTCCGCAAAGGGCTGGCGGCGTCGGAGACTAAAAACCGAGAGGGCGCCATGGAGATTCTTACTGGTGAAGGCCAACTTTCTCGAGGCGAGAAGTTGGCTTGGGCGGGAGCCACCGACATCGGGCTGCGTCGCAAAGACAACCAAGACTCCTTCCTCGCTAGCCTCCCCTTCTTCCTTGTCGCCGACGGGATGGGCGGTCATGCCGGAGGAAAACAAGCCTCGGAAACCCTGTTGGGAGCGTTGCGCCCTTTTGAGGGTCGGAAGCTTGGAGTGGAAAAGGTTCACCGCCTCTTGGATACTGCCTGTCAGGAAGTGATGAACTTGGCAGAAGCCAATCTGGACTATTCTATTTCTCCGCCGGGGACGACCCTGACCGGACTGGTCTTCTTGAACGCCACTATTGATGACTCTGTTGATGCCGCTAAGACCACGGTTGAGACCACGGTTGATGTCGAAAGCGCGCCTCCGCCGCCACCCCAGGCTCCGCAGCCTCCGGTTGCTGAGACTTCGCCTGAAGAACCGAGTTTGCTCGTGGTGAATGTCGGAGATTCCCGGACTTACGAACTCGCGGACGGGCTGCTGCGCCAGATTACCCGCGACCATTCCCAGGTGGCCCAAATGCTGGAAGCCGGCCTGATTACCTCCGAAATGGCGCGGATAATGCCGAACCGTTCGGTAATCACCCGCGCAGTCGGTGCGGGGCAACTGGAGCTTCCCGAAATCGATTCTTGGACTCTTCCGGTGTCCGGTATGCCAGGTTCGCGGCGATACCTGATTTGTTCAGATGGGCTGCACTCCCTGGTTGACGAGGGGGAGATCGGGAGGTTGCTCGTGGCGGCTTCCCGCCCGGAAGATGCGGTAAAATCGCTGGTAGAAGCGGCGTTAGCGGCGGGTGGTTTCGATAATGTGACGGTTTTGGTGCTGGACGTTGTTTCAGCAAGCGGCTCGGTAACTGGTTCGGCAACCGATTCAGCAAGCGACTCGGGAAGTAAGGAATTATGAAACACGTTGAAACCGGTGATACTCCGCGCTTCGAGGTGCGAATCTGTGAACTGGGACATCACAACCCGCCGGATTTCCCGCGGTGCCGCGTTTGCGGCGGGCCCCTTGATGAACCCGTCCTCGTCCCCAACCCGAAACTCGGCTGGGTGCGCTCCAGCGACGGCCAGACGCGCCCGCTGGAGGGGGACATTGTGGTGGGGCGCGCTCCCGAAACCGGCGGAGTCGCGGGGGTGACCGCGCTGGAAACTCCGCCGGCGATTTTGGCGAT
Source organism: Mobiluncus porci (assembly GCF_009695935.1). Lineage (GTDB taxonomy): Bacteria > Actinomycetota > Actinomycetes > Actinomycetales > Actinomycetaceae > Mobiluncus > Mobiluncus porci. Next base: position 146,403 of record NZ_VUMY01000002.1, read on the forward strand.
TTCCCGCCAGCATTTGCGGATTCATCAAGAGGGATGGGAAATCAGCGTGAGCGATTTGGGTTCGGAAAACGGCACCCTCCTCCACCGCGAGAATGGCCAGATTATCGAGCTTAAATCGGGGGAGCCCTACAACGTCCAGCCGGGAGACATTCTCGAACTCGACCAGGACTATTCCTTGAGATTCGAGGCTTAATCCGAAGATGTGTTCAGATAATCCCCCGTTGCCAGGCTCGATGGCGCGCGCGCGGGAACTGGTAGAGATTCTGGTCAGCAAGGGCGTGCGGAACTGGTACTATGCCCCGGGCTCGCGGGATGCGCCCCTGGGGTATGCGCTGGCTGGACTCGCCGAGACTCGGGCCATCGACCTGGTAGTGCGCATTGATGAACGCGACGCGGCTTTTATGGCTCTCGGGGCCGCCCGCGTGGGGAAACTCGCCGCCGTCGTCATGACCTCGGGGACTGCGGTCGGCAATGTGCTGCCTGCGGTGATGGAGGCGTATCACGCGCAGTTGCCGCTCCTGATTGTGAGCGCGGATCGTCCGGCTTCGCTGCGGGGAACGGGTGCGAACCAGACGACCTGGCAGCCCGGAATGTTCAGGAATTTTGTTGGCTTCGAAGCCGATCTTCAGCCCGAAGACGGGCTCGCAGCTTTGCGGGAGGCGGCGCTTCGGGCGGTGGAGGTTTCATTAAACGGCTCGCGCGAAAATGCGACGAATCTCGGGATGGCTCTTGCTGAATTTTCTCCGAATCAACCCGATTTGAATCGGCCCTTGCGGAACACCCCGACAGACCCTGGCCGGAGTTTGTCGAGCACACCCTTGCATAACGCTCCCACCAACCCCGCCGTGCAGTTTGCTTCCGCGACTCCCCCCAGCTCGCCAGACCCGCTCTGCGCCGATGCTCCCACCATTCCGCCACACGAATTCCCTGGTCCGGTTCACTTGAATGTGAGTTTTGTCGAGCCGCTCGTGCCCGCGGAGGTGGAGGCGGCTTTCGCGGCCAAACATCCGGCGCCCGCGCCTGCGTCCGTGCCTGTGCCCGTGCCTGCGTCCGAGCCTGTGTCCGCGCCCGATGCCGTTGCGGGACCTGGCTTTACCGGCAGTGTCATTATTGTCGGCGACAACCAGGGCGGCCCCGACTGGCGGGCGGGGGAACGCGATCTCTGGGAGCTGGCAACAAGTTGTCATCTTCCGGTTTTGGCCGAGCCGACCGCGGGGAGGTGGCGCCACCATCCCAACGCGGTGCGCGCGGCGAGCAGGATTGTGGGGGAAACCGCGCTGGGCTCAGGCGTGACGAGTGGCGCAGTCATCGGACGGGCGACGCTGACTCGCCCGATTGCCCGCTTGTTGAAACGTCTCAAGGGCATGAACTCGCTCGTGAAGATGAGTGAGTTGGCGCAGGGGAGCTTCGCTTCGCAACTTACGGAAAATTCGCGAAAGTGGCTTGAAAACTGGCGGGAGGAAGGTGAACGGCTCGCCGCGGAGCTCACGCGCGAGTGGGGGATTCATCAAGCGGCTTGCGCCATTTGGGAGGCGGAGCAGGACATTGATTTGTTCCTCGGAGCCTCCCTGACGATTCGGGCTTTCGACGCGGTGGCGGGGACTTCTGGCGTTTTGCCGTCGGAGCGGGGAAACCCCGCTGACTCGGACAGAGTCCCGGACTTGAAAAGAATCCACGAGCCCAGACTTTCACGCCGAGTTTTCACGAACCGCGGGTTGGCCGGGATTGACGGGACTATCGCGAGCGCCTGGGGAGTGGCTTTGGCGAGCGGGAGGGCAGTGCGGGCCGTCATGGGTGACGTGACTTTCTTCCACGATCTCGGGGCGCTCAGTTACGGCAGCCTCGAGACCACCCCAAATCTCCAGGTCATCGTGCTGGACAACGGCGGGGGAGAGATTTTTGCCGGTTTGGAACATGGCCAAGCTGCCCCGCCGGTGCGCGAGCGTATGTTCTTGACCCCGCAGCGCCCCGATCCGGCTGCTTTGGCTGCGGCCGCGGGCTGGGTGGTGGAAACCGTGCGCAACCTGGGAGACCTCCGCGCGGCGTTGGCGCGACCGGTCAACGGCCTCTCGCTCTTGCGCGTGGTTTTGCCCTAGCTGCGCGGTAAGTGTGCCTGACCTATTTGGTTCGTAGTATCTTTTCTGACTCGCGTCCGTGACTGGTGCCTGATGTGGGCTGATTGGGGCAAAAGCGGAACTTCTTCTATTGGTTTTCCCTGGCAACTGGCGCGGGGGTCTATTCGGGGTCTCGCCTCGGCGCGTTTTTAGGAATCCTTGGTAAAATGAGACCAGCGTGAGCGAGGGGGAATCATGAGTACAGAACTTAAGCCGAATCTGGACGCATTGCTTGACATGGAGTTGGAGAACCCGCCGGTGCCGGATGTGTCGAAGCTGAGCCCCGCGGAGCTTCGCGCCGAGCTTCAGAAAGGCCGCGATGACTTTGCTGCGGGGCGTTATTCCACTTGGGAAGAATTTGTGAAGGAACTTGATGATGAGCGCCGGAGTCGTCGCGCATGAGCTACCGGCTGCTGGTGTCCGTTTTGGCAAAAGCGGATATTCGCGGAATTCGGGATTATTTCATCAATCAATTGTTCAATCCGGATGCCGCTGATGACTTGATTGACAAAATCAAGTGGAAAGTTAGCTTCCTTGTAGACACTCCGCGGATGCATCAGGAGTGTAACGGTGATGACGGTGAACCGCTGGACTTGCGTTGTTTTGCGGTGGCTAACTATGTGGTTTTCTACGCTGTGCGTGACGTTGATTCGACCGTGGAAATCCAGCGTGTTTTGTATCGTGGTCGTGCGGTGCGTCGGGGTTTGTTTAATCGTTAATTGTTCTTGTTTTCAACGTTTTGCGCGGCCTAGCTGTTCGCTGTGGGTGAAAACCCTGCGGGGGGCGTAATGTCAGCGGCCTTGACGCCCTCAGCGCAAAGGCGCGCCACCAGGGACATCTGGGTTTCCCGCGCCTTTGCTGTAATGGCCGCAGTTTCCTCGCGCTCACGGTTGGCCGCGTTGACCTCCTCGCCGACCGCGCCGGAAATATACCCGGAGGTAGTTATGTAACTCAGGAAATTTTGGGCATGAGTGGCAATAGTGGCAGCAATCGCCAAAATTTCCTGAGTTACAGACAAGACAGCGACTATCGCGGTTAGTGGTGTCTCCTAGAACCACACAGGTCTTGAAGGTTTGGAGCCCCTAAATCCGTGCCTCGCGGTTCGGTCCCGAAAATCCTCCCTTGGAATGAGTTTTGAAATTCCGTAGCACGACAGAGATTGGATAGGTTAAAACTGTTTCCGGGCTTCGGCCCGCGATTGATAAAGGAGTTATGGTGAACGAAAATAATGCTTGGACCTCCCCTGATGGAAGGTCATATAACCAGGACGATCAATCTCAATCTCAGGCTCACGGTTCGGATGCTTCGGGCGAGACTCCCGGATTGGGTCAGCCGGAATCTTCGGGTAATCCCGAGTTTTCGTCGGCTTCGAATCCTGGCGCGCCGAGTTCCGAAGGCGCGCCGATTCCTGGCCAGCCGGAAGCTTCAGCAAACAGCCCTGCGGGAAGGGAGGCCCTTGGTGATACCCCCAAAAACCAAGATGACCAGTCAGGACTGAGCCAGGGCAACCAGTCGGGGACGGGTTACGCCGTCCAGTCAGGATCGGACCAAGGTAGCCAGGCGGGAGCGGGTCAAGGTGAACTGACAGAATCGGGTCAAGGCGGACTGACAGAATCGGGTCAAGGCGGACTGACAGAATCGGGTCAAGGCGGCCAGACGGGATCGGCTCAAGACAATCAAGCGAGCCAGTCAAGACCTTCCGGCCCCTCAAACCTGAGCCAACCCAACCCGAACAGCCAGCCGAACCTAAACCGCTCGGCACAGTACGGCGCGAACCAGTTCTGGGGTCAGCCGGGATTCTCCGACCCGATGGCCGGCACCAAACCGCTCCAATCCAGTGTGACCTGGGCCCAGCCGGCGGAAAAAACCAAGCGGCGCGGCCCGGGATGGCTCGCCACCATCGGAATCGCCGTGGCTGCGTCCCTCGTGACCGGAGGCGGATTCTACCTCGCCAGTGAGGCACTTCCGGGGAGAGCCGAATCCGCGAACTCGACCCTGTTTAGCCCGGAGGACAAGGGCGTGACAACCCCCGCGCCGGTGGCAAACTCGACTTCCCAGAATCCCGATTGGGAGGCGGTCGCCAACGCCGTCCGTCCCGCGGTGGTGGCCATTATGGTCAGCACCGGTTCTAGCGGCGACGAAGGATCCGGCTCTATCATCGACTCTGACGGCCACATTTTGACGAATAACCACGTGGTGGCCGGCGCCGCTGGTGGAAATGGCCAGATTACGGTGGAACTGGCTGACGGGCGACTCTACAAGGCGGAAATCGTGGGTCGGGACGTCTTGACCGACCTGGCTGTCATCAAGATGGAAAACCCGCCAAAAGACCTCACGGTAGTGGCGCTCGGGGATTCCTCCAAACTCCAGGTCGGTGAATCCGTGGTCGCGATTGGAAACCCGCTGGGGCTGTCCTCGACTGTCACGACCGGCATTGTCTCCGCTTTGGATCGTCCAGTTCGGGTGGATGCGGTGCAAGGCGGCAACCAGAACAATCGCAGCGACCAGCTTTTTGATTTGCGTGACCTGTTCGGGAACAATCTTGGCGGCGAATCCGGAAACGGTGCCGGAAGTGGCAACGCTCCGGTCGTGAACGACAAGGTGACCACCAATGCCATTCAGGTTGACGCGGCGGTGAACCCCGGCAACTCCGGCGGCCCGCTGTTCGACGCGAAGGGAAGGGTTATCGGCGTGACTTCCTCAATCGCCAGCCTCTCCTCCGGCTCAGGTCTCGGTGGAGGCCAGGCCGGCTCCATCGGTCTGGGCTTCGCTATCCCCGTCAACCAGGCGAAGATGATCGCCACCCAGCTTATTGAACACGGCGAGGCGGTTCACGCCGCGCTCGGAATCACGGTGAGCGAAGACATTGCGACTGTCAAGGATGTCTCCCGTCTCGGGGCGAAAGTCCAAGAAATGGTTCCCCGTGGCGCTGCCGAAAAAGCGGGAGTTAAGGTCGGTGACATTATTGTCGGCCTCGACGGTAAACCCGTGAAAGGCTCGGAGTCCCTCGTAGGCTGGGTTCGCCAGCACGCAGTCGGGGACACCGTCGAACTCGAAATCGTGCGCGGAGATAAGGAAATGAAAGTTTCCGTCACGCTCCAGGCGCAGTAATCTTCTCTTCATCTAGCTCTTCGAGCCACCTTCGGGTGGCTCGAAGAGCTTCCGGCTCTCCCAAAACGCGAATTGTTGAATCTAGACAGTCACCATGTCCGGGGGCGATTTTGGATTTTGCGTAAGCACAGCCGGAGCGAAGTGGGACCGTCCCCACTAAACCCCTGACTAGCCGCAACAAACCAGGGTAGGGGCAATCCTTTATTTCAGCTTGTAGCCGCGGTGGAGCGCCACGATTCCGCCGGTGAGATTTTTCAACTGCAGCCGCTCGAAACCGGCTTGTTTGAGATGCGCCGCGAACTCGCGTTGGGCCGGCCAAGCCAGAATGGACTCAGTGAGATAGTCGTACGCCACCGCATCGGATGATGCCAGTTTGGCAATCGGGGGCAGAATGCGCGCCAAAAAGAACTGGTAGAGCGTGCGAAATGGCGCCCAGGTAGGACGGGAAAACTCGCAGATCACGACGTGCCCGCCGGGGCGAACCACGCGGTAGAACTCGGCCAGTGCTTTGTCGGGGTCGGCTACGTTGCGAAGTCCAAAACTGATGGTTACGGCATCAAAGGAATTAGCTTCGAACTGGAGGTTCATCGCGTCGGCCTGTTGGAAGTCAATCTCGGGGTGGCGGCGGCGACCTTCCGCAATCATCCCTTCTGAAAAGTCGGCGGCGACAACTTCCGCGCCCGCTTTAACAAACTTGATGGAGGAGGCTCCAGTGCCGGCGGCCACATCGAGGATGCGCATCCCCGGGCGAGTCACCACCGCCCTCGCGACGTGGCGACGCCAAAATTTTTCCTGGCCCAAGGAAGCGAGGAAATTCACGAGATCATAGTGTTTCGCCACGGCATTGAACATGGATTTCACGTCATGGGGGTTTTTATCGAGATTTGCACGCATAGCATCCATCCTAGCGGAGTGGGCGGTGGCACTGCCGAAGGAAGGTTAATCTTTCAGGGTGTACCTGGATAACCACAGGGTGTACCTGAATAACCCAAACGGAGGCTAGCTTTAGGAAATATCTATGTTCTACTTTACTCAATCAGTCGCACTACCAGTATTGATATGCCGAGTGGTAAATAATTTTAAGCTTATTTTAGATTCAGCGTGGTTATTCAGGTACGGGGTGCGGTTATTCGGGTACGTTGAAGCCTCGCGCCGGAAATAATGGGGCTCGTATAAGATTGATTGGTGCTTTGCGTTGAAACCCGAGAAATAGACCCCAAACCGCTTCCTACCTCTGGTTTTTATTTCCACTCCCCGGAATCCACGGGGGAGCCCCTCACTCTCGCCGGTTCCAACGTGAACCCGGCGTGGTCCTACCAGGGAAATCCCGCCCTCGGGAAAGCCGGAGCGGCCTGGTTCCTCGTCAGCAAACACGCGAAGGTTGACGACCCGCTCCAGCACCCCGGAACTGGACTTATCGCCTTTGCTTCTTTCGGGTTCTCTCCGGAAACCCCAGCAGTGTTCGAAGTCCCGCGTTTTCTCTTTGGAAGGGATGATCGCGGCTCTTGGCTCACGGTAGCCTATCAAGCCCACGCTCCGACTCCTGAACTCGCCGCGAGTCTCCGCGCCGAGGCTCTGGCCTGGCGGGATGCTGCTAAGGCATCTCGGCAACCTCCGCGTACCCCGATCCCAGTACACGCCCCGAAACAAACGGGCCGTACCGCCTACGAAGAAAATGTGGCCGCCGCAGTAGCCGCCATCCAAGCGGGGGAAGCCCAAAAAATCGTCATGGCCAGGCGCGTTGAATATTCCCTAAAAGGAGAGCCAGACCCCCAGGAGATTTCCTCCCGATTGGCTGAGCTGTTGGGAGAAAAATATCCGAGTTGTTGGATATTTTCGATAGGTGGCCTGGTGGGAGCAACGCCGGAAATGCTTTTGGAGGCGCGGGACAATCGGGCACATGCGCGAGTGTTGGCGGGGACAGCAAGCCCAGGGGAGAACATCAACCTCTTGGAGTCGCGAAAAAATCTTCATGAGCACGAGGTGGCTGTAGCCTCCGTTACTGAGCCCCTGGACGCCCTCGAGGTGGAGCTGCAAACTGCTGGCCCGTACTTGTTGAATCTCCCGAATCTTACTCACCTCGCGACCGATGTTTCCCTGGTGATTCCCCCTCATAAGACCCTGTTTTACCTGTTGGAAGCGATTCATCCCACGGCCGCGGTGGGAGGGTTGCCGCGGAGGGCGGCGGTGGAGTTCATCAAGAGCCACGAGCCAAGTCGGGGGCGCTATGCCGGACCGGTGGGCTGGGTCGACGCCCGCGGCGGGGGGCAACTGGCTTTGGCACTGCGCTGTGCCCAGGTTGAGAAACGGAGCCTGGTGGCTTGGGCGGGAGCGGGGATTATGGCCGATTCGGATCCGGAAACGGAATTTGCTGAGACCGAAGCGAAGCTGGCTCCGATCAGGGATTGTTTAGAGATCGATTAGTGGCTCAGTCGCGGGATTAAGTTTAGTTCTGGGTCCTAACTCGGGAGAATTCGGCTCGCACTGCCATTAGGCGGTGTCAAGTGGTGAGTGCAACATTGAGTGCTTCGGCGGGGTTTTGCCAGCCGAGGGTTTCGCGGCTGCGCCCGACCCGCGGGCGGAGCCGCTAGGGACTAAAGACCCAAAAATTTGATTTATGCAAGAAAATAATTTCTAAATAAATCTTACTCGTTCATACATAAAATCCTCGAGTTTCGCGTTATGTTGCCAAATAAATCTCCACAACCAGCTAAAGTGACCGCCGCCAATAAAACCTGTAGGGTGAATAGGAGGCTCGTCCGAGCTCGGGCTGTGCTGCCCGCTGGGACGCTAAGAGATGGAGAGGCTATGAACCTTTACGTAGCATTGCTGATTATGTTGGCAGCAGCTCTTTTTATGGCTATTGCCGGTATGGCCACGGGTGCATTGATGGGCCCGAGTCGTCCGGATCGCGTAAAAAATGCCAACTACGAATGCGGCTGCGACCCCACGCCGGGACGCGGGAACCAAGCCCGTTTCCCCGTGAAATACTACCTAACAGCCATGATGTTCATTGTTTTTGATATCGAGGTGGTGTTCCTCTACCCTTGGGCAGTTTCCTTCGTGGAACAAGGGAAATTCGGAATGCTCGCGATGATGACTTTCGTGGAACTGCTGGCGGTGCCATTTATCTATGTGTGGGCGCGTCGCGGCTTCGACTGGAACTGAGGGAAGGCTCTAACAAATGGCAATTTTTGCTCCCGAAATAAGTGAAAAAGGCGGTAAGCCTCTGGAGGCCGTTGCTGACTTGGCTCGCGGCCTGTCTTTATGGCCGGTCACCATGGGCCTCGCTTGTTGCGCTATCGAAATGATGGCGACCGCAGCCCCCCGCTTCGACATCGCCCGCTTTGGATCCGAGGTCTTTCGCGCCTCGCCGCGCCACGCTGACGTGATGCTCGTCTCGGGTCGGGTCTCCCACAAGATGGCCACCATCATGCGTAACATCTATGACCAGATGGCCGATCCGAAATGGGTAATCTCCATGGGGGCTTGTGCTTCCTCCGGCGGAATTTTCAACAACTATGCGGTGGTTCAAGGCTGCGACCATGTGGTTCCGGTTGATATTTATCTTCCCGGCTGTCCGCCGCGTCCCGAAATGCTGCTCGGTGCGCTCCTCGCGCTGCGCGACCACGTGAAGGAAGACCCGCTTGGTAAGCGCCGCGAAGAGGCCATCCGTAAAGCCGAGGCCGCCGCCTTGAAGGCAATCCCGACCGAAGACATGAAGGGGCTGATGGCGTGAGCGAAACCACTCAAGATCTCCAAAACCAATCCGAAAACGCCGAGGTCACTGAGAGCCTCCCGACCTATGCGAAGCCCCTGGGCGAATTTATGGGGGTTCGTAAAAATCCTTTCGGAGCCCACGGCACCGGCGACACTTCCGGATATTCCACTTTGCAAAAGGAAGTCTGGATGCCGCCCCAGTCCCCGAAACCCTACGGTGGCTGGTTTGATGACTGCGTGGACTACCTCGAAGAAGACCTGCGCCAGGCCAATCTCGACCCGAAAGAAGTCATAGATCGCGTCGTCGTCGCCCACGGAGAACTCACTATCCACGTGAACCGCGAGGCCATGCCGGCAGTTGCGAAGGCACTGCGTGATGACCAAGACCTCCGCTTCGAACTGTGCCTCGGGGTTTCCGGAGTCCACTATCCGGAAGCCAAAGGCCAAGAACTGCATGCGGTCTACCACTTCATGAGCGTGACCCACAACCACAATCTGCGCATCGAAACCAGCGCCCCCGATGAGGATCCGAAGATTCCTTCCATTGTGGATATCTACCCGGGCAATAACTGGCACGAGCGCGAAACTTTCGACATGTTCGGCATTATCTTCACGGGTCATCCCGCTTTGACCCGTTCGTTGCTGCCTGATGATTGGGTCGGACACCCGCAACGCAAGGACTACCCACTGGGAGGAATCCCGGTGCAATTCAAAGGCGGCACCGTACCGCCGGCTGACACGCGGAGGAACTACAGTTGAGTACACAAACCATTAATCCCGAGGTGGCTCCACAAGATATTCACGCCACTGCCGGAGCCCCGCAATACGAGCCGGGACTTCCGGAATACAATGCGGAAGTCGGCGAATGGGCCGAGATTGCCGCCGATATTGAATCCGTCCACAACGACCGCATCGCCATCAACATGGGTCCGGTTCACCCCTCCACCCACGGCGTGTTGCGCGTGGTGGTGGAGCTCGAGGGTGAGACCGTGAAAGACGTCCGTCTCGGCACCGGATATCTCCACACCGGCATCGAGAAATCGATGGAGTACCGGACTTACAACCAAGGCGTCGCCTACTGCACCCGCATGGACTATGTGGCGCCGCTGTTCCAAGAGGTGGCCTGGTGTCTCGCGGTGGAAAAAGCCATGGGTATCACCGACCAGATTCCGCGGCGCGCCTCCGAGATTCGCGTGCTGTTGATGGAACTGAACCGGATTGCCTCCCACATGGTGGCGATCGGCACTGGCGCCAACGAGCTTGGCGCGACCACCATGCTCACCACGGGTTTCCGGGGCCGCGAGGAAATCCTGCGGATTTTCGAACACATCACGGGTCTGCGGATGAACAATAGCTACATGCGTCCCGGTGGGGTCTCCAACGATCTCTTGCCGGACACCGTCCAGATGATTCGCGACAAACTTCCGCTCATCAAGCGCGATATTGAGGAAATGAGCGACCTCATCATGGCCAACCCCATCTTTATCGGGCGTACCAAGAATGTTGGCTACATCCCGCTTTCCGCCATGATGGCCTTGAGTCTCACCGGCCCGTGTCTGCGCGCCGCTGGCCTGCCGTTGGATCTTCGGAAAACCCAGCCCTATTGCGGGTATGAAACCTACAACTTCGATATCCCGACCGCGAACCACTCGGACGCCTACAACCGCTTCAAGTTGCGTTTTGAGGAGTGCTACCAAAGCATCCGCATCGTCTACCAGGTGCTGGACCGCTTGGAGCAAAGCGAAGGCGAGCCGGTGATGGTCCAAGACAAGAAAGTGGCCTATCCTTCCAAACTCACGATTGGCCCCGACGGTCAAGGCCAAGATCTCGACCACGTGGCTCACATTATGGGGAACTCGATGGAGGAACTCATCCACCACTTCAAGCTCGTCACCGAGGGTTTCCGGATTCCTCCGGGCCAGGTCTACCAGACGATTGAGCACGCCAAGGGCATTATTGGGGTCCACCTCGTTACTGACGGCGGAACGCATCCCTACCGCGCCCACTTCCGTGACCCGTCCTATTCCAACCTGCAGTCCGCTTCTATGATGTGCGAGGGCGGTCTGATCGCAGACCTGGTGGTCGCCATCGGAACTATCGACCCGGTATTTGGAGGTGTGGATCGATGAAACCATATTCGGACGAAACCCGCGAACGCCTCACCAAAGAGGCCCGCGAAATCATCAATCGTTATCCGGAAGGCCACGCGCGTTCGGCGCTGTTGCCCCTGTTGCACCTGGTACAGTCCGAGGACGGCTACGTGTCACCAAACGGCATCGGGCTTTGCGCGGAACTCCTGGGATTGAATCCCGCCGAGGTTTCCGCAGTCGCGACCTTCTATACTCAATACAAGCGCAAGCCCAACGGGGAATACACCGTCGGGGTCTGCGTCAACTCCCTTTGCGCCGTGATGGGCGGGGATGAGATTTGGGAAACCGTGTGTGACCATCTCGGAGTCGGAAACGAGGAAACCACCGCCGACGGCAAGATTACCCTCGAAGCCATCGAATGTAACGCGGCCTGCGATTACGCGCCGGTAGTCATGGTGAACTGGGAGTTCTTCGATAACCAAACGCCCGAGTCCGCCGTGAAACTCGTTGATGACCTCCAGGCTGGCAATCCGGTGAAACCGACCCGCGGCCCGAACCACGTCCCGACTTTCAAAGAAAACGAACATTTGCTCGCCGGATTCGAAGACGGTCTGGCGGACGAAGGGCCGTCCGCGGGAGAGCCGACCCTGCTCGGGAAGCGCGTGGCCGCGGAGAAAGGCTGGGGGATTCCCGCCGATCCGGGCTGGTCTGCCCCCGAGACGAAGGAGGGCGAATAATGAGTGAACTGAACTTGACTGATTTCCCCGCCGGTGAGATTCCTCTGACCCCGATTCTCACAGACATGTGGGGCGAGGATCGTTCCTGGACTCTGGATGCCTACCGAGCCCACGGCGGCTACCAGGGGCTGGAAAAAGCCAAAACCATGGAGCCTTCCGCGGTTCTAGAAGCCGTGAAGAACTCCGGTCTGCGCGGTCGCGGCGGCGCGGGATTCCCCGCCGGATTGAAGTGGTCGTTCCTTCCGCCAGATGACGGCTTGCCGCGCTACCTCGTGGTGAACGCCGATGAGTCTGAGCCGGGAACCTGCAAGGATATTCCCCAGATTATGGCTAACCCCCACGCGTTGATTGAAGGGATGGCAATTTGTTCCCGCGCGATTCGCTGCGAACACGCCTTTGTTTACCTGCGCGGCGAGGTGGCTCATGTCTACCGGCGCTTGTTGGCGGCGGTGCGGGAGGCAACCGAAGCCGGCCTCCTTGGTGACCTGAAAATCACCGCCCACGCCGGAGCCGGCGCCTACATCTGTGGCGAGGAAACCGCGCTTCTGGACTCCCTCGAAGGGCGCCGCGGACACCCGCGCTTGAAGCCGCCTTTCCCCGCCGCCCAGGGTCTCTTTGCCCGTCCCACGGTCATCAATAACGTCGAGACCATCTCCCAAGTAGCCGGTATCTTCAAGTATTCCGACAACTGGTATGCCTCGATGGGGACGGAGAAATCCAAGGGCCACGGCATCTTCTCGATTTCCGGTCACGTCAAGCATCCCGGCCAGTTCGAGGCTCCCTTCGGAATCACCATGCGCCAGTTGCTGTCCTACTGCGGGGGAATCCGCGACGGCCACGAACTGAAGTTCTGGGCGGTCGGCGGATCCTCGGCGCCAATCTTCACACCGAATGAACTCGATGTGCCGCTCACCTATGAAGAAGTCGTGTCCGCAGGCTCGATGCTCGCGACTCGCGCCATCCAGGTCTTTGATGAAACGACCTCGGTCGTTCGCGTCGTGAGCCGCTGGGTGGACTTCTACCAGCATGAATCCTGCGGAAAGTGCACGCCGTGCCGCGAAGGCACCTACTGGATGAAACAGATCATGCACCGCCTCGAAGCCGGTAAAGGCGAGGAAGGCGACGTGGAAAAACTCCTGTCCATCACTTCCGAGATTGGCGGGCGCTGCTTCTGCGCGCTGGGAGATGCGGCCATCACGCCGGTTACTTCCGGCATCAAGCACTTCCGTGAGGAATTCGAAAAGGGATACACCACCCCGGCGTGGGAGTTGTTCCCCTACAAGCGGACCGTGGTGTTCAACAACGCCCCCGCAAAGGATGGTGAATAAATGAGCGACGTTGAAATGGTAAACATCAAGGTCGACGGGAAGCCCTTGAGTGTCCCGAAGGGAACGCTGGCGATTCGCGCTTGTGAACAAGCCGGAGTCTATGTCCCGCGGTTTTGCGACCACCCCTTGCTGAAACCGGTCGCTGCCTGCCGCGCTTGCTTGGTGGAGATTGCCTCCCCGAACCGTCAGGGCGAAATCGCGAAAATGCCGAAGCCGCAACCGGCCTGTTCCACAACTGTCACGGACAAGATGGAGATCTACACCCAACTGTCTTCCGAGGTCGCGGCCAAGGCGCAAAACGGGATTCTCGAGTTCATCTTGGTTAACCACCCGCTCGATTGTCCGGTTTGTGACAAGGGCGGGGAATGCCCGTTGCAAAACCAGGCTTTCCTCGAAGGTAACCCGACCTCGCGTTTCACTGATGCGAAGCGGACTTGGCCGAAGCCCCTGCGTCTCACTTCCGAGATTCTGCTTGACCGCGAGCGTTGCGTGCTGTGCCAGCGTTGCGTGCGTTTCGGCAAGGAGATTGCCGGAGATGCGTTCCTGGATCTGCAAGGGCGCGGCGGCGGTTCCTCGCCTCGCGACCACCACGAATTCATGGGTGAAACCATCGGAGCTTTCGATCCCCAGGTGCTGGGAATCTACGACGAAGACTTGAATCCGGATGGGGTGACCCAGTCTCCTTCGGCCCAGCTCACCGGCCCGGGCGGAAAACCCGGACTTTTGGGAACGCTCCATGCCGAGAACCTGAAAGTCAAAGATCGCGACGTGTCGGGACGGCGCTTTGCCTCCTACTTCTCCGGAAACGTCACCCAGATTTGTCCGGTGGGGGCGCTGACCAATACGAGCTACCGGTTCCGGTCTCGTCCCCAAGACCTCATCTCCACTCCGAGTGTCACGGACCAGGACGCTTCCGGCGCGGAGATTCGCGTCGATGTGCGTCGCGGAGTCGTGACTCGCCAACTCGCGGGTCAAAATCCGGAGGTCAACGAGGAATGGATTTCCGACAAGGATCGCTATGCTTTCCCGTGGCAGTCCCTGACTGACCGCTTGACCCGCCCGATGATTCGGGACGCTGAGGGGCAACTCCAGCCCACCGACTGGGGAACCGCCTTGGCCGCCGCTGCGGGGTATATTCAGTCGGCGAGGACCTCCGGCAAGGGCGTCGGCTTCTTCCCGGGCGGTCACTTGACCCTCGAGGACTACTACGCTTGGTCGAAGTTTGCGCGCGTGGTCGCGAAGTCGAACCTGATTGATGCCCGCGCCCGCGACTTCCGGTTTGATGAAATGAACTTCATCCGGACCCGCGTGGCGGGGCGCCAGATGGAAGTCACTTACCAAGACCTCGAAAAGGCGCCGTTTGTCCTGCTCGTGGACTTCGAGCCCGAGGATGAATGCGCGACCATGTTCTTGCGCCTGCGTAAAGCCGCCTTGAACCGTGGCACCAAGATCGCAACGATCGCGCCGTTCTTGACTAACGGGGCGAAGAAGATGAAGGCGGAGCTCATCCAAGCAGTGCCCGGGACTCAAACCCAGATTCTGCGCGAGATTCTCGAAGGCGCCGGCGAGCGCGGAGCCATCAAGGAGGCGCTTGGCCAATCCGGCGCGGTGATTCTCCTCGGCGAACGGGCCGGCCTCGTCTCCGAAGCCCTCGACACCGCAATGGAACTGGCGGAAGCCACCGGCGCGAAGTGGGCGTGGGTGCCGCGGCGCGCCGGAGAACGGGCCGCTATCGAGGCGGGCGCGTTCCCCGGGCTTCTCCCTGGAGGGCGCTTGGTTTCCGACCCCGCCGCTCGCGCCGATGTGGCCGCGGCCTGGGGACTCAAGGATTCTCTGGAAGAAGAAAACGCGTTTTGCATCAAGTGGTCTCTTGAACAAGCCGCCTCGGGCAACCTTGAAACCCTCGTCATGGGCGGGGTAGACCTGCGTGACCTCGAGAACCCAGAACAGGCTCGCGAAGCCCTAAAGTCCGCAAACGTCATCCAACTTGAGGTGCGTAAATCGGATGTCACCGAGTTCGCCAAGGTGGTTCTCCCCGTGGCCCCGCCGCATGAGAAAACCGGCACCTTCGTGAACTGGGAAGGGAGGCTGTGCCCCTTCGGCCAGGCTCTCGCGACTCGCGCCCTGCCCGACTGGAAGGTCATGAACTTGCTCGCGAGGGCCGCCGGAGTGGATCTCGGGCTGGACTCGGTCGAGGCCATCTTGAAGGAATACCAAGAAATGACCGGTTGGGATGGCTCCAAGGCCGATGCTCCCTACCGCGAGGTTCTCGAAGTCCCCCAGGCCGAGGTTGGTCAGGCGATTCTCGCGACCTGGAAGCCCCTGCTGGATTCGGGTCGTTGCCAAGACGGGGAACCGGATTTGGCCGGTTCTGCCCGCGTGCCGGTGGCGCGACTGAACGCCAAGACTGCCGCAGAAAACGGGATTGGCCAATACGTCAAGTTGAGCGGCGAGAAGGGTTCCGTCACCTTGCCGGTGGTTCTTGATGACCTGCCGGATCGGGTGGTGTGGATGCCGGAATGCTCGCCGGGATCATTGGCTCACGAAACCCTGGGAGTGGCCTACGGCCAGCTCGTGAGTCTGAAAGCAGCGGAGGTGTAGGAGATGAACTTGCTAACAGCAGTGAACACTACGGATTTCAGCCAGGAAACCTGGTGGATTTCCCTCATCAAGGCAGTCATCATCTTGGTGCTGCTCATTGTCGGGGTCATCATGCAGCTCTGGGTGGAGCGCCGCGGGCTGGGTCGGATTCAAACCCGTCCCGGACCGAATGTGCGCGGTCCTTTCGGGCTTTTGCAAGCGGTGGCTGACGCCGGGAAGTTGGTTTTCAAAGAGGACTTCTGGCTCAAGGGCGCGGATAAATTCCTCTACGTTCTCTCCCCGCTCCTGGTGGCTTTCACGGCATTCGCAGTGCTCGCGATTATCCCGATGGGGCCGAATGTCACGATTGGCGGCATCTCGACTCCACTGCAACTTTTCGACTCTCCGGTAGCGACCCTCGTGGTTTTGGCTATCTCTTCGGTCGGGGTTTATGGCATTGTTTTGGGCGGCTGGTCTGCGGGTTCCCCCTATCCGTTACTCGGCTCGGTGCGTTCCACCGCCCAGGTGATTTCCTATGAACTCGCGATGGGCACCTCTCTTGTCAGCGTGTTCATCATGGCCGGTTCCATGTCGACTTCGAAGATTGTGGAAGCCCAACAAGACCCGACTTGGCTCCTAGGGCTCCTACCGGCCTTCATTGTCTACGTCATTGCGGCCTTTGGGGAAACGAACCGTTTGCCTTTCGACCTGACCGAATGTGAAGGTGAGCTCGTGGCCGGTCACCAAACGGAATATTCCGGCATGAAGTTCGCCTGGTTCTACCTCGCCGAATACCTCAACATCATGAATGTCTCGGCGGTGGCAGTGACCATGTTCCTCGGAGGCTGGAAAGCCCCGTGGCCGTGGGATTTCATGAACCCGTTGACCGGCTCGCCGTGGTGGGGCGTGCTGTGGTTCGGGATTAAAGTCTGGGCCATGTTCGCTTTCTTTGTCTGGGTGCGCGGGACTCTCGTGCGTTTCCGCTACGACCAGTTCATGGATCTCGGCTGGAAGGTTCTCATTCCGGTCGGTTTCGTGTGGATGATCGCGGTGGCCTGGATTAAGGCACTGCCCTTGTTCTTCAACTTCTCTTCCACCCAAGTTTTGATAGCGGTCGCGGTGGTCTGTGTCGTCTTGCTGGTTATCGTCTTGTTGATTCCGGTCAAGAAACCCAGACCGGTCGATAACGGCCCCTTCGACCCGATGCGAGACGGTTTCCCCGTACCTCCGCTTCCCGGTCAAACCCTGCCGGACTCGCCGAGAGCCGGACGCATTAAAGTTGCTGCCAGTGCCCCTGTCGAGGCCGCAATCTCCGACGGAAAGGACGAAAAGTGAGCGAAGTAAACGAGTCAGACTTGGTTAAAACCGAGACTCCCGACTCCCCGGACACTTTAGCGCCGGCGGTGAAAACCGACGCGGATCCGAGTCTGTGGCGGCCCAAGAAGAAGAGTTTCCTGGGCGAACAGTTGAAGGCAGTGGCCGGTTTCGGGGTCACTTTCCGGAACTTCTTCCGCCCCTACGCCACCGAACAGTGGCCTTTCGAGAAGGTTCCCACCCAGCCGCGCTACCACGGACGCCACCACCTGAACCGGTGGGCTGACGGACTGGAGAAATGCGTGGGATGCGAACTGTGTGCCTGGGCTTGTCCGGCGGACGCGATTTATGTAGAAGCGGGCTCGAACACCCCCGAAGCCCAGTACTCCGCGGGTGAACGCTACGGCAAGGTCTACGAAATCAACTACCTGCGCTGCATTTTCTGCGGGATGTGCATTGAGGCTTGCCCGACGCGGGCCTTGACCATGTCCAATGATTACGAAATCTGGGACGACAACCGCGAGGACCTCATCTACGAGAAAGACCGGATTCTGGTTCCCGTCTCTGACGGCATGATCGCAGCCCCGCACCCGATGGTGGAGGACGCTACCGATATGGATTACTACAACGGGAAAGTCACCGGTCCGACGCAGGCCCAGATTGATTGGGTGAAGGCGAAGCGGCCCGATGATCCTTCCTTACCGAAGGCTGTGGCGACTCGCCAGGCCGAGGAGGTGAAGGCATGAACACGCTGATTCCTTTCGCTCTGCCTCTCGCGGAACTTCCGACCGGACAAGCGGTTTTCTTGGCGATTACTGGCGGGATTGCTCTCGTTTGTGCGCTGGCGGTAGCGTTTTCAAACCGCGCGGTTCACGCCGCCGTCTACATGATGGGAATGATGATTTCCATTGCCGGCATCTACTTCTCGGTGGGCGCCGAGTTTCTCGGGGCGGTGCAAATCGTGGTCTACACCGGCGCGATTATGATGATGTTCCTCTTCGTCATCATGCTCGTCGGGGTTCAGGCCGTGGACTCCCCGCGGGACTCGAAGAAAGTCACCGTGTTAGCAGCCGTGTTGATGATGCTCGCCTTTGCGATTCTCGCGATTGTGGCCGCCGCCAACACGACCATCAATGCGATTATTCCGCCCCAGCAAGATCCGGCCACGAATCCGGTCAAGATCGCTACGAGCCTCATCAACACCTACTACTTCCCGATGGAGATGGTCGCGGGCTTGCTCATTATCGCCGCGGTCGGCGCCATGACTCTGACCCATTCTGACTACCTCCTCCCGCGCCTGACCCAGCGCTTCATCGTCGAACAGCGCATGAAGGCCTACCGTGAGAAGGGCTTGATGCTTGGCCAGGAAGTGCCCCCGGGCGTTTACGCCGAAACCAATGCGCTGGATGTTCCGGCCATCAACGGCGAAACCAAGCGTCCCGAAATCTCCTCGGTGCCGCGCGTGGTTCGCGTTCGTGGCGAAGAGCGCTCTCTCGGAGAGGCTTCGCCTTGGGCTGCGCGCGCTCTGGCTGAAGAAGCCAGCGGAGGCGTTGGCCTGCACGGCAAGGAGGCCACTTTGACGGTGGCGCGGTCTGGAGCCTGGGGGATGCCCGGTCCGGCAGCTCCCGAACTTCCGAGCGGCTTGGTGGAATCCACCCGCCCCAAGGAACTTCCGGCGGGTTCTGCCCCGGAAGCTGAAGCCGCGGAGAAAGGAGAAAACGCATGACGATGATGTTCCTGGTTTATGTGGCGTTGGCGATGTTCGCCATCGGCGCCCTGACCGTGCTGCTGCACCGCAGCGCCGTCGTCGCCCTGATGGGGGTCGAGATTATGTTGAACTCCTGTAACTTGGCCCTGGCGGCTCTTGGTGAAATCAACAAAAACATGGACGGACAAGTCATGGCTTTCTTCGTGATGGTCGTTGCCGCCGCGGAAGTCGTGGTGGGCTTGGCCTTGATTGTTTCCCTGTTCCGCTCGCGGAGGACGACCTCCGTTGATGACTTCAACCTCTTGAACGGTTAAGGGGGAAGGCAGAAATATGTTGAATGTTTTTCTAAACACTCTGCCCACAGCGGGCGAGGCTGTCTCATACGGTGAGGCCACCGGCGCGGCTAACTACGCTTGGCTCATGATCGCGATTCCGCTTCTGAGCTCGCTGTTCTTGCTGGTTTTGGGGCGGCGCGCGGACAAGTGGGGACACTGGATCGGGATGCTCGCACCCTGGGCTTCCTTCGTTATCGGCGTCATGGTTCTGGTGGAGATGCTCGGGCGCGCCCCCGAAGCGCGCGCCCAGTCCGTGAACCTGTGGCACTGGCTGCCGGGTTCTGCGGTGGATGTGAGTTTCGGGCTGTTGCTCGACCCGCTCTCTATTGCCTTCGTGATGCTCGTGACCTTCGTCGGGTCTTTGATCCACGTTTACTCCGTGGGATACATGGAACACGACACGGATCGGCGCCGCTTCTTCGCCTACCTGAACCTCTTCGTCGCCGCGATGTTGACTCTGGTTCTTGGCAACTCTTATTTGGTGTTGTTCGTCGGCTGGGAGGGCGTCGGTTTGGCGTCTTACCTCTTGATTGGCTTCTGGAACCAGGTGCATGACAATGCGGTGGCCGCCAAGAAGGCTTTCGTCATGAACCGTGTGGGTGACCTCGGGCTCCTGATTGCGATGATGGCGATGTTCGCTCGCTTCGGTTCGGTCGACTTCGCGACCGTCCTCGGGAGCGAAGCCGGAGTCGGCTGGGCCACCTTCATCGGGCTGTTCCTGCTGCTCGCGGCCTGTGGTAAATCCGCGCAGTTCCCGTTGCAGGCTTGGTTGGGCGACGCCATGGCCGGTCCAACCCCCGTTTCCGCGCTTATCCACGCGGCAACGATGGTCACCGCCGGTGTCTACCTGATGGTTCGTTCTGGTGCCATCTACACCCAGACCCCGGGTGCCTCCCTGGCGGTCGCGATTATCGGAGCCGTGACGCTCTTGTTCGGAGCGATTGTCGGTTGCGCGAAGGACGACATGAAGAAGGTTCTGGCGGCCTCCACGATGTCCCAGATTGGCTACATGATGCTCGGCGCGGGTCTTGGCCCGGTGGGCTGGGCTTTCGCCATCTTCCACCTGATTATGCACGGCTTCTTCAAGGCCCAGTTGTTCCTTTCCGCCGGTACGGTGATGCACGCCATGAGCGAGCAAGTCAATATTCGCCGCTTTGGTGGGCTCGCGAAGGTCATGAAGATTACCTGGTTTGCGTTCCTGGTTGGCTGGCTCGCTATCTTGGGGATTCCGCCGTTCTCCGGCTTCTTCTCGAAAGACAAGATCATTGAAGTTGCCTTCATGCCGAACCCGAACTTCGGCGAATGGTACCCCTGGGTCTTTGGCCTGGTGGCCTTGTTCGGCGCGGGGATTACGGCCTTCTACATGTCGCGCTTGTTCTTCCTCATCTTCCACGGGGAGGCCCGCTGGACTACTGCCGAAGAAGGCGCTCCGGTTCACCCCCACGAGGCGAATGCCTGGATGACCGTGCCCCTCTTGGTTTTGTCGGTATTCTCGATTGCGGCCGGTGGGCTGCTGTCGGTGGGCAACCTGTTTGTCGAATGGCTCGCCCCCGTGGTTGCGGTGGGCACTCGGGGGACGGAAGTGGCTCATCCCGAGCCGGTTTTGCCGCCCACCGTTTTGATTATTCTGACGCTCGCTGTCGTTGTTTTCGGGGTGGCTGTTGCCTACGTGCTCTTCATGCGCCGACCCGTAGAAAAGGCCGTACCGGCTGCCGGCGCTCTCGTCACAGCAGCACGCAATGACCTTTACCAAGACCAGGTCAACGACAAACTCTTTGTCACTCCGGTCATGGCCCTTGCTGACGGCGTAGAAGTCACCGACTCGAAAGTGGTTGACGGGGTCGTGGAAGGCTCCGGAAAACTATCCCTCGCGCTCGGAAAACTCGGAGCGGGTCTCCACTCGGGAGCGCCACGGCGCTACGCCGGTTGGACCCTGGCCGGAACGGTCTTGGCTCTCTGTCTCGTAATCGTGACGAGGCTGTGAGGAACTGAGGTAATAAAAGGATGAACATGGTTTTTTCACAAACAACGATTCCGACCACGACCAACTTTCCCTGGTTGTCGCTCCTGGTGGCTTTGCCGCTGGTCTTTGCGCTCGTGCTGTGGCTCGTGAAACCCCTGCGTCCAGCCGGTCGTGAGATCGCCCTGGTTATCGCGGTGGCGGAACTTGTCGGGATTCTCGTCGCGGCCTTCACCGGTTTTGACTTGGGCGAGGCTCCGGCCTTCCAACTCGGGGAGACCTATTCGTGGATTCCGGCGATTGGGCTGTCCTGGGCTCTGGGAGTAAACGGGCTCGGCCTGGTCATGATTATCTTGGCAACCGCGCTGACGCCCTTGGTGATTCTCGCCTCCTGGTCCGAAGACAAGGACGCCGATTCACGCGCCGGTTACGCGGGGCTCATCTTGGCGCTGGAGGCGTTCATGGTGTTGCTCTTTGCCGCGCGCGACCTGTTGCTGTTCTATATCGCCTTTGAGGGGATGCTGATTCCGCTGTACTTCCTGGTGGGTCGCTTCGGCCACGGGGACGCAGCAAAGCGTCGCCACGCCGCCATCAAGTTCGTGCTTTACTCGCTGGCCGGCGGTTTGGTGATGCTCTTCGGCGTCATCGCGGTCTACGTCACCGCGTCCGGGTCGGTCAAAGATTCGGCGCGACTGTTCCACATGGACACCTTGACCCAAGTTGACCTCGGGGCGAGCCCCTACGCCATGTTCATCATGGTGACTTTCCTGATTGCTTTCGCGATTAAAGCGCCGATGGTTCCGGTTCACACTTGGCTGCCTTCAACTGCGGAGGTTGCCCGCGGTGGCACTTCGGTTTTGTTGGTGGGCGTGCTCGACAAGGTCGGTACCTGGGGCATGATCATGTTCTGCTGGCAGTTGTTCCCAGCGGCCTCTGCGAAGGTGGCGCCGGTGATTATCGTGTTGGCAATTATCTCGATCCTCTGGGGTGCGATGGCTGCCATTGCCCAAAAAGACCTCATGCGTTTGGTGTCCTTCACCTCCATCTCCCACTTCGGGTTCATGGTGATGGCTCTGTACGTGGGCTCTCAGACCGCGATTGAAGGCGCCATGCTCTACATGGTGGCTCACGGCGTTTCGATCGCCGGGATGTTCCTCCTGTCCGGTTGGCTCACGGAACGCGGCGGCACCCAAGAAATCGCCGCCTACTCCGGTTTCCAGAGAGTCACTCCGACCTTGGCTGGCCTGTTCTTGTTCTCAGGCTTGGCTGCGATTGGCTTGCCGGGCCTGTCCGGATTCCTCCCCGAATACCTGATTCTGGTGGGAACCTTCCGCGTGTCTCTCGCGGCAGCGATTGTGGCGGTTCTCGGCGTGGTTCTCGCCGCGGTTTACCTCTTGTTGCCCTACCAAAAGATCTTCACCGGCCCCATCGATGGGCGCGTGAAGGAGGCTCCGGACTTGGGGTGGCGCGAGAAACTCATCACGGCCCCGATTGTCCTGGCCATGTTGGGACTCGGGTTCTTGCCCGGCCCGACCCTGGAGTTGTTGAAGCCCGATGCGGCCGAGATGTTTGCGGCCCAGTCAACCAGTGGTTTGACCGTCTTAGATGCCTCACCCGCGAGTGAAGGGAGCGCGAAATAATGTTTAGCTCGATTCTTCCTTTCATCGTCAACTCTCCTGTGGTCGAGTGGGATGCTCTGGCCCCGATTATCGTCATCATGGGTGCGGCTGTACTGGGGACTCTCGTAGAGGCGCTGCCGAGCGCGAAGGTCCGCTACGGCATTAATGCGACCTTGATGATTCTCTCCTTGATTGTCGCCCTGGCCCTGGTGGTGTGGCGTTTCCGGACTCTCGGCGAAACTGGCGGGCGCCAGATCGCGATGGGAACCATGGTCGAAGACCAGCTCTCTTTGGTTTTCCAAGGGATTCTTCTCGCCGTGGCTTTGCTGGCGGCGCTGGTGGTTCTCGGACGCGCCACGCCCGGTGATGGATCTTTCGCCCCGCAGCCCGCTGATATGCCCGGTTCTCCCCAAGAGGACTATGCGGTAAAGACGCGCTACCAGCGAACCGAAATGTTTATCCTCATGCTGTTCTCGACCGGCGGCATGATGTCGTTCATCGCGGCGGGCAACTTGTTGATGCTCTTTGTGGCTCTCGAAGTCATGAGCTTGCCGCTCTATGTCATGAGCGCGATGGGTCGGCGTCGCCGCTTGCTTTCTCAAGAAGCTGGCTTCAAATATTTCCTCTTGGGTGCCTATGCTTCGGGCTTCTTCCTCATGGGTATCGCGCTGATTTACGGCTTTACCGGAACTCTCGGGATTTACTCCATCACCCAGATTGCGACGGTGGCGCCGGGACTGGATTGGATGCTCTTGGTCGGGGTGGCGATGCTCCTGGTTGGCCTGTTCTTCAAGGTCAGTGCCGTTCCTTTCCACGCTTGGGCTCCCGATGTTTATCAGGGCGCGCCTTCGCCGATTGCAGGCTTCATGGCTGCGGGAGTCAAGGTCGCGGCCTTCGGGATTCTCGTGCGCCTGTCCATGACACTCTTTGGTTTGTTGTCTTGGGATTTGAGCGTGCTCCTGTGGGTGGTGATCATCGCGACCATCGTCGTCGGGACCTTCCTCGGTATTGTCCAGACGGACGTCAAGCGCATGTTGGCCTATTCCTCCATCGCCCACGTCGGTTTCATTCTCGTGGCGCTGATTGGGCTCAGCGTGGGGGCGGCTGCCGCCGTAGAGTTCTACGTCTTGACCTACGGGGTCGCGACTATCGGCGCCTTCGGTCTCATCTCGATCGTGCGCGACGCGGACGCGGACGGGACCGTGCGAGGGGAGGCCTCTCGCCTCGAGGCGTGGGACGGCTTGGGCAAGCGCCATCCGGCTCTGGCTGGCGCCATGGCGATTTTCCTCCTGTCTTTCGCGGGTATTCCGTTGACCGGTGGGTTTATCGGTAAGTTCCTCGTCTTCAAAGAAGGCTTGAGCCTCGGCGGTGGGGCCTTGGTTCTGGTCGGCTTGATTGCCTCGATCGTGACGGCGTTCTTCTACTTCCGCCTCATCCTGCGGATGTACTTTACTGAACCCGGCGAAAACACCGCCACCGTCACCTCAACTGACCCGGGCGACATGCTCGTGAAGTTCGTGGTTATCGTGTGTGCAGTGGCAACCGTCGCTCTCGGCCTCGTTGCCCAGCCGGTTTTGGGATTATTCGCTGCGGTAGCGTAGCCTTGAATCCGTGAGCGAAACCAGAGCAAACTCCGAATCAGCCTCCTCGCGTGAGGAGGCTGATTCGCGCGAGGCCTTAGAAACGCGGATTCGCGCCGGTTTGGAGGCGGTCGAAACGCGGCTGACCGCGGAAACCAGCACCTTGGATTTTGAGACCACGGATCTGGTGTCCCATCTGAGGTCTGCCGGTGGGAAACGGATGCGCCCCGTTTTGACGCTCCTGGCAGCGATGCTGGGCGAAACAGGTGACAGTTTCAGCGCTGACGTTATCAACGGCGCGGTTGCTGTCGAGCTCACCCACTTGGCGTCGCTCTACCACGATGATTTGATGGATGACGCAACCGTGCGCCGCGGGGTGGAAGCGGCGCATCTGAAGTGGAACAACACGCTCGCGGTGATGGCCGGTGACCTGATTTTTGCCCGCTCGTCTCGGATTATTTCGACGCTCGGTCCGCGGTTGGTGGCCCAGCACGCTACGACTTTCGAGCGGTTGTGTCTGGGACAAATGCACGACATTTTTGGGCCATCTGAGGCCGACGATCCGATTGAGTTCTATATCGGGGTGCTGCGGGAGAAAACAGGCGCGTTGATTGGAACTGCGGCCCATTACGGGGCCGTGTTGGCCAGATGTTCTGAGGACGTGGTCGCGGCCGTGACCGATTTTGGGGAGGATCTCGGGGTGGCCTTCCAGATTGCCGATGATGTTTTAGATCTCCAAGCGACAGTCGGGCAATCCGGAAAAACTCCCGGCGCGGATTTGCGTGACGGGACGAAGACTTTGCCGGTGCTTTTACTTGAGAAACGTGCCAGCGAGGGGACGGCTTCGGCCTCCGATGCGATGCTGCTTCTCGACATCCAGGACCTGGAGGGTACCGATGACGACGAGTTGCTTGCGAAGACCGTCGAGAGGTTGGCTCTACATGAAGTGACAGCGCAAACCGTTGAGCTCGCGTCCCAGTGGGTTGACCGCGCGGTCGCCCACCTGGAAGGAATTCCCGAAAGTGCAGTAAAATCTGCTCTCGTCGATTTCGCCCACCTCCAAATCAACCGCCTGAAGTAGTCCGGAGGGAGGGCGCGGGCGCACTCAGAGGAGCTTCGCCTACGAAGGCCAATCGTGGCCTTCGTTTAACGGCTACTGCTCTACTTACGACCGGTGAAATCGTCCATGGTGTCGGCGACGCCGAAGAATTCCACAATGGCGTCCATGAAAGGAACGGGGAAAGCCTGCAAAATCTGGACGAGACGTACAATCGGGGGATGCACCTTGAACTGGGTGCCCTTCTCAATCGCGTCCAAAACCTGGCGGGCCACTTGCTCCGGCGTCAAAATCGGTAGCACCAGCGGGAACTTCGTCTTGACCCCCTCAAACATGCCGGTCGAAATGTAATACGGACAATACAGCAAGGTATGCACCCGCGACCCCATGTGGCGCAGCTCCTGACGTAGTGACTGGGCAAAACCCACCGCCCCAAACTTCGAGCCGTTGTAATCGGACTGACGCGGCACTCCGACGAGACCCGCCGCTGAGGCAATCGTCACGACCGAGCCGCGGTCGCGGGCAATCATCCCCGGCAGGAACTGGCGCACCATCCGGTAGTGGGAAATCGTGTTGACCTCGAAAGACCGCTGGACCTCGGCTCCGGTCGTCTCCAAGAAAGGCTTGCCGGTGACGATTCCCGCATTGTTGATTAGAATATCCACCCGCCCGTACTCGTCCAAGACCTCGCGGGCCGCCGCCACGACTGCATCCTCGTTAGTGACATCAACGGTGTAGGCCGAAGCGCGAATCTGGCGACCAGATCCGGCTTCACCAAGGGCCATCTCGGAAATCTCGGCAGCAGTTTGCTCGGCCGCCTCCCCGTTCAAATCCCACACCACGACGGCTTTCGCCCCGCGGCGGGCTGCCCCCAAAGCCATCAACCTGCCGATACCGGATCCCGCTCCGGTAATCAACACGACTGCGCCCTTGACCGGCGCCTTCTTCGGTTTAAAGAACAACATATTCCGCTCCTTTGCGTTCGAATACCTGAAATTCTAACGCCGAAGCGCGCAGCTTGCCCCGTAAACGATAGAATCGGGGAGTGAATGAAAGTTTGAGCGAGGCCACGGGAGAGATACCGGCGAGAAAAAGCCGGAAATCCGCGAAAGAAAAGAACCAGTCTCCCTGGTGGAAAGACGTTATCATCGGCGTTCTTATCACAATTGTCCTCACAACTTTCGTCAAAGCCTTCATGTTCCAGCAGTTCAAGATTCCTTCCGAATCGATGGAGAATACCCTCCAGCGCGGTGACCAGATAGTGGTCTCGGAGATGAAGAACTTCCAGCCGGTCCGTCGCGGTGACATCGTGGTTTTCGAGGATCGCTATGACTGGCTGCCCGTAGAGTATAAGGACGACAATCCGACCGGTTTCGACGCGACCGCGGTGGGGCAGGCCGTGGACAAGGGGCTGCGCTTCTTGCGGATTCGCCCCGAATACGCCGGCGGCTATCTCGTCAAGAGGGTCATCGGGGTGGGCGGCGATGAGGTGAGTTGCTGTAACGAGAAGAACCAAGTCGTCGTCAACGGGGTGGCGCTTAATGAGCCGTACCTCAAAGACGGGCTCGACTCGATGCCGTTCCCTTTCGATGTGACGGTTCCGCAAGGGAAATACTGGGTGATGGGCGATAACCGCGACAATTCGGGAGATTCTCGGTATCACCAAGACGATTTGAACCAGGGATTCGTCGATGAAAACCAGGTGGTGGGCCGCGCCTTGTTGCGATATTTCCCGCTCGCACGCTGGCAGACTTTCCACAATCCCGGACTCGACAAACTTCCCGAAGCGTCCTCGAAACCGAATCCTCCGAAAGCGGGATCCTCGAAATAAGCGGGTCTTCTTGCGGAGACGGGGTCTGCGCGGTTGGGACTTATCTTGTCCCGCTTGGTGCCGGTTTAGTAGCCGGCCATCTTTTCAAGGCGGCGGATCCGCTCGTCCATCGGCGGGTGGGTAGAGAATAGATTGCGGACATTGAAGGGATTCGCAATCATCATCGAAGCCACTGTTTGGCGCTCGGGACTTGAAGCCAGTGGACGGCGCGCAATGCCGGTTTCGAGTTTCTTCAGAGCCGAAGCCAAAGCCAGTGGGTCATTCGCGAGCCTGGCTCCGTCCTCATCGGCATCGAACTCGCGGGTTCTAGAGATTGAGAACTGAATCAAGGTGGCAGCAAACGGGGCGACCAGGGCTAGCAAAATCCCTGTCCCTCCGTCTTCGCGGTCCCGCCCGCCAAAGAAGAAGGCGAACTGGGCAATCGAGGTTATAACACCGGCGATTCCTGCTGCCACCGAAGAGGTCAGAATATCGCGGTTGTAGACGTGAGAAAGCTCGTGGCCGAGCACGGCGCGCAGTTCGCGCAGTTCCAGAAGATCCATGATGCCCTCGGTGACGCAAACCGCAGCGTGCTCCGGGTCGCGTCCAGTGGCGAAGGCGTTGGGGGTCTTGGTCGGGGCGATGTAGAGGGCGGGCATGGGTTGTCCGGCCTGTTGGGAGAGGCTTTCAACAATTTGGTAAAGCTCGGGGGCTTCGGCTTGAGTAATGGGGCGCGCCTGCATGGAGCGCAGCGCGATCTTGTCGGAGTTCCAATAACCGACAACGGTTTGAACCAGGGCGATAGCGCCGAAAACGAGAATCCAGAACCGGTTTCCAGTTCCGCCGGCGATAAGCGCTCCGACGATAAGGAGGACCATCCACAGCAAGCCGATAAGTGCAGCCGTTTTCAACCCGTTGTAATGATTTCTCACAAATTCATGCTAGCAGCCAATTCCCTTTGCTGCTCGGCGAAATCATCGTCCCAAAGTACGATTTTCCGCATCCTTTCCCCTATCCGTCATGCTCCACGTTCGCTCTGTAGGTCGGGCTCGCGTCGCGGTCGGTGCATTTCTCTTGCCGGTTCGGGCTTGCGTCGCGCGGGAGGGGCTCTTGCAGCCAGCGAGGGAGTTTTTATTAGGTGCTTCGCGGACGACGGCTAATTGCCGTCGTTTGATCCGCTCCGCCAGTTACGCGGTGGCTCACTCGCGCTCCGCGCGATGCCACCGCGCCCACATTGTGTCGGCGTCGCTTCGCTCCCCGCCACAATAGGGCCCTTTCTCAAACGGTGCTTCGCCGGAAACGCTTTCGCGTTTCTTATTCGGCTCCGCCGTTTTACGCGGCGGCTCGTGTTGCCGCCGCGCCCCGCTGCTGCGAGCCCTCCCGAACGCTCCGCATCGCCCTAGTGAGTGGGTTACGTAACGTGATCGTTCACTAGGGGCCGAGCGGTCGTCCCCCAAGCGGCTCCGAGACCCACAAACCGGAAGTGAATGCGACGCGAGCACGAACCTGACCCGACCGACGGCCAAGCGGCTCCGAAGCACAAAGTAACCAATACCGAGCGTCCGCGGACAACAGCCGGCAGAGGGGTGATCACGCGGCTTTACGCGTAAGATTAAGGACGATGGAAAAGAGACGAGACCTAGCGAAGCTGCCGAAAGCGCATCTCCACCTGCACTTCACCGGCGCCATGCGCCCCGCGACCCTCCTGGAACTGGCAAAAGAGCAGGGCGCGCGCCTCCCAAAATTCATGGGCGAAGGCGACCCGCTCCATGTTCCGGCTGATGAACGCGGCTGGTTTCGGTTCCAGCGCTCCTACGATCTCGCCCGCGCCTTGGTGAACTCCGAAGCCATCATGCGGCGGATTATCCGCGAGGCTGCCGAAGACGATGCTAGGGAGGGTTCCCGCCGTCTCGAAATCCAGGTTGACCCCACTTCCTACGCCCCCCACGTGGGCGGTCTCACGCCGGCTCTCGAGATTATCCTTGACGAAGCCCGCGCCACGACTCGAGAGACCGGCGTGGAAGTCGGGGTCATTGTAGCGGCCTCCCGCACCCGCAACCCGCTTGACGCCCGGACTCTCGCCAGGCTCGCTGCCCACTATGCGGGAGACCAGCCCGGAGAAGTCATCGGTTTCGGTCTTTCAAATGACGAGCGCGCTGGAGTGACCGCCGAGTTCGCCCCGGCCTTCAAAATCGCCAAGCGCGGCGGGCTCACCCTGGTCCCCCACGGAGGCGAACTGCTCGGGCCGGCACACGTCCGCGAGGTGGTGCGCGATCTGCACCCGAATCGTCTCGGCCACGGGGTGCGACTCGCGGAGGATCCTGAGCTTCTGAAACGCGTTATCGACAAGAACATTGCTCTAGAAGTCTGTCCCGCCTCCAACGTGTCGCTCGGGGTTTACGCGACCCTCCAGGACGTCCCCCTTGCTGAATTGGCAAAAGCCGGCGCCACCATCGCGCTCGGGGCGGACGATCCGTTGCTGTTTTTGTCCCGACTGTTGGATCAATACGAAAGCGCTCGCGAGGATCACGGTTTCACCGATTCTGAGCTCGCAGATCTCGCCCGTGCCTCTGTTCGCGCCTCCCTAGCATCGCCCGACACCAAGAAAAAACTCCAAGAAGACATCGATAGTTGGCTAAACAGCTCGCCAACTAAAGAATAGGCGATAAAATAGGGCATGTTACCCTGGACTCCTGGATGGCGGGTTTCTTGACCGGTAACAGTGATACCGTGGGCGGCATCAAAGAACCGCGGCCGGTAACGCAAGCCCCGGCACTAGACCACCGACAAGGAGTGAACAGTGTTTTCAGATTGGTTAATGGCCCCCTCCAACGTGGTGACGTGGTCAATCCAACTGTTCGCTAAATGGGGGCCGGTTCCTTTCGCAATGATTATCATCGTAATCCTGGCGGTAATGCGCCCTCATGTGCCTCGTGCCGTGCCGATGCATCACCGGCGAGCCATCAACCAGATGCAGTGGACCTACCCTATTGCTATTGTCTTGGCGATTCTCGCGGTCATGGAGACACCGGCAGTCTTGGCCTATATGAATTCTGCGGGTCTTGTCTCGGATATTATCGCGAACTACATGTCTACTATCGTGGTTTTGATCGTTGGGATTTCGTTCCTGATTCCCTTTTTCTTCAGCGTCCACGTGTGGTTTCCCCGACCGATAGACTGGTTCCCGAATCGCGGCTGGAAAGTGTCCCCGCGGATTCGCCTGCGAGCTTGGGCCTTCGTGATTTTGGTGTGGTTCCTAACAGAAATAGCCCTCGTCGTGGGAGGGGTTTTCTTCAAGCCGCCTTCGTCTTCAGTATCAGCAGATGAGATTCTGCAAACGACCTTCTATTACACCATCGAGGGCGTTTTCTTTATCCTCTTGTCTCTCTATATTCAATATCGTATTTCGTGGCGCGCCCCCATCCCCGGGGTTCCCCTGGCGATAGACATGGCACGGCGGCGTCTCGACCTCGGTCACGTCCAACAGGCTTCCACCATTTTCCTTGGCGCAGGGGTCTCACGCTGTATTCAGTTCCTAGCCCAGCTCCAATACGAGTCGGCGCCTTTCTGGATTTCGGCTTTCTCTTTCGTTCTGAGCTGGACGATATCTCTCGGAACCCTCATCCTGGGGATACTCCCGAGCTGGTTCTTGGTTCAACACCTCGATCCGGCCCAGAAAGTCATGCACAACCTGGAAGAACGGGTCTTGTCCTCCAAGCGAGAGCCCGATCTTTTCAGTCTCGAGAATTTCCGTAAGGTGCTCGGCTGGGATGAGGACGAAATCATCACGGGTTCAATCCCTAAACCGCCGCGAAACTATTTGTGGGCTATTCTGACTGACCGGCCCACCCGTGAGGATCTCACCGGACCCGGCACCGGTTCCGCTCCCGAGGAGGTCTTTTCCGCCTATGTTTATATGGCCAAAGTCGCGGACCGTGCGGGGGTGCCGCTGTCGGTAGAGGAGATGGAGGGACTGTCCGAGATTCGCCAGGCCATGCGGGAGCTGGTGGAACGGCGGGTGACTCTGAACGAGGGTGTGGCTTCTAACTTGGTGCCGGTTGCTCCCGAGACGGGGACTTGGGGACGCAGCCTCGATTTTGCCAAGGGGTTCATTCCCGGGGTCGCCGTTGCTGACAGCGCCGAAGGGGAAAACGAAGCGGGCGAGGAAGATGTCGATGAGGGCTTGCGGAATTTGCTCGGCCAAACCGAAGCCACTACCGCCGTGGGCTTGGATCAGCAAACGATTGCTGCCTGGGAGAACTACGACGAACAAAAGGAACTTGAAAAAGCCGAACAGGCCCAGCGCGAAGCCATGGAGCAATATGCCCTAGAAGTGTACGGATATGACCCCTACGGGATGGGTGGCCTTGAGGGAGTCGATGGTTACGGCTACGGTTACGGCTACGAGGAATTCGAGTACCCTTACTCCGGAGGCCTCGGGGGCGCTGACGGCTACGGTTACGGCGGCTATGACTACGGCGAGTATGGGGGCTACGACCCTTACGGATATCCCGCTGAGGCCTACGGTAACACTTACGGGTATTACGGGTATGGAGCCGGATACGGTGACCCCTACGCCGGAGAATACGGCTACGGGGGTGGGTCTCCGGATCCCTCTGGGGGTTACTACGGCGCGGAAGCTGGTTGGGGCGGATTGGGCGCTGACTGGGGTGGCGCCGGTTGGGGCAGCGCCACCGGCGCGGATGCCGCTGCAACGGCTTATAGAGAGAACGCCCAGCCTTACGGTTATCTGGGCGGCCCCAGGGGATACTTGGAATCCGGACGAGTCGGCGGGACTGGGGCGGCTCCGCAGAATCCGACCGGTACTCCTTCTCCGGCCAATCCGGAAATGCCCTACGTGGGACCGGCCTGGGATGGTCAATTCCCGTTGACTCCGGTTGATGCGAATTCACCGGTCAATTGGAGTGCGCCGGTTGATGCGAACGCTCCTGCAGATTGGCAATCCCTTGTTGACCCCTCCGCCACGTCAACCGCATACCCGTTTGTTGACCCCTCCGCTGTAGCCGCTTACCCCCTTGCTGACCCCAACGCTCCGTTGAACCCTTACGCCCCCACGGATTCTTACGCACCGGCTGGCTCCTACGCACCGGCTGGCTCCTACGCACCGGCCGGCTCCTACGCACCGGCTGGCTCCTACGCACCGGCTGGCTCCTACTCGGCGGACGGCCCGGACGAGACTATCGACCCGCGGACCGTCTACCCGACGGGCTACGCGAAGCCACCGCAGCCGAGAACGCCGGCGTCGGGAAGCCGCGATGACTCTGGCCATGATTACAACTACGACCACGGCGAGATTTTGCCGGAATAATGAGGAAAAGTGGATTTAGCTAGCTCCGCCAAAAACCTTTCTGAACTGTGTACCTTCCGGGTCGGAGGGGCGATAAAACGGTTCTACCAGTCCACCGATACCGCCGATTTGACCGCGGCTGTAGCCCTAGCGGACCGGTCAAAAGTTCCGCTTCTGTTCCTCGGCGGGGGCTCCAACACGCTGCCGCGCGACGAGGGATTCGACGGCATGGTCATCAAAGACGCGCGTAACTCGGTTGTCGTTGTCACTGATCCGGAGGATTTGACGATTTCTTGGCGGGACAGTTGCCATCCGGACAACCTCCCCAATCCGAATAGTATCGGAGCCAACTCCGCTATCGTTCGCGCCGACGCGGGAGTAATGTGGGATGACCTGGTGAAATATGCGGTTTCGCAAGGGTTTTCCGGAATCGAAGCGCTGTCCGGAATCCCCGGGACGGTCGGAGCCGCGCCGGTGCAGAACATCGGCGCCTACGGCGCCGAGATTGGGGACGTCATTATCGGTTTGACAGCCTGGGATCGGGTGCGGAGCAAGATTTGTTACCTGGCGCGGCGGGATATGGCCTTCGGGTATCGGGATTCGATTTTGAAGAGGTCACGGGTAGCGCTCGGGGGAGCGACCGGACGTTGGATTGTTTTGGGGGTTGACCTGGAGTTACAGCGCTCAACGGAGTCGTCTCCCGTGGCCTATTCCCAGCTCGCCGCGGCTTTGGGGGTGGAACTCGGGGAGCGGGCGCCCCTGGAAGCAGTGCGGGCGGCAGTTTTGGAACTGCGGCGCGGCAAGGGTATGGTCCTGGATGCTGCCGACCATGACACCTGGTCGGCGGGGTCTTTCTTCACCAACCCGATTGTTCCGGCAGACTCGCCGATTTTGCGTGGTCTACCCGCGGAAGCGCCGCGATGGGAGGTGGCGCGGCCGCGGAGCTATGAAGAAATTATGGCCGCGATGATGCCGTCGGTGTGGCGGAAAAACAGCGGTATTTCGGGGGAGAATGGCTCTGCGGGTGGCTCCGTTGGCGAGACCGGCTCGGCTGGGCTGGAGAGAGAGACTGGGTTGAAGTCGAGGTCATCTGCGGGTATGGCTAGTGCGGCGGAACCACATTGCTCGGAGGATGACGGTCGCCTGACAGCTACGGATGATTGCCCGACTGAGATTGTGGGTTCAGCGAAGGGTGCGGTAGATGCTGGTTCGGCGAAGGATGTCGCCGTGAAGTTGTCGGCGGCTTGGCTGATTGAGCATTCCGGAGTTCCGAAGGGATTCGCTTTGCCCGAGTCGGGGGCGGGGGTCTCCACGAAGCACGTTTTAGCGCTGACGAACCGCGGGGGAGCGAGCGCCGCCGAAATTCGTGCTTTGGCGGACTACGTCGTCTCGCGGGTTCGCGAAACCTTCGAAGTCGAGCTTGTCCCCGAGCCGGTGATTCTGTAGTTACCGGTGGGGACGGGCCAAACTGGTAAATTTACCAGTTTGGCCCGTCCCCACCGGTAAAAAGCTTGCGGTGAGGGAGCGAAACCCGTGCGGGACTCGCGGAAGTGTGCACGAATGTACGGCGTAGCCGGTTAGGCAGAGGTTTGTCGGCAGGGCGTTTAAGTGTTTGCGCTGGTCTTGGCGTTTTGGGATTTCGGGAGACTAGGCTCGGTGGGCTTAGACCGTACATTCGTGCACGCTCCTGAGTCGAACACACCCCTGATCCGAAACTGAAGAAATCCGAGCATTACTTTTCAAAGGAGCCTCACAAACCGGGCATTTCGCTCGGTCTGCGTCGTTGTGCTTGCAACACAGGCTTGTTGCGCTGGTGTCGGCGGCTACGCCGCCTCAACAACTTCCTTGGCCTCGGAAATGCCGGGCGCTTCGCGCCACTGCGTTTTTGGGGTTAAAGGACAAATTGTGTGTCTGGCCGGTTAGTCCCAGGTGTTGTTGTAGGGGGTGGTGTGGTGGAGTTCGTTCCAGATGATTCCGTCGCCCCATCCGGGGAGGCTTCGCCTGGTGATGTGCTG
>NZ_VUMY01000020.1 GCF_009695935.1 Mobiluncus porci
AGCACATCACCAGGCGAAGCCTCCCCGGATGGGGCGACGGAATCATCTGGAACGAACTCCACCACACCACCCCCTACAACAACACCTGGGACTAACCGGCCAGACACACAATTTGTCCTTTAACCCTTCTCATCCGGTCAAGTTAGGCCAGAATTTCATGAAGAACAATTATGCTAATAGCGAAATTGCCCTGTCAGGCCGGTCGTGATTCCTCTCACCCTAGCTTTCGCTTCATAATGAAAACTCGCTGATAAACGCGGTTTTAGGATTTTTACGTTCAAGAGATAACTGTCACTTGAGAGTTTTCATTAATTTACTTTAACTCAATTTTTCCCTCTCTTCTTTCAATTCCCAGCCCCAGCACTTCCAAAAACAGCTCGAATTTGTCTAAATTTTTCCTGGTGGTAAGTTGTAAGCAAGCTGAATATAACCTGACAAAATGCTTTGACAAGGACGTTAGATTTGCCGGAAATGTTCAGTCTTGAATGCAATCACTTACAAAAACGGAGAAACTGAATGAAAACCAAGCACGTACTTGCCTCGGTTGCTGGAGCTGCCCTCTTGGGTACCGCCATGATTATTCCGGCAAACGCTGACACTTTCCAGAACTACGGACCGGAAACCGTGATCAACAACGCGAATCTGCCCTTGATCAACACCTACCGCTCCGCGAGCTACTTGAAGCCGAACGTTTTGAACGCCTACCCAGTTTGTAACGCCGGCGAGGATCTTCGCACTGTGGTTTACAAGGTGACCACCGAATTCGAGCCCAAGGGCACGATTTCCTCCACCAACCGCACGGCTGAGGCGATTCCCTTGACCCAGACCTTGTCCAAGACGGAGTCCATCTCCTTCACCTACAAGAGCGAGTTGAACGCGGGCTTGAGTGCCACCGCCTCGACGAATAACGCTCCGGGAACCCCGAATGCCTCCATTACGGCCTCTCTGGCGAAGACCATGGGCTACTCGATTTCCTACGCCCTGTCCTACACCGCAGGACAACAGATTGGCCCGTACATGGTTCCGGCAGGAAACACTGGCGAAGCCACCTACGGTTTCCGCACCATCAAGATGTCCGGCACCCAGCAAGCCTGCAAGCCCAACGGCACGTGGGGACCAGCCTTCGCTTGGTCTTCCAAGGCTCCGGTGAAGAATGAAGTGGTCGTCAAGATGTACGCAACCCCTGACGGCGCTATCGGTGGAGTGGGTGACACCAATCCTTCCGATAATGCAGGCTTCCCGGCTCCGACCGAGCAGTTCCAGGCTTCTACCGAGCTCCCGACTGTGGATCCGAGCAAGGGCGACCCAAGCCTCGATCTCAAGCCGTACTTGACGGTTTCCGCCTTGAAGTCCCCCGGCTTTGCTGGAGCGGTGGCTTTGCGCGTGAAGAACGTTGGTTCCGCGAACTACTACGGCGAGTTCCCAACTGTGTCCTTCCTCGTGAAGGTGCACCGCGCCTCCGGCCCTGAAGGCGTGGATCGTCTCATCACGCCGGGCCAGTTCAAGGGCTCCACCGTAGAAGATTTGGGCTTCGACAAGGCCACTTCCACCCGCACCTTCCGCGTGACGGTTTCCAACCTCATCAAGCCCGGCGACACGATGCTCATTGCTAACTTCAACTTCGGCGATGGCTACATCGGGACGGCAAACGACAAGGACAAGCGTTTGAAGAACTGGATTGAGGTTTCTCAACTCGGTCGCCTCTCCGGAGACGTCTCGGTAACCAATGACCGCAACCTGGATTCTCGCGTGGCGAATCCGGCTGACGCGAAGGACTGGGTTACCACCACCGACTTAGGGAACCGCAACGCCGGTTTGTTCTAAACCATGAAGTTCTAGAACTAGAACACGGACACTTTGGGGATGTGAAGTTTCGACTTCACATCCCCGAAAGTTTTTAACCATGATTTAACGCTTTATCCTCTGCGCTCCGCGAGATTGCATAGCTAAGATGGACTTATGGCTACTACACATTTACAAGGTAATCCCGTCCAAACTGTTGGGGAACTTCCCGCTCTCGGTTCCGAGACTCCCAACTTCATGACCACCAAGTCAGATTTGAGCGATTTGCGCCTAGCTGATTTTGCTGGCAAAACCGTTCTGTTGAACATTTTTCCTTCGATTGACACCGGCGTTTGCGCGGCTTCCGTGAGGCGCTTCAATGTCGAGGCGGCATCCCGACCCGAGGTTCAAGTTATCGGGGTCTCGATGGATCTTCCTTTCGCGCTGGATCGCTTCTGCGCAGCGGAAGGAATCGACCATGTCATCACGACCTCCGCGTTCCGCTCCGATTTCGGCGATGTCTACGGCGTAAAACTCGCCGACTCCCCCATGGCCGGTCTGCTCGCTCGCGCCGTCATCGTGATTGATCCGGAAGGCAAGGTGAAATACACCCAGCTCGTGGATGAAATCACCACCGACCCTGATTTCGACGCGGCCCTCGCGGCGCTCTAGTCTAGCGGGCTGAGTTGTACCTCTAGATCACAGGCATCTGCCACATTGCGATCGTGGGTAACAACAATAAGAGATTTGTGATATTCGTGCTGAAGCTGGAGTATCTCTCGAAGCACGACATTTGCTAGTTTCGGATCGAGTGCACCGGTAGGTTCATCAGCAAGGATGAGCCTACCGGGTTTTAATATGCACCTAGCCAGGGCTACCCGCTGTTGCTCACCACCAGAGAGGGTGAAAACCTTTTCATGGACAATTTGCGATAGCCCGAGCCGGTTGACAGGAGCACCAACGGATAAGCAGCGAGACCGCGCATACACTGGTCCCAGTCACGGAGCGCAACAATATAGATGCGATTATACTGACTGAACCGACTGGCATGACTCTGTAATTTAGGTCCGTTTGTTTTGAGAGTTCTTGATGGCCGTTTTTGGCAGAATGGAGGTCATGGTGAGTAAGCGACGGGGTTATAGTTCGGAAGATGTTGTGAAAGCGCTGGAGAAGGCGGCGTTGAGGGAGTTGGCTGAGGGAAACTTCTGAGCCCGGCTAGGCGCCGGGCGGGCGTGGTTTGTTTGATGGAACGCCTTGATATTAGCGAGGGTAAGGCCTGTAAGCTTGCGGGTTTGTCGCGTAGCGCGTTTCGTCGTAAACCGAACCGGGAACGGGTCGATGACCCGGACAAGGCCCTGCGTGAGAAGCTGCGTCAATGGGCTAAGACTCATCCGCGTCTTGGATAACCGCGGCCCTGTCCTGGGTGGCCACTTTCATGGCCATTTTTGCGCTAGCACAACATCTCGAATTGCTTTGACCTGGGATTATAAAATCAGAGTCCCTATAAATTGGATTCGTTGTGGCCACCCAGAACGCGGATCTGACATTAAGCGCGAGAATGCTGCGCGGAGGCAGTGAGCCAAAGCGCCAGAGTGGCGGCTTGAGTAACATTCAAAGACTCCGCGCGGCCGAACATGGGGATCGACACCAGAGTGTCACAAAGCGCGAGTTCAGCGGCGCTGAGCCCGTGGGCCTCATTGCCCATCATCCACGCGATTTTCTTGTCAGCAAACTGCCGCGCTGTTTCTGGGCCTAGCTCTAGGGTTGCTTCGAGGGCGGTTCCGGCGATCACCCAGCCCTCCGCGTGAAGAACCCCAGCCAACTCAGCGAGGTCAGTAAAACGCGGGGTCGGCAAGTGAAAAACGCTGCCGACCGAAGCGCGGATAACCTTTGGTGAAGTCGAATCGGCAGAATCCGAACCCAGGAAAACCGCACTCGCCCCGCAAGCATCAGCCAGCCGAATCAACGTCCCGACGTTGCCGGGATCCTGGGTGGCCGGCAGGATAAGAGCCAGCCTTCCAGACAGCTCCGAGAGCGCCGGAAAAGCCGAGAGCCTCGCTACCCCAATCCATCCCTGGGCCGCATCAGCCACAGCCTTCGCGACCCGCTCGCTCACAATATGGCCATGAACCGGGGAACTTTCCAATAAGCTCCCGAGTTCAGGATCTCCCAAAAGCGCCGACTCACTCGCGTAGACGTCAACCAAAGACTCCGGCGCAAAACGCAGGGCTTCGCGCAGGGCTTGCGGGCCTTCCACCCTTGTCAGGCCGGTTTTGAGACGCAAAGAGCGCCGCGAGAGGCTCTCGATTTTCCTCATCTTTTCGGAAGTGGGATTGTCAAGAATCTCGCGGCGCTCCAGCATCGTATCGGCCAAAGAAGCCTAGGCGGCTTTCTGGTTCACGTCGGCAGGCAGAGCGTCCTTCGCGACCTTCACCAAAGCGTTGAAAGCCTCGATATCGCTCACCGCGAGCTCAGCGAGCATCCGGCGATCGACTTCTACCTCGGCCAGGCGCAATCCCTGCATGAAACGGTTGTAGGTCATGCCCTCCGCGCGGCACGCGGCATTGATGCGGGTGATCCAGAGTTTCCGGAAATCACCCTTGCGAGCCTTACGGTCACGGTAGTTATAAACGAAAGAGTGAGTGACCTGTTCCTTCGCCTTGCGGTAGAGGCGAGAGCGCTGGCCACGATAGCCTTCGGCGCGCTCCATAGTGGTGCGGCGTTTCTTGTGAGCATTTACTGCGCGCTTTACACGAGCCATGATTTATCTCCTTTTCCTAACTTCCCTTAAATTCCCAAGAGCTTCTTGACGCGCTTGACGTCAGCGGGAGCCACGACCTGATCTTGGCTCAAGCGACGGGTGCGACGGGAGGACTTGTGCTCCAACAGGTGGCGCTTATTGGCGCTTTCACGCATGAGCTTTCCCGAACCGGTAACGCGGAAGCGCTTCTTAGTCCCCGAGTGGGTCTTATTCTTTGGCATTTTTTATTTCTCCTCTGTTTCGGCCTTGGCTGACCTGGCAGCCTTCGGTTTTTCGGTTTTGCCCGCAGTGGACGTTTCGCTCTTTGGGGCAGTCTTTTTGGCGGTGCTTCGAGCCGTGGTTCCGGTCTTCGCGCCCGCAGTCTTAGCGGCGGGTTTCCGCGCCGTGGTTTTCGCGGTGGTCCGTGAAGTGGTGGTCTTCTTGGGGGTCGCTTTCGTTTCCGCGCCCTCCGTGGTCTTTGTTCCAGCAGTTGATTTAGCCGGAGTTTTCGCAGTAGTCCGCGCCGAAGTTCTTGCCGGCGCCGGCTTCTCGGCAGCAGGTTTCTCCGCGGTCTTTTCGGTTGCGTCCGCTTTGACACCAGCAGTCTTCGTCGCTGCGGGTTTCGGAGAGCTCGAAGTTGGCAGAGTCGGTGGAGTGTCACTGGCGGAACTCATGTTTTCCGCCGCAATAGCAGCCGCACCGAGGTTGCCCTCCCCCAACTGTGAGAAAGTCAACGGCTTCAAAACCGGAGCATTGGCCTGTTCCGCGACACGCTGCTGGTTTCGAAGCGCCCGCTCCGCCTTCGCGTCTCGCTTCGCTTGACGCTCATCTTCGCGGCGTTTGCGCTGGGCAGACACCGCGTCAGTCTTCTTCTTCACCGGACCGATGACCATCGTCATGTTGCGACCGTCTTGGCGCGGGGAGGATTCAACAATCCCGTCCTCAGCAATGTCCTCAGCCAAGCGTTCCATAAGCTTAATTCCCATTTCCGGACGGGACTGTTCGCGACCGCGGAACTTGATCATGATCTTGACCTTGTCGCCGCCGTCCAAGAAACGCTTGATGTGGCCGAGTTTCACCTCGTAGTCATGTTGGTCAATCTTGAGGCCGAGACGGATTTCTTTCAACTGGGTGGCAGCTTGATTGCGACGCTGGTCGCGGGCTTTCTGGGCGGCTTCGTATTTGTATTTGCCGTAGTCCATCAGTTTGCAGACCGGAGGATGCGCTTCGGGGGCCACCTCGACCAGGTCCAAACCGGCGTCTTCGGCCATCATCAAGGCCTTGCCGATAGCAACTACCCCGATTTGTTCACCTTCTTTGCCAACCAAGCGCACTTCACGCACCCGAATTTGGTCATTAATCCTTACGTCTGAAATGAGGACTCCTAGTTTGTTTCTTTACCTTTGGAGCGCGCGCAGAGACTCCCCGCACCTTTAGTGCAAGTTCAAGACCATTACCCAAGACGTGCCGAGCACCGGGATGAGGTGGGAAAGAGTTTCCGCTTCGCGCCGACCATCGGCCGGACCGAATAAGTTTAGCAATAAACCGCGGAAAAGCCTAATCGGAGGTTTTTTTCACGACCCTCCAGTCATGAATCGCGGAGATTCCGACAGCCCCGAAATAGAGCGTCAAAAGCACCAAGGCCTGCAAGATGACCGGCCAGGGGGTAGGAAGCGGGTTGGCTATGGCAGAAAAAATGAAGGCGACCATGACCGCCCAGCGCCAGCCTTTGAGCATCTGTCGGGCTTTCAAAACACCCACGAAGTTCAACATTACGAGGATTTCGGGAATCAGGAAAGACACCCCGAAGGCTAATACCAGGTGAATATAGAAACGAATATAGGAGTCCGCCTGGAGATACATGGCAGAGTTAGGTGGGGTGAAAGAAGAGAGAATATCGACCGCGCGCGGCGCAGTCCAATCCCCGAAGACCGCTCCGGCGAGAAACAACACTACCCCGACCAAGCCGAAGATAGCGAGCCATTTTCTCTCGCGCTTCTTCAATCCTGGCCACAGGAATGCCAGTAGCTGGGAGATCCACCACGGGGAAGCCAGCAGAAGGCCGAGCCACAGGGCCACGCGAATTTTCAGGTCGAAAGCAGCGCCAATGGTCTGGAAATTCAGTTCGGCTCCCCCGATGGTTTTCATTGGGGCGGTGATGTGACCGAGCGCCGGGTCGTAGAGGAACCAGCCACCGATGGCGGCCACACCGATGCCGATGAATGCCGAGATGAGACGTTTCCGGAGCTCCTTTAGATGCGCCGCAATCGTCATCACCCCGGGCTGAGGGCTTTTGTCCTCACTCAATTATTCTGCTCGGGAATGGTGGAAGTGTCCGCAGACTGGGGCTTCGGAGCCGCCTGCGTCGGAGATTGCACCTGCGGGGGCTCTTTTTGAGCCGGAGGTGTCTGGGTGGCCTGGGGAGTGTCATCCGTCAAATCGTTTAGCTCTTCTTTGAGAACCTTGGCGGACTTGCCGACATTGCGCGCAATATCGGGAAGCTTCGCGGCTCCAAAAACCACCACCAGAATAAGAATGACAGTAATCCATACCCAGGGGCTCACACTCATCATGACTACGTGCGCGGGGACCATATTTCTCCTTTGAATCGCTTGACTTTCAGTTTAGCTTATTTTCAGTATCGGTATTATTTCCAGTTGAAGTTTCGGTCTCGTCTCCGGTGGGGCTGCCTTCCGCTGCGGCCTGTTCGCTGCGGCGTTTATCTTCCAAAGCCTGAAGCTGGGGCTCGAATAGTTTCAGGCTCTCCGGAATCGTCTTTTCGGGGCTGGATTCGTAAGGGGCGTTCTTGGAAGTTCCGGAAGCGGCCTGCATCCACAGTTCCATTTCTTCTGCGACAGCCTCTTTGACCAAACGCCTGGGGTCATAAAGGCGCGGGTCAAAAGCGGAGAGGTCAACTTTCAAGCCCTCTTCGGTGGCGGTGGTTTCTTCCCTCAACCTAGCAGACCAGCCCCGCAGCGAATCCAGGGCTTTTTTCAACCACATGATTCCCTGGGCGGCATGGCGCGGCCCGATAATGACGACCCCCACGACCAAGATCAAGAGCAGCTCCGAGCCACTAATCCCAAAGAATTCCACGCCTTTAATCCTAAGGATTTTGTGGCGCCCCTCAAAAACACGGTGCGCTAGTGAATTTTTGAGAGCAAGCGAAAAGACTCATTTTCAAAATAGCACAGCAAAGTCCCCCCAGACCCGAGAGGAAAAACTAGACTTAAAACATCGGTAAAGCCCTAGTGAAACGAGGTCAACTGATGTTTGTAGGATTCCCTCTCTTCGGATTTTCTCCCGCGACCACGGATGTGTCGCCAACTGCAGGTGAAATGGGAGGGGGTGAAGCGAATCTCATCTTGCCGGATTTATCCCTGGCTTCCATCCACGGCATAGCCGGCACGACGCTACTGCTGCTTGGTATGTTGGTTTGTGTCGCCGGACTGATTTTCGGGTTCCTCACTTTCGTGAGACTCCGTTCCCTACCGGTCCATAAATCGATGCTGGAAGTCGCGGAGCTAATCTATTCCACCTGCAAGGCTTACCTCGTGAAACAAGGCAAATTCCTGCTGTTGCTGTGGGTGTTTATCACCGTCATCATCTTTATCTACTACAAGCTTCTCGTGGGCTTCACCTGGGGTAAGGTCGCAATCGTTATCGGCTTCAGCCTGCTCGGGATGGGCGGATCCTTCGCGGTCGCCTGGTTCGGGATTCGCGTCAACACTTTTGCCAACGCCCGCACCGCTTTCGCTTCTCTCAAAGGACGCCCCTACCCCGTCCACGTCATCCCGCTCCAGGCCGGTATGTCCATCGGGACCGTGCTGATTTCCCTGGAACTGTTGATGATGCTCGTGATTCTGGTCTTCCTCCCCGCAGACGTGGCCGGAGCCTGCTTCATCGGCTTCGCCATTGGTGAATCCCTGGGCGCCTCAGCGCTGCGTATCGCCGGCGGTATCTTCACCAAGATTGCCGACATCGGTGCGGACCTCATGAAAATCGTGTTCAAGATTGATGAAGACGATCCGCGAAACCCCGGGGTTATCGCCGACTGTACCGGTGACAATGCCGGTGACTCGGTGGGGCCTTCCGCCGATGGGTTCGAAACCTACGGCGTGACCGGCGTAGCGCTTGTGACCTTCGTGATTCTCGCGGTTCCCGATCCGAGCCTCCAGGCGCTGATTCTCGTGTGGATTTTCACGGTTCGCGCCGCCATGATTATCGGCGCGGCTCTGGCCTACGCGATTAATGCGGCGTGGGTACGCGGGAAATACCGCGAGGCTCCCCGCATGAACTTTGAGACTCCACTGACGAGTCTGGTGTGGATTACCTCGCTCATGTGTATCGTTCTCATTTATGCAGTGACCTGGTTCGTTATGGGAGATCAGCCGGATTTGCTTTGGGCTAAACTCGCGACGATTATTACC
The DNA here is from genome assembly GCF_009695935.1 of Mobiluncus porci. Lineage (GTDB taxonomy): Bacteria > Actinomycetota > Actinomycetes > Actinomycetales > Actinomycetaceae > Mobiluncus > Mobiluncus porci. The sequence goes on from NZ_VUMY01000020.1 coordinate 8,953, forward strand.
TGTGGAACCTTGGCGGGGGCGCTTATCCCCGAACTCGTGAAAGTCTTCACCTCCACGAAGTCACATTTCGTGCGTGAAACCGTCAAGTCCTCCCGCGAAGGCGGCTCGTCACTAAACATTCTTTCGGGCATGGTTGCGGGCAACATGAGCGGCTACTGGCTCGGCATGACGATTGTGGGGCTCATGGGGATTGCTTTCCTCATCTCGACAATGGGCTTGGATCAATTCATGGCCGCACCCGCTGTCTTTGCCTTCGGGCTGGTCGCTTTTGGTTTCCTCGGCATGGGACCGGTAACTATCGCGGTAGACTCCTACGGGCCGGTGACCGACAATGCCCAGTCTGTCTATGAGCTCTCCCGTATTGAGGCAGTCCCCGGGATCGAGGGCGAACTCATGCAGGAGTATTCCGTGAACCCGATTTGGGACAAGGCAAAGTTGATGCTGGAGGACAATGATGGAGCGGGAAACACCTTCAAGGCCACCGCTAAGCCGGTTCTGATTGGGACGGCGGTTGTGGGCGCGACCACCATGATTTTCTCCATCATCATGTCGCTCACAAATGCTTTGCAAAACCAAGAAGCCGTGGCGCAACTCTCGCTTCTCCACGCGCCGTTCCTCTTGGGTCTGATTACCGGCGGAGCCGTGATTTACTGGTTCTCCGGAGCCTCTATCCAGGCCGTCACCACCGGTGCGAACCGAGCGGTGGCCTTCATCAAGGACAATATCCACCTGGATGAATCGAGTGAAAGAGCCAGCGAATCCGACTCGCGTCGGGTCGTGGAAATCTGCACCCAATACGCCCAGCAAGGGATGCTGCTTATCTTCCTCGCCGTGTTCTTCGCGACTCTGTCTTTCGCCTTTGTGGAGCCCTACTTCTTCATCGGCTACCTGATTTCCATCGCCATCTTCGGGCTTTATCAAGCCATTTTCATGGCGAACGCCGGCGGGGCTTGGGATAACGCAAAGAAGGTTGTGGAAGTTGACCTCCACATGAAAGGCACCGAGCTCCACGACGCGACGATTGTCGGCGACACCGTTGGTGACCCCTTCAAAGACACGTCATCGGTGGCTTTGAACCCCATCATCAAGTTCACGACCCTGTTTGGGCTCTTAGCGGTGGAACTCGCGGTGAGCCTCACGAACCAGGGACAGGCGCGGCTGGTGCATATTCTCGCCGGTGTCTTGTTCGTGGCTTCGGTCTACTTCGTCTGGGCGAGTTTCTATCGGATGCGGATTCGCGGAGCCTCCAAGGACTCCATGAACGACCACGAGCCGCCGGTTGATACGGCGATTCGGGGCATCCGCAATGTGAAGAGCCTCGTTATTGGGTCTTCTTCCCCGACTCTTCCCTACAGTGGCGTGGATGCCCCGATTGATGCCTCAACTTTGGATGCCATCCCCGATTTGGAGCCAGTGGAGGCGGATTCCGGCTCCAGCATTAGCGAGGGAGAAACTGAAACCAGCTCGAATGCGAGCGAATCGAAAGGAGCCTGAAATGAAACTCGCGATTAAATGGGATGCTGTAAAAATCGATGAAACGGGACGCGTGTCCGGTCACTCTGCCGGAGACACCTTGGTGCGCCGGATCTTGCGGAACTTCCCCGATTCCATTCTTATCGGCAGTCCGGCTCGGCGCGCCGACGGGTTTTCGGTCTCTCCCCTGGAGATTCTTGACCCGAACGAGATTGCGGTCATCAATATGGATGTCGTTGACTCTCCGCGTTTGTGGCAGAAAATGCACGCGGCGGGAGCTAGCAAACCGCGCATCATGAACTTCATGTGGTGGCCACCTCGTGACATGAAAACCGTGGAGGGCATCGCCTCGATGGCGCTTTCTTGCGCCTTGTTCCCGACCTTTGCGAACTCGGAGCGAACCGCCTCGGAAGTGCGGGAAATCGCCCAGAAATGGACGGTGAAACCGCTGCATGAACAGATGCAACTGGGCTGGGTGAACCTCGGGTTCCGCCTCGCTCACGTCCAGCCTCGCCAAGAACCGGAAATTCCCGTTGTCCTCTATCCCTCGATTTATCTCTCCGCGCGCAAACGCCCCGAGATTTTCTTGGAAGTCGTGCAGTGGGTGCGTCGGCAAACCCCGATTCGAGTCGAGATGCGCTTGCACGAGACCCACCTGGTGAGCGAGGCGGCAATGAAGTTCTCCCACCGCGACTGGATTTGGGTCGGGCCCCTGACCGCGACACGACAGTCCTACTGGGAGGCGCTGGCGCGCACTACTGCATTCCTGGCAACGACTTCCGAGGAGTCTTACGGGATTGAGTATGTGGAGGCGCTGGGCGCCGGCGTTATCGGAATTTTCCCCGATCTCCCCTGGGCTCACGCTCTGGTTCCGGAAGGGTATCCGTTCTTCTATAAAACCATTGATGAAGCCAAAAACATGCTGTGGCGGGCGGTCGTGAACCCCAAAGAGGCACGGGCCGAGTTGGATGCTTGCGCCGGAGGCTCGATTCAAAAATGGATCGGCGACCACCACTCCGACGATGCCTTTGATGACGCCCTGATTGCGGCCGTAACCGACTGGCTCGGCGACATCCCCCACGCGTAGCTTCCTCTTGCCGCAACCCCCAAAAGTTAGCTAAAATTACTCCGTAAAACTTAGCTAACTTTTTTGGGGGTGTTTCTTTTGCCAGTCGCAACCGCAACGCAAGTGAAAAACAAATTCGGGGAATATCTTCGGATTGCTGAATCCGGCGAGCCCGTTGTGATTACCCGCAATGGTCGCGAAGTGGCGCGCATTCTTGGCAAAAACCAGGCCCAGGCTTTCTTGATTGATTCTCTTGTCGGAATCGCAAAGGGAGACGTGGATTACGTGCGTGACCGGGACAAACTGCGCGATGAGCGCCTAGCGAAATATCTCCTATCACGGTCTGATGCGGACGGTGAGTAATGGCAACGCCAGGGTTCAGCACCCGATATTCGTTCTTTGTTGACACCAATGTGGTTGTTGATTTGCTTTCAAACAGAGAGCCTTTCGCGGCTCCCGCTCAAGAACTTTTTCATCTGTTTGAAACTGAACAGGCAACAGGAGCAATTTCTGCTCTTACCATCCCAAATTCGGTTTACATACTGCGAAAACTGGTAGATCTCGTGCAAGTAAGTTCCATCGTTAGCGTGCTACAGCGCGTGGTGAATATCGTCGAGTTGAACTCCGAGATTTTGACTAAAGCAACTTCTCTGGGATTCTCAGATTTCGAGGATGCCATTCAAACGGTAAGCGCCATGCAGTTTCAAGCCGACTACATTGTGACCCGAGATAAGCGAGATTCCGTGAAATCCCCAATACCCACGATTCCTCCGGAAACTGCTTTAGAACTTATTAGGGCCGACTTGTAGTCATTCGTTTCCACCTGTTTGAGAGCCCGGAATCAAGCTAATTTCCTCGCGGTTGCCCCCTAGGCTTCAATGCCACTGAGAAAATCTTTGGCGGTTTTGGCAAAGGATACTCCCGGGAAATGCTTGAGGTTCCCGGTCACTAGGGGTGCGCCGGTGGCATAGGCGACTTCGACGAATTTGATGTCGTCCGGATCCGGGAACTGGGTGCGCTTGAATCCCGGAATACGGTCAATATTGCCAGGCTCGATAATAAGCCATCCTTTTTTACGGATTTCCTCAAGGATGACAGTGACTTCGTCGAGGTCGAAGTGAAATTTGGGACGGTTTAATACACTTACATATTCAGCCATAATGCGGCGGTCATAACAAGGAATTAACCGCCCGATTTCGCCCAAATATCCGAGGATTTTTGCTGGTATACCGTTAGGAGACCACAAAGCGGACACGAGAATATTCGTGTCAATCACAACGAGTTTCCCAGGGCTATCAGGCCGCATCGTGCATTTCCTCGCGGGCGGCAGCGATCTCAGCCTCGATTTCTTCATCGGTCATGAACCCCATCGATTCGGCACGCACGCGCATTTTACGAAGTGTCTCGTTGAAACGCACTTGCCGTACTGCCCAGGCTGTTTCTTCCAAAGTCCGCCCATCAACTTTGAACATTAAAGCCGCCGGCTTACCGTTTTTAGTGATGACTGCCATGCCGTCATCCTCGAGATCCTTCCACAGTTCCTTCGGGGTGTTACGCAGTTCTCGGGCAGTATAAAAATTCATTTTGTCCTCCTTTTGCCCTCATTCAGGATACCTTTATCGAGGACAAGAGGTCAATGGTTAAAACGAGAATCGGGGCTGCGAGGCAAAGTCCGCAACCCCCGATTCTTCTAGCGTCCCTCAGCTAACCGTGGTACTTTTCCAGCAACTCACCGAGAGTCGGCAATTCGCTCGCATCATAGGAGGCAAGCCATTCCGATAAGTCTCCGCCCTTGAAATCCGCGGCGTGAGTCGGAATCTTTTCCACCGGCAAGAGCCTGTCATCTGTGATTTTCACGTCGATTACAACCGGGTCTTTCGTGTCCTTGACCTCGTCAATCACCTTGGTGAACTCCGCGCCGCTTCTCACGGTGTACCCTTTCACACCGAAGCCCTCCGCGACTTTCGCGAAATCGACGTCAGACAGGTCAATCCCCGAATGCGGCTGTTTGGTGTCGTCTTGTTCAGCCTCAATAAAACCGAGAGTCTTATTGGTGAACACCACGTTGATGATCGACAGATGCTGTTCCGCCTGGGTGACCAGGTCTTGGCTCATCATCGCGAAACCGCCGTCCCCCGACAGCGTCCAAACTTGGCGTCCCGGGTAGGCCAGGGCAGCCGCAATTCCCGCGGGAAGCCCAAAGCCCATCGTGGCGTATAGCGGCGAGGTCACAAAGCGCTTGTCGTGGTCAAGATGCAGGAAGCGTCCGGTGGCGATATTGACGTTGCCAACATCGACTCCAAAGATTGCGTCATTGGCGGCAACTTTATTGATGGCCTCGTAAATCGGCTCGAAACGGGCGGGAGTGTCGTCGGCACGCTTTGCCTGACGGCTCATCCATTCGTCCCACAGGCGCCGGTTTTCAACATTGGCTTGGTACCAGCCTTCGTGGGCTGTTTTCACATCCGTACCGGCAGCAGCCTTTGCCTTTACCGCCTCCAATAACTGCTTCAAGAAAGTAGGGGCATCAGCCAAAATCCCGACGGTCGCGGTGTGACGCTCCCCCACTACGGTAGGCTTCAAGTTCACGTCGATAAAGGTGGCTTTGGGGTTAAAGGCCGGAAACTCGTAGTTCGTCCCAATAAACAGGACGGTATCCGCAGCCTTCGCCACGTCCACGCCAGGCTTCGTCGCAATCCGACCGGTCGAAAGCATCCATGCGGGCTCATCGCCTTCGAGAATCCCCTTAGCGAGGTAGGTGGAGCCCATCGGGGCGTGCAGCAGGTCAGAGAGTTCCCGCAGTTCCTCGGCAGCGCCACCGACCCCAGTTCCGAAATACAACAGCGGCCGTTTGGCGTTAATCAGCAGGTCAGCAACTTGCTGAACCTTATCTTCGGGAGCAGAAACCGGAGCATACGGGAAGTTGAGCACCCCGTCTTTGTTGACGAAGTTTGTCCCTGCCGAAACGTACCCGTCCTCGATCTCAGCCCAGGCAAGATCTTTGGGAATCGTCACGACCGCGACACCCTTGAGCTCGTAGGCGGCAGCAATAGCTTTGTCGATGACGAGTGGCAACTGCTCGGCAGTCATAACCGTGCGGTTATATACGGAGACATCATCGAACATGGGGTGTTCATCAAGTTCCTGGAAGAAATCCGTGTTCATCCGACTCGTGGGAACCTGTCCGATAATCGCGAGGACTGGAATATGGTCGGTTTTCGCATCATAGAGGCCATTCAGCAAGTGGGCTGCCCCAGGTCCAGCAGAGCCTAAAGCCACCGCTAACTGTCCGGTCAGTTTCGCTTCCGCTACCGCCGCTAAAGCACCGGCCTCTTCGTGGCGCACCCCGACATAGTGGATCGTGTCGCGGAAGTTATAGATCGCATTCATGGTCGAATCGAGCGAACCTCCGGGGAGCCCATAAATACGCTTCACTCCCCAGTCTTTCAACACTTTCATCATGGCATCGCCAGCGGCAATCTTAGTCATTTGGCACTTCCTTCATCCCAGAGTCGCGTTACTTTTGGGCCCTGTATCTTTCAGATTTCCTTTACATGTCTAATAACCTTGAGGACCCGAGTTTTATTCCCCCGCTTGATTTCAAAGTGGTCTCATCAGGAGCTTCTGGGAACAAATGCAAATTTCGCGAAGGCAATTTTTCGTTCCTAGGTCTGGTCTACGCTGGTAGATATGGAATACGAACACGTTGCGGCCCTGCGAAAGGTGCATCCTGCCTGGAAGTTGTTGCGCGCCGATAATGCTGCGCTGATTCTGTGCTTTCTCGGTGAAGTATTTGCCGATGGTAATCGCGGTTCCGTGCCCGCACCTGAGCTCGAGGCTGCCCTTGATGAATTCCTCTACCAGATTAACGACCCCCAAAATCCCGATTATCCCAAGAGCGCTAAGGACTACCTAGCGGATTGGGCGGACGGGAGTGCAGGTTTTCTGCGCCGATTCTATCCTCTGGAGGACGAAGTGCTGCATTATGAAGTGACACCGGCCTTCGAAAAGGCCTATTCCTGGGTGAGGAGTCTGGGGAAAAGAGAATTCGTGGGGACTCAATCTCGGTTGGAAACGGTAGTGGAGATGCTGCGTTCCATCGTTCGCGGGACTGAAACCAGCCCAGAGAAGCGTCTCGAGGATCTGAAAGCCCAAAGAGAAGCCATCAATGCTCAGATTGCTGCAGTGGAAGCCGGAGAACTCGAGTTTATGGATGAAACGAAAATTCGGGAACTCTATCAACAAATCGGTATTACCGCGCGGGAGCTACTTTCCGATTTCCGCCAAGTTGAAGAAAACTTTCGGGAACAATATCGGACGAACCGCGAACATATCGTGAGTTCGGTTGGAAAATCTCAAAAAGAAGTTCTTGATGACCTCGTCAGGTCTCGAAGTGAAATCAATCAAACAGACGAGGGGAAAAGCTTCGGCGCGTTCTGGAAGTTCTCGCTTTCAGCCAGCAGCCAAGAAGAGCTAAGGGATTTACTTGCGAAAGTGTCCGCGTTGTCTGCGGTGGACACGGATCGGAGACTGCTCGCGATTCCCAATGATTGGGCGGAGGCTGCCGACCGGACCCAACGTGCGGTGCGGAAGATGTCCGAGCAGTTGCGGCGCTTCCTTGATGACTGGCTGCGTTTCAAAAATCGACGCGTGCTGGATTTAGCGAATTCGATAACGGCTAACGCCTTGAAAATGCGGGACAATCCGCCCGAAATCGGTATGTACATAGACATTCCCGGAATCGCCATCTCGTTACCTTTTGAACGCCCGCTGTACCAGAAACCAGCCCAGACTTCGGTTGATTCTCAGGGCATCACTGAAGGGGAGCTGCCCGATGACGAAGCGCTTTTCAACCAAATGTTTGTCGACCAGATGCGTCTGCTGGATAATCTCCGTCAAGTCATCCCGCCACGGGCTAGCGCCGAACTGGAAGATATCTTAGAGGTATATCCCATTGAACAGGGTGTCGAGGAAGTTTTGGGTTATATGACCCTGGATGATGATGCCCTGGAGATCGAAATTGAAGCGGAAGAGACCCGGATTCAGGTAAAAACGAACGAAGGCGACTTGAAAACTCTGAAAATGCCGAAAGTGAAGGTAACACGGAAATGAGCGAAACCGTCGATATTGGAGCCACCATCATTAGCCTCATGAGGGGTGTTATCTATCGAGAAGATGATGAAGATATCTGGCTGAATCTTCACGAAAAACGCGGCGCCATCATGGATCATTTCGCCACCATCGGGGTGGAAGTAGTGGTGGATGACGCCGAAGGATACGCCTATCTGCGGGCCCACGAGCCAGCCGAAGGAGAAACCGTACTGCCCCGATTGGTAAGGCGCCGTCCCCTCTCGCGAAATTTGAGCCTTCTGCTGGTCTTGTTACGCAAAAGGCTCATGGAGTTCGAGACCACGGACGAGGGGCGTCTGGTGCTTTCGACCGAGGAGATTCAACAACTGTATTCAGTGTTTTTCCCGAATACATCCAACGAGGCAAAAGAAGCGGATAGAGTAAAACGTCTGATTCGGGATGCGGCCGAGCTCAGATTTTTGAAGCAGCTTAGCTCCAACCCGAATTCGTGGGAAGTGCGTCGCATCATCAAGGCTTATGTGGATGCTGAAACAATGCAAGATTTTGCGGCACGGCTGGAGGAATACGCTCAAACCTATCAGGAAGCCAGTCCCGCCAGTGACTCCATAGAAAGCGCCGGAACGGAGGAAGAAAATGAGTGATGCCTTGTTTTCCATGCTGGAGGTCAGCCCCGCGCAAGCTCCGGGGTACCGGCTAAATCGTTTTGAAGTCTACAACTGGGGAACTTTCAACGGTGCGGTATATGAATTTACTCCGGGCGGTGAGACTGCCCTTTTAACCGGAGATATCGGGTCGGGAAAATCCACTCTTATCGACGGCATCACCACTCTCCTTTTCCCAGCGAATCGGATTTCCTATAACCGTGCCGCCGGCGCAGATAGAGACGAGAGATCCTTGCGAAGCTACGTACAAGGAACCTATAAATCGGAACGTTCCGAGAATGCTTCCCGCAGCCGGAAACGGGGGCTACGGGAAGGCTCCCAATACTATTCGGTTCTACTTGCGGTTTTCACAAATGAGTCTTTAGGCGAAGTGGTGAGCCTCGCCGGCGTGTTCCAACAACGCCAAGATACCGGTCAGCCCTACCGTTTCTATGTCACTTCTAAAGCTGACCTGCGGATTAAACGCGACTTCCAAGATTTCGGAAATGACCTCAACAATCTACGAAAACGGCTGCGGGAACATGACTGCGAAATTCACGATGAGTTCACAAAATACGAAACCACCATGCGCCGGCTGCTCGGAATCCATTCGAAACAGGCTCTGGAGCTCTTCCACCAAACAGTTTCTATGAAAACCGTAGGGGATTTGAATGAGTTTGTGCGCGAACATATGCTCGAACCCAGCAAGGTGGAGGAAAAAATTCGTCCGGTAGTAGCCCACTTTGAGGATCTTAACATTGCCTATGAGAATGTGGTGCGGGCTCGCGAACAGTTGGAAGCCCTGGAGCCTATTGCTGTTGTCAGCGCGAAATATGACAAGACCCTACAGGCGCGGGACTCTTTGGAAAAGTTGAGCGAGGCGCTGGGAGTATATTTTATTGACTTACGGTTGACACTTCTGGACTCAGAGCTACGTGAATTGGCTCTGGAGCAGGCTAAACAGGAGGGTCGCCGCGACGAGTTGGATCGAAAATTAGAACAGCTCTCTTCCCTTGGTGACCAGTTGCACAAGGATTTGGACAGCGCCGGCGGTGGACGCTTGAGCGACCTGGAAGCATTGGAGGCTTCCGCCCGTAAAGAAGAATCCCTGCGGTCAAAGGCTTATGCTTCATTTTCTGGCCTCTTGGAACAGCTTCAGGAAACTCCAGTCAAAAATAGTCGGGACTTTTCGCTATTCTTGCAAGCCCTGCCCAGCAAACACCAAGAGCTCTGGGCACAAAAAGAGGAAAAAAGCCACTTGGGGAATGCTGCCGGTGTGGAGGAAAATCGAGCCCTGGAGAAGGTGAAGCAACTTGAGGCGGAAATCGCGGATTTGTCCTCCCGTACTTCAAACCTGCCAAGCGCTCAGATCCAGATTCGAGCGCGACTGTGTGACGCCCTGGGGCTTAGTCAAGAAGAATTACCCTTCGCGGGAGAACTGATTGATGTCAAAGCGGAGTTTGCGCCGTGGCGCGGAGCTGCGGAAAGAGTGCTGCGGCCTTTTGCGCTGTCGCTTTTAGTTCCCACAGAGTTCTATCCGCAAGTATCACAGTGGGTAAACGAAAACCACCTGGAGTTCGTGGACTCGAAGCAGAGAACCCGTGGAGCGAGGCTGGTCTATGAGAAGATTTCCTCCCGCCAAGTCCCCCTGCAAAGCTTAGAATCAGACAGTTTGTCGGTGGTTTTCGAGGTGAAAGAAGGGCCCTTCGAATCATATTTGCGCAATGCTCTGGCACACCGAGCTGACTATCACATGGCACAAAATCTAGACGAATTCCGTAATCCGGAGATTTCCAGAGCAGTGACCAAAGAAGGTCAGGTACGCGCTAACAATCGCCACGAAAAGGATGACCGGATTGCCGTTGATGACCCCAGACAGTGGGTTTTGGGATGGGTAAACACCCGCAAAGTTGCCGCCTTGGAAGCGGATTTGGTGGCAGCCAAAGCACAACTGGAAAAAGCCAAAGAAAAGGCGAAACAAGCCACCGACGTGTCAAACGAGATTGACGCGAGGCTGCAACTGTGGGCCAAGATTGAGCAGTTTCAAGAATGGGAACAGCTCGACTATGAGTCATCGCGTCAACGTGCCGAAGAGTACGTCGCCGAGCAGGAACAGATTCGCAGGGGTTCCACGTCTTTGAGAGATATCCAAGCGAGGATTGATGCTAATAAGGCCGCACGTAAAACCTTGAGTACCGAACGGGATGAAGTAATTGGGAAACTCACCACAGTCGAAAACCAGATTAACCAGGCACACGTTCAAGAGAACCAGGACCGTAGAGAGCTGGAACAGTTTGGAGAATTGTTAGATGGATTCCGGGAACAGGCCAATCGGCTCAATGAAATTCTAGGTAGTGAAAAACCAACCGCCTCCGGTGGAATTGAGAAGTCACGACGCCAAACCACTGAGCGCATTTCTAGAGACATCGATGCCTGTAACCGCGAAATGAATAGTTACACCAATGCGCTGGGGAAATATATGCAAGAGATGCGTTCGCGCTGGCCAGAGGCGACTCAGGATATGGATACCACGGTTGAATCCCGCGGAGAATACCTCGGTTTCCGTGACCAGTTATTGAGCGACGGACTGCCTCGGTTTGAAAAAGAGTTCCAAGAACAGCTTCACACCAAATCCATTCAAGAACTGGCCAATTTGAACGGTTGGCTAAATCGCCAGTCGGAGTCAATCGGGGATCGTATAGACAAGATTAACGAGGCTCTCCGGGCGGTTCCATACAATCCCAACCGCTATCTGCGACTGGAAAAGGAACGTTCTACTAATCCAGATATTTCAGATTTTAGGGCCTCTTTACGTAATTTGACTGATGATGCGCTTGCTGGAGATACCAATAATGGCGCCTATTCTGAACAGCGCTATCTGGAAGTGAAAGCCATTATCGACCGTTTCAAGGGGCGCGAGGGACACAGCGAGAAGGATAAAGCCTGGACTGCTAGAGTCACCGATGTCCGTAACTGGTTTGTTTTTTCCGCTTCAGAACGATGGACTGAGACTGACGAGGAGTTTGAACATTTCAGTGACTCCGATGGCAAGTCAGGTGGCCAAAAAGAGAAACTCGCCTACACGATTTTGGCTGCTTCCCTGGCCTACCAGTTCGGATTGGAGTGGGGCGCCAAGACCTCCAAGGCGTTCCAGTTCGTTTTGATTGATGAAGCCTTCGGGAGAGGCTCGGATTCTTCGGCCCGCTACGCTTTGGAATTATTTCAAAAACTCGGATTGCAGCTCTTGATAGCGACCCCGTTGACGAAAGTGCATGTGATTGAGCCCTTTGTGAAAGCTATCGGATTTGTGGATAATCCGGAGGGCTCCAACTCCAGATTACATACTTTGACTCAGGAAGAATATCGGCAGCGATCTCAGGCTCGGTCACAAGCCACGACTGTATCCCCGGGAGGTAGCGAATGAGTCCGCTAACTTCCAAAGATATCGCCAAAAAGTTACTCCGCCATTGGAATAACGGAGAGCTGCTATCGCGGTGGGCTCAAAGCGAGGATTTTCCAGTTTTTTCTCTCGGACTCCAACCCCCTAAACCTCGCGAAATTTCACGCGATTTCACCGCCGCACAGTCCTGGGTATCCGAGCTGCGGGAATCCAGCAAGGGCCGTTACCAGCTGGAATATGCCCATATCGGGGGAAGACTCATTGGTGAGAACGAGATTCCCGTTCGGGCCATCGTCAGTTCCTGGGACGAGGCGTGGAAACTATTAGGGGTACAGTCGCAAGTGGCGGATTTTTCCCACATTTTGGAGGAGTCGCAAACCTGCCTAGCCGCGAGGCAATGGGCCGTGAGACATCCGCTAAGAGCCTTGGCTATTAAGGAAGACTTCCCCACATTGGTGCGAGCCTACCAGTGGCTAGACGCCGCACGCGACTCCGGTCGCTATTTGCGAGAAATCGCGGCTCCCGGTTTGGACACTAAATTTGTCGAAAACCACCGGGGAATTCTGGCACAAATGCTTGCTGTCAGCCGCGCTCCCGGGAAATTCGAGACTGATCTGGGTCTGGCGATTCCTCCTTCTCTGATTCGAATTCGCGGGGTAATTCCACTAGCGGGTGCAGCAAAAGCCGGCGAGGTAGCGCTTCGAGAAGAAGACTGGAGACACTGGGAGGTTCCTTCCTGGGTTACGCAGGCTTTGGTAGTGGAAAACCTCGCCACCTATTTGAGTGTTCCCCTACCTGAAAACGCGATAGCGATTTGGGGAAAAGGTTTCGCCGTAAATAAACTCAGTGGCTTCCCTTGGCTCTCTGAGCTCCAACTTTGGTACTGGGGTGACCTGGACGGGGCCGGTTTCGAAATTTTGCACCGCTTACGCATTCATTTCCCCACCGTTCGTTCCGTCTTGATGGATGAGGAAACTCTGCTGGCACACCGAGAGAAATGGGTTAGAGAAACCAAGCCGCCGTCTGGAAAAAATTTGGGTCAGCTCACGGCGAGAGAAGCGGAGGTTTATCGGGCTTTGGTGGAGGATCGTTTTGGGGAAAAGGTTCGTCTGGAACAAGAGCGCCTGAACTGGGAGTGGGCGTTGGATCATTTGCCTTGGAAGTAGGAATCCCCCGCAGCGCGTTGCTCCTTTCTAGACTTCAGCGGGGTGAGAGAAAAATACGCCACCCGAGCCACGAGCTTGTCATCGCGGGAGAGCGCCTTGTTGAAACGGCTCAGCGCCGTGCGGGCCGCGGTCGAACCCGGCGGGACTCGCAGTTTCAAGTTCAGGCCTCCCGCTGGATAGGCCTCTACGGCCTCGATCTCACAGCCGGTATGCGCCGCGGCGCGCTCTAAGAGGCCCGGAATTTCCGGGTCATCCCAAGGCGCGAGCCACTCGTCCCCGCTGGCTAGGGCCGTCAGAGCCGCTCGTCCCAAAAGAATTCCCTTGCAGCAGCCCAGCGGATTGGCCAAAAACGCTGCTTTAGCCAGCGTGGAATTGCCGAAATTTGTTTGTGGATCCAGCCACAAGACTCCGCCTTGAGTTAGCACCGCCAAAGCCACACGTGGCGGATTCATTAGCACAGGTCGATCAAATTCGCTCCCGTACTCCTGCAGAGATGCTGCCGAAGAATAGACCCCTACCGCAGCGCCGAAAGGAGAGAAGAGAACCGGAAAGCTCTGCGAAGCACAGTTTTGTCCGCTACCGTATTCTTGAGCTAACGCGGATAGAATCTCCTCAGTGCTGTCACCGGGCAGTTCACCGACAAAACGGCTATAGGTCGAAAACTGCGCTGGCGAGGGTAGTGGCACGGGCGCGGGCACGACCAAGCGCTCTGTGGCTAACGCCCGGCACAAAGCCACCTGCGCCCCGCCAGCATCTCCCGCATCCGCCAGTTCCAAAGCACGAGCCGTCTGGGGCAGCAACTCACCGGTGTCCCCGGCGTAGCGGCTTTGTGGGATTTGTTTCACTCGTGTTTTCTCCTTCGCGCAGGCTCTATCTCATAGTATTTTCGCCACTAGCCCAGGGTTTTCAGGGCTTGCTCCACGGTAAATCGGCCCTCGTAAATCGCTTTGCCGACAATGACACCTTCGAGGTTTGGGCGTTGCGCCGCTACGTCACGCAGGGCTTCGAGGTCTCCGAGCGTTGATACTCCCCCGCTGGCGACGACTTTCGCCGGTGTCGCTTCGCAAACCCGGGCGAGCAAATCCAGGTTCGGCCCGGTCAAGGTCCCGTCTTTAGACACATCTGTCACCACGTAGCGCGAACACCCGTCGCTATCGAGTCGCGTGAGAATCTCGGTCAACAAGGGGCCCTCGGCTACCCAGCCACGCCCATAGACCCGAGCCCCGCGAACATCGAGACCGACCGCGATTTTTTCACCAAAGCGCGCAATGGTCCCAGCGCACCATTCGGGATTTTCAATCGCGGCGGTCCCGAGGTTGACCCTGGCTGCTCCCGCGTCGAGCATCCGCCCTAGGGACTCCCCGTCGCGCAAACCCCCACTGACCTCTACTTTCAACTCAGGATTCGCCTGAACCAAGGAGGCCACCAAATCCGCATTTGACCCGCGCCCAAAAGCCGCGTCCAGATCCACCAGGTGAAGCCACTCGGCTCCGGCCTCCACAAATTCGCGGGCAACCTCCGCGGGCTCACCGTAGGTTTTCTCCGTACCGGCCTTCCCTTCAGTCAATCGCGTAGCCTTCCCGTTCACGAGGTCGATGGCAGGCAAAAGTGTCAATTTCTCATTCACCAGCCCAGTTTACCGTCTAGCTGGATGGCTGTGCCAAGATCCCCCGCGTCTACAGGGTAGCGAGCCAGTTAGTGAACAGCTTCGACCCCGCTTCTCCGGACTTTTCCGGATGAAACTGGGTCGCCGTAAGCGGGCCGTTTTCGACCGCCGCTACGAAATCCGCCCCGTAGTGGGCCCAGCTCATCAAAGGCGCGCGAAAAAGTTTACTCTCCCCCAGGTCCGCAGCCGGATCGGTTAAACACCCGTAAGAATGCACAAAATAAAACCGTTCCCCGTCCAAGCCCTCCAAAAGCCTTGACCCGGAAGCCGCATGCACGCGCGACCAGCCCATATGAGGCAGCCGCGAAGCGGGTAAGGAGGTCACTGTCCCCGGCCACTGGCCCAGTCCAGTTGTGACAACCCCGTTTTCATCTCCAGACTCAAACATGACCTGCAGCCCGACGCAAATCCCGAGAACCGCACGTCCTCCGGCGAGACGCCGCTCAATCATGGCTCCAGCGCGTTTAGCCAGCAAAGCCTCCATAACTGCCGCGAAAGCTCCGACTCCGGGAACCACGAGCCCGTCCGCGGCCGCGACCTGTGCGGGATCGTCCGACAAAGAAACACTGGCTCCGGCGCGTTCCAAGGCATGTGCGGCGGAGTTCACATTGCCAGAACCATAATCGAGGATGACAATTTTCGGCGCCACGGTCATAGGTCTTCGTCCTTTTCGCGAGCTTCTCGCCTCGCGTTCTTCAAGCCCTTGCCGAGCATCCGCAGGGCCTTCCACCTGGCAATACCCTTGGTTTCCACGGCTCCCTTTTGGTCAATCGCCTCCACTCGCCCCAACACCAAGTCCTCAACTTGCAGCGGCATCTGCGCCACTACTAGACCGGCGGGGAGGTCAGTTTCAAACTCGCCACCCACCCAGCGCGCCGCCAAAACTTGACCGGTTACCCCCGGCTCCATCTCGGTTCCGGGAGCCAACAAGCCCACAATCGCCACGACGGGCATCTTGGTGAGCTGGTTCAACTCGGCGATGATTCCGTCCAGTTTCGGATCGAAGTCCTCCAGAGTTTCCGCCAGGAGAGCCATCCCGAAGGCTTCCTCGTTTATCTCCAGTGTCGAAACTCCCACGGCTCCCACCTCGGTCGGGACGATAACGAGATCTATTCCGCTCAAAGCACACAGCGCGGCGAGAGCCTCCGCAGAAGCGACCGGGGTGAGGAAAACGGCTCGCGCTTGGGGGGAAATGATGAGGGGATCAACCTGTTGGGGCTGGTCAAGGTCTGAACTCCCGGGCTCTGGCTCCAGATCATCTAAGTCTCCGAGCTTGGAAATCAGGTCCTCAAATTGGGCATCGAATTGCGCCTGATCCGCTTGGTCGAAATCAAACCCCGCGTTATCACCGTGCGGTTCCGGGCCACGATTCGCGTCTTCATCGAACAGATTTTTGTCGTTCATCAAGTGACTCCCCGTCTACAGCGCGCCCTTGGTGGAGGGCACCCCAGTCACTCGCGGATCGTATTCTACGGCTTGTTTCAGAGCCCTTGCCACAGCTTTGAACTGGGCCTCCACAATGTGATGCGGGTCACGGCCGGACAAAAGTCTCAGATGGAGGCAAATCCCTGCGTTCAGAGCCAGAGATTCGAAGACATGATAGGTGAGCGAGCCCGTGAAATGCCCGCCAATGAGGTGGTATTGCTGACCTTCCGGTTCCCCTTCGCAAACGACATAGGGGCGTCCGGCAAGGTCGACTACCGCGTGAGCCAGTGCTTCATCAAGGGGCACGGTCGCATCACCAAAACGGCGAATCCCCCGCTTGTCACCGAGCGCTTCTCTGAGGGCTTGTCCGATGACAATTGCAGTGTCTTCCACCGTGTGGTGCACATCGATCTCGGTGTCACCGCTGGCTTCCACCTCGAGGTCAATCAGGGAGTGGCGTGAAAGCGCAGTTAGCATGTGGTCATAGAAAGGCACAGTGGTCGAGATCTTCGCCTCGCCTGTCCCGTCGAGGTTTAGGCGCACCCGCACTTTGGACTCGCTCGTCTCGCGGGTGATTTCAGCGATTCTTGCTTCGTTTGTCATCAGATGACCTCCTTCAGAGCGCTCAAGAAACGCTCGGTTTCTTCCTCGGTACCTACACTAGCCCGCAACCAACCATCGGGGCCGACGGATCGGATTAAAACCCCGCGGTCAAGTAAATCCTGCCAGATTTTTTGGCGGTCTTTGAACTTTCCGAAGAAAACGAAATTCGTGTCGGACTCGGCGACTGTGAGCCCCATTCCGCGCAAGGTCGCAACCATGTGGTCGCGAGTGACCCGCATCCGAGCCACTTGGGCCTGCAACAGGTCCGCTTTGGAAAGCGCGGCGAGGGCCGCTGCCTGGGTCACTGCCGAGAGGTGATACGGCAGGCGCACAATCATGAGCTTCGTCGCCACCTCAGGGTGAGCCGCCAGGTAACCGAGGCGAAGTCCCGCCATCGCGAAAGCCTTGGACATGGTGCGAGAAACCACTAAGTGCTGGTTGTCGGCCAAGAGCTCCAAGGCGGAAGGCACGCCGTCGCGCCGAAACTCACCGTAAGCCTCATCAATCACGACGACGGTTGCGGCTCCATCCGGACCGGTTTCTCGGGTCTCTGCCAAGATTTCGTGAATATCATCTTGCGGAAGGTGCGTACCGGTCGGGTTATTCGGGGAAGCCAACACGAGCAATGCCGGGCGGAGTCGCTTCACTTCAGCAAGAAGCGCTGGAACATCGACTGAGAAATCCTCGCGCCGCGGCACGTCAAAGAGTTCCGTCAGGGTGTTGCGGGCATATTCGGGATACATTGAATAAGTCGGACTTGACGAGAGCGCGGGATGCCCCGGACCGCCAAAAGCCGTGAACAAATGGTGCATGACCTCGTTTGATCCATTCGCTGCCCAAATCCATTCCGGAGGAACTTTTACCCCGGACTCTCCCGCGAGATAATCCGCCAGAGCGCCCCGCAAAGCCGGAAAATCCCGATCCGGGTAGCGATTTAACCCCCCCGCCACCTCGCGCACCGCTTGCGTGATGGCCTCGATTACGGGTTCGGGAACCGGATAGGGATTTTCGTTCACATTAATGGTCACCGCGACATCCAGTTGCGGCGCCCCATAAGGCTCCATCCCCGCCAAGTCCGCCCGCAGCGGCAACTTCAAGCTGGCATTTACTGCACTCATCAGTTTCCCTCCCGGCGGGCGAGCAGCGACGCGCCGTGACCCTCGAGGTCTTCGGCGCGGGCGAAAGTCACCAGACGATCGGTAAGTGCGTCGGCGGCCTCGCGGGTGTAGTGAATCTCCTGCACTGATTTGAGGAAGGCGTGGACATTCAACCCGGAGTGGTAGCGCGCAGTGCCACCGGTCGGCAGGACATGGTTCGAGCCCGCGAGGTAATCCCCGAGCGGCACGGGAGTGTAGTCTCCGACAAAGATGGCTCCCGCGTTGTGGATTCTCCCTGCAACCGCAGCGGCGTCCTCGGTTTGGATCTCCAGGTGTTCGGCAGCGTAGGCGTTAGCGACCTCGATAGATTGTGCCACGTCGCGGGTGAGGATTGCGCCGGACTGCTGGCCAGTCAAAGCGGTGTGAATGCGTTCGTGGTGGTCACGCAGCGGAACCTGGCATTCAAGTTCGTCTTGCACCGCCGCTACCAAGTCGCGCGAATCTGTAATCAGCACGGAGGCCGCGGCCGGATCGTGTTCGGCTTGGCTGATGAGGTCTGCAGCAACAAAGGCCGGTTTTGCCGAAGCGTCGGCAATAATGGCAATCTCGGTCGTGCCAGCCTCCGCGTCGATGCCACATACTCCAGAGACGAGGCGTTTTGCCGCCGCCACATAGATGTTGCCCGGACCGGTCACTACGTCCACCGGGTCAAGCAAGACATCTCCGTCCTCAAAAGTCTCTCCGCGGGCTCCGTAGGCGAAAGCCCCAATCGCTCCCGCCCCGCCCATCGCGTAGACCTCGCTTACCCCGAGCAAAGCGCAGGTCGCCAGCACGGTTGGGTGTGGCAGCCCCCCGAAGGCCTCTTGGGCCGGAGAAGCCAGGGCAATCTCTTTCACCCCGGCAACTTGGGCGGGAATGACGTTCATGATGACCGAGCTCGGATAAACCGCAAGCCCGCCAGGGACATAGAGACCCACGCGCGTGACCGGAATCCAGCGCTGGGCCACGGTTCCGCCGGGGATAATCTCACGGGTGGCCGCGTTTGGTAGCTGCATTTCGTGACCGAGCCGGTTATGGACTATGGAGGTCTCAATAGCCTCGCGCAGCGCCGGGTCAAGCTCGCGCAGAGCCTTATCAATCTCCGCCTGGGGCACGCGTAGGTACTTCGGGCGCACCTGGTCAAACTTTTCCGCCTGGTCACGCAGCGCCTTCGCGCCTTCCGCTCGAACCGCTTCAATCAGCGGGCGCACCGCCTCGAGAGCCTTCTCAACATCGACTTTAGCGCGGGGCATCTTCTCCCGCAGGGTCGCCGCGTCAAAAGAACTATCCGTGAAATCTAAAACATTCAACACCTCTCAATCTTAACGTCTGAAAGCCGCGCCCGAAAACGTATCCGCGCCGAGCAAAGGGGAACCGTACCCGACCTCTCCGCACGAAGCCACCGAGACGGAGCGTAGCCAAGCGGGTCAGACCTCTCCGGTGTAGTGACCGAAGGGAACGGAGCCGGAAGGGTCTGACCCGCTTGGTTCCACACGAAACCGTCCCTGATTGCTCCTAACTACCGGAAATGTCGAATA
Organism: Mobiluncus porci; assembly: GCF_009695935.1. GTDB lineage: Bacteria > Actinomycetota > Actinomycetes > Actinomycetales > Actinomycetaceae > Mobiluncus > Mobiluncus porci. The sequence goes on from NZ_VUMY01000020.1 coordinate 28,158, forward strand.
AGGACGCGCCGGGCTCCTCGTCCTCGGGCGAAGTGTTTTTGATGGGCAGAGTCACCACCGGCGCGGCCTCGGCTTTCTCGACCACCGCGAAGGGGTCGGTTCCAGGGGGAATAATCGAGTCATAGCCGAGCATCGCCCGAAGTTCTGCCAAAAAGTCCGGACCCGCATTGACGCATTTATCCTTGCCGAGATCCAACACGGGCGCGCTCTTCCCGTCCCAGACGTGCAAGCGCACCGGAGCCTCCCCCGGGAAACGACGAATCAAATCCGCGAACGCATTCATGGCCTCGAACGTGCAGCGTTCGGAGGGCAGCAGCAAATCGACTTGCTCAAGATGGTCAAGTCGCGCCGCCACATCCGGCACCGTCATATCCTGGGCGTAAACCGAGGCATTCTCGTCCTCGCGCCTAAGCTTTCCCCCGACCGTAATGATTCGGTCCTGTTCGAGTTCGGCGCCAACCGTCTCATAGGTTTTCGGGAAGAAGAGGACTTCTATCGAACCGGTCATATCTTCCAAACGTACAATCGCCCAAGGTTGTCCGGTTCGCTTCGAGGTTTTATGGGACACGGAAGTAATCAGTCCCGCAATCCGCACCTCGGAATCGCTGGCTTTCCCCTCTTCACTGGTCAGATCGATAATTCTGTCCGGCGCCAGTCGGTTCAAAACATTCTCCATCCCCGACAGCGGGTGGTCAGACACGTAGAGCCCCAGCATCTCCCGTTCGAAGGCGAGCTTGTCTTTCTTCGGCCACTCTTTCAGGTCGGGAATCTCCACCGCAAATCCGTCAAGGAGATCCTCCCCCTCAGAATCAAGAGAAGCGAAGAGATCAAACTGGCCTTTGGACTCTTGGCGTTTAGTGGAAACGACCGCATCCACGGCTTCTTCGTGAATCGCCACCAAGGCGCGGCGCGGCACTCCGAAGGCGTCGAAAGCGCCGGCTTTGATCAGGGACTCAATCGTGCGCTTGTTACAGACTGCCGTCGGCACTTTGTTCAAGAAATCCTGGAATGACGTGTAGGCGCCTTTTTCGCGGCGCGCCTGGATAATCCCCTCCACCACGTTTTCTCCGACGTTGCGGATAGAGGCGAGCCCGAAGCGAATGTTCTTCCCATCAGGGGCGAAAGTCGCCTCCGAGAAGTTTACGTCCGGCGGCAGGACGCGGATACCCATGCGGCGCACTTCGTTCAAATACATCCCAAGCTTGTCTTTGTCGGTTTGGGTCGTGAGCACCGCCGCCATGTATTCGGTCGGGAAGTTTGCTTTCAGGTAAGCCGTCCAGTAAGCGATTAGCCCGTAGGCCGCGGAGTGGGACTTGTTGAACGCATAGTCAGCAAAAGGCACCAAAATGTCCCACAGCGTCTGGCAGCATTCCTCGGAATAGCCGTTAGCAATCATGCCGTCGTGGAACTTCACGAACTGCTTGTCCAAGACGTCTTTCTTCTTCTTACCCATGGCCTTACGAAGAATATCCGCTTGGCCAAGCGTGAATCCCGCGACTTTCTGGGCGATGGCCATAACCTGTTCTTGGTAAATAATCAGACCGTAGGTGTAGCCGAGAATGTCCTTGAGGGGTTCCTCGAGCTCCTTATGGATCGGCTGGATTTTCTGCATCCCGTTCTTGCGAAGGGCATAGTTCGTGTGGGAGTTCGCGCCCATAGGACCGGGGCGGTACAGTGCCACCAACGCGGAAATATCCTCGAATTCGGTGGGACGCAGTTGCTTGAGGAGCGTGCGCATCCCCCCACCATCAAGCTGGAACACCCCGAGGGTCTCCCCCGTGGACAGCAACTCGTAGGTCGCCTTGTCATCCACATCAAGGGTCTCCAGATTCGGCGGAGTTCCGCCGTTTATCTTGATGTTCTCCAAGGCGTCGGAAATGATCGTGAGGTTTTTGAGCCCCAAAAAATCCATTTTCAGGACACCCAAATGCTCACAGGTCGGGTAGTCGAACTGGGTGATGGTCGCCCCGTCCTGCGGGCGTTTCATCATCGGAATAATGTCGGTCAAAGTGTGGGAAGACATAATGACTGCGCAGGCGTGAACGCCCCACTGGCGCACCATGCCCTCCACGCCGGAGGCGAGTTCGAAAATCTTTTGGTTGAAAGGATCGGAGGCGACCAGTTTCCGGAACTCCTCGGCCTCCTTGTAGCGCGGATGGTTCGTGTCATAAATCCCCGACAAGGGAATATCCTTACCCATCACCGCTGGTGGCATCGCTTTGGTGAGCCGTTCCCCGACGGAAAACTCCGCGCTCGAGATGCGCGCAGCGTCCTTCAAGGCCTGTTTGGTCTTGATGGTTCCGTAGGTGACAACCTGGGAGATTTTGTCCTTGCCGTATTTCTTCGTCACATAATCGATGACTTCCCCGCGGCGCCTATCGTCGAAGTCCACGTCGATATCCGGCATGGAGACGCGCTCTGGGTTCAAGAAGCGCTCGAACAACAGGCCGTGCTTAATCGGATCCAGATCGGTAATCCGCAGCGCGTAGGCGACCATCGAACCTGCTCCGGAGCCACGGCCCGGTCCGACCCTGATGCCGTGTTCTTTCGCCCATTGGATGTAATCGGAGACCACGAGGAAGTAGCCCGCGAAGTGCATCTGGAGGATGATTCCGACCTCGTAGTTCGCGCGTTTGCGGACGTCGTCGGGAATTCCATTCGGATACCGGTAGTTCAGCCCGCGCTCAACTTCTTTGACGAACCAAGATTCCTCGTCTTCCCCGTCCGGCACGGGGAATTCCGGCATATAGGACACCCCGTCGTCAACCGTTTGGAACTTCACCTCACATTGTTCCGCGACCAACAAGGTGTTGTCACAGGCCTCGGGGAGTTCCGCAAAAAGCTCACGCATCTCGTTAGAGGGCCGCAAATAGTAGTCCGTGCCGTCGAATTTGAACCGATCCGGATCGCTTAGGTGCGCCCCAGAGTTGATGCACAACAGGGCGTCTTGAACCGAGCGGTCTTCTTTGTTGACATAGTGGGAGTCATTGGTGGCGATTAGCGGGGCATCAATGGCTTTTGCGAGTTTCAACAAGTCGGAACGCACGCGCCGCTCCAAAAGGAGACCGTGGTCCATCAGCTCGACATAGAAATAGTCCTTGCCAAAAATAGCCTGCAACTCTCCCGCGGCACGAAGCGCTTCGTCATATTGACCGAGGCGGAGCCGCACTTGGACTTCCCCGGAAGGGCATCCGGTTGAACCGATTAATCCCTCGTGATACCGCTCCAGCAACTCCCGATCAACCCGCGGCCACTTGCCCATTTGTCCGTCTAAGGACGCAAAGGAACCAATCCGAAACAGGTTGTGCATCCCCTCCGAAGTGCGAGAAAGCAAGGTCATGTGGGTGTAGGCGCCACGCGCGGAGACGTCATCGCCGGCTTTCTGCTGTTCCGGGGTGCCCCAGTGGACGCGGGTCGTGTCAAAACGAGAGGTCCCGGGGGTCACATAGGCCTCAAGTCCGATAATCGGTTTGATGCCAGCGTCGGTGGCCTCCTTGTAGAACTCATAGGCGCCGAAAAGATAGCCGTGGTCAGTAATCGCGACCGCCTTTTGTCCATTCTCCTTAGCCTTGGCGACGAGCTTCTTAATCTTCGCCGCGCCGTCCAGAATCGAGTAATCAGTGTGGACATGGAGGTGGACAAAATCGGTCGAAGGCATGAAACAATCTTAGTCCATTTAAGCGTGGCGGAGAGAGTCGAGGGCGGAGGCGAGGTCGGGGGGAAGCGGGGATTCGACGGCGACTTCAAGACCGGTGCGCGGGTGCTTGAAAGCCAGCCGTGAGGCGTGGAGCCACTGGCGATTGAGGCCAAGCTTCGCGGCGAGCTTCGCGTTCGCGCCATATTCCGTGTCGCCGAGCAGCGCGTGGCCGATGGCGGAGAAATGTACGCGAATCTGGTGGGTGCGTCCGGTTTCGAGCTGGATCCGCGCGAGAGTCGCGCCTTTGACGTTCTCGATGGTGTCGTAGTGTGTCACCGCCGGTTTTCCGCCACTTACGACCGCCATCTTGAACTCTCGACCCGGCGCGCGCCCAATCGGGGCATCAATAGTGCCGAGCGGTGGTTTCAGCTCCCCCGCGGCCAAAGCTAGGTAAATCTTTTCGACCCGATGATATCTGAACTCGTTTTTGAGTTTCCCGTAGGCCAGCTCCGATTTCGCCACCACCATTGCACCGGAAGTCCCCGCATCAAGCCGATGGACAATGCCCTCGCGCTCCACCGGGCCACTTGTGGAAACCCTCACTCCCGCGGCCCGCAAAGCACCAACCACGGTCGGCCCATCCCAGCCCGGGCCGGTATGGGCCGCGACCCCGGCGGGCTTGTCGACCACGATTACGTCGGCATCTTCGAACAGAATCCCGAGCCCCTCCACTGGGGTAATCTCCGGAACATAGCCGATCGGTTCGGGAAGGCCGATTTCGAGGATAGCTCCAGCGACAAGTTCATCGGATTTCTTTAAAGGGTTTCCGCCCAGGGTCGCGCCACCGTTTGCGATGAGCTCCCCCGCTTTGGATCGTGTCAATCCGAGTAAGCGGGAAAGCCCGACGTCGGCACGCGTTCCCGCGAGACCTTCCGGCACCGGCAGGAAACGGCTCACTGCCCGCCCTCCGAGTTGTCCCTTGCTGAAGCCAAATCTGTGGAATCGCCGGCACTAGCTGAGTTGTCACTTACTGAAGCATCCTCAAAAACCCAGATGACCTTGCCGCGACCGGTGTTTTCTGCCTTGCCTTGCGACTCCAAAGTGGCAATCTGCGCCTTACTCAACCACAAAACATCGAGCGGCTTTTTACGGATTATCAAAACGAAAACCGCCACCACGCCGAGAACCACGAAGATGTCGGCAACATTGCCGACGAAGAAACCAAAGTAATCGATGAAGTCGATAACCGCGCCGGTCCCCCAGGGTTCCCCGCGACCGCGATCCATAAGGTTGCCCATTCCGCCCCCTGCTATCATCGCGAGCACGCCCGCCCAGGAGCGGTGCGGGGTCAACAGGGCAGCGAACAAGACAGCGAACACCAGGATGACGCTGATGGCGGTGACCACCAAAGTCTTGGAGTTGAGCAGAGACAGAGCCGCGCCGGAGTTGTGAGTCAGGTGCAGGGTGATGAAGTTGCCAATCAGCGGCACGGCGTCGGCCGGATTCTCGGGGAGGTAGTCTTTCGCAATGGCTTTGGTGAGTTGGTCAAGGACCGCGACTACCACGCAAATTAAAAGAACGAAGAACCAACGCCCGAGCTTGTTTTGAGCCCGGAACGTCGGTTCATCGTCAAAGTGTATAGCGAGCGGCAACTTACTCAGTCGGAGCCGAAGCCGCCAAGTCAGAGAGGATTCCTTCGAGGAAGGAGCTCATCTTGGCACGGTATTCGCTTTCGAAGGTCTTCAACTCTTCAATCTTGCGCTCCAACATGCCGCGCTCTTGCTCCAACTGAGCCATGACGCGGGAGTGCTCTTGCTCCGCTTCGGCAACAATCTTGTCGGCTTCGACGCGGGCCTTGGCGATGATTTCTTCGCCTTCTTGCTGGCCGTTCTGGACGTATTCGTCATGGAGACGCTGCGCCATGGTCAGCATGGAGACCGCGGAGGTGGATTCGGGGACTTCCACCGGAGCCGCCGCAGCCACAGGCTCGGGCTGAGGTTCTTCCACCACGGGTTCCGGTTCCGGCTGGGACTCGGGTTGTGGTTGTTCCACCGGAGCCGCCACCGCGCCACCAGCCTCGAGCTCGGCAATCTTCCGGTTCGCTTCTTCAAGCTGTTCTTTCAGGTTGTCACGCTCTTTGGTCAGAGTGTCGAGGGTATTCACCACCTCGTCCAAGAAATCATCAACTTCATCCTGGTCATAGCCTTCGCGAAACTTCGTCGGCTGGAACTTCTTATTGACGATGTCATCTGTGGTGAGCAGCGCCATATTTGTCACCTCGTCCTGTCAGGGGCCGCAGCCCGTTTTCCAAACTTTGGAGCAATCGCACGATTCGTACGTCCCTATTGTTCCACATTTTCTGTTACTTATGTGAATACTGAGGTTTTAAACTTACCGCGAAACAGGGACAAACTGGTAATCCGAACGGTCCTTGAGGTGAATTTTCGCCAAATTTTTGAACCCACGCGTCGTAATTTTCGAGTATCTGTCAAGCCAACACATTAAAAAACAGCCAAACACACAGTCGTTGTCCCACAATCAGCAGGATAAATAAGACAAGGAATCCCAGGTCAAGAGCGATTCCACCGATTCTCAGCGGCGGGATGAGCCTGCCAAAGAACCGTACCGGCGGGTCGGTAAGGGAGTAGACGAAGTTCGCAATAACGAGAATTGCCCCTTTGGGGCGCCAATCGCGGGAGAGAATACTAATCCAATCCAGTACTACGCGCATCATCAGAATGAACATGTAGACGGAAAACGCGTAATAGATAATGAACCCTACTGTGTACACCCCCTTATCCTACTGGGTAGCGAGGGAACTTAGCCAAACGAGAGGCTTCCCTTAGTGGTGCTTTCCCTCGTTAGGGGTGCGCAAAGTCGGTCAACTGCGGGGCAGCCGACCGACTGGGCATTTGCGGAATGTTTAATATTTCGAAGGCAGGAAAGACGAACGCTGCGGCGTGTCGTTTACCGTCTTGATGTTCTTCGGAGTCAAGAGGAACACGCGATCACTCACGACTTCGAGTTGCCCTTCTAGGCCGTAACAAAGACCCGCCACGAAATCGACCATCCGCTGGCCTTCCGGCTTATCCATGTGGTTCAGGTTCAAGATAACCGGAACATTTTCGCGCAGGTAATCGCCGATTTCTGGGGCATCAGAGTAGCTCATCGGCTTGGAAGTTTTAATGCGGTCAATGACCTGAGCCGGAGCCGGAGCTTCCGTCACCGCAACGTCCGGTTTTTCCGGCGCTTCTACCTCTGTAGAGCGCGGAAATTCGTGAACTTCCCCTAGCGGGGCATCTTCCATTTCTTCGTATTCATCTTCATAATCAGCGGCGGTTGGCTCACGCAGCCCCACCTTTTCAAGCACATTGCGAAGTGCACTACCCATATTCTCTCCCCTAGGTTGTTGCCGAAATATTTGGTAACTGTCATTGAGATTAGGGCATCAGGTCGAGTTTTCCGCGGAATTCCTCTCGGAGTGTCGCTTTTTCCGCTACCAAAACCGCGCAGCCGCTGAACTTTCAACAGCTGCGCGATTTTTAGGGAGGGAGAGAGGAAAAGCTTTATCTCAAGAAGTCCGGTATGTCTAACTCATCATTCGAAGTGATGTCATCAAACACCTGCGGTAGGCGCAGAGCCGGAGCAGTCTGTTCCCGCGAAGAATCCACATAGTTCGGCACCGTGGAAGCATCGGGAGAAACCGGACGAATCCCGCTCGTCACGGCCAAGGGCTCCTTTTTCGCATCGGGAATTCCCGCAATACCGGTGAGTTTCACTTCTGGTTTGTGGTGAGATTCTCCCCCAGTCTTTTGCTTTCCAATAGGTTCGGAACCGGCGGGAAATTTCGGAACCCGCAAATCCGGAACTTTAGGAATAGAACCCGTTTCCGGCGCAGAATCCACGGGAGAAGCGGAAGACTCGGGGGCAGCGGGCGTCACGTCCGCAGGTGCGGCAGGCGCTTCCTTGGCGCGGTGTTCTGCCAGGCGAGCGGCCACGGAATCAACGTTTCCCTCTGTCGCGGCAGACGGCTTAGCGGCCTGACCCGTGGAAGTCGGAGTTGCCGCGGCAAGTCGCGGATCTCCCCCACTGTGAGGTCCAGGCACGGCGTGACTAGGAGCCGCCGCCACCGGCTTGGCCGGACGGACGCCAACACTAGAAGTTGCCCCAGTTGCGGCAGTGGACTTTGCGGACGGCTCGTCTTTCCCTTCGAAACCGGCAGCAATCACGGTTACTCGAATTTCGTCGCCGAAAGTCTCATTAGTGGCAAAGCCGACAATAACGTTGGCCTCCGGGTCGGCAAGTTCCCGCACCAACTGCGCAGCCTGGTTCAACTCGCCCATACCGAGATCGGAGCCACCCTGGAAGAACATGAGGATGCGGTTCGCGCCGTTCATGGAAGTTTCCAGCAAAGGCGAAGATATCGCCATTTCCACCGCGTCCAAGGCGCGCTCGGGTCCGGTGGCGGTGCCGATACCCATCAAGGCGGTCTTCGCGTCTTTCAGCGTCGTGGTCACATCCGCAAAGTCGACGTTTATCGTTCCGGGGATGGTGATGATTTCGGTAATACCTTGGACGGAGGCTTGCAGCACCTGGTCAGCAGCGCGGAAGGCCTCCAACACGGAGAGGTTGGCCTCGGTCGAATCGAGCAAACGTTCGTTCGGAATCACAATCAAGGCATCGACTTGTTCGCGCAAAGCCTCGATTCCACGTTCGGCTTGCTGCTCACGGCGACGTCCCTCGAAGGAGAACGGGCGCGTCACGACACCAATGGTCAAGGCGCCCAACTCGCGGGCGATTCCCGCCACAATCGGGGCACCGCCGGTACCCGTACCGCCGCCTTCACCGGCAGTGACGAAGACCATGTTGGAGCCTTCGAGAACCTCACGAATCTCATCTTCATGGTCCGAGGCAGCCTTCTTGCCGACCTCAGGATCCGCGCCGGCACCGAGACCGCGGGTGTGCTCGCGACCGATTTCAAGTTTCACATCAGCATCGCTCATTAAAAGCGCTTGGGCGTCCGTGTTCACCGCGATGAACTCGACGCCGCGAAGATTGGCTTCAATCATGCGATTCACGGCATTTACACCGCCGCCGCCGACCCCGACGACACGAATAACTGCCAGAGGTGCTGCTTCCATTTTTCTCCCCTTCCAACTTTAACCTTCAACATTAGGGTTAAAGTCTGGTAGCCCTGTTGACGCAGGAAATTTAGTGGAGTTTCTCTCGAAACAGGCCGAAGCAAGCCGGTGTGTCGCGAAATGCGGATTTCAAAGACTTGGTAAGAAGAATATAGACTTCCCTTATCCAGACCCTTTATTGAAAGAGAAAACAATTATGAGTTTGAAGAAGATATCAGCGCTCTTCGGCGCCGCGATTCTGGCTGTGACTTTGAGCGCTTGTGGCGGAACTGGCGCCGACAACAAGGCCGACTCCAACAACAACGCGAACGGAAAAACCGCAGCCAACACTGCGAAAGCCGAAGGCGATAACTTCACGGTCGGCTTCGACGCTAACTTCCCTCCCTACGGCTATAAAGACGAAAAAACCGGCGAATACGTTGGATTTGACCTTGACCTCGCCGCGGAAGTAGCGAAGCGTAACGGGTGGAAACTCGTAAAGCAGCCCATCGACTGGGATGCGAAGGATATGGAGTTGAACTCCGGCACTATTGATTGCCTCTGGAACGGCTTTACCATCAACGGCCGAGAGGACAAATACACCTGGTCAAAGCCCTACGTGGATAACTCGATTGTTTTTGTCACCAAGACGGCTGACAAGATTGCCGACACTAAGGGGCTCGCAGGTAAGAATGTTCTCGTACAGGCCGATTCTTCCGCTCTAGCCGCACTCAAAGATGAGAACAAGCAAGATCTCGTGAGCTCTTTTGCGAGTTTGACCGAGGTTCCCGACTACAACCAGGCCTTCATGAATATCGAGGCTGGCGCGGCTGACGCGGTGGCGGTTGACGTGGGCGTAGCTAAGTACCAGCTCAGCCAGCGCGAAGCAGGTCTGTTCACGATTATGGAACCGCCTTTCAGCTCCGAACAATACGGTGTCGGTTTCAAACTCGGAAATGAGGCGCTGCGCGACCAGGTCCAGAAATCCCTTGATGAGATGATTTCAGACGGCACGTTTATGGAACTGGCTAAGAAGTACGAGCTCGAAACTGCGGTTATAGCCAAGTAGATGAGCGACTGGTCCTTTCTTCCCGAGCTGGCCCTGGGGTCGGTGAACAGCGTCCTTATCTTCGTGTTGACTTTGGCGCTGTCTCTGCCCCTGGGTCTGCTCGTGTATGCCGGGCGGGTCTCGCCGTTCAAACCGCTGGCTTGGCTCGTCCAGTTTTATATCTCCGTGATGCGCGGCACCCCACTCATGTTGCAGTTGATGGTGGTGTATTTCGGGCCGTATTACCTCTTCGGGATCCAGATTTCCGCAGCCTACCGCTTCTATGCCGTCATTATCGCTTTTGCGATTAACTATGCCGCTTATTTTGCCGAGATCTACCGCGGCGGGTTCCAGGCCATTCCCGTGGGGCAATCGGAGGCTGCTTTCGTGTTGGGATATTCACGGGCGCGCACGTTCTTTACGATTAAACTTCCACAAATGTTTCGCACGGTCCTGCCTTCGATTACCAACGAGGTCATCACTTTGGTCAAGGACACCTCGCTGGCCTTCGCAATCTCTTACGCCGAGATGTTTACCTTGGCGAAACAGTACGCTTCCACTACTGCGTCAATGTCGCCGTTTATTGCCGCGGCAGTGTTTTATTACGTGTTCAACATCGTGGTGGCTCTATTTATGGATTGGTTTGAAAAGCGCGTGAGCAAGTACGCGATTTAGGGGTGAACAGGGTAGATATGGACGCACTCAAGATTTCCAATATGCAAAAGTCCTTCGGGGATCTGGAGGTTCTCAAAGGGGTTTCTCTGGCGGTTTCGCCGGGCGAGGTTCTGGCTGTGCTGGGACCGAGCGGGTCGGGAAAGTCGACTTTACTTCGCTGCGCGACGTTCTTGGACCAGATGGACTCAGGCGAGGTTTCGTATTTCGGCGAGGTCGCTTTGGCAAAGGAAAACGGCGTGAAGACTTCGAAAGGCGATGAGAAGCGATTCCGCCACGATTTCGGACTTGTGTTCCAAAACTTCAACTTATTCCCCCACTGGACCGTGATGCGCAACTTGATTGACGCGCCGGTGAAGGTACAAAAGCGCGATGCGTCCGAGGTTCGGGAGGAAGCCCAAGGGCTGCTGGCGCGCATGAATCTCGCCGACAAGGGCGAGTCCTATCCTTCGGAACTCTCTGGCGGGCAAAAGCAGCGGGTGGCGATTGCGCGGGCTCTGGCTTTGCACCCGAAGATGTTGTTTTTTGATGAACCGACGTCTGCTTTGGACCCGGAACTTACCGGCGAGATTCTCGCGATTATTCGGTCGTTGGCCGAGGAAAAGATGACGATGGTGATTGTCACTCACGAGATGGAGTTCGCTGCCGGCGTCGCGGACCGCGCCGTGTTTATGGATGGCGGGCGGGTCCTCGAAGAAGGCCCGGCTGATGAGCTCATTCACCACCCCACCCAGGAGCGCACCAAGCAGTTCTTGAACAAGCTCCGCGGCGAAACGAGACGGGCGTAGAGACACCAATTCGATGAAAGTATTAATTAATACACTTCCTGTGCAGTAATTATGACACGATTACCTCAATAAAGCACTCCTATTTCGCCCAGGTGATTTCGACGCGGCCGTCAGGCGTAGCCTACTTGGCCCAAGTAATCTCCACGCGGCGGTTCAGCGCCTTGCCTTATGCACAGCACCGATTCTTATCCCCGCCAATCCATTGTTAACTGGTAGATTTGAGGAGTGAGCCCTTTAGAAGAAAGCCCGTTTGAGCGCTAAAACCGCGAGTCAGGCGAGCGAGCTCGGCGAGCCTATTACTGGGCAACCGCGGTAGGGCTCCAAGACGTGGATCACCTTGAAACCAGCCAATATCTTGAAGACTTGGCTCGTCGCCACATTGAAGGCGAAGTCTCCTCCGCTCAAGCAGGCGAGCTCATTGAAAGCTATTACCGCGAAGAGTCCCGGCACGAGACTGGTGATGCGACACAAGCAAGCCGCGAGCGGGAAGCGGATCTCGTGGCCACGCGCATCACGCGGCTTTTAGAAAAGAGAAACTTCACCTTTTCGAGCGATTAATTATTCAAAATTCACCGCGAGTTATTCACCGAGATTTACGACTTTGCCGGGCGCCCGCGAGGCTTCAATATCGTTAAATCCGAGTGGGTTCTTGACGGCGACACCGTCACTTACGGGGACGCGCCCGCAATTGAGGAAACCCTCGATTACGACCTGGCTCGTGAGGCAAATTTTGATTACAGCGGTATCGGCAAGTCCGAGCGGATTGCCCACCTCGCAAGGTTCGTCGCGGACCTGTGGCAGATTCACCCCTTCGCCGAGGGCAACACCCGCACCGTCGCGGTTTTCTTCATCAAATATCTGGACGTCCTCGGGCTCGGTGTCACTAAGGACACTTTCTTGAAACACTCCTGGTTTTTCCGCAGCGCCCTGGCTCGCGCCAACTATCGCAACCGCCTGTTGAATAATGAACCCACCGACGAGTTCCTGGTCTTGTTCTTGCGCCATCTCTTTGGCGAAAACGGATTGGATCTCTCAAACCGAACCATGCATATCAGCGGGGCATGGAACAGCGCAGCGAGCAGAAAACCGGACATTGGAGAGGAAAAACCGGACATTGTCGACCTGTTCCCGAGGCTCGCCACTTTCCACAGCAACACCCGTCAACACGCCTTGACGCTTTTTGAAACCTTCGGGAGCGAGGGGATTTTTGGTCGCGGTGCCGTAATCGAGCTTATCGGGCTCTCGCCTTCCGCGGCTTCAGAACTACTGGCGAAACTCCGCAACGCGGGTGTGATTATTCCCGTCAACGGTCATGGCAAAAGCAAATATCGCTTCGCTATTTAACCCAGGTGATTTCGACGCGGCGGGCGTAGCCGGCGGGGTCGAGCGTAGCCACCGGGTCGGACCTCTCCGGTGTAGTGAGCGCAGCGAACGTAATCGGAAGGGTCTGACTCCGTGGTTCCAGCGCCGTAGATTAGCGATCCTAACCCAGGAGAATATCGCCCGCAGTGGAAATAGTGCGGTGTCAAGTGGTGAGTGCAACATTGAGTGCTTCGGCGGGGTTTTGCCAGCCGAGGGTTTCGCGGGGGCGGATGTTTAGAAGGTGTTGCATTTCTGTGATGTCGTCGTCGCTGATTTTTCTGAA